>NZ_MVIJ01000060.1 GCF_002086735.1 Mycobacterium scrofulaceum | reverse complement strand
TTCGTTGCCGGGGGGGTGGGTCTGGGGGGGGGGTTTGGGGGCCGGTGGAGGCTTGGGCGGGGGGTTGCCTGGTGGTCTTGGGCAGTTGCCCGGGACTCAGGCTGCCGGGCTGGGGAACCTGCCCGCTAACGCCATACCCACCGCCGGAGCTCCGGCACAGGCTTTCTCTCAAGGGCTTTCAACAGGATCGGCATTGGGGTCGTTGCCGCCTGCGACCGGGACCGGCACCCCGGCGGCCGGGCAGACAGCCGCAACTCCAGCGGCGGGACTGACGTCGGGCGCGGGTGTGCCCTCGGCGGGGGTGGCAGCGGCAGGTGCGACCCCGCCCACGGTTAATCCCGCGGGCGCCGGGGTGGCCAACTCTGCGGGGACGGCGGGTGCGGCGCCGGCGGCGATGATGCTTCCCCCGCCGGGTATGGGCGCTCCGGCGGCTCCTGTAGCTGGGGGCGCCAGTGGTGCAGCGCCGGTGGCCCCTGCCGGCAATTCGGCCACAGCGGGTGGTTCGGCGCCGGCTACGAACTCAGCGGGCTCGCCGGGCGGATCGGGTGGGGCGGTGGTGGTGCCGGCCGCCACTGTGAGCGCTGGAGCGGGGTCCACCCGGCGCGAAAGGTCTGATTCACCGGAGTTGGCTGCCGCAAAAGCGTTGGTGCGCAAGCTCCGTCGTGACAGTGACATCGTTAATTACGCCTGCATCGAGTGGGCCGTGGGTGTGTTTCGGCGTGAGGCTGGTGGTGCCACCGAGTGTGTGGTGATGTCCAACGAGGGCTTCGGCTATATCCCGTGGGGAGTGTTCTTGCCGCGGACTGCACGCCTTTTAGCGGCAGATGAGCGGGTGGACAACCAATTTCGGGAACGCTGGTTCGGGTCATCCGACCCTGCCGAGGTGTTAGCCGAGTACGCACAACTGCGCGGGCGCGGTGGCACGCATCTGGTTGCCATGGCGGTCACTGCGGACAGTCCCTTCGGTCGCGCGCCCGGTGTCGAATACGCCGTCTGCCCCCGCGAATTCGATGATGGCCCCTACTCGCGGCCGATCCTCGACGACATGCACATGCACCGACTCGAAGCCTTCGATCCACAGTTGTATGCCCGGATTGTGCAGACGCCGCGCGAGGTGGTGCAGCGAGCCCTGCAACAGCTCGGCGTTCAGATGACGTGGACTGTGTCGAGGTGCGAGCAGATGACGCCCGAGCTGCGCGAGATGTGGAATGTGTTGGGTACCGGCGACGACATTTCGCAGCAGACCTGGAACCAATACCGGATCGCGACCAGCGTGTATTTCGTGAATTTAAGCGCGACCAGACCGCACTTAGAGTCTTCCACTGGAGAGCGCCAGACGTATCAGGCGCAATGGGTCACGGCACGCACCATGGAATTCGTGCAGGGCTGGGAGCAGGACCTGGCCGAGGCAGCGGACATGGTCTACGCCGCAGCGACCGCCCACGCCGATCCCGCCGATTTCGCCCACCAATTCGAAATGAGGCTGCGCGCAGTCGCAGCCGAGCTCGGCTGCGACGATATTGAGCACCACAGTGAGTGAACACGAATATTTGCAATGGCTTGCCGAGCAATGGCGCCAAGAGCAGCACCAGGAGTGGCAGGCTAAGTACCGTGGGGTAGAACACCTCGCGGTGCTGGGGGCACGTCATCGCGATCTGGTCTCGGCACTCACAGAGAGCGCACGGTGGGCGGTCGGTACTGCCACACTGGGCATCCCGCCCGAGTCGACCGCCCGGGTGGCTGGCTGGGCAACTGACCTGGAACGCGCCGCATGCGATCTGCGCCTGGCGGGTATGAAGTTCGCTGCCGCGATCTGTGATCTAGGGCTGACGTGGGATTTTTTGCAACCAGATCAGCCTTCAGCTCCATCAGACTGGATCAAGAAGTCGCGGCCGTGGTTGGCGCCTGATCCCGGACTCGTCGAGTTTGCGGCCGAGGACAGGTTCGGGCTGAGCTTGCTGGCGGCGACTCGGGCGGCAGGTGAGTCATGGTCGACTGAGGTCGCCGTTGCACCGCATTTTCTGTCTGCGTTGTCGTCGGCGGTGGAGTTGGAGCCGTACAGTGCGGCCGGTTCATTGGCCGCACAGCGCGCGGTTGCGACGTTGGAGCGCGCATGCGTTGAGTCCGTAGGTATTTCCTACAACCGAATGCTGTTCAGGGGTCGGGGTTGGGCTCGTGACGCTTCTGCCATCACGGAGGAAGACGTCGACGTGATCGCGGAGTGGATGCGGACTTTGGCCGATGCCGGGATACCAAAAGCTTTGTGTGAAGCGGTTTTTCGCGACTTTCCGGTTGTTTACGATCACGCCCTTGCCGCAGCGCGTAGTAAAGCGGAGTCGATGTGACGATCCGCTGCTAACGCAGCCGGGGAACTTGCGCTCCTAATCCTTTCAAGGGGCCCTTGAAAGGATTAGGCGTTCCGCCTAGTATTCAAGGCAGTCTTGAAACTAGTGAGGGGGCCACCATGGTGTCCGCAGCGGCAGCAGATCTCGGATGCTTTGGCGCGGTCAGCCCCGGGGGGTTGGTTCGGGTTCGGGTTGGGCGTGATGGTCGGACGGTAGAGATTGGATTGTCGGCGGGGGCGATGGTGTTGTCGGCCGCTGAACTTGCCGCGGACATTGTGTGTGTGAGTGTGTTGGCGTATATGCGGTTTGAGTTGGCGCAGAATCTTCGGGCACGCGATGAGGTGGCCGCCTATGCCCGTTTTGTCGCCACCTGCTGTGGGCGGCATCGGCGAGGTACCGGGCCGGTGGCGGCACGGGAGGAGTCCCGGGATGCGGCGCGGCCGGCGGCCGTGGCGCCGCAGGAGCGCGGCGTCCTGGCCGGGCGGGTGCTGGCTCGGGGCGTCCTGGCCGGGCGGGTGCTGGCTCGGGTGAAGCGTATTGAGGCGCTGCTGGCGGCCGTGCCGGTGAGTGGTGAATCGGCCAGGGATGCCGGCGAGGTGGTTGTGTCGGTCGATTCGGCCGGCCGGCTGGTGGGTGTGTCGTTGCCACCTGAGTGCACGGTCCGTTACCGCGCGGCCGAGCTCGAGGAAGTGCTCAACAGGACGTTGGGTGCGGTGAGTACGCCTGCTGCGGTGAGCCGACGCCGCCAACCCATCCCGGCCTGACATTTCAATTGTTCGCGCTGCTGGTGGAGCGTTTCAAGGCAGTCTGAAACAATCGGCGGTGTGGACGATGAGCGCCGAGCGCTGGGCGAACTTTTGGCCGCTCACGCGGAGATGGAGCACCTGACCGCGCAGATCGGCGCCGCGCGTGAGCGCCGCCGCGATGCGGCGCGCCGGCTGATCGCGTTGGGGCGCGGCACCTCCTGGATCGCGCGCCAGCTCGGCGTGACCGCCCAAGCGGTCGACGGGTTCATCAAATACCAAGAGCGCCAAGACAAAAAGCGCGGCCAGGTCTAGATGTCGATACCGCGGTCGCGGTCCTCGATGTGGCGATCGCGGTCCTGATGGCGATCGCGAAGCCAGGTTGCGTCCAGGTGACGCTGGTAGGCGCCGCGAATGGTGGCCTGGAGTTGATCTGCGCGGGTGAGGCTGGCGCGCAGCTGGTCGTCGAGCAGCGCGGGGTGCACGCGCCGTAGCTGGGTGAGCGCGGCATCGAGGTCCGGAGCAGACGGGCGTGGGGCGGTGTCAGATGGCGTGTGGTCACCGAGGGTGGTGGTCCAGGGCAATTCGGTGTGCAGCAGGCCCAGGAGCCGTTGTGAGGGCTGCGGGGGCCATGTTCGGCGGCCGGTGGTGTCGAGCAGGATGAGGCCAGCCTGCGTGGTGGCTGCGTGTTCGGCGAGGTCGGCCAGCACTGCCGGGTCGGCGGTGGCGGCGTCTTCGACGATGAGCAGGGCGCCCGGGGGCAATTGCCACTGCCTGGTGGTGATGTGGGTGCGGGCTTCGGTGATGTTGGCGGCGGTGTCGGCGAGCTCATCAGCGACGGCACGCTCGGCCTGGTCGCGGGTGGGGCTGCACCACAGGATTTTGCGGTCGGCGGCTGCTGCTGCGCTGTGCAGGGTGTGTAGGGCCGCGCGGCGCTCGGTCGAGTGTGGGGCGTCGATGACGGTGACAGCGAAGGGCAGGCGGGCTGTTCTGGTGAGCGCGGCGGCGGTGGTTGGGGGCAGGTCGCCGATGGCACCGGGGGCAAGGCGCAGGGGCCGTTGGGGGTGGTAGCGGCTGGCGGCTTGGAGCACGCGTAGCTCGGTGGCCAGGTCGTGGCGTTGGGCGCTGAGATATTCAGTGGAGCGGGTTTCGGCGGCGGCGAAGGCCAGGGCGGCGGCCGCTTCAGCACGGTCAAGTTGCGCGAGCAGCTGATGGTGGTGGCGGCGCGCCACCTGCAGGGCCTGGTGGTCGACGTCGCGAGTGCGGGCGAGCAGCGCGTCGACGTCGGCGCCGCTGATGATGCGATCGGGTCCGCCGGCGGCCTGGGCTCGGGCGGCGAGTGCTTCTGCAAGTGGCCCGTGGTAGTGCTCGGCGGGCGTGATCTCGGGTAAGGCCATGGCGCGTAGCTGGATGTCGAGTGTGGCGGAGGCGATGTCGAGCGGGTCGGCATCGGGCTGGGCCTGCAGTTCGGCGAGTTGGGTGCGTGCCCATGCGAGGCTGGTGTGCGCGGCTTCGTAGTCGGCTTCGGCATCGGCCCATTGGGCGACGACGTCTTGGACCGCGAGTAGATAGGGGCGGTCGGCATCGGCGCGGGCCCGCAGCTCGACGATCTGGGCGGCGGCCGCGCACATCGCCGGGCCGCGGTCGTTGCGCACTGCATCAACGAAGGCAGCCAAGTCCGCTGTGCTGGCGACGAATTCGTTGCGCAGTGCGCGCGCGTCGGCCATCGCGGCCGGCAACGGTAACGGCTCAACCGGACGGTCGGGTCGCAGGTCGGCGAAGTCCAGACCGGCGTCACGGCCGCCCAACGGGATCTCTTGGCCACCACGATGGTGCGGCAGCTCGTCGACGTCGCGGCCGGCCAGCGCGGCGCCGGTGTCGATGCGCTGCTCGCCGAGCGGGTCGGGGGGAAGTTGTTCTTCTTCCTCGGGGTGCAGTGGGGGTTGTTCGGGTAGCGGGTGGTCGGCGTGGTCGTGGTGGCCGCCGATCAGGTCGACGGTGTAGGTGATGGTGCGGGCGTATTGGTAGGCGGGGATGGTGTGGTCGGGGTCGACGTCGGCCAGGTGCTCGGCGGCGACGTGAAGAAGGTCGGCGGGGGTCCAGCGGGTGGGGTCGGCGGCATTGACAGCTGAGACGAGGCCGGGCCAGGCGGGATCGGCGACGATGGATTGCGCGGTTGCTGACCCAAAGACGTTGTGCAAGTCAGCGATCCAGGCAGGGCGCAGGCCGGTGTGGGGGGCATCGACGGTGGCCGCGGGCGTGAGTTCGGCGGCAAGACGCCACCACAGCGCGGCGGCGGGCAGCTCGTCGGGGAGCGGACGTTGGATGGCGGCCGCGCGAACGAGGCCGGGCAGGTCGGGCCGGCTGGTGGCGGCTTGGGCGAGGTGGGCGGCCAGTTGGGGCCAGTACCCGTCGGCGCGGATGCGCGGATCGATGGAGTCGATCAGCTGCTCAAAGCGGCGAGCATGCGGGCTTTGGGTGCGCACCACCGCTTGAGCCCGGTTTTCGAGGAGTTTTTGGATGGTGCGGGCGCGCACGGCGTATTGGGGTGGGCCGAGCAGGGTGGTGTCTTCGGCAACCACGTTGTGGGCGGCGCGGAAGACCGCGATTTCGGCGGCGAGTTGGGGGTTGGCGGCCAGCACGGGTTTGGCCCAGGCCGGCGCGGTCGCCGGTGTCCATTGGTGGGTGACGGTTTCACGGATCTGGTCTGCCAGCTCGGCAACCAGCACGGCGCGACCGGTCAGGCAGTTCTCCCATGCGGGGTCGTTGGCCAGCAAAGTGGGAGTGGCGGGCAGCCAGCGCAGCGGCCCGATACCGGCAGAGTGTCCGCCGGTGGGGTCGATGCGCCAGTCGAGCACCGCGGCGGGATCGTGGGCACTGAAAAGCTCGCCTACGCTGGCGGCCTCGGTCAGTGTGGCGAACGGGTCGCGCCCGTCGGCGCCGATGATCGCCAAGTGTTTGCAGAGCACTGGCCATGCTTCGGCGCGGGTCAACCCTGGATAGAGCTGATCGGCGGTGATGTGCAGTTGGGCCAGCAGGGCCGGGGAAGCCAGGGCCTGGGCGGCGTCGCCCAAGGCGTTGTAGTACATCGCCGCGGCCGGGCCCAACCGCACGAAGGGGTCGCGGGCTTCGCGTGCGGCACTGGTGGCCGAGACTTGTGCGCCGTCGCGTGACAGCGTTTTGGTCAGGACATCGACGGCCGTTTCGGGGTGAGTTGCTTTGGGCGACAACACCCGGTGCGGGTCGGATTCCGCGGTGGATAGATAGATGTGGTTTTCGATGCGGCCGCGAGTTAATGCCACGTAGAGCAGTTGGCGAGTGAGACTCCCGGCACCGACGATGTGGCAGGCGTGTCCGGCGGTGAGTCCTTGTGCGGAGTCAATGGTTGCCGCATAGCCGAGGGTGACGTGCTTTATGACGTAGTGGGCGGGGAGGCGCACTGTTTGGCCGCTGCCGAGGTGGCGGGCTTTGATGCTGCCGTTTCGGTGGATTTCCAGGATTTGGAAGCGGTAGCCGTTGCGCACGTAATCGGTGGGGCTCAAGCGCAGCCGGCGGGCATTGCGGCGGGTGCGAATAAGGTCGCCGGGAGAGGCGGCAAGCCGATCAGAAAGGGTGATTTCGTGGCCGCGCCGTGTTGCCGGGTCAGCCGCGGCGAGGCGATCGAGTCGGGCTCGGGCGTTGAGGGTATCGACGATGGCGTTGGTGGGTGCTAACAGGAGGGAATCGCGGCCCGCGTCGAGGTCGGCGGCCCACGCGGTGTAGGCCATGTCGGCGGCGGTGTGATCGGCACCGACGTGCACACGCTGGTGGTCGATGTAAAACCCGAGTCCAGAGGGGTCTCCTCTGCGGATCGCCAGGGTCGCTGCGCTTTCGGCGGTGGAGCCAAAGCGAACCAACTGAGACAGCGTCAGTGAATCGGTCTTGTGGGCGATGTTGCGCAGCACGCCACCGGCTGAGATCGACGCGAGTTGGCAGTCATCACCGACCAGCCGGATGCTGGCGCCACGGGCTAAGGCGTGGGTGATCACCGCATCAAGTTCGAGCGTTCCGGCTTTGCCGGCCTCGTCGATGATGATGAGCGTGTCGCGTCCGACGTTGGTGAACCATGGCGGTGGGGCAGAGCGACTCGACCCGCTGGCCGGGTCGGCCGACCAGACGTATTTGGCGATGGTGTCGGTCGGGGCCGACAGATCCTCGCCCAGTTCGATGGCTGCCGCCGCGGTGGGGGCTAAGCCGACGATGGTCGCGCCCGAGGAGCGCCACGCATGCGACAGCGCGGCCATCGCCGTGGTCTTCCCGGTACCGGCCGGGGCCAGCGCCAACGCCACTCGGCGCCCGCTGCTTGCCATTTCCCGGACCAGTGCGACCTGGCCCTCGTTGAGTTGCTTATCGCGTGCGGCCGAGTCTGCCAGCGCCAGCTCGATATCGATGTCCTCGACCGTGCGCCCGCCGCGTCGGAGGGCGGCAGCAACGATGCGTCGCTCAGCGGCCAGCAGCTCCTGAGAGGTGTAGGTAGCGCTGCCGTGGCGGCTATGCACGCTGGTTCCATCGCGGCGACGCAGCTGCGCAGGTTCTCCCATTTCACCGTCGTCGATATCGATGTGCTGAACCGACAGCGGCTCGGCCAAAGCAGTCTCGGTGATCTTGTCGGCCAGCGTCTCGTCGGCGGCGTGCCCGCTGCCACGAACGAGGCGCTGCGCCTCGGCGAACACGTGGTGGCGTTGCCAGGTCGCGCGGGACCGGGCAACCGTGGCGATGACTTGGGCAGCGCGCGCGGTGATCCAGTCGTCATCGACAGCATCGATTTGGGGCGCCGGCGCGGACAAGACGGTGCCCAGCATCGCGGTCAGCTCCCGCACAGCGCCGAGCACCTCGATCGCTTGGCCGCGCCACATGTGGCGCTGCTCGGCGAATGATCGGGGTTCGTGTTTGGCTTCGCGGGTCTCTAGGGTCGCTTGTTGAGCCAACGCGATGGTTTCCACGTGGGTCGGCTCGCGGCCGTGGGCGGCTTGAAACTGCTTGGCCAGATCGGCGGTGCGGGCTTCGATGGCCAGCCGCCGCGACGACCACGCGGCCATCAGCTCGACTGAGATTCCCACGATTTCACGCACCGGCCTCTTGCCGCGGCCCTCGCCGACCACATCAGCGAACCGCAGCTGCAGTCGCTGTCCAAGGTGGGCTTCCAGGCGCGTGTTGTACAGCTCGGAGGCGGCCACGGTGAACTGGTGCACAGGCTGCCCGTCAAGCGCCAGCCAACGCAACACACCGTCAGGGCCCACCGTGGCGACCTTGTTGGAGATCGCGACATGGGTGTGCAGATCAGGATCGCCAGCGCGTGAATCGCGGTGGGTGAACGCCGCCCCGAGCAGCCCGGTGGTGTCGACCTGGGCGACACCACCCTTACCTGAACGGGTAAATGCGGCGTGAGTTTCTAGCCACGCCAGCGCATCACCGACCGCTACGTCGTGACATTCCTCTACCACTGTTGCGACGGCGCGCGGTGCGATCGCCCACAGCGTCGACACTGACTTCACGGGCGAAAACGTCAAGTCGTAGCCGGCGACCGCGGTCGTGCGCGCGCGAGTTTCCCGCGCGATAAACCCACTGAGTTCGCGATCGTCGGCGGGCGCGCGCTTGTACTGCTCAGCGAACATTCGGCGCGCGACAACGGTGCGGATCGCGGCGCGCGTGGGCGCGGCGATGGGCGCGTTCCAGTGCAGGCCGGCTTCTTCGTTGTGATCGCGGTAGGCCACTGCCAGGGCGCGCACAAAGGTGGTTTCGCTGTCGCGGATATGGAACTTGCGGCCCAGTTTGGCGGCTTCGGCGGCCGCGAGGCCGCGCACGCCGCATTCGGCGACATACTTGGTGATCGCATCGGCGTTGGGGTGCAAGCCTTCCCCGAACAGGGCCTTCATTTGGGCCTCGGTGACCGGCGAATCAACCGGTACGGCCCAAACTTTCGCGAGGTCTTCGGGGGGCACCGGACGTGCCCTTGTCGAGGACAGCGATGCCAGACCCGATCCCACCCATCGGCCCGGAGATTCGCCTTTGGTCGAGTAGTAGTCGATCAGCGGGGCCCGGCCGCGCGCGGTGGTGTCGACAGCAGCGACTTGCCGGATCAGGTACTGGTAACCGTCTCCGGCGGTGAGCTTGTGGCTAGTCATCGTCACTGCAGTGCAATCCCTTTCGAGGCGCACGTTAGAGACGACACCGCAGATCTGTCCTACACAGATCAGGCGGTTCTTAGGAAACTGTGACCTTAATGCAAGAGGTGTGTGGTGTCTGGGGTGGTTCAGAACGGTTGATGCCGGTGGTCATTGGTGTGTGGTGCATGAGGGTGGGATCGGCTTATGTTGTGGGACTGGGGGATCGGGAAACATTGGTGGTGGACAAATGTGGACGCACTGATGTTGGTCAGTGTGGTAGAGCGGGACAGCCGGTTCGTCGTATGGTGCGGCGATGGGAACGATCAACTCGAAATCAGCGGCGCGTAGGCGGGTTCGCGAGGCGCAGCTTAGAGCGAACGAGGCACGCGTGGAGTGCGAGCGGCAAAACGTCGATGACGCGGCGTCGTTACTCGTTGAGCTGGGTCGCCTGGCGGCCGTGGAGGAGTGGGAGGCAACTCGCATCCTCGAGATTCGGGCAGAGGCAGAGCGGCGTCGGCACACGCACCGCCAGGCCGGCGGCATCGCGGTGGCTCGAATGCAGGGTCGCGGCGAATCACTCGCGGCGATAGCGGAATTGGCTGGGGTCAAAGTCGGTAGCGTTCGGATGATGTTAAAGGCGGCGAGCGCGCACACTGGCGCGGCGGTGCAAGCACTAGGTGAGGGCAACGGCGCGGCGGCCCCTGGCGCGGCGCCGTTGGCACTAGGTGCGAACGGCGTTACTGCGCATGACGATGGCGCGGCGGCGCAAGCACTAGGTGCGAATGGCGCTGCGGCGCATGACGAAGGTGTCGGTGGCCGGGTTTAGCGTGGGCGCGTGCGTGTTCATCTGGGGATGCCGCTGTGGGTCGATCCTGTTGTGCACGCCGACGAATGCCGGCGCTTTGACTCCGACGTGGTGCAAGGACCCGGCGCTGACGACTGCGATTTTTTCACGGGGGCTATCGGTAAAGACGGATATGGCCGGTTCTTCATTTACCGTGGGGGTAAAGGGATTTGCGTGCGGCCGCACCGGTACGCGCTGGCGCGTCGACTCAGTGTGCTCCTTCAGCCAGACGAGTTGGGCCTGCACGAGTGCGATAGCCCGCTGTGCGTGAAAGTCTGTGCGGCCGAGGCGACATTCCAGCATGTGGTAATCGGCACTCAGAGTGAAAATATGCGACGAATGGCCCGGATGCGGCGCGGAGGAGGCCGCAGGTCGATTCCCAGTGATGGGTTATGGGCTCGGCGGGAGCGCTCGGTCGCGTTGCACACGGTGTTGCGGGAACGCGGCTGGGATCGGGCCGCAGTGGAGGCGGCGCGCCTCGGTGATATGCCGATGTTGTGGTGAGGGTGTAAGCACTGTTGGTGATTTAGCCGGCGAGTACTGCCGGTCGTGCTGCGCTGCTGTGGGAACGGGGTGGATGCGATCCAGCCGATAGACGGCGGTATGCATCGCCCAGTAGACGGCGACGATGTTGGCCCCGGGTATCACGCTGGCTAAGACGGGCCCGCACGTCGGCCGGATTGCTTCACCGTATGCGGCTGCGGCGCACTGCTCGGGGCTGGGAAGAACCCTGGCCGGGGCGCTGTGGGCGGTGTGAGGCGACGCTTGGCGCCAACAGGGTGCTTGTCGGACTAGTTCAGTGCACTTGCGGGTCGATGCACCGTACTCACTTCTGCCGCAGGACGAGCGGAATTGCATCTGCTGCAACATAATTGCTCGGTTGAGAGCGAGTATAGCGCCCAGTAAAGCGCGTCCCGCGGACATCGGATCACACCTCAGAAAGGGTGCTGTCTCGACACTTACGTCTGGCGCATCATTGTCGCATCTAGTACAACAGGATGGTGGGCGTCGAGTTGCCGGGGTCAGCAGCGCTGTCGCTGGTGTCGAAAGTGCTTCCGTTGGATCCAGAAGCCACGGTCTTCACCGCGATGCTGTCTGGCTGGGCTGATCAGCAGCGAGCCCGGGTGTGCAAGCCACCGACGGTGCAGGCGCGGGCGAGCGTGGTGCGCCGTTTCGCCGAGTTCACCGGGACGTATCCCTGGCAGTGGCAAGCAGATGACGCGGATGCGTTTTTCTCCCAACTGCTTTCCGGTGCGGAGCCAAAAGCTGACTCGACGGTACGGGGATACCAAAACGCATTGCGGTTGTTCGGCGACTTCGTTACTGACACGCGATATGGATGGGCGTCTTTGTGCGCTGAGCGGTTCGGGCAGGCCCCGGCACAGATCCTGCATGACTGGAACACCGTGCGTCACGTCAACGAGTTTGAGGGGCGGCCGGGACGGCGCCCGCTGAGCTATGACGAGGTTCAAGAGCTCTTCGATGCCGCCGATGGCTTGGTAGATCAGGCGCGACTTCGCCACCGCAAGGGAGCGTTGTCAGCGTTGCGGGACTCGACGCTGCTGAAGACCGTCTACGCGTATGGGCTGCTCTCCGGGGCTCAACCAGATGCAGCGGCGTGATTCTCTGAGTTTGTGCAGTTCAGAAGCTGATGTTGGGATGCTATCTGCTGCAACAGGTGTGGTGCAAGTCGACTCGCGGTTTCAGCGGGGCCGGCCTGGCGCGTTGAGTCGGGCCATGAGTTCGCGGTTGGTAGCGCGGGCGGCGGCGAGGTCTTCGTCGCGTTCGTCGAGTTGTTGTTGTTGGTCGAGGACCTGCTGTTCGAGATGGGTGATCCGTTGGTGGAGTGCATCGATGTCGGTTGGGGCGTCGAGCCCGGACTCGCGCCATGTTTGTTCGCCGAGTGCTTGGGAGAGCCGCTGCTCGAGTTGGCGGATGCGGGCGTTGAGCCGGGCGGCGCGTTCGTGGGCGGCGAGCAGGTCGGCCTGCAGTGAGGCTTGGGTGACCGTGGGGCCGGTGTGTTCGTCGGGGACTGGATCTGTTTGCAGCGTATGGATTTTCTCGAGTAGGTCGCGGTACCGATAGAGGAATGTGCGGTCGACTCCGGCCGCACGAGCGATCGCGGCCGCGCTGAGCCGGTCGCCGGCGGCTGCGGCTTGGTCGATCGCGGCCAGCACGCGCCGGCGTCGGCGCATCGAGTCGCCGCGACGGCCGTCGAGCATCGATCGGGTGCGTGTGCTCGACGAGACAGATTGTGCGCGTGTGTGATTCGACGTGGTGTCGGTGGTTGTGGTCATGCGGTGGCCTCCGAAGCGGGGGTTGCTGGTGCGGGTGGGGTGGCGGCGAGGGTGGGCATGCCGAGCGGGACCGTGTGGGCCGCACGATGACGACGCACGATGGCGACCGCGTCGTTGATCTGCGCTCGCTCCGTGTCGTCGAGTTCGGCGATGTCGCCTTTGATCCTGTTGATCAGTCGCCGGATTCGGGTGATCTCCTCCTCGGTGGGGGTGGCGTCGGCGCGGGCCCATTCGTCCACTCCGTCGATGGTGGCGGCCAGCCGTTCGCGGGTGCGCAGCAGGTCGTCCAGGTATGCCTGCAGGTCGGGCAGGAAGGCGATGTTGGTGCGGAAGTGATCGCAGCCGACGCAGCGGAATCGGATCGGGCAGGCACCGCCGCCGGCCTTGACGTTGGTTGGTTCGGTGCAGGTGCCGTCGGGGACGGCGACCTCGCCGATGGCGTGGCGGGCGCGCTCGGAGTCCAGCAGGGCGTGTGCGTCACGCCAGATCCGGTTGCCGTGCCGGTCGAAGCTGAGCGTGGTGACCGTGTCGACGGCGTCGCGGCGGCGGTCCTCGCCGATGCGGTAGTAGCGGCGGGTCACCGAATAGCTTCGGTGATCGAGCAGTTCGGCCAGGACGTCGATCGGGATGCCGGCGTCGGCGTGGCGTTGGGCGTAGGAATGGCTTGTCTCCGCAGTGGCTGTGTGCGGTCGGGTTCGTGTTGCGTTTGACGTGGCCGATTCTCGGCGTGGAGTTCGTGACGCTGATCGCCGTTCGTGTGGCGATAACGCGAAACCGATTGTGATGGACGTCACTGCCGGGTCGGTCAGCATGGTCCCATTACCCTCTGCTGGTATTTCGGGCGATTCGACGCGAGGCGGGTGATGCCTGCCGCCGGGTCGTTGGCCGTGCGGAGCCGAAGGATCTCGTCGTGCTGGGCAGCGATCCGGGCCAGGGCCTGGCTTCGGAAGTTGGTGAGCTCCTGGATTGTCGAGTTGACGTGGGCGAGGTTGTTTTTCAGCTTCTCGACCTCCGTCTTGAGGCGTTCGATCTGTGCGGTTTTCGGGTCCGGGGTTTCTCCGGCCTGCTGAAGCTGCTGGAGGCGGTGCTCGAATTCGGCGCGTAGGTGTGCGTAGGGCCGGGTGCCGTAGAAGGCGGTGCGGTCGACCCCGGCTGATAGTGCGAGGGTCTTGATATCGCAGTTGCCGCCGGGTGAGATCTCGCCGCGCAGAAGCCGGTCCATGGCGGCGCGGATGCGGTTCTCGTTGTGGATGCGTTGGGCGGCAGTGATTCTCATGCCTGTTCCTCGGGTGCGCTGGTTCCTGTGGCAGTGTCGATGCTGGTGATGACCTGGACGGCGCGGTCGTAGTCGGCCTGCAGACGAGCGCGTTCGGCGGTTCGGGTTTTGCCGAGTTGGCCGAGGAAGGTTTTGGTGCGTTCGGCGTGCTCGGCCCAGACGGGCCGGTGGTGCTGGTGGTGGGTGGCCTGCGGGCAGCGTGCGGAGTCACACATGCCGATCATCGGCCGGTCCGCGGTCAGGGTGCCTGCAAGTTTCAGGCAGAGCGCGCGGGAGGGGTCGGTGAACCAGCAGTAGTTCGCTGGGCCGAGGTGCAGCGCCGTGGCGCGTTTGGACAGCAGGTTGAGGATGTCGCGGTCGTTGCGCTGGATCTTCGGCGCCGCAGTGGCTTTGGTGTTCGGGTCGGTGTCGATGGTGGCGAAGAATTCGGTCAGGCTGCGGGCGCCGGGTCCGGCGGGCAGGATGCCTTGCTGGTAGTTGCGGAACTCGGCCAGCACGAGCTTGAGTATGTGGTCGGCCTCGAGCTTGTTGACCTCGGCCAGCAACTCTGCTTGAGCGCCGCCCGGTCGAGCCGCGTAGCCTTCCGTTGTCGCCGCGGCGATATGTTTGAGGTGCAGTTTTGCGGCGAGGACACCGCCAGGCCGGTAAGCCATCTCCAGGGCAACCGTTCTTCTGAGCATACGCAGTGCTACTGGTTCGTCGGGGATCGGGACGAGTCCGAGACGGGCTCCGGCCGGGGAATTCACCCAGGCGCGGAACCAGAGGTAGCGGACTCGGAAGCTGAACCGGGACAGCAGGAGAACACCGTCACGCGGGTCGTCGTGGAGCTGCTCGATGAGTTCGATCGCGCGGTGGACCGGTTCGATGACGACCCATTCGTCGTCGGTGCCGCCGAGGCCCTGACCTTTGATGATTTTGCTGGCGATGCGATAGCACTTCAGGCCGGAGATCGGTTCCTCGACCGGGCGGCAGCCGACCCGCAGTTCCATCAGCTCACTGGCCCGCATTCCGGACGCGCCAGCCAGGACAACGATCGCTGCGGTGCGGGCGATGCCGACCATGGCGACCGCTTCGGACCGGTGCACTGGCAGTGTCCAAGGCAGCAAGGTCGCACCATCGGCGGCCGGGACTTCGGCGGCGTTGCGGCCGAAGATCTTCTCGACTCCGACGGTGTTGAGGGTGTCGATCAGCGGTTTGCGCAGTGTGGGCATCCATTTCGCCCAGAACTGGACGTATCCGGCCTGCCGCGCCAGGGTCCCGGTGGAGACCGGCAGCAGCGGGTCGTTCGCGTCCCAGCCAGCCTTGAGTCTGCGGTTGACGTCGTGTTCTTCGAGCATCGGCAGCGGTGTGTCGGTCGCCCTGTGGTCGGCCAGCAGCATCGTGATGTCGCTGACCATCGCCGGGGAGCCGTGACGAAGCCCGGGGGCTCCGGTAGCCCAGACACGGTCGATCTTGCGGATCTGCTCGTTCAGCTCGACAACGTGCGGGCCGAGGATCTGCACCAGGTGCAGGGCCGCGGCCAGCATCGGCTGCAGCACTTCGGCAGGAACGGCAGGTGTCTTGTTTCCGTCGCGACCAGAAGGCATTTCGGCGACCGCGGATGCTGTTGCGCCGCCCCAGGGGCGCAGATCGGCCGGAACCCGGTCGGCGGTGAACAGGTCACGGTAGTCGACCAGATCGACGATCATCTGCGCGGCTGCGCGCCGGACGCCTGGGCTCTGCTCGCCAACGATGACGCCGTCGGGGTCGATCACGTAGCGTCGGAACGCCAGGTATTCCTCGCAGAGGTGGGTGTCGAGCTCGGTGAGGGCAGTGATGCCCCGCTGATCGAGCCAGCCGAAGAACTTGCCGGCCTCGTAGAGGCGGCTGTAGCAGCTGGTCAGATGCAGTGGGGTGCGGTAGGCGCGTGGCAGACGGACCACGGCATTGTGATTCGGGGCCAGCAGCGCCAGGATCAGCTCCTTGGCGACCAGCCGCCAGCGGGTGTCGGTGATGGTGGTGAAGTCGAATCGGCGTCGGTAAAGGGCCATTTGGACCGGGAGCCCGACCACGTCGGTGAAATCCCACAGGTCGTCGTCGAATACCGGTCGTGGCGTGCCGCCCGGCAGCGTGAGCCCGGCGTCGCGGCAGATGTCCGCGCCGGTGAACGGCGACCGTGGTTGAACGCCGGGTGCTGCGGTCGCGATTGTGCTCGTCATGCGGTGCGTTCCTCTGGGCGCAAGGGGATTTCGTCGTCGCTGTCGGTGACGCGTGCGGCTGCGACAGCGAGTTCGGCGGGGTCGAAGCGGTCGAGGATCTGGTCGATCCGGGCGGCGTAGGGGCCGAAGACGGTCATGAAGTGGGCGGCGGGCATCTGCTGCCACTGGCGCGAGAAGAATGCCTTGAGCCGCAGCAGGTTCACTGCGTGCCGCGGAGCGAACACCGCCAGCGGGCAGAGCAGGCAGACCCAGGGACGTGCCGGGCATGGTTTGCCTGCCGGCCCGTGTAACCCGGCCAGCTGATCGGCGCAGGCTGCGGTGAACACATCCCGCGCGCCACCGACCAGCTCGGCGAGCACGCCTTCGTCGAGCTTCATCACCGCCAGCAGCTGCGGGTAACCCTCGGCGAGCGCCGCCGCGTCTTCCTCGGTGATCACGGCCGGAGGGTGCGCGCGGCGGAGGATGTCGTGCTGGGCGTCGGCGATGATCGTCTCGACGGCGTGGCGTTGACCGGGAGTCGTCGCCGACAGGTAGTGGTCACCCTCGACCGCGGGCGTGTGGTTCGGGTCGATCGTGGCGCGCGCATTCCCGGTCCAGGACTTCTTGTCCCGCATCGCGTGATGGGTGGTGCGGATGCGGGACCGGTGCAGTTTCATCGGCTGACCGTCGTCGCCGACGATGCCATGGCGGCGCATCCACCGGCCAATCGCGGACCGGTTCACGTCATCGAGGCGGCGGGAGTAGCCGGGCTGGCTCATCCCCAACCACAGCGTGGTGCGCTCGTCCGGCGGCACGAAGCTGCGCAACAGCGCCGAGTGCGCCAGCCACTGCTCGAGCAACCGCACCGCCGGCCGCGGCAACGTCGCGCTCTCGGCGGCGGTGCGCCGTTTGATATAGGACAGCAGAACAGTCGAATCCCCGGCCCAGTCGATGTCCCCGATGTCCAAGTCGGCGATGCCGTCGGGGACGATGCCGGAATAGATCCCGAACAGCAGCCGGTAGGCGATCACGACCTCGAGATGCGGGAACATCGCCAGCGCAGCCTCGTGGAAGACAGCGATGACTCCTCGATGACGGAAAACGTTGATGGACATGCCAATTTCCTCAGCAGCTTCGCTGCTGCCAAGCGGGCCGAGTGTCGACAACAGCCAGCAGAAGTTCTGATGAGTCCACGCACCCGTGCCCGGATGCCGCCCTCCGGCGGCGGACGCCAGCGCGCGCCGATGTGCCGCGTAGGAGTCGTCGACCTGCTGTCGGCAGGCCATGGTCAGCCGCTGCCATGCGCCCTCGGAATAGGGCGGCAACGGGCGCCGATTGCGCTGAATGTTGAAGTGCCGCCCTGCGGCCAGCTCCAGCA
Organism: Mycobacterium scrofulaceum; assembly: GCF_002086735.1. Classification (GTDB taxonomy): domain Bacteria; phylum Actinomycetota; class Actinomycetes; order Mycobacteriales; family Mycobacteriaceae; genus Mycobacterium; species Mycobacterium scrofulaceum. Next base: position 11,956 of record NZ_MVIJ01000060.1, on the reverse strand, counting down.
CCCCCTCGCCGAGACGGCCGCCGGATCGCGCATAACCTTCCACCAAGTACCGAGTCAGCGCCTCCAGCCAGTTCGGGCCCGCCATCCAGAACTGCGCCAGCTGTCCGCGCCGCAGATCGCCGACACCGCCGGTGAAACCCTGATCAGAAAGTGTTCGCACCATCCTGTGCAACCCACGCACGTACTGGTCGACGGTGCCAGCAGTATCGACGCTGCCGTGAGGATGGATCAGCTCCACCAACCCGGTGGCCAGATCACGCACCAACCCGGGGTTCGGCAACCCCGTGAGATCGAATGCAGCTCTGCTGCCGTCGCTGAACACGCAGGCCAAACGCAGCGGATCATCGAGCACCGTCGTCGGCATCACAGCTCCTCTTCGGTGTCGTCGTCGAACTCGGCGTCGGCTTCCCGCTGTGCGGCGGTATCCTCGGTGAGTCCCGCTGCGGCTCCGGCGGTTTCGTAGGCTTGCCGGTAAATCCGCGTCGTATCAAGACGTTTCAGGTATTTCTCGGTCGTCAGAACCGTGGAATGCCCGAGCAAATCGCGCAGCACCAGCAGCGGGTCGGCCTTGGTCAGGTAGAACACCAGCGCTGCGTCGGCGTCGGTGTCGCATACCAGCTTCGCTGCCTGTCGGTAATAGCCGGTCACCAGATATTCCAGCGTCTGCATCGAGAACGAGTGGCGGAGTCGGTGCGGGTGGACGTGCGGGAACCGTGGTTCGAACCGTGCGCGGATCCGGTCGGAGGTGCGTTCGAACACCGTCGCCCACGCCGTGAACGGGCCACCATCACCCTTCACCGCTAGCAGGCACGACCCGCCCTCGGGTGCCACCAGCCGCCGTCGCTCGGCCGGGGTGAGCGACTCCCAGGACCGGCGGACGCCGTTGATCCGGCCGCCACGGGCGTCCGGTTCGGTGACCTGCAGCGGTTCGCCCCGGCGTCGTGGTGGCCGCCAGGCCGATCCGTCGGTGACGGCAGCGCGGTCGAGCTGCAGGTAGTCGTGCAGCCCGGCCAAGGCGTCGTAGGAGATCCAGGTGGTTCTGAACTTGCGGCCCTTGGTGATTCCCGCAGGCACCGGAAACGGGATCGGGATCACCGTCGGCGCCGGCGGCAGAGCCGGGATTTCCCACGGCAGCAGATGTGTGAACTCGCCCAGCCGCAACCCGGTCGCCAGCGCGAGGTCCCCGATCGCGGCGTTGCGGGTCATCTCCCGGCCCGCGAACCCGGTGTCGCGGGTGCCATCCGGCGCCAAACCGCGCAACCCCTTCCGGAACAGGTCGGTGAAGTCCGGCTCCAAATACTTGATGGTCACATGCGGTTTCGGGGTGCGGCGCACCGCCAAGTTCACCCGGACATCGCGGCCGGTGCCGGCGAAGACCGCTCGCGCGGATCGGTAGGTGAACGGCTCCGCCTCGGCGTATCCCTCGTCCATCGCCCACCGGTAGAACAGCGACAGGATGCTCATGTGCTGCGCCCACGTGGTCGCCGCGAATCTCGCCCGGATTGCTCCGGCGGCGCGGTGCTCGGCGTATCGGCTCAGCCCTGCCTTGAGCCGGTCTCGCGAATCGAACAGGCCCACACCGTGTTCGGCGAGGAATTCCGTCCATTCCTTGACCGCCCGCGCGTAGTTCTCCCACGAACTCGGCGCCGGAGCCCCGCTGGCCGGAAGCAGCCGCAACCACCGATTGATCACCGTCGTCGGCCGCGGCACGGCCGGGCCGTCCTCGAACAGCAAGTCGTCATCGATCAGCACCGGCATCCCCTCTGGGATCACCGGCCGGTGCTCGACACCCCAGGACTGCCAGCCCTGCGACGAGAAAAAGCTCAAGATCACGACTGGAGACCATACAAACACCACACGGCCTCACCAAAGCAGAAACGCCGAGCACGCCCGGGCCTTTCAGGCCAATCGCAACACGGGAACTAAGCGGGGACAATGTGCCGGTAGGCGTAGGGCACGATCTTGGTCATGTCAAACTCGACTCCATCGCGGGTGCGCAGTGTCGGCAGGTCGGCCACCCAGTCGCGGTGGCGCGCCTGCAGGGTGGTTCTGCTGATTGCCTTGTGCCCGTCGGGATTTCGATAGGGCGTGGGCAGCAGCTTCAGCTTCGCGGCCAGGGTGTGGGGGAAGCGTTGACGGATTCGTTGTTGTTGGCCGGTGATCACCGCGGCGGTGGCCGTGCTGATCGGCAGCCGTCGGCCGAGCCGGTTGGCTTTGATGTTGTCGTAGACCAGTACGTCGCCGCCGTCTTTGTCGCGGGCCAGGCAATCCAGCGGCAGATTGAGGATGTCCTCGGGGCGGCGGCCGGTGTCGATGCCGATCTGGGTGGCGACCCTGACCTCGACGGGTTCGAGGGAGTCGAGGTTGGCGCACAGGACGGCCATGATCTCCGGTGGCAGGCATCGGCCGGGCTCGCCGCGTTCGGGGTCGGCGGGGATGTCGGCGCGTTCGATGGCGCAGTCGCCGGGCAACCCGGCCGCCGGCCGTCCGGTTCTCGTCAGCCCCAGGGATCGGATCCCGGCCAACACCTGCCGCATGTCACGGCAGATCATGTTGCGGCGGTAGCGACCGATCTGGCCGGTGAACTCCAGATGGCCGAGCCGGTTGAGGAATCCCTCCAAGTCGGTCCGGCCCAGCGCGGTCGGGTCAAGCCCGTGATCGGGTCGGCGATGCAAGTGCTCGGACAGCAGCCCGATGCTGTTGATCTTGCCGCGAACGCGAGAGGCGCCGCTGCCGCGGTGCTGGGGCAGTTGCTCGGCAGCCCACCGCTTCGCGGCCCCGGCCAGCCAGGGCTGGGTGATCTTGGTGAACGACAGCGTGCCGGGGTACCGAAGATCGCCAGATCCCAGCGGTCCTTATCCTGCTCGACACCCGGATCGGCCAACACGCGGCGGGCGTCGCGGGCGAACGAGGCCAGCACCGAGCGTGCACGCTTGCCGGGAGCCAGGCCCGGATCGCAGTCGTGGATCGAGCCGACCTGGTGGCGACGCAGCGTGTCGCAGACCGCTCGCAGCACAACGTCGGTGAGCCGCAAGCCATCCCTAACACGGGTCTGCAAGCCCGTCAGCACTTCCACAACTACCAGGGAAGGCAGCGCCCGCAGGTTGACCTGCCCCGGCTCGGCCACGCCCGATTCCCGGACCCGCCACCACTGTTCATCGAGTTCGGCATGCTCTTGCTGGTCCACGCTCCATCGCTGATAGTGGGTCGTGCAGTAGCCGATCGCGCCGTCGGCCGTGCGGGTGCACGCCGGCACCAGGCATGCCGGCAGCGGCGGCCTTGGCCGCACTCGCGGATCGCTCACGAACTGTTCCAGCGAGATCGGGATGCGCCTGCCCCGGAACTGTTGGGCGTGCGGTTCACACATCACCGCGTCCCGCACCGTCGGCGTGCACCGGCACTGCGGGACGGCGCAGCGTTCCGCGGGAACCGGTGCGGCGGGCAGGCTTTCGGCAGCGGCGATGTCCTCGACGCTCATGCCCATGCCGGTCAGCCTGGTGAAACATCGGTGGCAGATCTCGGGGGCGTCGTTGTGGACGGTTCCGACGCATCGTTCCACCCGGCACACCTTCCGGCCGAGCAGCCGATGCTGCGCGGGCAAGTACAGCACCCGGGTCACCGGATCCCATCCGGCCTCGTCAAGCAGTCCTTGGTCCAGCGCCCTGGCCAGGTGCGTGGCCGCGCCACTCAGGGCGGCCCCGTCCAACACATGCGCGAACTTGCAGGATTCCTCATCGCCCGGGATCGTCCTGGCCGACGTCACGGCGGTCACCGGCTCGCTCCGGTCTGTTCGCGGGGGCTGGGCACCGCGTCCACCGCGGCCCGCAGTCGAGATGCGTCCGGATGCAGGTAGATCTGGGACGAGGAGACAGCCGCGTGTCCGAGCAAATCAGCGACCACGTCGATACCGGCCCCGGCGTCGACGACGTTGCTGCCGTAGGCGTGTCGCAGCTGGTGCGGGCGGACCGGGGTGTCCAATCCGGCCCGGCGGGAGACCGCTGCCATCAGCTCGCCGATCGCGTCGGGCCGCATCGGCGCGCCGACGCGGCCGCGGAACAGGTTGACGAACACGAAATCACTACCCGCCGCGGCCGGAACTCGCATGCGCTCGAACTCGTAGACGTCGAATGCTTGCACGACAAGGAAATCCAGCGGCACCACCCGCTGTCGGCGCGATTTGGCCCACGCCCCGTTCGGGTTGTCGTCTCGGCGCACCACATGCAGATGCGCCCGAGCGACCTCGCATCCCAACCGGCGCGAATCCACCAGCAGGTGCACATCACTGCGCCGCAGCCCGCACACCTCGCCCCGACGCAGCCCGCCCCTGGCCATCAGCAGCACGATCAGCTTGTCCCGCGTGGACCGGCAGGCCCGCAGCAGCGCGACGATCTGCTCATCGCTGGCCCGATCGATCGTCGTTTCCGGTTCCCGCAACCGGTGCCGGGCCCGCATCCGCCATGCCAGGTGGCCATCGTCGTTGCGGGCTTCCGCCGGCAGGTCTCGGTCATCGGCCACCTCGTACAGCATCGACACCAAACCCGCCGAGCCGTTGCCGGTCGCGACCGCGTGCACCACCATCCCCCGCACCGCGGTGAGCACCCCGTTGATCCGCGATGGGCCCCGCGCCGGGGCGGCCCCCGGACCGGCCAACACCACTCCCGAAGCGACGTCATCGACGCCCGCTGGCCAGCGGTCCGGCATGGGCCAGCCACGTCATGAACAACGCGAACTGCTCGACACCGGCCTGCCAGGACCGGCCCGTCCTGGCGCACCAGCGCAGGAACAACGCGATCGCGTGTGCATACGCCTTCGTCGTGGATTCCGCGCCGTCGCGGCCGAACCGCTGATGCCGCAGATACTCATCGGCGATGCCGACTACCTGCAGATCCTCATCCAGCACCGTCCAATACCGTTGCCCGGACGGCAAACTCACCGGAAACGCTCGCATGGGCCCTCGCTTTCAAGTCGACAGTCAGAAACGACTACCAGCCACGAGCACCACACCCACGGAGAAACGCCGCACCGCCCACCAGATCACCCACTACGAGCGACGTCATGCAACAGGTCGCAGACCCCCGGAGAAGGCTTGCGGCGCCAAGAGGCGGTGGGGCTAGACCTGGTGGATCTGAGATCGAATCCAAAGCTACCGTCCTACGGGCGTTTTGGCGGCGTATTCGTCCGATTCGGAAAAGCGTCCCGCGGTAGTTCGCCGAAGCGACGCGTCGTGCTGACGGTGCCGGAAATGGACTGGATTGTCCAGGTTTTCGAGTCCTACCTGGAGGAGGTTCGTCCATGCTTTCGAGCGGGCCGGCATCCGGCGTTATGGGTCACCGAACGTTGCGGCCGTCTCTCCAGACGCGCCGCGAACGAGGCCTTTGTGGCTGCGCGTGACGCCGCGGGGTTGCCGCAGGAGCTGGACCTGCATTCGCTGCGCCAGACCCTACGTCACACACCTGACCGAATTCGATTACCCGGAGCGCTTCGTGCAAGTTCTCTCGAGCCCGCACAGGGGTGTCCACGACGTGCAACACGCACGTGGCGTTGGCGGCGATCTTCGTGGCGGAGGTGGTTATCTGCAGCGGTCCATCACGCAGATTCCACGGAGGTTTGATGCTTGTGCAACGGGTACTGATGCCCACTTCGTCGCTTGAATCCTGGACGGTCCTCGGCGACGGAGGCGGCTCGGTGGAGCCAATCGAGCGCTACCTGGCCTATCTGACCGACATCGAGCGGTCCCCGAACACGGTCAAGGCCTATGCGCACGACCTGAAGGACTGGTTCGTCTTCCTCGACGCTCGCAGCCTGAACTGGCGCGAGGTCCGATTGGAGGATCTCGGGGAGTTCGTGTCCTGGCTGCGGCTGCCGCCGGCTGGCCGGGCTGGCGCAGTGGTGCTGTTGCCCTCGGCTGAGCATCACTGCTCTGCGGGAACCGTCAACCGGAAGCTGGCGGCGATCAGCGGCCTCTACACGTTTCACGCCCGGCACGGAGTCGACCTCGGCGACTTGGTCACTGAACTGCACCCAGGTCGGCGCCGGCGCTCGGGATGGAAGCCGTTCCTCTACCACCTGAGCAGCGGCCAGCCGGAGCGGCGGCGCACGATCAAGCTCCGGACCCCGCGTCAGCATCCGACCATTCTGACCGCCGGTCAGGTGCAGGCGATCCTAGATGCCTGCATCCACCTGCGGGATCGCTTGTTGTGGGCGTTGTTGTGGGACACAGGGATTCGGATTGGTGAAGCGCTAGGTCTGCGTCACGAGGACGTGGCCGCTGCCGAGGGTGAGTTGACGGTCGCGCCGCGATCCAACGACAACAGGGCGCGCGCCAAGTCGGCGACACCGCGCACCATCCCGATCAGCCCGCAGCTCATCCGCCTCTACGCCGACTACCTGCACGACGAATACGGCGATCTGGACTCCGACTACGTGTTCGTCAACCTCTGGGGCGAACCGTTCGGGCACCCGTGGGGCTATCCCGCGGTCTACGACCTGGTGTTGCGGCTGCGCCGGAGCACCGGCATCGACTTCGATCCCCACTGGTATCGGCACACCTACGCCACGCGTTTGCTCCGCCAGAACACCCCGATCGAGGTCGTCAGCACGCTGCTGGGACACTCCTCGATCGCGACCACGATGGACATTTACGGGCATCTGTCCGTCGAGGACGCCCGCCGGGCTCTGGAGGCGGCCGGCTTCCTGACCGGGCAGGAGGTGCAGTGGTGACCGCGGCAGTCCCGCCGCTACCGTCGGCTGCGGCTCCGGGCTTGCTGCGCAAGCTGGTGGCCGCGGTTCGACCGGAGTTCCGGGTGGACATCCTCGTTCCCGAGCGTGGTGCGCTGGTGTTCGACACCGCGCCGTGCCGGGTGCCGGGCTGCGTGCGCCAACCGCGCACCCGCGGGCTCTGCAAAGGCCACTACGTCGGTTGGCAGCAAGAAGGCCGCCCGGACATCGACGTGTTCGCCACGACTGCAGCACCGGAAGGGCTCGGGCGCAAAGAGCTCACGGTCTGCGCCGTCCAGGGCTGCCGGTACGGAGGTGCTCGCCGGGGTTTATGCCCACGCCACCAAGGGTTTTGGGAACGGTCCGGCATCGCCGACCGAGACGTATGGCTGGCTGCCGTTGCTCCGGTGGATGATCCCGATCATCCCGTCTGCGCGTTGTCCTATTGCACGCTATGGACGCAGGGACGGTCGCCGTTCTGCGTCAATCATCGGTCCCGATGGGCAGCGGTGGGATGTCCCGACATCGACGAGTTCATCGTGCTCTGCGAGTCCTATGGCGACGACCGGTTCGACTTCCGACCGTTCGGTGATCGCCGACAGCTCAAATTGGAGATGCAGTACGCGCTGCAGTGCCGGCACGATGAACGCCAGGTCAAGACTCCCGCTGCCGTCGCGCGTCCTGTCATCGCACTCACGGCCGCCAGTGGGGTGGCCTCGCTGCTGGACTGGCCGATGGCACGTTGGATCGAGTTCTTCGACGCCAACCACGCTGCGCAACACGGCCAGAACGGACAGCTGGCGTTTCTGCGTTACGCCTATCGCTGTCTGGAGGACCTGCACTGCGGCAGCGGGTGGGAGGCCGAGTTCCCGCGCGACGTGTGGGAGCTGCACCGGCTCGGCGTCGAGGGCCGCAAGCGGCTGCGCTTCGACGGCATTGCGCAACCGTGGCTGCGGGATCTGGCCAAGCGGTTCGCCCGCTGGCGGTTAAGCATCGGACGCAGCCCCAACCAGACCTACATCGACGTCCAGGCGGTGACGCGTTTGGCCGGCTTCTTGGCGTCCCCGCCGGTCGACATCACCAGCCTGGCCGGCATCAACCGCGCGGTATTGGAGCGCTACCTGGCCGACCTGTCCACCGACCCCCGGGCACTGCACTCCCGCAGCCGCGACATCAGCTCGCTCGGTGCGTTCCTCGACGCGATCCGCCGCCACGAGTGGGACCACGACCTGCCCGCGAGTGCCGCGTTCTATCCCGACGACTTCCCCAAACCCGCGAAACGCCTGCCCCGCGGGCTGGCCGAGCACATCATGGCCCAGGTCGAACAGCCCGCGAACCTCGACGGATGGAACAACCCCGAGAGTCGGCTGCTCACGATCATCCTGATGCGCTGCGGACTGCGCGTCGGTGACGCCACCAAGATCGCCTTCGACTGCGTCATCCGTGGCGGCGACGGAGCTCCCTATCTGCGCTACACCAACGGCAAGATGAAACGCGAAGCTCTCGTCCCGATCGACGAGGAAGTCGAGCAGGCCATCGCCGAGCAACAACAGCGGATCCTGCGCCGCTGGACCAACGGCAGCCCCTGGCTGTTCGCCGCTCCGAAGATGAACCCAGACGGCCGCCGGCCGCTGACTACGCCCTCCTACCGCGGCCAGCTACGGGACTGGCTGGCGCGCTGCGAGATCCGCGACGAGCACGGCCGTCCAGTGCATCTGACTCCGCACCAATGGCGGCACACCTTTGGAACACGGTTGATCAACCGGGACGTGCCGCAAGAAGTCGTACGGGTGTTACTCGATCACTCCAGCGGTGAGATGACAGCTCACTACGCCCGCCTTCACGACACCACCGTCCGCCGGCACTGGGAGTCCGCCCGCAAGGTCGATGCCAGGGGCCAAACCGTTGCGATCGACCCCGACGGCCCACTGGCCGAAGCGAACTGGGCCAAGCAACGGCTCGGGCGCGTGACCCAAGCATTGCCCAACGGCTTCTGCGGGCTGCCAGTTCAAAAGACCTGCCCGCATGCCAATGCTTGTCTGACATGTCCGATGTTCGTGACTACGCCCGAGTTCCTGCCGCAACACCACGAACACCGTCAGCAAGTCCTGCAGATCATCTCCGCTGCCGAGGCGCGCGGTCAGTTACGCCTCGTCGAGATGAACCAACAAGTCCTGGGAAACCTCGACACCATCATCACCACACTCGAAACCGACTCCGGTTCAGAGGAATTGGATTCTGCTGATGCGGGCTGACAACACCCGGCACCTCATCGTCGCCGCCCGACAACGCCACGAACTCACCCGAGCCAAGGCGATCCAGGCATTGAGGACCCTCGACGCCGAAGGGCGCCCGGTCACCTTCGAGGCCGTGGCTCAAGCAGCGGCGGTGTCTCGGTCCTGGCTCTACGCGCAATCCGACGTCCGAGCTGAGATCGAACGGCTTCGCGCTGCCCACCGTCGAGCACCCGCGACACCGGTCCCCGCGCGGCAACGAACCTCGGACGCCTCACTGCTACGCAGGCTCGAAGCCGCCAACCAGCGCAACCGGAAATTGGCCGAGGAGAACCGCACGCTCCGAGACCAACTCGCCCGAGCACTCGGCCAGCAGCGCACCGCATCCGAAACCACGTCAACCCGCACCCCCCGGAAACGTCTCAGCTCGATAACGATCGGTCCCTGCTGAAAGGCCTCCCCCATGACCCCACCTCAAACGTCGACGACAACGTCCACAACGAAACACCGCAGGTCAAAGCCCCGAATAGGCCAGCGGCTCAAGATAATTCAACACCAAGTCGGACATTCCTATGCGAGCACCACGTCGATCTATAGCCACGTCTGACGAGTACCGCAACCGTTTGCTCCGTGAAGCGCTCACCAAACGCGGCATTGCCGTCGGGGAGGATCAACCGTGATCAAGAAGATGGGTTATCAGTGGCGGCTGCGGGCGCTGATGGCGCAACGGGAGCTGTACCAGACGACTGATCTGGTTCCGCTGTTGGCCGAACGTGGCGTGGTCCTGTCGCGAGAGCAAGTGTTTCGCCTGGTCACTGCGCCTCCCCAACGGCTCTCAATGGACGTGCTGGCAGCGTTGTGCGACATCTTGGAATGCTCGCCCAACGACCTGATCGAAATCGAAGCCGTCAATCAATCGGTGAAGAAGGCGGCCGGGGACTCACCGCGGGAGGTGCCGAAGGTGCGGCGCACGACTGTGCGTCGACCTGACCGCAGCTCATGAGAGGATCGGCGAACTTCAGGCCCGACGCGTGGGATCGAGTCCGCGCTCACGTAGTCCGCGCTCTTGGCGACCTATCGCTTGCAGATGCCGACCGCCTCCTGAAAGCTGCTCGTGTCGACCGGCCGAAAACGCTCAATCAGGTCGACGCGTACCTGGCCGCTCATGGCGACGGAGTGCTCAACCCGGACGCGTCCTGCCCGCGGGGGCTTATGCGCTTGACGCACGTACTGGTGGCTGATGGCCACGCGTCGGTGAAGCCGCCGGCCTGTACGAATTGTCAACAGCGCGTGTCTCTGACCGCGATCGGTCCGACCGGCCGCATTTGTGGTCGCTGCAGAGATCTCGATCGATCGTTCACGTGCGCGCGATGCGCAAAGACCTCTGTCAGCAGACGCGTCAATCTTCCCGACGGACCCGTGTGCACGAACTGTTACAGCCGCGACCCGTTGTCGCGCAAGGAATGTAGCATCTGCGGACGCCTCCGTCCCCGGGCACGTCGACTCGTCGACGGCGGCGTGCTGTGTCCCACGTGCGCGCCACCGCGCCTATACACCTGCTCGGGATGCGGACAACGGCGCCGCGCCCCGTACGTGGCATCGGAAGGACGCATCTGCACGAACTGCTACGCCAAAGCCAGCACCGTGTGGGTATGCGGATTATGCGGAGCCACCCGGCGCCGCCAAAGCAGCAGCGTCCTCGGCCCGCACTTGTGCGGCACCTGCCGCGCCATCACAACGAGGACCTATTCCGGGATACGTTCACCACACTCGAAATCCACCTGCGCGTTCTGCCGACAACGGCGCGTTGTAGCCCGCCATTGGCCAGCGGGGCCTGTCTGCACACCGTGCGTGCGCAAGGCGAAGATGTACCCGTCACCATGCGCGGCGTGCGGCCAGCAGGCGGTGCTGATCGGATTTGACCCCGACGAGCGCCAAATCTGCGGGCCATGTTCTGGCTCCACGCTCGACTACCGCTGCGCCAATTGCGGTCAACCGGGTATTCGCGCGCATAATCGATGTAGCCGCTGCCACACCGCCGAATTACTGCACAACGCCTTAGCCGGGCCGGATGGCCAGATACCGGCGCAACTGAAGCCACTGGCGGACGCTCTTGCCAACGCCAATGATCCACGCAGCGTCGCCGTCTGGCTCGGCAAGAGCGCCGCCGCGGAGCTCCTCATGAATCTGGCGCGCACCGGACAGACCATCACTCACCACGCACTCGATCAGCTCCCACCCGGTGGGCATGTCAACTACGTACGTGAAATCCTCGTTCGCACAGCAGTATTGACGCCGCGTAACGAATACCTCGAACGTATCGAGCCATGGGTGGATCGCCACCTAGCCAACTATCCCGCCGAACACGCACGGCTGGTCCGCAGCTACACCATCTGGTACCTCCTGCACCGAGCCCGCCGAGCCAAACAACCACTAAGCAATCCCGGGTGTCAACGGCGGGGTGGCTTCTAGTCAACGTCGCAACAGTTGATGGTCTGGTGAGGTTAGCAGCGCGGTGAAAAGTTCGGCGGGACTGCGGTCTTCGAGGGTGTGGCGGGGGCGGTTATTGATCTCGTATTCGACAGCGCGCAGATGGTCGGGTGTGTAGGTGCTTAGGCTGGTGCCCTTGGGGAAATATTGGCGTAGCAGCCCGTTCGCGTTCTCGTTGCTGCCGCGCTGCCACGGCGAGCGGGAGTCGCAAAAGTAGACCGGCACGCCGAGGTCTGCGGTGATGTCGGTGTGTCGGGCCATTTCGATGCCCTGATCCCAGGTGATCGATCGGATCAAGTTCGATGGCAGGCCACCCATGGTCGTGGCGATCGCGATACGCAGGGAGTCGGCGTCACGGGTGGGAAGGTGCATCAGCCGAATCAGGCGGGTCTGGCGCTCGACCAGGGTCCCGATCGCCGAGCGCTGGTTCTTGCCGACGATGTAGGGGTCGGACCGGGGCGCGGTGCCGGGATTGCTCCTGGCCCGTTTCCCCGGCCCGCCCTCCGCACCGGACG
>NZ_MVIJ01000005.1 GCF_002086735.1 Mycobacterium scrofulaceum | reverse complement strand
GCGCCGCGAACAACCCCGGAATCGACACCGGCACCCACGGCTCGACCAGCACCGCACGGTTACCCATCTCATCCAGCCGGCGATGCTCGGCGGCGTCCAGCGCGTCCGTCGCCGAGAGCCGTCGGCCCGGGTCGGTGGTCATGGCGTCGAGCAGCCGCCGCAGCCGTTCGAACAGCATCGCGACCGCGTCCGCGTCGAACACGTCGGCGTCGTATTCGACCCGGAGACGCATCTCGGGCCCCGGCTGGGCCTGGATGGTCAGCGGGTAGTGGGTGGATTCCCGGCTGGCGATGTCGGTGATGGACAGCTCGTGGTCGCCCGACAGGGCGGTCCCGTCGATCGGGTAGTTCTCGTAGGCGAACAGGGTGTCGAACAGCTTGTCCTGACCGGTGATCCGGTGAATCTCGTTGAGCGCCAGGTGCTGGTGATCGAACGTGTGGTTGTGGGCGCGCTGCAGCTGCTCGAGCAGGTCGGCGGCCGTGGTCGTCGGGGTGAGGGTGGCCCGCACCGGCACGGTGTTGATCAGCAGGCCGACCATCGTTTCCGCGCCGGGGATCTCGGCCGGCCTGCCCGAGACGGTGGTTCCGAACACGACGTCGTGCTGGCCGGTCAGCCAGCACAGCAGTTGGGCGTAGGCCGCCTGCAGCACCGTGTTGACGGTGGTGTGGCACGAGCGGGCCAGCTCGCCGACGGCCCGGGTGAGTTCGGCCGGCAACGTGAAGCTCTGCACGCCTTGCTCCCCCGGCCGCAGCCGGTCCTGGTGGCCGACCAGGGCGGGGGCGTCGAAGCCGGCGAACACCTCGCCCCAGGCGGCGCGGGCGGCGTCGCGGTCGCGGGCGGCCAGCCAGCTGACGAAGCTGCGGTAGGGCGCCACCGCGGGCAGCCGCTGACCGTAGTAGCCGGCGAAGATGTCGCCGAGCAGGATGGGCATCGACCAGCCGTCGAGCACGACGTGGTGGTTGGTCAGCACCAGCCGGTGGCGGCGAATTCCGGTGCGGATCAAGGTGACTCGGAAGGGCGGCTGGTTGGCGAGGTCGCAGACGGCGGCGCGCTCGGCGGCGCAGAGCCGCTGGATGCGCTCGTCGGGGCCGGGGTCGCCGTCCAGTTCGAGGTACTGCCAGGCGACCGCGGGGTCGGCCGTGATCACTTGCACCGGTTCGTCGAACTGGTCGTAGAAGCGGGCCACCAGGTTCGGGTGGCGCTTGACGACCGCGTGCACGGCCTCGCGCAGGCGGTCGGGGTCCAGCGGCCCGGTGACGCCGATGTCGAGCTGCCCGGCGTAGAGGTCGGTGGCATCCTGGCCGCCGCCGCGCACGGTGTGGGCGTGGAAGAGCAGTCCCTGCTGCACCGGGGTCAGCGGCAGCACGTCGGCGATGCGGTGTTGCCGTTGCAGCTGGTCGATCTGCTGTTGGGTCAGGCGGGCGGGCGCGATGTCCGACGGTGTCAGGCCGCCGCCGCCGGAACGCACGTGCGCGCAGATGCCGGTCAGGGCATCGAACCACAACCGGCTCAGCCGGCTGATCCGGTCGCCGTCCAGCGCGGAGGGCGCCCACGTCCAGTTGGCGTGCAGGCGGGGGCCGTCCGCGGTGTCGACGGTGGCCGCGTTGAGCTCCAGGGCGTGCATCAGCGGCATGGGGATGGCGGCGGCCGCGGCGGTGACCGCGTCCTGCACGGGCCGCCACATCTCGTCGGAGAGCTCGGCCGAACCGCCTTGGCGCCCAAGGTAGTTGAACCCGATCGGCGGGTCGGCGGCGTCCAGGCCGGTGTCGGGGCCCAGGTGGCGCAGCAGCCCGTAGCCCAGCGGGTCGGGCAGCGAGCGCAGCTGTTCCTTGGCGTCCTTGACCGCCGCGCCCAGCGACGGGTCGCCGGAAACCACTTGCGCCCACCGCAGCTCGGCCAGCGTCAACGACGCCGGGTATTTGGCGGTGAACCACCCCACGGTGCGCGACAGGTCGAGGTCGCGGCCGAGCTCTTCGTCGCGCCCGTGGGACTCGACGTCGATGCCGATCGGCGCGCCGCCGGTGCCCAGCGATTCCGCCACCGCCAGGGCGAACGCGATCAGCAGGATGTCCTGGACGCCGGCGTGGAAGGCGGCCGGCACCGCACCGAGCAGCATGCCGGTGGTCTCGGGATCGAGCTCCACCGAGAGGTGCCCGGCGGTGGCGAAGGTGTCCGTCTCCGGGCGCACCGCCGGCAGCGCGGCGGGCGTCGCCGCGACCCGCTGCCAGGCGTCCAGCTGGTCGACGACCTCGGGGTGGCTCGCACGCTCGGCCAGCCGGGACGCCCACCGGGCGAAGGACGTCCCCGCCGCGGGCAACGCCACCGGCTGGCCCGCCCGGTGCTGTGCCCAGGCGATGTTCAAATCTTCCAACAGGATTCGCCAGGACACGCCGTCGACGGCGAGGTGGTGGATGATCACCAGCAGCTGGCCGGTGGAGGTGACCCACAGGGCGCTGAGCATGGCCCCGGCCGCCGGGTTCAACCGCGAGCGGGCCTCGGCGACCGCGGCGTCGGATAGCTCGCCCACCGTGTCCAGGCAGTCGCGGGCGTCCACGGTGCCCGCCTCGGGCACCGTGAGCGACCACTCCCCCTCGGGGTCGTCCACGCGTAGCCGCAGCATGCCGTGCCGGTCGAGCAGGGCCTGCAGCACCACCAGCACGTCGGCCTCGCCGGCCCCGGCGGGGGCCTGCACCAGCATCGCCTGGTTGAACTGGTCGACCGGCCCGGCCACGTCGCGCAGCCAGCGCACGATTGGGGTGGCCGCCACCGGTCCCACGCCCTCGTCGGCCACGTCGGCCGCCGCGTCGGCGACCTCGGCCACCCGGGCCAGCCGGGCAACGGTCTGTTCGACGAAGATGTCGCGGGTCCGGCAGATCAGGCCGGCGGCGCGGGCCCGCGTGACCACCTGCATCGACGAGATGCTGTCGCCGCCGAGGTCGAAGAAGGAGTCGTCGACCCCGACCCGGTCGAGGCCGAGGACCTGGGCGTAGATGCCGGCGAGGATCTCCTCGACGGCGTTGTTCGGGGCGCGGTATTGGTCGGCGTCGGAGTATTCCGGTGCGGGCAGGGCGCGGGTGTCGAGTTTGCCGTTCGGCGTGAGCGGCAGCGCGTCGAGCGTCACCACGGCGGCGGGAATCATGTACGCGGGCAACCGCTCGGCCAGTGCGGCACGCGCCCAGGCCGGGTCGGCCGTTCCGGTGATGTAAGCGACCAGGCGCTTGCCACCGCGGCGGTCCTCGCGGGCGACGACGACCGCGTGCTCCACTCCGTCCAGCCAGGCCAGCGCGGCTCGCACCTCGCCGAGCTCGATGCGGTACCCGCGGATCTTGACCTGCTCGTCGGCGCGTCCCAGGTAGTCCAGCTGTCCGTCGGCGCGCCAGCGCACCAGGTCGCCGGTGCGGTACATGCGGATGCCGGCGCCGCCGAACGGGCATGCCACGAAACGCGACGCGGTGAGCCCCGCGCGCCGCCAATATCCGCAGGCCACCCCGGTACCGGCCACGTACAGCTCGCCGACCACGCCGGCCGGCACCGGCCGCAGCCGCCCGTCGAGCACGAACAACGCGTTCCCGGGCACCGGGGACCCGATCGGCACCACCCCGGACTCCACGGACACCGCCGTGAGCGGCTCGCTGACCGCCGCGTAGATGGTGGCCTCGGTCGGGCCGTAGGCGTTGATCATCGCCCGGTCCGGACCCCACCGGTCGACCAGCTCGGCCGGGCACGCTTCGCCCGCCACCACCAGGGCGACCGAGTCCAGCCCCTCGGGCGGCAGCATCGCGGCCGCCGACGGCGTCTGGCTCAGCACGCTGACCCCTTCGGCGACCAGCAACGCGTGGAAGTCTTCCGGCGAGCGCGCCACGGTTTCGGGCACCACGACCAGCCGACCGCCGTGCAGGAGCGCGCCGAAGATCTCGTGGATCGAGACGTCGAAGGCCAGCGAGTGCCATTGTGACCACACCCCGGCGCGCGGCAGGCCGGCGTCCATGCGCGCCAGCAGTTGGGTCGCGTTCCGGTGGGTGACCGCCACGCCCTTGGGGACACCGGTGGTGCCCGACGTGTAGATGAGGTAGGCGAGGTCCTCCGGCGCCGGCGCCGTCAGCGCGGTCGGGCCGGGCGGCACGGTGGCGTCGATGTCGCCGACTTCGATGACGGGCACGTGGTGGCCGAGCAGCCGGTCGGCCAGCTCCGCGGTGGTGACGACGGCCATGGGTGCGGCGTCGGAGAGCACGAACCCGATCCGGGACTCCGGCAGCGCCGGGTCGATCGGCAGGTAGGCGGCCCCGGACTTGAGCACCGCCAGGATCGCCACGATGGCCTCGGCCGAACGCGAAAACAGCAGGGCCACCGACTGTCCCGGGCCGGCCCCGCGGCCGGCCAACACGCTCGCCAACCGGTTCGCGGCCTCGTCCAGCTCGCGGTAGGTCAGGGTCCGGCCGGCGCACACGAGGGCGACCGCCTCCGGCGTGCGGGCCACCTGCGCGGCGAACAGCGCCGGAATGGACACCGGCGCGGCCGCGGGCGCCGCGAGCACCGCCCGGTTCCCGATCCGGTCGAGGTGGGCATGCTCGGCCTCGTCGAGCAGGTCCAGCGACGACAGCACGCGGGCGGGGTCGACCGTCATCGCCGTCAGGACCCGCTGCAGCCGTGCGACGAGCGCGGCGATGCTGTCCGCGTCGAAGACGTCGGTGCGGAATTCGACGGTCCCGCCGATCCCGGCGGGCTCTCCGGCCTCGCTCCAGCGCTCGGCCAGCGAGAAGGTCAGGTCCATGCGGGCGGTCTGGGTGTCCACGGGTATGGGCGTGATCTCGACGTCACCCAGGGACAGGCCGGCGACCGGACCGGCGTCCTGCCCGGCGAAGTTCTGCCACGCCAGCATCACCTGCACGAGGGGGTGGTGGGTCAGGCTCCGGGCCGGGTTGAGCCGCTCGACGAGCACCTCGAACGG
This sequence comes from Mycobacterium scrofulaceum, assembly GCF_002086735.1. GTDB lineage: Bacteria > Actinomycetota > Actinomycetes > Mycobacteriales > Mycobacteriaceae > Mycobacterium > Mycobacterium scrofulaceum. Next base: position 155,832 of record NZ_MVIJ01000005.1, on the reverse strand, counting down.
CACGTCCTGGTTTTCGTAGGCGGCAAGGCTGCGCTGCCGTACCTGGGCCAGCAGGTCGGTGAAGGTGGGGTCGCCGGCCACGTCGACGCGCAACACCAGGGTGTTGACGAAGAAGCCGACCAGCTCGTCGAGCGCGGGGTCGCGCCGCCCGGCGATCGGGAAGCCCACCGCCACATCGGGACTGGCGCTGATCTTGGACAGCAGCACCGCCAGGGCGCTCTGCACCACCATGAAGCTGGTGGCGTTGTGCTTGCGGGCGACCTCGCCCACCCGCCGCTGCAGTTCGGCGGGCCAGTCGATTTCGACGGTGGCGCCGCGCTGGTCGGCCACCAGCGGGTAGGGCCGGTCGGTGGGCAGCGGCACCCGGTCGGGCATCCCGGCCAGGGCGTCTTCCCAGTAGGCCAGCTGGGCCGCGATGAGGCTCTCGCGGTCGTCCAAATCACCGAATTGCGCCCGCTGCCACAGTGTGTAATCGACGTATTGCACCGCCAGGGGCGCCCAGCCGGGGGCGTGCCCGGAGCAGCGGCTGGCATAGGCCACACCGAGATCGCGCACCAGCGGGGTGATCGACATCCCGTCGGCGGCGATGTGGTGGACCACGGCCACCAGCACGTGCAAGTCCTCGTGGACACGGAAAAGCTCCGCGCGAAGCGGGATTTCGGCCGCGAGGTCGAAGGTGTAGCGCGCGGCGTCGCCGATGGCCTCGTCGAGCTGGCCGGCCGACCAGGCGGTGGCGTCGACGATCTCCCAGCCGAAGCCGGCCTGTTCGACGGGGGTCACCAGCTGCTGGGGCGTGCCCTCGGGCGCCGCGATCAGGGTGCGCAGGCTCTCGTGGCGGGCGACCACGTCGGCCAGCGCGGCGCCGAGCGCGTCGGGGTCGAGCCGGCCGCGCAGCCGCAGCGCGGCCGCCATGTTGTAAACCGGTGACGGGCCCTGCAATTGGTCGAGGAACCACAACCGGTTCTGCGCGAACGACAGCGGGACCACGGCGGGCCGCTCGGCGGCCACCAATGGCTCCAGGCCGCCGCCGCCCTCCCCGATCCGCAGCGCGAGCTGGGCGACCGTGGGCGCCTCGAAGACGACGCGCACGGGAAGGCCGGCGTCGAGGTTTCTGTTGACGGCGGCGATCAGGCCCATCGCCGAAATGCTTTCGCCGCCGAGTTCGAAGAAGGAGTCGTCGGTGCTGACGCGCTCGAGGCCCAGGACGTCGGCGAAGATGGCGGCCAGGATTTCTTCGGTGGGAGTCTGGGGGGCGCGGTACTGGCCGGTGGCGTAGTCCGGGGCCGGCAACGCGCGGGTGTCCAACTTGCCGTTGGCGGTCAGCGGCAACGAGTCAAGCCCCACGACCGCCGCGGGCACCATGAACCCCGGCAACCGCACCGACAACTGAGCCCGCAACACCTCCACGTCGGCGCCACCGGTGACATACCCCACCAGACGCTTGTCCCCGGGCCGGTCCTCACGGGCGATCACCACCGCCTGCTCCACCCCGTCCAACCCGCTCAGCGCGGCCTGGATCTCGCCCAACTCGATGCGATACCCGCGGATCTTGACCTGCTCATCGGCGCGACCCAGATACCGCAACTGCCCATCAGCACCCCAGCACGCCAAATCCCCGGTCCGATACATCCGCGATCCGGCCCCGCCGAACGGGCAGGCCATAAACCGCGACGCGGTCAGCCCGGGCCGACCCAGATATCCCACCGCGACACCGGATCCGGCCACATACAACTCCCCGACCACACCTTCGGGAACCGGACGCAACCAGCCGTCGAGCACGAACAACCCCGCCCCAGACACCGGAGACCCGATCGGGGGCACACCCGACCCCGGCGCCAGCGGGACGCTGATCGCCACACACATCGTGGTCTCGGTCGGCCCATACGCGTTGAGCAGTACCCGACCCGACGCCCAACGATCCACCACCTCGGGCGGACACGCCTCCCCGGCCAACACCACCGCCACCCCATCCAGGCCCGCCGGGTCCAACATCGCCACCGCCGACGGCGTCTGGGTCAACACCGATACCTCTTCGGCGACCAACAGATCGTGCAACTCCTCGGGCGCACGCGCGGTGTCCTCATCCACCACCACCACCCGCCCGCCGCGCAGCAGCGGGGCGAAGATCTCCCACACCGACACGTCGAAAGCCAGCGAATGCGCATGCGACCACACCCCGGGCGCCGGCAGGCCCGCATCCAGCGACCCGATCAACGCCGTCACGTTACGATGCGTGACCCCAACACCTTTGGGCACACCCGTGGTACCCGAGGTGTAAATCAGATACGCCAGCCCCTCAGCGTCAGGCTCGGGCAACCCGGTGTCCGGCTCGGCGTCGATGCGCGGGTCGTTGACATCGACCACCGCCACCCCATGCCCGTCCAGCCGCCCCGCCAACTCCGCGGTGCTGACCGCGACAACCGGCGTGGCGTCCCCGAGCATGAATTCGATCCGGCCATCCGGCGACGAAGGATCGATCGACACATACGCCGCCCCGGTCTTGAGCACCCCCAACATCGCCGCGACCGCCTCCGCCGACCGCGAAAACAGCAGCGCCACAGTCCGCCCCGGCCCCGCGCCATGTTCCACCAACAGGTGCGCCAACCGGTTCGACGCCACGTCCAACTCGCGATACGTCACCGACAGGCCCTGGCACACCAGCGCCACCGCCCCCGGCGCCTCAGCCACCCGCGCCGCAAACACCGAAGGCACCGACACCGATGTCGACGACGGCCCGGTCAGAACCGCTTGATTGCCAAACGCTTCCAGGCGTGCGCGTTCCCCGGTGTCGAGCAGGTCGACAGAGGACAACGCCTGGCCAGAGTCGTCGGCCAGCGCCGCCAGCACCCGTTGCAACCGGCCGATCAGCGCCTCGATGGTGTCCGCGTCGAACACGTCGGTGCGGAACTCCACCCGCCCGCCGATGCCGGCGGGCTCGCCGGTCTCGTTCCAGCGTTCGGCCAGTGAGAACACCAGATCCATTCGGGCCGACTGGGTGTCGACGGGCACGGAGGAGACCTCGAGGTCGCCCAGCGCCAGACCGGCCGCCGGGTCGTCGTGGCCGGCGAAGTTCTGCCAGGCCAACATCACCTGTACCAGCGGGTGGTGGGTCAGGCTGCGGGTCGGGTTGAGCCGCTCCACCAGCAGCTCGAACGGCACGTCCTGGTGTTCGAAGGCCTCCAGGCTGCGCGCCTGAACCCGGGCGAGCAGTTCGGCGAGGCTGGGGTTGCCGCCCAGGTCGACCCGCAGCACCAGGGTGTTGACGAAGAAGCCGACCAGCTGGTCGAGCGCGCGGTCGCGCCGCCCGGCGATTGGGAAGCCCACCGAAACATCCGTGCTGGCACCGATTTTCGACAGCAGGACGGCCAGGGCCGCCTGCACCACCATGAAGGTGGTTGCGTTGTGTTCGCGGGCCACCCGCCGAACCTGCTGCTGCAGCTCGGCCGGCCAGTCGACGACGACGCTTGCGCCGCGCTGGTCGGCGACGGGCGGGTAGGGGCGGTCGGTGGGCAGTTCCAACCGCTCGGGCATCCCGGCCAGGGCCTCTTCCCAGTAGGCCAGCTGGGCCGCGATGGGGCTCTCGCTGTCGTCCAGGTCACCGAACTGCGCCCGCTGCCACAGCGTGTAGTCGACGTACTGCACCGGCAGGTCGGCCCATCCGGGCGCCCGACCGTCGGACCGGGCGGCGTACGCCACGCTCAGGTCGGCGGCCAACGGGGTGAGCGACAGGCCGTCCGCGGCGATGTGGTGCACCACGATGACCAGCAGGTGTTCCCGATCGTCGAGCGCGAACAGCCTTGCCCGTAGCGGGATTTCGGCCGCCAGGTCGAAGGTGTGGCGGGTGGTCGCCGCGATGGCCTCGTCCCGCTCGCCGGCCGAAAGCCCGGTGGCGTCGACCACGTCCCAACCGAAATCGGCCCGCTCGGCGGGGACGACCACCTGCTCGGGGGCGCCCTCGCGCGCGGGGAACAGCGTGCGCAGGCTCTCGTGGCGGCCCACCACGTCGGCCAGCGCCGCCCGCATCGCGTCGGCGTCCAAAAGCCCGCCCAGCCGCAACGCGGCCGCCATGTTGTAAACCGGTGACGGGCCCTGCAATTGCTGGATGAACCACAACCGGCTCTGGGCGAACGACAACGGGATCACGGCCGGGCGCTCGCCGGCCACCAGCGGCGCCAGCCGGCCCGCGCCCTCGTCGATGCGGGGGGCCAGCTGCGCGACCGTCGGCGCCTCGAACACGACCCGCACCGGAAGATCGGTATCCAGCGCGGAATTGACCGCCGAGATCAGCCGCATCGTGGACAGTGAGTCGCCGCCGAGGTCGAAGAAGGAGTCGTCGGCCCCGACGCGCTCGACGCCGAGCACGTCGGCGAAGATGCCCGCCAGGATCTCCTCGGTCGCGGTGGCCGGGGCGCGGTAGTTGGCGGCGTCCTGGTAGTCCGGCGCGGGCAGGGCGCGGGTGTCGAGCTTGCCGTTGACCGTCATGGGCAGCGCGGGCAACACGACGACCGCGGCCGGAACCATGTACGCGGGCAGCCGCTCGGCCACCGCGGCGCGGGCCGTGGCGGTATCGGCCGTCCCGGTGACGTAACCCACCAGGCGTTTATCGCCGGGCCGGTCCTCCCGGGCGACCACCACCGCCTGCTCGACCCCGTCCACGGCGCTGAGGGCGGCCTGGATCTCGCCGAGTTCGATGCGGTAGCCGCGGATCTTGACCTGCTCGTCGGCGCGGCCCAGGTAGCGCAGCTGCCCGTCGGGGCCCCAGCACACCAGGTCGCCGGTGCGATACATGCGGGTTCCGGGCGCGCCGAACGGGCAGGCCATGAAGCGCGACGCGGTCAGGGCGGATCGGCGCCAGTACCCGACGCCGACGCCGTCGCCGGCCAGGTACAGCTCGCCGACCACCCCGGCCGGCACCGGCCGCAGCCATTCGTCCAGCACGAAGAAGGCCGCCCGCGTGACCGGGGAGCCGATCGGGGGGAAGCCGGATCCCGCTTCCAGCGGCGCGCTCTTGCACGCCCACATCGTGGTTTCGGTGGGGCCGTAGACGTTTACCATCACCCGCCCGGGAGCCCAGCGGTCCACCAGCTCGGGTGGGCAGGGCTCCGCGCCGATCACCAGCGCGGTCGCGTCCAGGCCGTCCGTGGGCAGCATCCCGACCGCCGACGGCGTCTGGGTCAGCACCGTGACCCGCTCCCGCACCAGCAGCGCGTGGAACTCTTCGGGCGAGCGCGAGACCGACTCAGGCACCACGACCAGCCGACCACCGTGCAGCAGGGCGCCCCAGATCTCCCACACCGAGAAGTCGAAGGCATACGAGTGGAATTGCGTCCACACCTGTTCCGGCGCGAGCTCGATGCCGATCTGCAGCGAATCGAAGAGCTGCGCGACGTTGTAGTGGGTCACCGCAACGCCTTTGGGCACACCGGTGGTGCCGGACGTGTAGATGACGTGCGCCAGGTCGTCGGGGGCCGGCCCCGGTGGCGCCGTGCCGGGCTGGTCGTCGACGGCCGGGTCGTCGACGTCGATCACGGCCAGGTCGAACCCGTCCAGCCGGCGGGCCAGGGCGGCGGTGGTGACGGCGGCGATCGGCGCGGCGTCGGCGAGCATGAACTCCATCCGGGCCGCTGGCAGCGCCGGGTCGATCGGCAGGTAGGCGGCCCCGGATTTGAGGGCGGCGAGGATGGCCACGATCGCCTGGGCCGAACGCGGAAACAGCAGCGCCACCCGCTCGCCCGGGCGGGCGCCGCGCCGGATCATCAAGTGCGCCAACCGGTTCGCCGCCTCGTCGAGCTCCCGGTACGTCATCGACCGGCCGTCGCACACCAGCGCGACCGCGTCGGGCGTGCGGGCCGCCTGCGCGGCGAACAACGCCGGGACCGACACCGGAGTCGCCGGGCGGGCCAGCGCCTCGCTGTTGCCCCAGCTCTGCAGCCGGGCGTGCTCGCCGGCGTCCAGCAGGTCGACCGTCGACAGGCGACGCGCCGGATCCGAGGTGACCGCCGCCAGCAGCCGTTGCAGCCGCTCGATCAACGACACCACGGTGTCCGCGTCGTACACGTCGGTGCGGTATTCCGCGGTCACGCCGATCCCGGCGTGCTGGCCGGCCTCGGTCCAGCGGTCGGCCAGCGAGAACGTCAAATCCATGCGCGCCGTGTGGGTCTCCACCGGCATCGGTGTGGCCTGCACGTCGCCCAGAGCCAGCGAGGCGGTCGGGTTGGTGTCGTAGCCCGGGAAGTTCTCCCAGCCCAGCAGCACCTGGATCAGCGGGTGATGGGTGAGGCTGCGGGTGGGGTTCAGCCGGTCCACCAGGAATTCGAACGGCACGTCCTGGTGCTCGAAGGCGGCCAGGCTGCGCCGTCGCACCTGGGCCAGCAGCTCGGCGAAGGTGGGGTCCCCGCCTAGCTCTTTGAGGTCCACGCGCAACACCAGGGTGTTGACGAAGAACCCGACCAGCTCGTCGAGCGCGGGGTCGCGCCGCCCGGCGATCGGGAAGCCCACGGCGACGTCGTCGCTGGCGGTGATCTTCGCGAGCAACGCGGCGAACGCGGCCTGGATGACCATGAAGCTGGTCGCGTTGTGCTCGCGCGCCACCCGGCGGATCTGCTGCTGCAACTCCGTCGGCCAGTCCACGGCCAGCCGGGCGCCGCGGTGGTCGGCGACCGGCGGGTAGGGGCGATCGGTGGGCAGCTGCAGCAGTTCGGGCATGCCGGCCAGGGCCTCTTCCCAGAAGTCCAGCTGCGCGGCGATGCGGCTGCCGCTGTCCTCGAGCTCCCCGAACTGCGCGCGCTGCCACAGCGTGAAGTCGACGTACTGCACCGACATCGGCGCCCAGTCGGGCTCCCGGCCCGCGCACCGGCTGGCGTACGCCACGCCCAGGTCACGCGCCAGCGGGGCGATCGACCAGCCGTCCGCGGCGATGTGGTGCACCACGGCGACCAGCACGTGCTCGTCGTCGCTGGTGGTGAGAAGTTCTGCGTAGATGGGGATTTCGTTGGCCAGGTCGAACGTGTGACCGGCCGCGGCGTCCATGGCCTCGCGCAGCCGGCTCTCGGTCCACCCGCGGGCGTCGACGGTGGCGAAGCCCAGGCGGGCCTGTTCGGCGGGAAGCACCACCTGCTGCGGTATCCCGTCGGCCGACGCGAACACCGTGCGCAGGCTTTCGTGGCGGCCCACCACGTCGGCGAGCGCCGCGCCGAACGCGTCGGTGTCGACGCGCCCCCGCAGCCGCAGGGCCACCGCGATGTTGTAGACCGGCGACGGGCCCTGGAACTGATCGATGAACCACAACCGGTTCTGCGCGAACGACAGCGGCACCACGGCGGGCCGGTCGACGGCCACCAGCGGATCCAGCCGGCCCGCGTCCCCGCCGACCAGCGGCGCCAGCTCGGCGACCGTGGGCGCGTCGAACACGGCGCGCACGCCCAGGTTGGCGCCCAGGCTGGTGTTGATGCCGGCGATCAGGCGCATCGCCGACAGCGAGTCCCCGCCGAGGTCGAAGAACGAGTCGTCGACGCCGACCCGTTCCAGCCCGAGCACCTGAGCGTAGATGCCGGCGAGGATCTCCTGCACCGCGCCGACCGGGGCGCGGTAACGGTCGGCATCCTGGTAGTCGGGCGCGGGCAGGGCCTTGCGGTCGAGCTTGCCCGAGGAGGTCAGCGGGAATTCCTCGAGCGCCACAATGTGTGTCGGGACCATGTACTCGGGCAGCCACTCGCCCAACCGCCGGCGCACGGCGGCGATCTTGGTGTTGGCGTGCGGATCGTTGGCGAGGCTGCGTCGGTTCGTCCCCGCCGGGGGCAGATAGAGGTCGGTCAGCGGCGCGTCGGCGTCGGCGACGAAGACCGCGCTCAGGGTGCCGGGTTGGGCGCCCCAGGTGACCGCGACGCGGTATCCGGCGGCCTCGCCGAGGCGGTGCAGCTCCTCGGGCACGGTGGCGTCGGCGGCGTTACCCGCGCGCGCGAGCGCGTCGGCCACGGGCAGGCCGGCGGCCAGCGCGGCCTCGACGTCGACGTCGGCGACGACGCCGGTGTGGGGAATGTCGGTGACGCGGAACACATCCGGGCGTTGGGAGGTCAGCCGCTCGCGCAGCGCGCCCGGGCCGGCGCACTGGGCCCACGCCCAGGTCGGCGCGGCGGCCACCGAACGCGCGGGCGTAGGGGCCTTGCGGATGACGACGTCGTAGCGGTACCGGTTCAGCTCGTTGTCGGCCGAGCCGCGCTTGAGTTGGACCTCCAGCGCGCCGGCCGCCGGGCGTTCGGCCGCCCAGGCGGTGAAAAACTCTGGCGCGAGCAACAATTCGGTCTCGCCGAGCATGGCGTGGCGGACGCGCTGGCGGATCTCGGCCGACTCGGCGGTGCCGGCGGCGCGGGCCAGGGCGATCCCGGTCTGGAAGGCGCCCTGCAGCGCGTGGTTGCGGATGTCGCCGATGAAGACCGCCCCGCCGGGCGCCAGCAGCTCCAGCGCGGCGTCGATGACGTCGGCCAGGTATGCCGCGTTCGGGAAGTATTGGACGACCGAGTTCAAGATGATGGTGTCGAAGGAGCCCGGCGCCAGCCCGTCGGTGACGTGGGCCGGCTGGGTCAGCAGCCGGACGCGATCCCGCCACGGGATCTGCCGCTGCTCCAGCGAGCGGCGCAGGTTCTCGATCGCGGCGGCCGAAAAGTCCGTGGCGACATACCGATCGCACTCCGGGGCGATCTGGGTGAGCAGCAACCCCGAGCCCGCCCCGATCTCCAGGACGCGCCGCGGCCGCAGGGCCATGATCCGGTCGACGGTCGCGGCGCGCCACTCGACCATCTCGTCGAGCGGGATCGGGTCGCCGGTGTAACTGCTGTTCCAGCCGCGGAAGTCCATCCCGAAGTCGGATCCCGCCTCGGGGCTGTACAGCTCGTCGTAGAGGTGCTGCCACTGTTCGACGCTTTCCGCGTCGGAGGCGTCGCCGTCCGCGGTGGCGTCGGGGTCGAGCGTGACGTAGGCGACGAGGTGCGAGCCGGTGGACCCGTCCTGCACGGTGACGGCGGCCCGGGTGACCTCGGGGCAGGCCAGCAGCGTGTTCTCGATCTCGCCCAGCTCGATGCGCTGCCCGCGCAGTTTGATCTGGCTGTCGGCGCGACCCAGGTAGTCCAGGGTTCCGTCGGGGGCCCACCGCACCAAGTCGCCCGTGCGGTACATCCGTTCGCCCACGCTCCCAAAGGGATTCGCGACGAATCGTTCGGCGGTCAACTCCATCCGGCCGACGTAGCCGTGCGCCAGCGCTGGCCCGCTCAGATACAGCTCGCCCACCACCCCGACCGGCACCGGGTTCAGCCAGGCGTCCAGCACCAGGGCGCGCACCCCCGCGATGGGAGCGCCGATGCGAATCGGCTGCTGCGCCGACAGCCGGGCGCAGGTGACCCAGATCGTGGTCTCGCTGGGGCCGTAGCCGTTGAACATCCGCCGGTCCGGCGCCCAGGCGTCCACCAGCTCCGGCAGGCAGGCCTCCCCTACCGCGATCAGCGTGTCGAGGCCCTCCAGGCGGTCGGAGTCCAGCGTGGATACCACCGTCGGGGTCAAGATCGCGGCGGTTACCCCGTGGCTTTGCATCAGCGCGGTCAGCGCCTCGCCGGCGTAGACCCCCGACGGCGCCACGACCAGGGCGGCCCCGGACCCCGCCGCCAGCAGCAACTCGCCGACCGAGGCGTCGAACGTCGGCGACGCGACCATGAGCAGCCGGGCGTCGGCGCCCAGCGCGAACAGCTCGCGTTGCGCGGCGGTCCAGCCCAGCAGACCGGAGTGGCTGACGGCCACGCCCTTGGGGGTGCCGGTGGAACCGGAGGTGAAGATCACGTACGCGCTGCTGTTCACGCCGAGCGCCGACAGCCGCTCGGCGTCGGTGATCGGCTCGGCCGACTGTCCGGACACGTCGAGGTCGTCGACGCGCAGCACCGGGCGACGGCCGGCGCCGGCGACTTCGTCTGTGCCGCAAGCCAATACACAGACCGCCCCCACGGCGTCGAGCACCGTCGCGATGCGCTCGACGGGATGGGCGCGATCGATGGGGGCATAGAGGCCGCCGGCCTTGACCACCGCCCACCACGCGACCACCAGCTCCGCGCGGCGGTCCATCGCCACGCCGACGGCGCGGTCGGGACCCACGCCGGCCTCGATCAGGGTCCGGGCCAGCCGCGTCGACCACTCGTCGAGCTCCCGGTAGGACAGTCGCCGCGCCCCGTCGAGGACGGCCGGCGCGTCCGGGTCGGCCGCGACCGCCGCGGCCAGCAACTCAGGCGCCACGCCAATGGGCGCGGTCACGGCGGCGCCCGACATCCGCGACAGCACCAGGTCCCGCTCGGCGGGGTCCAGCAGGTCCACCGACGACAGGCGACGGGCGGGATCGGCGGTCATGGCCGCCAGCGCCCGCTGGAAGCGTTCGACGAGCGCCTCGATGCTCGCGCCGTCGAACACGTCGGCGTCGAACTCGACGTGCAGGCCGAGCTCGCGGCCCGGCAGTGCCTCCATCGTGAGCGGATAGTGGTTGTACTCACGGTTGGTGAACCCCGCGATGGCCAAGCCGTCGGGACCCAGCTGCATGCCCTCGTCGATCGGGTAGTTCTCGTAGACGAAGAGGGTGTCGAAGAGTTGCTCGTGGCCGGTGGCGCGGTGAATGTCGCTGAGCGCCAGGTGCTGGTGCTCGAGCGTGTCGTTGTGGCCGTCCTGCAGCTGGCGCAGCAGGTCCGCGGTGGTGGTGGTCGCGGTGATGTTGGCGCGCACGGGCACCGTGTTGATCAGCAGCCCGACCATCGACTCCGCGCCGTCCACCTCGAGCTGGCCGACCCGGGACCGCGGGGTGCCGAAGACGACGTCGTGCTGACCCGTCAGCGAGGTCAGCAGCAGCGCCCAGGCGCCCTGCAGCACCGTGCTGACGGTGGTGTGGCAGGAGCGGGCCAGCTCGGTGAGGGCGCCGGTGGTTTCCTCGTCGACGCGGAACGTTTCGGCGCCCCGCCGCCCTTGGCCCAGGCGATCTTTGGGGCCGACCAGTGTCGGAGTCTCGAAGTCGGTGAGCATTTCGGCCCAGGCGCCGCGGGCGGCGTCCAGATCGCGGTCGGCCAGCCAGGTGACGAAGCTCCGATAGGGCGCGGCGGCGGGCAGCGGCTCCCCGTAGTAGCCGGTGAACATCTCGCGCAGCAGGATCGGCAGCGACCAGCCGTCCAGCACGATGTGGTGGTTGGTCAGCACCAGCCGGTGCTGGTCCGGCCCGGTGCGGATCAACGCCACCCGGAACGGCGGCTGGTCGGCCAGGTCACCGACGGCGGCGCGTTCGGCGGCGCACAGCTCCTCGATCTGCTGCTCGGTGTCGAGCTCGACGCACCGCCACGCCGCCACGGGGTCGGCCGGGATGATCTGCACCGGCTCGTCGAACCGCTCGTAGAACCGGGCCGCCAGGTGTGGGTGCCGGCTGATCACGGTGCGCACAGCGTCGCGCAGGCGGGCGGGGTCCAGCGGTCCGGTGAGCGTGAAATCCAGCTGCACCGCGTACATGTCGTCGCCCCCCTGGGCGGTGCTGGAGTGGAACAGCAGCCCCTGTTGCAGCGGGGTCAGCGGCAAAATGTCGGCGAGGTCGTAGCGCCGGTGCAGCTCGTCGATCTGCGGTTGGCTCAGCCGGGCGGGCGCGATGTCCGACGGGGTGAGCCCGCCGCCGCCGGCCCGCACGTGTGCGCAGATGCCGGACAGCGCGTCGAACCAGAGTTGGCTGAGCCGGCGGACCTGCGTTTCGTCGAGCGCCGACGCCGCCCAGGTCCAGTTGGCGTGCAGTTGGGGACCGGCGTCGGTGTCGAGGGTGCCGGCGTTGAGTTCTACGGTGTGCGCCAACGACATTGGGATGGCCGCGGCGGCCCCGGTGAAAGACAGGCTCTCCGGGTGCAGCCGCCACAGCTCATCGGAGAGCTCGGTTCCCGCGACGAGGCGACCGAGGTAGTTGAACCCGATCGTGGGGTCGGCGCCGTCCAGCCGCACGTGGCCGTTCAGGTAACGCAGCACGCCGTAGGTCAGCGGGTGCGGCACGGCGCGAAGCTGTTCCTTGGCCTCTTTGATCAGCGTTCCGAGGGCGGGTTCCCCGGCGCGCACCTGGGCCCAGGGCATCCCGCCGACGGTGAGCGAGACCGGGTACTTGGTGGTGAACCAGCCGACGGTGCGCGACAGGTCGACGTCGGGAGCGAGTTCCTCGTGGCGGCCGTGACCCTCCACGTCGATGCCGATGGGCCCGCCGGCGGCGAGGTCGGGGCCCAGGAACTCCGCCCAGGCCAAACCGAACGCGATCAGCAGGATGTCTTGCAGGCCAGCGTGAAACGCCGCGGGGGCCTCGCCGAGCAGGGTGCGGGTGACCTCGGCGTCCAGGGCGGCGGACAGCTGCCCGGCGGTGGCGTAGGTGTCGGCCTCGGGGCGCGCCGGCGGCACGGCGGGCGGCGTGGCGGCGATCCGCTTCCAGGCGTCGGCCTGCACGACGACCTCCGGGCGGTGCGCGTACTCCTCGAGCAGCGTCGCCCACCGGGCGAACGACGTGCCGCCCACGGGCAACTCCACCGGCTGCCCGGCGCGGAGCTGCGCCCAGGCGATGTTCAAGTCTTCCAGCAGGATTCGCCAGGACACCCCGTCGACGGCCAGATGGTGGACGACCAGCGCCAGCTGCCCGGTGCGGCCGGCCCATAGCGCGCTCAGCATCGTGCCGGTGGCCGGGTTCAGCCGCGACCGGGCGTCCAGCAGCGCCGCGTCGGACAGGGTGTCCACGGACTGCAGGCAACCGGCCGCGTCCACGGATCCGGCCTCCGGCACGCTCAACGACCAGTCGTCGACGCGCAATCGCAGCATGGCGTGCCGGTCCAGCAGGGCCTGCAGCGCCGTCGTGACGTCGGCCTCGGTCACTCCCCCGGGCGCCTGCAGCACCATGGTCTGGTTGAACTGGTCGACCGAACCGCTGACGCTTTGCAACCAGCGCATGATCGGGGTGGCCCGCACCGGGCCGAGCCCCTCGTCGATCACGCCGGCGGCGCCGCCGCTCGCGCTCGTGACGCGGGCCAGCCGGGCCACGGTCTGTTCGACGAAGACGTCCCGGGGCCGGCACGTGAGGCCGGCGGCCCGCGCTCGCGACACCACTTGCAGCGCCAGGATGCTGTCGCCGCCGAGTTCGAAGAAGGAGTCGTCGGTGCTGACGCGCTCGAGGCCCAGGACGTCGGCGAAGATGGCGGCCAGGATTTCTTCGGTGGGAGTCTGGGGGGCGCGGTACTGGCCGGTGGCGTAGTCCGGGGCCGGCAACGCGCGGGTGTCCAACTTGCCGTTGGCGGTCAGCGGCAACGAGTCAAGCCCCACGACCGCCGCGGGCACCATGAACCCCGGCAACCGCACCGACAACTGAGCCCGCAACACCTCCACGTCGGCGCCACCGGTGACATACCCCACCAGACGCTTGTCCCCGGGCCGGTCCTCACGGGCGATCACCACCGCCTGCTCCACCCCGTCCAACCCGCTCAGCGCGGCCTGGATCTCGCCCAACTCGATGCGATACCCGCGGATCTTGACCTGCTCATCGGCGCGACCCAGATACCGCAACTGCCCATCAGCACCCCAGCACGCCAAATCCCCGGTCCGATACATCCGCGATCCGGCCCCGCCGAACGGGCAGGCCATAAACCGCGACGCGGTCAGCCCGGGCCGACCCAGATATCCCACCGCGACACCGGATCCGGCCACATACAACTCCCCGACCACACCTTCGGGAACCGGACGCAACCAGCCGTCGAGCACGAACAACCCCGCCCCAGACACCGGAGACCCGATCGGGGGCACACCCGACCCCGGCGCCAGCGGGACGCTGATCGCCACACACATCGTGGTCTCGGTCGGCCCATACGCGTTGAGCAGTACCCGACCCGGCGCCCAACGATCCACCACCTCGGGCGGACACGCCTCCCCGGCCAACACCACCGCCACCCCATCCAGGCCCGCCGGGTCCAACATCGCCACCGCCGACGGCGTCTGGGTCAACACCGATACCTCTTCGGCGACCAACAGATCGTGCAACTCCTCGGGCGCACGCGCGGTGTCCTCATCCACCACCACCACCCGCCCGCCGCGCAGCAGCGGGGCGAAGATCTCCCACACCGACACGTCGAAAGCCAGCGAATGCGCATGCGACCACACCCCGGGCGCCGGCAGGCCCGCATCCAGCGACCCGATCAACGCCGTCACGTTACGATGCGTGACCCCAACACCTTTGGGCACACCCGTGGTACCCGAGGTGTAAATCAGATACGCCAGCCCCTCAGCGTCAGGCTCGGGCAACCCGGTGTCCGGCTCGGCGTCGATGCGCGGGTCGTTGACATCGACCACCGCCACCCCATGCCCGTCCAGCCGCCCCGCCAACTCCGCGGTGCTGACCGCGACAACCGGCGTGGCGTCCCCGAGCATGAATTCGATCCGGCCATCCGGCGACGAAGGATCGATCGACACATACGCCGCCCCGGTCTTAAGCACCCCCAACATCGCCGCGACCGCCTCCGCCGACCGCGAAAACAGCAGCGCCACAGTCCGCCCCGGCCCCGCGCCATGTTCCACCAACAGGTGCGCCAACCGGTTCGACGCCACGTCCAACTCGCGATACGTCACCGACAGGCCCTGGCACACCAGCGCCACCGCCCCCGGCGCCTCAGCCACCCGCGCCGCAAACACCGAAGGCACCGACACCGACGTCGACGACGGCCCGGTCAAAACCGCCCGATTACCAAACGCTTCCAACCGGCCGCGCTCCCCATCACCGAGCACATCCACCGACGACAACACCCGCGACGGGTCGTCGGCCATCGCGACCAGCAGCCGCTGCAACCGGCCGGCCAAGTCCGAGGCGTCGAAGTTCGAAAAGGGTTGTCCCACACCGACGGTGCTCAGGAATTGCTGGTCCCCGAAGCCGAGGAAGAACAATCCGAAGTGACCCACCGGCCCGAAGGTGGTGTAGGTCGCGGTGGCGGGCACACCCGCGAGGTTGAGGGTGAGCCTGGCCGGGACGAAGTTGACGACGACGCGATTCGACGCCTGCGGTGCGCCGCGGAAGCCGCCGTCGCCGCCCAGCATGTGCACGGGAAATCGCTGGTGCCGCAACGCTTCGCGCGAGCGAGCATCAACCTGCCGGAGGAAATCGGCGAACGTGCCTTGCGGCCGCGCGTGCAGGACCAGTGGCATGACTCCGGCGAGCATGCCGGGGTGCGTCTTCGACTCGGGATCCAGGCGACGGCTGACCGGGAAGTCGAGCACCACTTCGTCCGAATTGTCGGCGCGAAGGGCGCGCACCAGGAGCGCGCACGCGGCGGTGAGGACGGAGGATCGGCGGACGCCCAGCGTCTTGGACAACCGTTTGATCAGCCCGACGACCGACGCGTCCAGTTGGACCGGCGGCGAGGGCGCGTACGGGTCCCGATCACTGGCGGCCTCGGTCAGCCGGTAATCGGGTTCGCTCGCGGTGGGAAGGTGGTCGGCCCAATAAACTTGATCCGCCATGTAATCGGCGGATGCGGCGTACTCCAGTTCGCTGCTGACCAGGTCCCGCAAGGTGCCGAAGAAGGCCGGAGAGATGGCCGCGCCGGAGGCGAGCGCGGTGTAGACCGCCGCGATCCGGCGGCCGAGCAGGGCGAGTCCCAGCCCGTCGATGGCGATGTGGTGGCAGCAGGTGAACCAGTAGTACTCGTCGGGTGCCGTCTGGAAAAGATAGAAGTTGATCATCGGCCCGGTGAGGGGTATCGGCGTCCGCTGGATGGCCGACGTCCGCTCGCGGACTTCCCGCTCGGGATCGGGCGATCCGCTCACGTCATAGAAGGGCAGATCGACGTCGGCGTTGTCGATCGCGGTCTGGAAGACCTCGCCGTCGACCTCGAAGAAGCACGCGCGGATGCTTTCCGCCTCGCCCACCACGTGGCGCATGGCCTGTTCGAACAGGGCGCGGTCGACGGCGCCCTCGATCCGCACCAGCACGCCGAGTTGCCACGCCACATCGAAGTGACCTGTTTGCTGCGCGAGCCAGATATCGAGCTGCGCTCGCGTCAGCGGTAGCGCGCGGTCACTCAGTTCCACCAAACCCCCCCGAAAGCTTTCCCCACTCCTTCATACCTAGACCGTCTATACATCACAAACCGGGAGCGGCCAGCCTGTCACGCAGCGCCTTCGGGCGGATATCGGGCCAGTTTTTCTCGATGTAGTCCAGACAAGACGCGCGGTCAGCCTCTCCATGCACCACTCGCCAGCCGGCCGGGACGTCGGCGAACACCGGCCAAAGGCTGTGCTGCTCCTCGTTATTGACCAATACGACAAATTTGCCGTTGTCATCGTCGAACGGGTTGAGCTGCACGGGACGACCTCCTACAACCGAGATGGAAATGGCAAGAAACACTGCGCGCAGCACGAACCGCGCTGCAGCGCTTCAGGATTGGCCGTTAGTCTCGACCAGTTTGGCGACTCGCACACCGGCACGGCGCCGGCGCCAACGAGCTTCGCGGAGATCCCCGTCGTGATGTGACCGTCATTGGCTGCGGTTCTGGCCCCAGTTGTGTCCCCGACCCGAATCGCAATGCCGTCCGCAGCGTCAACGGTAACCCGGAAACCGCATACGCTGTTTCGCGGGGGCTCCCGTCGGCGCACCAGCGGACCAATAGCAGGCTGGCTCTACGACTTTGGATGTCGCGCTCCACGGCTCGGCGGGTACCCGCCGACCCCTGAGGTCAAACATGTGAATTTCGTTCCCACATAAGAGATTCGCACCACCGAGCTGTTGCACGCGCGTCAGGCCGCCCAGCAAAACAAACTTTTGTCCCGCGGCGGCCCCGCCGGTGCACGGGAGGGGCGCCGGGCGGGGTTTGCCGAGATCGACTGCACGGGTCGGTCCCAACGGAGGGTGTGCTTTGCGCCCGAGTCCCGGGCCCACTCACGACGAGAGGTCGGTTGAAGCGGCGAGGACCGTAAGTACGTGCATTACGCGTCTCAACACCCGTTATTGCGGATCTCCACCGCGAGGTGAGATCGCCGCTCGGTCCCGGCGCGACGCCGAAGCCACAATAGCCGGTTGCTGCCCTCCGTCCGGCGCCGTGGCCGCCGGCGATGCCGAAGGTTGCTGCGGAGCGGTCGGCCGCGCACGCGCTGCGCCCAAACTGTCACCCCCGACACCGGGGAGACGGCGGCGGTCCGGGGCACCGGCTACGTCGTCGGGGCGGGTCGCACGCCGGCGTCGGGCTCAGATCGACGGGCCGGTGGCCGGCGGTGTTCACGCGTGGTTGGCGGGGCGTTCACCGAAGACAGTCATCCGAACGCCTTGCCCCAGAGCGCGATTCGATACGCCGACCCCGATCGCGGGTGTGGCAGAGGTCATACCAATGCCGTAGGTCACAATTCCCCCGTGCAGGTGTTTAGACGCCCCGGGCCACGGGTAGAGCTGCGCCAATGTGGGGGTCCGTGGTGGGGCTGGGAATTCTGGCCGCGCTCAATCCGGTGCGGCTCGGCCTCGCCCTCCTGATGATCTCGCGGCCGCGGCCGGGCCCGAATTTGCTCGCCTACTGGGTCGGCGGCCTCACCGTGTGCGTGCCCGAGCTGCTCGCCCCGCTGCTCCTGCTGAACTTCACGTCCGTCTTCGGATCCGCCGGCCATGGCTCGGCGGCCCCGACGGCGAGCTCGACCCTCCCGCATATCCAGATTGGCCTCGGCGTGCTCGGGCTGGTGATCGCCGCGCTGATGGCGGTGCGCTTCTCGGGGCGCCGGCGCGTAGCGGCCCGGGCATCGAGCGCCGGCGCCGAGCCGCCCTCGCCGGCGCCGGAGTCGCCGATCGCGGTGCCACGATTCCTGACCCGCGCTGGGGAGGTTTCCGCCGACGATGATTCGGCGTTGCGGCGCCTGCTCCACCGAGCCCATCGCGCGTGGGAAAAGGGATCGCTGTGGATCGCGTGGCTGATCGGCCTGGCTTCGGTGCCGGTCGACGGGGTTCTCTTCATTCTTGCGATCATCGTGGCGTCTAGGGCGGCGATCGCCACCCAGGTCAGCGCCTCCGTCGCCTTCGTCCTGCTGATGTATTCCGTGGTCGAGATGATCCTGGTGGGTTACGTCGCCGCGCCGGCGCGTACTCAGGCGCTGCTACGGCAGCTGCACGACTGGGTGCGTGCCTACCACCGGCAGATCCTGGTGACCGTGTTCACGGTGGTCGGTGTCTCGCAGCTGGCCCAGGGCATGCACGTCCTCTGAGACGCGACTCGCCCCGCCACGGATCGGGCAATCGCATGCAGCGGGGACTCCCGGGACGATACAAAGGCACTGGCGTCTCTTTTCTCGGCGGCGTTGGGAGCGCTCGTGATCACTTTGGACCGCTTGGTCAACGTGCTGGGTGGTTATGGGGTCCGCTTGGCCTGGTCGTCGGCGCCCAGGTCGGCCGAGTTGCGCAGCGTGGTCATCCACGAGGGTGAGCGCGTCGTCGTCGGCGACGTCCTCCTCGCGATCGGCGCAGGGTCGCTCGGAGAGGGGATCCGCTGGGCGCGTTCGGCGCATGCGGTCGTGGTGTTGACACGCGAGAGCGCCGAGCCGCTGACGCTCGACGAGGACGTCGGGGTGGGCGCGGTGATGGTGGTCGACGAGACGCTCTCGTGGAGCGAGGTGGCCGCTGTCATCTACGGGCTGGTGCTGGAGGGCCGCGAAACCGCCGCCGGCCGCGGCCCGACCGACCTGTTCGCGCTGGCGGACAGCCTGGCCGAGGCGATCGGCAGTGGCGTGGTCATCCATGACCGGCTGCTGCGCGTGCTCGCGTACTCGCGGCTGCAGCAGCACCCCGACCCGGCGCGGGTCGAGACCATCCTGGACCGCCAGACGCCGGACCGGCTGCGCGCATTGTTCGACGCCCGCGGCGTATTCGCGCAGCTGACCGGCTCGGAGGAGCCGTTCTTTGTCGCGGGCGACGCGGACCACGGCGTGACCGGGCGCATGGTCGTCGCGGTGCGCTCCGGCCGGGAACTGATGGGTTCGGTATGGGTCGCCTGTTCGGAGCCGCTGGACGAGCCGGCCCGCAACGCCCTGGCCGAGGGCGCCCACACCGTCGCCCTGCACCTGTTGCGCTCACAGGCCAGCGCCGATCTCGAACGTCAGGTCGAGTCCGAACTGGTGTTCCTGCTGCTGGAGGGCAGCGCCGATTCCGGCACGGCGGCAAGCAAGCTCGGCCTGCCGCAGGGCGGTTTGCGGGTGATCGCGCTGCAGGCGTCCGTCGGCGCCGAACGCGACGCCGCCCTGCTGCTGGCGTTCGACCGCGCGACCACCGGGTTCGGCTGGTCACGGCCCGGTCGGAGCGCCCTGGCGGGCAACACGATCTACACCGTGCTTCCCGCCGGGCCGGCCTCGACGGCACGCCGCTGGGTGAGCGGCCTGACAGCCGCCCTTCCCGAACACGTGACCGTATTGGCCGGTATCAGCGGCGCGGCCGCGGTGGCCGACCTCGCCGCGGCGCGCCAGGAGGCCGACGAGTGTCTGGCGCTGCACGAGGCGTCGCCGGAGTCCGCTCCGCCCGCCTACGACGAATCGTGGGACGACATCCTGCTGCAGCGGCTGCGCACCGCAGCGCGGGCCGGCCGCACCCCGACCCGCGGACCGGTGGCCGAGCTGCGCCGCCACGACCGCGCCCACGGAACGGACTACCTCGCCACGCTCCGGGCGTGGCTCGAGGCCCAGGGCGACCCCGCCGAAGCCGGCGAGCGTCTCGGAGTGCACGAAAACACCGTCCGCTACCGCCTCCGCAAGATGGCCGAGATCACCAACCTGCCGCTGGACGACGCGAGAAAGCGGCTCGCCTTGATGATCGAGCTCGCGGCCGCCGATATCCCCTGATCGAACGCTGTCGGAATCCGACAACGCGCCGTGGCGCCCTTGTCGGAGTTCGGCAAGCTTCGCGGGCGCCGGCGGCGGCACGATCGAGGTGACCGACCTCCACCCACGCCGATCCTCGATAGGACACCGATGACCAGCCCGCGTCACGATCATCAACCGCAGACCGCCCGCCGGCGCGACGATGACTCCGCGCTGGAGACGTTCACCGTGCCGTTGCCGCGAACGCTGTTCGCGCGGCTGTTCGGCCGTAATCCCCTGGTTCGGGCGAGCGACCGGCTCGAGGCGGTGCTGTTGGTACTGGCTGTCGCGGTGTCACTGCTTACCGTGCCGATCGCCGCCGCCGTCGGGACCGCGGTCCACGAATCCCGGAGCCGCGCCCACGTCGAGTGGGTCCAGACCCGCCAGCCGGTGAGCGCGACGGTCGTCGGGGCCGGCCACCCCCGCACGACCCTCGACGGGACGACGGCCACGGCCCCTGCCCGATGGGAATTCGCCGGGGCCGAACACACCGGCGACGTCACCGCACCGCTCACCGCCAAAGTCGGTGACCGGGTGGAGATCTGGGTCAATCACCGGGGTGCGCCGGTGAGCCGGCCAATGGTGTCTCCCCGCGACGAGGCGGTCGGGATCGCGGCGGCGATGTGGTGCGCCGTAAGCCTGTCGGTGGCCGCTTCGTTCGCCGGCGTACGCCACGCCCTCGACGGTGCCCGTGGCGCCAGATGGCAACACGAGTTCGACCGCCTCGTCGGGCACCGGTGACCTGGGGGCGCACGCCCCCTTGGGTCAAGGTGTTGTCCGCAGGGAACAATGGCCCGCCCCACCCTTGTCCGATTCGGGCAAGCGAGCGGATGCCCGCGCAAGCCACCATGGGATTGGTAGCCCGGAAGTCAAATAGCCTGCCCCGCAAGGGCTCCCCGTCGTCAGGGACGGCAGCCACGCATCGGCCCGCCCCTGACGACACCCAACTCACCGAAAGGACGGCACGCGATGACATCTATCTCCATCACGCCCCGGCATTACCGCCGGCTGCAGGACGAGTTGAACGCCTTGCGCTCCCGGCGCAGCGTCGAAGTCCCCGACGATTACCTCGATTACGGCGCGAACCGCGGCGCGCGGCCCTCGGCACGACAAAGGCGCATCCGCGAGATCGAGCATCTGCTGGGCTGCGCCGCCGTCCGCGACGATCCCGCGGGCAACCGGGTCGCCGAGCCGGGCGCGGTGCTGACCATCCGCTACGACGCCACCGGTGAAACCGAAACCCTGCTGCTCGGTCGGCGGGGCGCCGAGGACGCCGACATCAAGGTCTACTCGATGGCGTCGCCGCTGGGCCGCTCCATCGCCGGCGCCCGCCCGGGCGAACAACGCATCTACGCGATCCCCCACGAGACCGGGCGGCTCGTGACACTGCTCGAGGCCGTGCCCCATCGGGGCCCTTCATCAAGCGGGCGTCCGGATCGGCGACCGTCGACGCCCAATGCCGCCTGAGGAGAGGACAGCAACACATGACCAGCGTGCAACCCGCCTGGCTTTCACCGCAGGCCTACGGGCGACTTCAGCGGGAACTGGCCACGCTGCGGGAGTCGTGCGACGCCGACGCCGACGCCGACGAATACTGCGACGCCGTCCGGCGCGCACGGCGACTGCGGATTCATGACCTGTTGGTCAACGCCGTCGTCGGCCAGGATCCACCCGACGACGGCATCGCCGAACCCGGCATGGTTCTGACCGTCCGCTACGACGACACCGGTGAGGTCGAGACCTTCCTGCTGGGAACGCGCGGCGCCGAACACGACGACGTGGAGGTGTATTCGGTCCATTCGCCGCTGGGTTCCGCGATCACCGGAGCGCGTCCCGGCGAGCGGCGCTCCTACGTGCCGCCCAGCGGCGTCCGCCTCACCGTCACCCTCGTGTGGGCGGTGCCCTACGGCATTCACCGTCGGGCGACGGTTACCCCGCGGCCCGAACGGGTAGTGAAACCACGTGGAGAGCCAACACCGGTTCGAGGTGATAGCTCACGAGATGGACCGGAACTCGTCGGGCGGCTCGTTCCTGCTCCTGGACTGCGACCTGCGGATCCGGGCCGCCAGCGTCGCGTACGAGCGGGCGACCTTGCGTGAACCCGGCGAGTTGGCCGGCCAGTTCCTGTTCGACGCGTTCCCCGACAATCCGCACGACCCGCAGTCCACCGGCACGGCGAACCTCGCCGCGTCCCTGGAAACCGTGCTGCGTACCCGGCATCCGCACGCCATGCGGGTACAGCGCTACGACGTCCCCGACCCCGTGACGCCCCACCGGTTCGTGCCGAAGGTGTGGTGCCCCAGCAATACGGCCCTGGTGGACCACGGCGAGCTGCTGGGCGTGGCGCACCACGTCGAAGAGATCTCGGAAAGCGGGCGGATCCTCGCCGAGATGGCCCACGCGGCCGATCGGGGCGGCTCCTGGACCCCTGCCGAAGTGCTTCATACGCTCGAGGCGATCAGCGCGGTGGAACGCGCCCGCCACGACGAACGCCTGCGCGCGTTGACCGCCGAGAACCAGCAACTGCGGCGCGCCATCGACACGCGAGACACGATCGGCCAGGCCAAGGGCATGCTGATGGAGCGTTTCGACATCGACGCGGTCGCTGCGTTCGGGCTGCTGGCGAAACTGTCGCAGGACACCAACTCCCCCGTCGAGCAGATCGCCGTCAAGCTGCTCGAGGCCGACCATCCCCCGTCGCCAAGCTGAGCTCTGCCGGGCCCTGAACCGAAAAACGGTTGCTGCGCAGGTAATTCCGACAGCATCGGGGGTGGTTGAATCCGTCAGTATGCGCTGTCACGCGGACGATTCGCGGGGTGACGCCATTTCCGTGACGACGGAACGGCCTTGTCCCCGGGGTGATTTCCGCGTGGCCGCCACGAGGACGTCGACGCCGTGTGTGATCCCGGTCGCGATGTCGTCGACTGCAGCCACGTTGTCGGGGCACACATGTCGTCTGGCGGATCGAGACATATCGGCGCATCATCGCCCCATGAGACGAATGGTGAGCGCCGAGATCGACGTTGGCATCACCGCGCCCACGACGCTCGAGTTTCAGATTGCGGTCGCGCCGCACCCACGCACGGATGTCTCTGAGTCCCTGAGCTTCGTATTGAACGGGCGGCCCCTCCAGCCGGTGGAAGTCAGCGGCGTGCACGGCAACCGCATCCATAAGGTCGACGCACCGGTGGGGACCCTCAAAGTCGACTACGCCGCCACCATCGTGGGCCAGACCGACCCGGCCCCCGTGAGCGAATATGACCTCTCGTTGTATCTGCGGCCGAGCCGCTACGCCGAGGCCGATAAGTTCTACGGTTTCGCCGCAACTGAGTTCGGTAACGACCGCGATTCGACCGCGCTGCTCGAGCACGTGAGCTCATGGGTTGGTACCAGGCTGAAATATGTTCCCGGCTCCAGCGATCCGATCGATGGGGCGGTGGACACACTGCTCGCCGGCGAAGGTGTGTGCCGCGACTACGCGCATCTGGCGGTGGCGTTGCTGCGGGCGGTTTACGTCCCGGCACGGTTGGCGTCCGTGTATGCGCCGGGCGTGTATCCGATGGATTTCCACGCGGTGGCCGAGGCCTTTGTAGGGGGTCAGTGGCGGGTAGTCGATGCGACGCTGCTTGCGCCGCGGCAAGCCCTTGTTCGCATCGCCACCGGTCGTGACGCTGCCGACACAGCGTTCCTCGACAATCACAAGGGCGCGATCACACTCAACCAGCTCCTGGTGACTGCGGTCGTCGAGGGCGAATTGCCCACGGATTCGATCGACCGATTGGTCTCGATACGCTGAGGACGCCCCGATGGGCTCACCGTGGTGTGATAGTTCCGGACCGCCCGAGTAGGGTCGAGTTGTCGGCGATACTTCGTACCTGACTATTCACAGTCATCTCGTCGCCGAATTGATCTGGCCGTTTCGCGGTCAAGGCGGGAGCGTCCCAATGGCGCCGAAAACCGACCACGTGGAAGCTCAGCACCGGCGGGTGCCACCGGAGCACACCCCACGGTTGCGGCTTAAGCCGAAGGCACCCACGAGCGGGTATGTCGATGGCGCGTGGTGGCCACACTCTGACGACCTCGCGGCAGAGCTACCGGACCTGTTGTCGGTACTGTCCGTTCGGCTGGGGCGTATTGACCGCGTACTCTATAACGTGAACGAATGGGTCACCGCACCAACGAGATTCGCGACCGGCGGGCGAACGATTCGCCTCGACGGATACCGTCTTCAGCCGGTGAAGACCATCGAGGTTCTCGGCCTCAACCGGGGAAAAGTTACTTTGCTGGTCGTCTCCCCACAGGCCGACCCAGACCAGGCGCACGCCATCATGATGTCCGCAGCCCGCCCGAGTGATGCTTCGACCGTCGAGGGTCTCATGATCAGCATGGAAAAGCCGAAACCCACCGGATAGGGCCCGCGCGCGTATTGCCTCGTGACGATCCCCGGATATCTAGGAATCCGGTGCTGGTCTTGGCGCGCAGGCCTTTCCGGTGATCGGCCGGCACGTGGGTGACAAGCAGCCCGGATGTTCTCGACCCGCGGGCCCTAAATAATCGCGACGTCAGCGCGACGCGACCGACGCACTTCGAACATCGGCTCGCCGCGGGCAACGCGGACAATACAGTCGGCTGTCTGGAAGGCGCGCGAATCACGGTGTGCCGCATATACCGGCAGGCCGGCGGCGCGCCGCAAGACCATTACCGCAAGGGCCGTACCGGTCCCGTGCGGAACGATGAGGAGCTTCGCCCGCGCATCACGGCCGTCGATGGTCATAACGTGTGGACGTGCGCCCTGTCCCCAATCCCAATTCAGGTCATGCTGGCGTTGCAACGATGACCAATTGAGATTGATGTCGATGACCCGCCCTAAACGCACGTTCAAGATAGCCACCAAATCGGTGAGCTCCCTCGAGATCAGGCCACTGCGAGGCCACCACCCTCCATCGAGCTTATCTCCGAGCCGGCGTGCCAGGGTGAGCCGCACGGGGCTGAGACCGCCGTAACTCATCGTGCGGCGAGTCGGTTCTTCGATCGTTGGATTCGACTGAGCCCCAGGGCGACTGCTTGACGGTTCTGTGCGCTTCACGGGCAATCCTTCGCACCTTGAAATGATCAACCCGCGGAACTGGGCCGACGGAGCAATTACATTGCCCGTGAACTCGATGGGCAATAACTTCCGAGGACAGCGCCGACAACGAAACAGCTCTCTTCCGACGCTACGCCACCATCGGCTCGGCTGCCGCCAGTCGCTCACAGAAAAGCGACTTCATACGTCTCCCCGGACCCGGCCTCAGGAAGACAAAACCCATGCCGTGACCGATCGAGCCAACTTGCTCACTCGTGCGTCACCTCATCCGATTGACGTGCAACATCGCCAAGTTGTGCGCACGACTCAGTCGGATTCAGCGTCGTCCTGTGGCGATTCGTCGACCATGTCGGCGCCCCCCGGGGTTACGCTCCTGTTGTCGTGGGTTTGTCGAGTACCTTCTCTTCGGTCGCCGTCTGCGATAGCAAGATATTCGAGGGGAGCGTCACGGTGGCGCCTGTTACTCCCAGCCGTTCCAGCGCCACCCGATTGGTACTGTGCGAACGCGACGGCAGTCCCGTTGCCGTGGACGGCGCTTGGTGGCCAAAAAGCCTGGACCTGAGGCTAGAGCTACCCGACCTGCTCGCGGTGTTCGGCTTGTGGATTGGCGGGGTGCACCGAGTCATTTACGACTCGAGCGCGTGGCTGCCCGCCCCGTCCCGGCTAATTCGCCATCGCGAAATGGTTTCGCTGCATCCATATCGAATGGTTTTCAACGACACCATCTACCTGATGGGTACGCATTCTCGAGACGCGGTGTTGTTCGTCCTGCCGCCGTCGAGTGCCAAGGAGGCGCAGCGTGTGCTGGGCGAGGTCTCCTCTTGCGCACAACCGATGAATGCTGCACTAATGCGCGAGCTCATTCGCCAAAGCGCGTCGAGCCCTGAGCCTTTCGATGCACCGGCACGGTGGGAGTAGGTTGCCGGCTGACTTCGGCAGCCACTTGCCATGAGCGGCGAAGCTTCGGCGCGTACACTCCGAGAAACCGGGACCATACAGGCCCCCATATCAAAGGGCGCCATGTCTGACAAATCTCCCCGGCAAGCCATGACCAAAAAGTCCGGCAAATCGCTTAAAGAAAAACGCGCCGTGAAGCGCGGCAAGGCAGCCAAGATTTCGCCGAACGAGACCTTGCCGCCAACCGGGCAACGTTGAGGCGGCAGAATGGCGAATTCCGGCTTGACCGGCGCGGGGCGTTGCATGGACAGACCAGGGCATGGAGAACCGAAGCTCCCCGTTCAGCTTGCGTTTCGTCCGGTCATTCGGTGCCTGAGCGGCGGGCGTTAAAGGCTCAACGCCGGCGACTGACGTCGCCCATATCTGCACTATGGCGGTCATCACGGTTGACTCCCCATCCGCCCGTACACGTCCGGCGGCGATCTCATGGAGGTCCCCGCCATAGCGGGTCTGCATTGCCAGGCTGATCCAACAGTGACGGGGTTTGCACTTTTCCGATTCATAACGGCGGAGTCCCGTGCTCTGTGCTTCAAGGACCCGAACACTGCACGTTGCGGTGTTGACGGTATCCGCGCGCCTCGGCAGTTAACATCCTCTGCGGGTATACCCTTTAGCCGATCTTCGACCGGACCGGCCGCCACCTAGTGGCGCCTTGAAGGAGGAGGCTCTTCGGACGCGGCGCTGGCGCTCAAGTGATTTGGCGACGAGCTTCGCGGCTGAACACGATTACATCAAGCGCTTCACTCTTCATGCGTGTGCCTGCTAGATACTTCACCTCGCAGTCGGAGCTCGACGCGGCGCCGGAGGCAAAAGGAACGACCTTGAGCATATTCACCGAAACCATGTTCAGCAGAGCCCAATCCACCTCAAAAGGGCTCGTCAGCGGCGAGCCCGGCTGTCCGCTGCGGCATACTTGGGGTGAGGTGCATGATCGCGCTAGTCGGATCGCGGGCGGCTTGGCCGCCGCCGGCGTCGGCCATGGAGATGCCGTACCGGTGCTGGCCGGGGCTCCCGTTGAGATCGCGCCTACCGGGCAGGCCGTCTGGATGCGTGGGGCCAGCCTCACCATGCTCCACCAACCCACACCACGCACCGATCTTCGCCGCTGGGCAGAGGAGACCACGGCCGTCATCGAAATGATCGGCGCTACAACGGTCGTCATCTCCGACCCATTCATGGATGCGGCCCCACTGCTGGCCCAGCTCGGAATGCGCGTGCTGCCGATCGGCCAGCTGCTCTGCAGCCGCTCGATCGATCCGGTCGAGACCCACGACGACGACGTGGCGCTGCTGCAGTTGACGTCGGGTTCTACCGGGTCGCCCAGAGCAGTTCGAATCTCACATCGCAACGTCGTTTCCAACGCCGAGGCTATGTTCCGCGGTGCAGAAGTAGACATCGAGACCGACGTGATCGTGAGCTGGCTGCCTCTGTTTCACGACATGGGAATGACCGGCTTCCTCACTGTGCCAATGTATTTTGGCGCAGAGCTAATCAAGGTCACCCCGATGGACTTCTTGCGCGACACTCTGTTGTGGGCCAAGCTCATCGACAAGTACAAGGGCACGATGACCGCTGCGCCGAACTTCGCCTACAAAATGTTCGCCAAACGACTTCGTAAGCTGGCTCAGCCCGGCCAATTCGACCTGTCCAGCCTGAGGTGGGCACTATCGGGCGCCGAACAGGTCGAACCTGCTGATGTCGAAGACCTCTGCGAAGCAGGCAAGCCGTTCGGCTTGCGCCCGGCGGCGATCCTGCCCGCTTACGGTATGGCAGAAACCACCGTGGCTGTATCGTTCTCCGATTGCGGCGCAGGCTTATTGGTCGACGAGGTGGACGCCGATCTCCTGTCCGTGCTGCACCGGGCCGTCCCTGCGACCAAGGGTAAAACTCGGCGCCTGGCCACGCTTGGACGTCTGCTCGACGGGCTGGAGGCGCGCATCGTCGACGAAGACGGCGCCATCCAGCCCGCGCGGGCCGTGGGCGTTATAGAGGTGCGTGGTGAGCCAGTAACGATCGGTTACGAAACGATGGCCGGATTCGTTGCGGCACAGGACGAACGAGGATGGTTCGACACCGGCGATCTGGGCTACTTCACCGAGACGGGCCGCCTCGTAGTATGCGGTCGGGTCAAGGATGTCATCGTCATGGCCGGGCGAAACATTTACCCGACTGACATCGAACGCGCCGCCGCACGAGTTTCCGGGGTCCGGGCGGGAGGCGCCGTGGCGGTACGGTTGGAGGCAGGGCACTCGCGCGAGACGTTTGCCGTGGCCGTGGAATCCAAAGACTGGCAGAACGCGGCTGAGGTGCGGCGCATCGAACAGCAGGTGGCACACGAAGTGGTCGCGGAGGTCGATGTCCGACCTAGGAACGTGGTCGTGCTCGAGCCCGGAATGATCCCCAAGACGCCATCGGGCAAGCTCCGGCGCGCGCATACGTTGGCACTCGTCGGCTAATTTTTTCGGATGCGGCGCAGATTGGATTCGTCGTTCGTCAGCGGCGGTGCACGGGGCTGACCGGTACACGGGAACGGTCGACGCGATTGCAGCGGGCGTTGAACAGCCGCGCCGTCATCGACCAGGCAATCGATCCGTGGCCGCTCCGGCAGCGACGCGGAAGCCTTCCGGCGCGCCCGTCCCAGATCAGCCGGGTCGAGGACCTCAAACTGCATGCCGTCGCCGAGCGATTGATCGAGGAGGCCGTGCGGCGGGCCCGGGCGCGGCACCGCTGAACCGGTCAGCGCGGCGGTCCGACGGCCAGTTTGTTTATCCCCGCCAGCAGTAACGGTCGAGAAGTCCGATCGGTCATCAGCTTGCCTGCAACGTCGCGGGCATACGGTTCCGATGCGGGCCCTCGTGCCGGGCCTCCGGCGGATAAATCCGCGATTGACCATCGGCGTTGGCAGGAGAATCGTCAATGTGGTCGCTGGGACGATCACCAGACGGTCGCTACGGTTCGACTACCACAACGATTCGGGAGAGGAATGACTTCGGAACACGCAATAGAGAAAGTGCCGCTATCGGAGATCCGCGAGGGTGACTTGCTCCAAGATCCTACGACGGGTAGGTGGATCAAGGTGACGCGTACCGCCGACGACACGGCGAGCGGGCCCCATCGCGTCTACTACGGCGACGGTGGTGAAGAGATCGATTCACGGTATGTCACCGGCCTCGTCAATCGCCAGGTTCGGGAGTAATCGGAAGGATCATGCGCCGCTGGCGGGTGATTCCACACGCCGGTAGAGCAGCTCATCACCTCGTGCCGCGGCGAACCTGGTGCGGATAGCACCGACCAACAAAGTGTGGTGCCGCGCGGCGCGCCCGATCTGCCTCAAGCGTGCCGGAGCCGTTGACGCGTCCCGGGCCTAGTCTGGTGTCCTGAACGCCCGTGCTCCTGCGGAAGGAAGCGACATGCCCGCACCGTCAGCCGAGGTTTTCGACCGCCTGGGTCGACTCGCCGCGATCAAAGACGCCACCGCGCGCCAGACCAAGACGATCGACGAGGTCTTCACCGGCAGGCCGCTGACCACGATTCCGATCGGCACGGCCGAAGACGTCGAGGCGGCGTTCGCCGAAGCGCGCGCGGCCCAGGTCGAGTGGGCGAACCGGCCGGTCGCCGACCGCATCGAGGTCATCGGCCGCTATCGCGACCTGGTCGTGGAGAACCGTGAGTTCCTGATGGACCTGCTGCAGGCCGAGGCCGGCAAGGCCCGGTGGGCGGCACAGGAGGAGATCGTCGACCTGATGGCGAACGCGAACTACTACGTGCGCGTCGCGGCGGACCTGCTGAAGCCGCGCACGGTGCAGTCGCTGCTGCCGGGCATCGGCAAGACCACGGTCGGCTACCAGCCCAAGGGCGTGGTGGGGGTGATCTCGCCGTGGAACTACCCGATGACGCTGACGGCGTCCGATTCGGTGCCTGCGCTGTTGGCGGGCAACGCGGTGGTGCTCAAGCCGGACAGCCAGACCCCGTATTGCGCGCTGGCGTGCGCCGAGTTGTTGTACCGGGCCGGCCTGCCGAGGGCGCTGTATGCGATCGTGCCCGGGCCCGGCTCGGTGGTCGGCACCGCCATCGTCGACAACTGTGACTATCTGATGTTCACCGGTTCGACCGCCACCGGCAGGCAACTCGCGGAGCACGCGGGCCGTCGGCTGATCGGCTTCTCGGCCGAACTCGGGGGCAAGAACGCGATGATCGTCACCCGGGGGGCCAACCTGGACAAGGCCGCCAAGGCGGCCACCCGCGCGTGCTTCTCGAACGCGGGCCAGTTGTGCATCTCCATCGAGCGGATCTATGTCGAGAAGGACATCGCCGACGATTTCATCGGCAAGTTCGGTGCCGCGGTGCGGAACATGAAGCTGGGCACCGCGTATGACTTCTCGGTCGACATGGGGAGCCTGATCTCCGCGGGCCAGCTGGACACGGTGACGGACCACGTGGATGACGCGAAGGCCAAGGGCGCCAAGGTGATTGCCGGCGGCAAGGCGCGGCCCGACATCGGGCCGCTGTTCTACGAGCCGACGGTGCTCGCCGACGTCACGCCGGAGATGGAGTGCGCGGCCAACGAGACGTTCGGGCCGGTCGTCTCCATCTACCCGGTCGCCGACGCGGACGAGGCCGTCGAGAAGGCCAACGACACCGAGTATGGGCTGAACGCCAGCGTGTTCGCGGGCTCCGCCGCGGAGGGCGAGCAGATCGGCGCACGGTTGCGATCGGGGACCGTGAACGTCAACGAGGGCTACGCGTTCGCGTGGGGCAGCCTGAGCGCGCCGATGGGCGGGATGGGCCAGTCCGGCGTCGGCCGTCGGCACGGGCCCGAGGGCCTGTTGAAGTACACCGAATCGCAGACGATCGCCACCGCGCGCGTGTTCAATCTCGATCCGCCCCTTGGCATTCCGGGGACGCTGTGGCAGAAATCGCTCGTGCCCGTCGTGCGCGCGGTGATGAGGCTGCCCGGTCGGAACTGACGGCTCTGCGCCCAGCCGCCGCGACCGTTGACCGGAATCTACTACCGCGCGTAGTATTCGGAACATCTTGCCGCGCACAAGGGGGTGCAATGTGAGGTGGAGTTTCGCCCAGATCGGGCTGCTGATCATCTGCGTTTTTCATGTCGTTCAGGCCGTGATCGGCTTCATCGTCAATCCGAGCTTCGCGATCGGGCCCGGGGCGCCGACCGTCCAACTCTTCGGAATGGATTACAACGGCTGGCACGCCGTCGCCGGTCTCGCGCTGTTCGCCCCGGGCCTGGTGTGCGCGACGCGCAAGTCGTGGGCCGTGCTGTACCTGCTGATCGCCGCGATAGCCGGTGCGCTGCCCGGCATTTGGGCCTTTTTCTCGCATCAGGTCGCCTTCGTCTTCAGCTTCCCCCACAACGTCACCGACGCGGTCGTGCACCTGGTGACCGCGGCGGTGATGGTGGCGGTGGCGGCGGTGCAGATCCGCCTGGACGGCGGGCTGCGGAACTCGCTCGCCGATCCGCGAAAGGCGCGGTAGCGCAGAGGGTCTGGTTACCGGGCAGCAACCCGCTACTCGGTGCCGGCGACGGCCCCGAGGCGCTCGCTCACCCGGGCCAGCGCCTGGTCGAAGATTTCCACCTTTTCGCCGCGCTTCTCGTTGGCCGGCTGGGCCGAACCGCGGGCACCCTCGGCCTCCACCCGGGCCGCGCCCTGACGCCGCAAGAGGCTGAAGTTCTTCTCGCGCGCTTGCCGCAGCCGGGCCTGCAATTCCTTCAGCGACTTCTCGTCCATGCGCGTGAGGGCCTCGGGATGGCTCTCGCCGATCAACGAGCTTTCCTGCTGGGTCAGGTTCACCTGGTGGTTGCTCACTCCTAGATTCATAGCGTGCACCGCGCCCACCGGCGCGCCGAACGCCGGACGTCACGCCGAACCGTCACGCCGGGGCCACCTCGAGTTCACGTCGACGGGCGGGGGTCTTCGGATGCGTCGAAGCGGGTAGTCGGTGGTCGACGAAGGAGGGCGCGATGGCAACGCGAACGACGCGGCGGGTAGCCGAGATGTCTCCGTCACGACGAAAATGGGCAGATGCCATCTGAACAGGCGCCGCCCCCGCCCAAATCGGCGCCGGGCTGGTATCCCGACCCCGCGGGGGTGGGCCACGGCCTGCAACGGTATTTCGACGGCACCAACTGGACCACCGAGTGGGCGTTCTCCACCGACCCGCCGAAGGAGCGCCCGTCCGGAAAGGCCGCCCTCGCCCTGGCGGCGCTGGGCGCCCTCGCCCTCCTCGTCATCGTCGGCAAGAGCTGGGTTTTCGACCAGAGGAAGGAGGTCTCGCCGGCGCCGGGCAGTTCGGCCACGGCGGCACCCGCACCGCCGGTCGAGGCGGCGCCCGCGACACCGGCCGGTCCCAAGAAGCCGGACGGAGTCAGCTTCACCACCACTGCGGGCCCGAACGGCGAGGTGGTCGACGCCCGATTCGCGATTCGCGACAACTACACCGAGCAGATGATCAAGGACGGCGCCCGGACGGACACCATCGACATCCTCAGGTATGCGCGGGCGACCTATCCCGACGCCGCCGCGGTGAACGTCCAGGGCACCTTTCCGATGACGGACCCGTACGGCAACACCGCGACGCACGTCGCCATCGACCTCACGTATTCGCGGGCGACGCTGGACAAGATCAACTTCGACGGCATCAAACCGGGCAGCATCTGGGAGATTCGCGATTCCGGCACCGTGCTTCCGGCCTTTCAGCCGTGAGCCATAATCGCCTGGTGCCCACCGAACCCACACCTCCGCCGCGGGCCGCGCCGAAACCGCCGCGCATCACGCCCGAGGACTTGGAGCGGTTCGGCGACGAGGAGCAGATGCGCGCGGCGTCGGACGAGGGCCGGCTCCGCGACGAGCAGCCGCCGCACCACGGCTAGCCCGCCGCTTCGCAGGCGACGCGTTCAGCGGGCGTCGACGCGGTCGATGTGGGCGAGGAAGTGCGTCAGCACCGCCTCGGGCGCCTCGATTTGTGGCCAGTGTCCGATGTCGTCGGCGAGCATCACCACGTCGGGTTCGGGAATCACCTCGGCGTAGCGGCGCGCCATGTGCGCCCCGGAGTTGGGGTCCACCGGACCATCGATCAACCGCATCGGGACCGCCGTCTGCCGCATGGCGCGCACCCACCGGTTGCGGTTGATGTAGCGATCGTTGATGAACCGGCCCACCTTGTGCAGCACCGGGCGGCCGTCGTTGTAGTCCAGGATCTGGTTGAAGACGTCCATCATGTGCCGGGTCGGCTTGGTATTGGGGCCGAACATCTCGCGCACCGTCGGCTCCAGCAGCCGCCGGGACACCGGGCTGTTCTGCACGCGGCTGAAGACGTCGCCCAGCGGGGTGCCGGACATCAGCTTCTGCGCAGCGCGGGGCCGGTACGCCTCGATGAACATTCCGCCGTTGAGCCAGGTGACCGAGTCGGTGCGCAACGCGCCGTAGCTTTGCTGGCCGAACTCGTGCCGCGCCAACATCTCCTGGCCCACCGAATCGCCGATGTCGTGGGCCATGATGTGCGCGTTGCCGATGTTGAGGTGCGCGAGCAAAGCCTCGTGCATGTCGGCGTGGTCTCCCACCGAATAGTGGTACGCCACGGGTTTCGCGGAGAAGCCCATGCCCATCATGTCCGGCGCGATGACGGTGAACCGCTGCGTCAGCGTGGGCCAGATGGGGGCCCAGTCAAAGGAATTGAACGGATAACCGTGGATCAGCAGCAGCGGGGGCCCGCTGCCCTCGACGCGGTAGAAGATGTCGAAGCCGAGGTAGTCGAAGTACTCCCCGGAGTCCAGCCAGCTTTTGAGTTCAGCGTCCATGACGGTCATCATCCTTGGGGACGGAAGCGTTCGCCCGGCGGTCCCTCGGTTACGGCCGGGGATGCGCGACAGCAAACCATCAGCGGAACCGTATTCGACTGGCGCCGTCCCGCGTCGCACAGGCCGTCGGCCGCGACTGTGAAGATTTGCTACGCGCGTGTCAAGGCCTTGTTAACCACGCGGCCCCTGGGCCGGCGAGCGAGCACCGTAGGACTACGACGCCCCTTCTGCCCGGGCACGTAGTGAAAGGAAGCCTGTGTTCAAGCCTCTTGCGTCCGCGGGGATTCTTGCCGTCTGTGCCGTCGGGCTCGCCGCGCCGGCGCAGGCCCAGGGCGGCTACATCGTGATCGCGGGGTCGGACTCCGCCCACGCCGTCGAAGTCACGGTTGGGGGCGGCCACGCGGGTCTGAGTGATGTCGAGGCCCGCGCGATGAGTCATTGCGCCGAGAGGTACGGCGTCACCGACTGCCACGTGCTTGCCGAAGGCCGGGGTGGCTGCGTAGCCCTGTCGGACAACGGCCACGGCTTGGTCGGCGGCTGGGGTCCCACCCGCAACGCCGCCGGTGCCGCGGCGGCGGCCAAGGTGGTGTCGGGGCAGCCCAACGTGGACGGCACGCGCTGCGTCGTCGACCCGGACCTGGTTTCCACCGGGAGTTTCTCGTTCGTGGCCACGCAGTAGCCGCGGGTCGTCCCACCGCTCGCGCTTGATCGCGACCGGGGACGTGGTTTGACGACGTTGACGCCCGGCCGGGCATAGGGTTGCACCAGGCGTAGAAGGGGCGACGATGTTTTTCGGTGCTGGCCGCCGGGCGTCGACACGGCGATGCAGTTTGCGAATCTGACCCAGGCGGAGCTGGTTTCCGCCGCCGGGGGTGATCCGTGGGCGGTAAATCAGAGCTTGCAGGTCGGTAGCCCCTTTCAGATATCTCAGCTGGCGGAGGCGTTTCATGCGGCCGGACGATGCTCGGCAGAGGCCGAGCATTCGTTCCAACAGGCTCGCCAGCGTTTCGATGCGGCGTGGAACCATCAGAACGGCGACCATCCGATCAACGGCTCCGCCGAGGTGCAGCGCCTCACCAAATCCCTTGGCTTGCAGACCGAGCAGTTGCCCAAGATCGGTGACGACCTGGAGAACATCGCCGCCATGCTGGCCGCGGCGCAGAAGGAGGGCGCCGCGGAGATCGCCATGTTGGAGCGGCAGCTGCTGCTGCTCGACAAGCTGATCGGCGCGGCCAAGAAGGATCTGCAGGATCCGACCCTCGACCCGAAGAGCCGCCGCGCACTCGAAACGTTGATCAACGACGCGCACGCCGACGCGGACGACGACACCCGGGATGCCCTCAAAGAGATGAACTCGATTCGGGAC
Organism: Mycobacterium scrofulaceum; assembly: GCF_002086735.1. Taxonomy (GTDB): domain Bacteria; phylum Actinomycetota; class Actinomycetes; order Mycobacteriales; family Mycobacteriaceae; genus Mycobacterium; species Mycobacterium scrofulaceum. The sequence continues at coordinate 120,723 of NZ_MVIJ01000005.1, read as the reverse complement.
ACCTACACGAGATCCCTGCGTCAAGCGCAGGCGAACGGCAACCTGACCCCCCAGGACGCTGCCCTTGTCGGCGAGTTCAAGCCCGCCGGCTTCGGCGACGGGCAGGGCCCCGCCCCCGACCCCAGGATCACCGGGCCCGCCGGCCCGCCACAACACGAGCAGAACACCTACGATCTGCAGGACCAGTTCCAGGACGGGCAGGGTCCGACCTTCGGCGGCGACCCGCGGGACGGGTTCCCGCGCAGCCCGGCCTCGGAATTGGCGCAGGGTCCGCCGGGAACCCGGCCGCTGCCGACGGGGACCGCCCTTGGGCCCGACGGCCACCGGTACGCGTTCTTCAGCCACCCGGACGGCAGCGTTCAAGAGGGCGTCAACGAGTACGCGACCAACGGGTCCGTCTGGGATTACACCGACCCGGGTCATCCCGTCAAAGTGGGTGACCTGCCGGGGATTTACCAGGCAAGCGGCGTCTATGACCCCGCCACCAAACAGATGGTGATCATCGGGAACACCAGTAACCGAGTCGGCGACACGAACCGGGGTATGTGGGTCTCCGGACCGATCGACCCTGCCAAGCCCAACGCCTGGATCAACTCGCTGCAGCGGGTCGGCAACGTCAGCCTGCCCGGTGACCGTGAAAGCCAAGTGGTTTCGCTTCAGGGCGGCGGCTTCATGCTGGTCGGGGCAACCAATGGTGGCCCCGTGCAGGCGATCACGGCCGCCACCCCGGAGGGACTGATGGGCGCCACACCCCAGACCCTGATCGCGCCGAACCAGCTTCCCACCGTCTACGGGCCCACGGTCGTCGGCACCTCCCTCAATCCCGCGACCGGGCTGGAGACCGTTCAGCTTCGAGTCAGCACGTGGCCACCGGGGCCGATCTACGATCCGAACACCTGGACGACCAGCTTCGGCGTTCAACACTAGGAGGGCATCGAGTGTTTCGCGGGCTGACCATGGCGGTTTTGGCGGGGGCGGTGGCGGTTTCGGTGCTGGGTTGTTCGCGTTCCAATCCCGGCGTCGCCACGGCGGCGCCGCCGACCTTCCCCGACCTGAACGCGTTCCAAGCCGTCGACCCGGGCCCCTACACCTCCGCCGCCCGCGCCGGCGGCGCCGCCTATTTCGCCACCCCGGACGGACTGCAGTGCATCCTGCCCGATCCGGCCAAGCCGGGTGATCACGTCAGCGCGAGCTGTGACGGCCCGCTGCCCGGCTTGCCCGAGAACGCGCCGGTGGGCAGCGACGGCTGCTCGGTGGTGGGATCCCCGACGGCGCTTCCGACCGACCTCGGCCCCTACACGTTCCAAAAGGGAACCGGGTGCCCGATCATCACCTCGCCGCTGCTCAACGTGGGCCAGAAGATCACCAAAGCAGACATCACCTGCCTCGTGGGTGCTGACCGGCTGACCGCCTGCATCGACCCAAAACTCAACCGGGGGTTCGTCCTTCAGCCCTCGGGCTCATGGGTTTTCTAAGCAACCGCATAGCTTTCACGAAAACCCCGATGAGCGGCGACGATGTACGATTTCAGCGTGAAGTGCAGTCGGGGACTATCGGTGGCGGCCGCGGTCAGCGCCGCCGCCTTCGTCTTCGCGCCCGCCGCGACGGCCGATCCCGACTCCCCGTCGTACGGGCAGGGCAAACAGGCCATCGACGAACAGGTCCAGCAATATCATGTGCAGCTGAGCCCGGGCACGGACCTGAACCAGTACTGCCAACGGGTGCTCAACAGCGATCTGAAAAGCGGAAAGATCGGCCGAGTGGACTCCGGGCCCGACTTCATCGCCGGCTGCCAAGACGAGGGCCGCACGCTGATCGCGTCGCACTGAGCCCTGGGCGGTCCCCAGCCTTTCAGGTGGCCTCGCTCGAGGCCGCTGACGAGAGCGCCGCCGGCGCCGGTGTGGCGCCCAAAGCGATTCGCACCTCAGCAACCGCGCAATATCGACATCATCGCAGTTGAGGGCCAGTTGCTCTGGTCGGGCTGACAGGATTTGAACCTGCGACCACTTGACCCCCAGTAAGTAGCGGTAGCGCGTTTTCCCAGGCCGTTGGCAGTCTTCGCTGCCACGGCGTTGGTGCGTGACGTTCCCTGACGTGCAGGTCGTTAAAAGTATCGCGCATGACTTGTGGTCCCCGGGTGGTCCCTGGCCCTGGCTGCAACCGTCACTAGCCATGTACGTACATTCACCGTACAATGAAGTGGTCGACAGTTGGGAGCAGAGATTATCGAGAGAAAGACCGAGGTGTCGCCGTGGCAGCCAAGACGAAGCGCATCGAGCTTCGCGCGGAGCAAGCAACCTTGGACCGCATCCAGCGCGCCGCCAACCTTGTCCATGAGCAGACGTCGGAATTCGTGCGGAAAGCTGCGATGCAACGGGCCGAAGACATCCTGCGTCAGGAGTTGGTAACGGCAATGGAGCCCGAACAGTTCGACAAACTGATGTCCTCGCTCGATGCCGCTGACGACGCGCCGCGACTGGCGGCAGCCGCACGCAAACGAGCGGTCTTTACAAGGCGCTGAACAATGTTCGAGTCCGCGCGGCTCACTGACACCCACACGTTGGAAGGATTCGACTGCGGTAAGGAATCGCTGAATACCTGGCTCATCGCACATGCTCGTCGCGCGGACAGCAGCGGAGTCGCGCACGTCTACGTGTGGACCCCGCTCGGCGAACAGAAAGTCAGCGCCTATTTCGCCATCTGTCCCACCGAGGTAGTACGCAACGACGACGGCATCTCCGGATCCATGGCCGGCGGCTATTCCCGCATACCCGGATACTTGATTGCCCGCCTGGCGATCGACACATCGCTTCGGGGTCAGGGATATGGCGAGCAGCTACTTCTCGACGCGCTCGGAAAAGCCGTCGCCGCATCGGAAATTGGCGGCGGCCGGCTCATCGTCGTTGATGCCATAGACGACGAGGCGCAATCCTTCTACGAGCACTACCACTTCACTCCCGTCAGGAATCGCGAGCGTCGTCTGGTCATGAAGGTGTCCACGGCGGCGAAAGCGCTCGGCCAGCGCTGGCGGGAGTAAAACCTTCCGCCGAATAATCTGATGCTCAAGGAGAAGTAACCGTCAGCGGCATGGAGAGTTTCCCTGGCGAGGTGGACACGCTGCGTGCCGACAACGCGCGTTTGCGTCACCTTCTCCGGCTGACTGAGGAACAGGCATGCGCATTGCCGTTCATCGGCGCCGAGATGAATTTGCCCACCCCACGCCCGGTGTGTAAATCCTGAGACGGGAACAAGCGGTCATAGCTACTCAGATGCATGCTGCCACGAAGCCGAAACTCCCCACCCAGCAGACTCGTAGCGACGGTGCGGGCGCCCGATGCCGCGACCGCATGAGCGAAGAAGATCCAGACGTGAGCTCCTCGTCCGGATTGTGACGCTTCTACCGCAGCCGAAATTCCATGGGAACGAGCCGCTTTCATGTACGCGAGTGCATCGAGCATCGCGGCTTCTTTGTCGAAATTGGCCGCTATCCACCAGCAAGTGTCGTCATCGCTGAGCGCATAGGCCGGTGTGTGCCTCGCCCCGCAGGTGGGCGTCAACGACCTCTGGAGTCAGCGGAAGGTAAGGTGCGTCGGCCCGATTCATGCCCTCGCGCCAGTAGCCTTCGTTCCCCCGGGCATCGGTATGGCCAAGCGATGTACGACATCGCATGCGGGGTCGTTGCCGCCTACACCACATCGGCAGCGCCGCGCCAAGAAAGTGCATCTACCGGAAGGCGAGGACCGGATGATCGAACGCGCTCGGCAACAGCGCCGACGTCCAAGTCAGCTCGGTTCGCTTGCCGGATCCACCTGAACCAGGCGCTGGGCCTCGTCGAAGAGTTCCCGTTCTGCGAGACGGGCGGCGGTGAGCGCGGAGAGCGCGGTGGCGGCCAACAGCATGTACATCACCACGATCTGGTAGCGAATCGCGGTGACCGGATTGACCCCGGCGAGGATCAGTCCGGTCATGGCCCCGGGCAGGCTGATCAGCCCGACCACCTTGGTGGAGTCGATGGTCGGTATCAGCGCGGTGCGCAGCGCGGATTGCTTATGTGGCAGGAACGCTTGGCGGCCGGACTGCCCAAGGTTCAATCGAGCTTCGATCTCCGGCCGCGATTGCTGGGCTTCCTCGCGTAGCCGCCGCAGCGCTACGCCGGCCGCCAGCATGGCGGACGACACGATCTGGCCGCCGACCGGGACGATCACGCGGGCCTCGGCGGCGATAACCCGTCCGGCCAGCAGGGCACCCAACGTGACAACGGTGCCCGTGACGACACCGCCGGTGGCGGCTACCTTGGCGCCGGGCAGGCCCGCGCCGCGGCGGCCGGCAACCTGGCCGGCGATCAACATCATCGCGATCACCCAACCGGCACCGCCGGGTAGACCGGCTCGTTGGAACAGTAGGAGAAGGACGGCGCCCACCCCGACCAACTGCAACCCCGCGCGGGCCGCGGCGACGACGAGTTCACGAGTGAGCCCCAGCCGCTGGCGGTAAGCCACCGCTGCGGCCAACGCGACCAGCGCCAGAGAAGTGACTACCCCGCCCCAGCCGGGCACCAGCAGCGCGGACGTGGCCATCGCGCCGACCGGTCGGCGGATTCGCCCGGACGACAAACCGCGACCAGACGGCCCCGCTCGAGGACCGAGACCAATCAGCCGCCTCATCCATGGATTGGCGCGGAAAACCAAGACCGTTGTCGAGCCAACTACGAGAAGACCCAGCGGCCAAGCCAGGCGCGCCCACGGCCACGAACTCCTTAGCACGTCCCGCGTCGGATGGGTCGCCACCGGCGGCTCGAGGTGATAGCCGAAACGATCCAGCGCCTTGCGCAGCCTCTCGATCTCCGGAGCAACATCTGGCCCGTCGCCGCGCGAACGCAACAGAGATCGCGCCATCCCGCCGATGACTTTATCCACCACGCCGCCGTTGCCGACGGCAGTCGAGCGGCGGACACGTGCGGGCACCGACGCGGCGGGGGCGTGTTCCCCGTCGGCGATCGCCGTCAAGACGGCAGCGGTGTCGCAGTGCTCGGGCGAATACCAGATCACCACGGATCCCGTCCGCGGATAGGCGCGCACCGCACGCACGCCGGTCACGTTGGCAACCGTCTCCTCGATCGCGAGGGCCCGGCCCGCATCGAAGCGAAACCCGTTGGCCTGCACGCGCATCCGTCCCGCTGCAGCCGATACGACGGTGAGTTTAAGGCTCAGTGTGACGCCCACGTCAGCGCTTGGCACCTCTAGCCTTGGGTGCAGCCTTGGGGACCGCCTTGGGGACGGCCTTACGGGCCGGGACGTCTGAGGAGTCGGCCGGCGGCGGTTGGACTTCCTCCCCCGCGCGCTCTACTGCCTCGGCGACCACGTCGGCGACCGCCAATCGGGCCCGCTCGGTACCTTCCTCGGCCCTGCGCTCGGCGTCGCGCGCAACGCGCAGCGCCCAGGCCGTAGCCGAAACGGATGCCTCCCGCAACGGAGCCTTCGCCACCGCTTTGCGAAGCGCCTCATATGCGGCAACGCCCACCACGCCGGTCACTACCGTCGGCGCCGCCTTCACTAAAAGTCCATGCCACATAATCGCGGACACTCCCTTCGCATCGTTCTTCCCATCATTGTCATGTCACAGCCCGGACGCCACATCCCGCAGTCATGCCGTGCCGTCCGCGACGAGATGGCCGTGCTCAAGGAGCAACACTCGCTCGGCGACACTTCCGACCAAATCGTGGTCGTGGCTGGCGAGCACCACAGTGCCGCCCGTGCTGACATGCTCGCGGACTAGTGCGCCGATGACAGTGGCCGTGGGGCCGTCCAGCGCCGAGGTCGGCTCATCTAGTAGCAAGATCTCCGGTTCGACGGCCAACGACCGGGCCAGACACAATCGTTGCGCCTCTCCCCCGGACAACTCGGCGGTATTGCGGGTGGCGAATCGTGGCGCCAGTCCCACCCGCGCGAGCAACTCGCCCGCTCGGTCGTCGGGAAGGTCGGGGCGGCCGACACGGATCTCGTCGAGTACCCGATCGGCAAGCAATACCGGGGCCTGCGCTACAAGTCCGACGCGCCGTCGCAGTGCCAGCACGTCCAGCTCGGCAATGGGCACGCCGTCGAGCAAGACGCGTCCGGTCGTGGGTTCGGCGAGCCGGTTCAGTAGCCGCAGCATTGTCGTTTTTCCGGCGCCGCTCGCACCCATGACCGCGGTGCAGCGGCCAGCCGGAATACACGCATTGATCCGCGCAAGGAGGGTGGCCGGGCCGCGAGTCACAGCGACTTCGTCCAGGCGGAAGCCATGCACTCTACGAACGGTACCGGACAGGTATTGAGGGCAGATCGTCGAACGCGCACCCGGCAGGCCGGGACACCGCGCATTCTGCGGCCGGTGCTCGAACACAATGGGGCGGTCCCAGATTTTCTTGGTGGCGGCCGTTTGAGATTGTGAATTGCATCCTTTGACTTAGGTAACGAAACAAGCAGTCGCGCGGAGTCTTTCGCATGCAAACAACATCAACCCTGCACCGCATTACGCGGCATATCAGTCAGATTGGGGTCGCGTCATGATTTGGCCCCTGCCGATGTTCGGGTCGGCTCGGCGACGTCTCGTTGCCGGGCCGATCATCGCGCGCGGAGGCGACGCGGGCCCCGTCGGCTGTTTGCGTTGAGGGTGATCGATGACGGCAATCCGGACAGCGAAGCGCGCTTCGTAGCGGCCGCGTCGTCGGTGGGGCGGTGCGCCGAGACTGGCATAATCGGGACGTGACATCGCCCGGTGCGGCGATCCCGCCGGAACGGGCTCGATCGCTAGGACCCAGCGAACTGGCGCAGGCATCGGTGATGGGCGCTCTGTGCGCCGCGATCGCGATTATTGCGGTAGTCCTCCCCCACTTCGGGGCACTAGGACTGCTGGGCGCGATACCGATAGCGCTGCTGGCCTACCGCTACCGGATCCGCGTCGTGATCACCGCGACATTCGCCGCCGGTGTGATCGGGTTCCTGGTAGTTGGTATCAGCGGCTTAGGGGCGGTCGTGCTCTGCGCCTACGTAGGCGGGCTGGCTGGAATCGTGAGACGCCGTGGCCGCGGCACGCCGACCGTGGTCGCGGCGTCCTTTGGCGCCGGTATTTTGGTCGGTGCCGCGGTGATCATCGCGCTGAGCGTCCTGACTCCGCTGCGGCTGCTGGTTATGCAGACGATCACCGCCGCAGTCGACGGAATCGTGACGTTCATGGCGCGCGCGGACAGCCTGCAGGGGGCCGCACAAGAGCTCCAGCGGTTCTTCGCCGATGCACTGGATTACTGGCAATGGATCGTCCTCGGGTACGCCGTCGTCGCGATCATGGGTGTCTCGGTGATCGGCGGGTGGGCGCTGTCGCGGGTGCTCAAGCGGCTGCGCGACGTTCCCGATGTGCACAAATTGGACGCGCCGGCTGACATCGGGCCGATCCAGCCCGTCCCCGTGCGGCTGGACAAGGTGCGCCTCCGCTACCCGCATACCGATCACGACGCGCTGCGCGCGGTGACCCTGGACGTGGGAGCCGGCGAACACATCGCGGTGACCGGCGCCAACGGCTCGGGGAAAAGCACGCTGATGCTGGTACTGGCCGGCCGCGAACCGACCTCGGGCACCGTCGAACGGCCCGGCGCGGTGGGCCTCGGTCGGCGTGGCGGCACCGCCGTCATCATGCAGCACCCGGAAAGCCAGGTGCTGGGCACGCGCGTCGCCGACGACGTGGTCTGGGGACTGCCGCCCGGCGAGACCACCGATATCGACCGCCTACTTTGTGAGGTCGGGCTGGCGGGCCTCGCCGAACGCGACACCGGCGGCCTGTCCGGCGGTGAACTGCAGCGCTTGGCCGTGGCCGCGGCGCTGGCCCGGGAACCGGCTCTGCTCATCGCGGATGAGGTCACCAGCATGGTCGACCAGCAAGGCCGAGACGCACTACTGGCTGTGCTCTCGCGTTTGACCGAGCGTCATCGAACTGCCCTGGTGCACATGACCCACTACACCAACGAAGCTGATTTCGCCGAGCGCACCATCAACCTCAGCGGGTCGCTGGATAACACGGCGATGGTCGAGACGGCGCCCGCGCCCGCGCCGACGGTTGCGGCCGGCCACAAATCCCACCTGCCGGTGCTCGAACTCGCGGGTGTCGGTCACGAATACGGCAGCGGCAGCCCGTGGGCGAAGACCGCGCTGTGCGGCATCAGCTTCGTGGTGCGTGAGGGCGACGGGCTGCTGATCCATGGCGGCAACGGCTCCGGCAAGTCGACGCTGGCCTGGATCATGGCCGGATTGACGACACCGACCAGCGGCACCTGTCTGCTTGATAAGCGCCCCGTCGCTGGGCAGGTCGGCGCGGTCGCGCTTCAGTTCCAGGCGGCCCGGCTGCAGTTGATGCGCAGCCGTGTCGACCTGGAAGTGGCCTCGGCAGCGGGCTTTTCGCCCGACGACCATGCCCGGGTGACCGCGGCGCTGGCCGTCGTGGGGCTGGACGCGGGACTGGCGAAGCGGCGCATCGATCAACTCAGCGGCGGCCAAATGCGTCGCGTGGTGCTGGCCGGATTGCTGGCGCGGTCGCCGCGCGTATTGATCCTCGACGAGCCATTGGCCGGGCTGGACGCCGCCAGCCAGCGCGGTCTTGTGCGACTGCTCGTGGATCGGCGCCGTGACACCGGTCTGACCCTGGTGGTCATCTCGCATGACTTCGCCGGGCTGGAGGAGCTGTGCCCGCGCACCCTGCACCTGCGCGACGGTCTGCTGGAACCGGCGGCCCGGCCGAACGACGTGACCGCGACCTCGCCGGCCAGACACCCGACCCGCCGCCCACGTCGGCCCGTTGTGCTGCTTCGCCCGGTGCCCGGACGCTCCGCCATCCACCGGCTGTGGGCCGGCACCAAACTGCTTGTCGTTTTTGCCCTTTCGGCTTTGTTGACGCTCTTCCCGGAATGGCCGGCGATCGGGCTGGTGGCCGCGCTGGTTCTGGCCGGAGCGGGGATGGCACACATTCCCCGGGGTGCGCTGCCGTCAGCGCCACGCTGGCTTCCGATCCTGCTGGTCATCGTCGGTATCGCCGCGACATTGGCCGGCGGTCGTCCGCACGTCCAGATCGGTACGGTCTGGCTCGGCCTCGGCGGCCTGTTGAACTTCCTGCGCTTCACCGCGCTGTCGGTCGTGCTGCTCGGTCTGAGTGCGCTGGTGTCGTGGACCACGAATATCGCCGAAATCGCGCCCGCGGTCGCCAGTCTGGGTCGCCCACTGCGACCGTTGCGGATACCCGTCGACGATTGGGCGGTCGCGTTGGCGCTCGCCCTGCGCACGTTCCCGATGCTCATCGACGAATTCCGGGTGCTCTACGCCGCCCGCCGGTTGCGGCCCAAGCAGGCAGTGCGGACCCGCAGAGCCCAGCTCAGGCGCATGACCGCAGACGTGATCGACCTGATCGTCGCGGTCATCACCGTGACACTGCGGCGCGCGGACGAGATGGGCGACGCGATCACCGCTCGTGGCGGCGCCGGTCAGATCTCGGCGGCCCCATCGCGGCCGAAAATTGCTGATTGGATTGCACTCTCGATCGTCTCGGCGGCGTGCGCGGCCGCCGTCGCGGCAGAGCTGGCGTTGGGCGGCTGATCCGGATCGCTCGCAACCGCACCGATGCCGGCGGCTATGCCCCCGGGTGTGCTCATTTCGGTCGATGGGCAATCACGCGAGCGATGTCGAAGTTCTCAGTCAGGTGAGCGATGCGGGCGGCTGCTTGCCGATTCAGGAACTCGTCAGCAGCTTCAACGTCTCGCCGGGTCCGCTGGAGGGCGAGGTGATAGTCGCAGAGGCCGACAACACCCCAGCCGTTTCGACTTGGTCGGGCTGACAGGATTTGAACCTGCGACCACTTGACCCCCAGTCAAGTGCGCTACCAAACTGCGCCACAGCCCGGTGCCGGCTCGATGACCGGCAGCAGGTCGAAAGCCTACCGCAGCCGACCCGCCACCCCGTTAATCGACCTTCCCCAACTCGGCGGCGACCTGGTCGACCCAGGCCAAGACCGCCTGAGCAAGCTCCCCCTCGCGGCCGTAGAACCGCTGGGCCGGCACCGGCACGCTGACGGCCACCGCGTGCCCGGCCACGCCCTGGAGCGCCGCGCCCACCGCGCAGATGCCCTCGGTCTGCTCCTCGCGGTCATAGGCGACACCCTCGGCGCGAACCCGCTCGAGCTCCTCGCGCAGCGCCGCGGGGCTGGTGATGGTGTTGGGAGTCAGCCGGGCGAGCCGGCTCGGCATCTGCGAAGCCGGCAGCCCGGCCAGCAGCGCCTTACCGTTCGCGCAGCAGTGCAACGGAAACGACTCGCCCACCGCGCTGATCGCCCGCAGCCGGTGCGGCGAGACCACCTGATCGACGAAGGTCGCGCGGTCGCCGTCCAGGATGGACAGGTCGACCGTCTCCCCCAGCTCCCGCGACAGCTCCTCCATGAACGGATGCACATCCATCACGACACCGAGGCGCACGGTGCCGGCCATGCGCGCGATCTCCGGCCCCAGCCGGTAGCCGCCACGGCCCCGGGGCGACGCGACCAGTCCCTCGTCGTCCAGTGCTCCCAGGATCCGGCTGACCGTGGAGCGCGCCAACCCCAGCCGGTCGCCGATCTCGGCCTGGCTGAGCCCGCCCGGATGCGCCTGCAGCAGCCGCATGATCTCGGCCGCGCGCGCGATGACCTGAATGCCGGCGCCGTCGGAGCTCATGCGCCCGTCTCGATGCGGTAACTCCCGGTGGGGTCGACGATCGCCACCAGCCGCACGATGCAGCCGTCGCCGCCGACCCAGCGCCACGGGAACGCGGCGAAGGTGACGCGTTTGCCGGTGACCTTGTCCAGGTCGCCGCCCACGTTCTCGAAACCGTAGATGCCCTTCGACAGGATCGCCCGGTGGCACGGCTCCCACTCCGGGAAGTCGTCGAGCACCCGGCGGCCGGTCTCCTCCTCGTATTCCCTTACCGCCCAGGGCAACAGGCCGCCGGTGTGTGCGGCGGGCCCGTGGGGCGCGATCGAGGTCGCCAGCGGATGGTCCAGCGCCTGGGTGTCGGTGCCGACGGCCTTGACGCCCCTGGCCGCGAACCATTCGCCGGCCTCCTTGTAGAAGCCCGGGGAGTAGGCGTAGTACTCGGCGCTGTCGGCGTACTTGTGGTGCCAGCCGGTGTTGACGACGACGATGTCGCCGGGGCGGATTTCGGGGGTCGCCTCCTCCAGGTCCTCGGCGGTGACCACTCCCCACTTCTCTTTGGGGATCGACACGACGACGCCGGTGCCGAAGAAGGCGCTCAGCGGGATCTCGTGCAGGAACGGCGTGCCCTCGACGACGTGCGCGGGCGCGTCGATATGGGTGCCGGAATGCATGACGGTGGTGATCTTTTGGGTGAGCACCCGGCTTCGGGCCATGTTGTGCAGGCGCTCGATCTTGACGTCCTCGAAGTACGGCCAGGCCGGCACCCCGTGCCCCCACGGGTGGGACAGGTCGTAGAACTCCAACCCCGCTTCGGCCTCGCCGAGCGGCCAGGTGACGCTCATGGTGTTTCCTTTCAGCAAGCGGTGTATCCGCCGTCCAGGTACATCACCTGGCCGGTGTAGAAGCTCGACGCGTCGCTGAGCAGGTAGATCAGCGCGCCGACGAAATCTTCGGGTTCGGCGAAGCGGCGCAACGGGATTCGGGCGAACATCGCTTCGCGGGTGGTGCGACCCTTCTCGTCGTCGGCGTACATCCACTCGGTGAGCTCGGACCGGAAAACCGTTGGGGCGAGCGCGTTCACCCGAATGCCGGCCGGGCCCCATTCGGCCGCCAGGCTTTTGGCCAGCAGGTCGGTGGCGCCCTTCGACGGGCAGTAGGCGCTGTATCCGGCGGGGTGGCCAAGCGAGCCGCGCACCGACGAGACCAGCACGACGCTGCCGCCGCTCCCCTGTTCGAGCAGCACGCGCCCGGCCGCTTGGCAGACCAGCCAGGCGCCCCGCGCGTTGGCGCCCATCACGTCGTCGAAGTCCTCGACCGCCATCTCGGTGATGGGTGCCACGCGGTTCATCCCGGAGGCCACCAGAACCCCGTCCAGTCGGCCGTGCCGGACGACCGCCGCTTCCACCATCGCCCGGGCATCGGCCGGCGTGTCGGGGCGGCGGGCGACGACCGCGGCGCCGTCGATGCCGAGGCCGTCCAGCCGGGCGGCATTGCCCCCGGCCAGCGTCAGCCGCGCCCCCGCGTCGGCGAGCGCCCGGGCCGCGACGCCGCCCAGCGCGCCGGTCGCGCCGGTGATCAGGATCGACTTGCCCTCGACGCTGAACAGCTTCATCGCTGTCTCCGTAATTCCTACGATGCGGGTATACCAACCCGAGATACGGGTTACGTTAGGGAGGGAGCAGCCGCAAGTCAACGCTCTGGCCTGTGATGTAGCTTTCATTACCCGCATCGTGGATTGTCGAGTGTGAATCCTGGGCCTGCAGCGTGCGATAAGGGCGGCAAAATCGCTGGATTTCCGCCGTGGATGCACACGGAAAGCCGTGAGCTCACCCTCAAAGCGCCCGGGCGCTCCGCAGCTCAGCGCCGCTTGGCTCCCCGCTTCTCGCGCACCCGCACGTTGATCCGGATCGGCGAACCCTCGAAGCCGAACGCCTCGCGCAGGCGGCGCTCCAGGAAGCGCCGGTAGCCGGCTTCCAGAAACCCCGTGGTGAACAGCACGAACGTCGGCGGCCGAGCGGTCGCCTGGGTGGCGAAGAGGATGCGCGGCTGCTTGCCCCCGCGCACCGGCGGCGGCGTCGCCGCCACCACCTCCTTGAGCCACGAATTGAGCGGACCCGTCGGGATGCGCATGTCCCACGACGCCAGGGCCGTCTCCATCGCAGGCACCAGCTTTTGCACGGCCCGGCCCGTCCGGGCGGAGATGTTGACCCGCTGCGCCCACCGCAGCTGCACCAGCTCGCGGTCGATCTCGCGCTCCAGCAGTTCGCGTCGGTCCTCGTCGACCAGGTCCCACTTGTTGAAGGCCAGCACCAGCGCCCGGCCGGCCTCGGTGACCATGGACAGCACCCGCTGATCCTGTTCGGTCAGCGGCTGCGAGCCGTCGATCAGCACCACCACCACCTCGGCCGAGTCGATGGCCGAGTGGGTGCGCACGGACGCGTAGAACTCGTGCCCGCTGGCCTGCCCGACCTTCCGCCGCAGGCCCGCGGTGTCGACGAACCGCCACACCTTGCCGCCCAGCTCGATCAGCGAGTCCACCGGGTCCACCGTCGTCCCCGCGACGTCGTGCACCACCGAGCGCTGATCGCCGGCCAGCTTGTTCAGCAGCGAGCTCTTGCCCACGTTCGGCTTGCCGACCAGCGCCACCCGCCGCGGGCCGCCGGGCGCGGGCGCCGCCTCGGACACCTCCGGCACCGCGGCCAGCACCTGGTCGAGCAGGTCGGCGACGCCGCGACCGTGGATCGCGCTGACGGCATGCGGCTCGCCGAGCCCCAACGACCACAACGCCGCCGCGTCGGCCTCGCCCTTCTCGCTGTCAACCTTGTTGGCGGCCAAGAAGACCGGCTTGCCCGACCGCAGCAGGATCCGGGCGGCCGCCTCGTCGGCGGCGGTGGCGCCGACCGTGGCGTCGACCACCAGGATCACCGCGTCGGCGGTGCGCATGGCCACCGACGCCTGTTCGGCCACCAACTGTTGCAGGCCCTTGGCGTCGGGCTCCCACCCGCCGGTGTCCTGCACCACGAACCGGCGTCCGGTCCACAGCGCGTCGTAGGACACCCGGTCGCGGGTCACCCCGGGAACGTCCTGCACGACGGCCTCGCGCCGGCCCAGGATCCGATTGACCAGGGTCGACTTGCCGACGTTGGGCCGACCGACCACCGCCACCACCGGCGCGGGACCGGCCTCGGCCAGCTCTTCGAGCTCGGATTCGACTGTTTCCCAATCGCTTTCGTCGGACCAGGTGCCATCGGAAGTCATCGCACCGCCCCGCTTCGCTGCTCGACCAGCTCCAGCAGGTGGTCGAGCACCTGCGCCTCGGTCATCTCGCTGGTGTCGACGACCACCGCGTCCGACGCGGCGCGCAGCGGCGACACCGCCCGGGTGGAATCCAGGTGGTCGCGCCGCCGGACGTCGGTCAGCACCGCGTCGTAGTCGTCGGTGAGCCCGGCCGCGACGTTCTGGTCGTTGCGGCGCCGGGCGCGGGTTTCGGCCGAGGCGGTCAAGAAGATCTTCAGCGGAGCGTCGGGCAGGACGACGGTCCCGATGTCGCGACCCTCGACGACGACGCTGCCGGGCCCCTCGGCCATTTCGCGCTGCAGCCCGACGAGGCGGGCGCGCACGGCGGGCACCGACGACACCGCCGAGACGGCGCGAGTCACCTCGTCACCGCGAATCTCGGTCGAAACATCTTCTCCACCAAGGACATACCGGTCGCCATCGACGTGGTAGTCGACCGAAAGCGGCGCGGTCGCGCCGATCCGCCCGACGGCTTCGGCGTCCGCCGGGTCGACGCCTGCGCGCAACACCGCCAGCGTCACCATCCGGTACATCGCCCCGGTGTCCAGGTAGCGGGCACCCAGCGCGCGGGCCAATCCCCTTGACACCGAGGACTTTCCGGTGCCCGCCGGCCCGTCGATGGCCACCACCACCGCGGTCACAGGCCGATGGTTCGCTTCACTCCCGTCACTCACTGCGTTCGTTCCGCTCGTTCCGCTCACAGGCCGATGGTTCGCTTCACTCCCGTCACTCACTGCGTTCGTTCCGCTCGTTCCGCTCACAGGCCCACCGCCTTGTACAGCTGCCCGACTTCACCCCGGTTGAGTGCCCGGATGCTGCCCGGCCGCTGCTTGCCCAGCGACACCGGTCCGATGTCGGTGCGCACCAGCGCCTCCACCGGGAAGCCGGCGGCACCCAGCAGCCTGCGCACGATGCGATTGCGCCCCTCGTGCAACACCACCCGCACCAGCGTCTTGCCCGGAATGGCGTCCACCACCGCGAAATCGTCGACGCGAGCCGGGCCGTCGTCCAATTCGATTCCCGCCTTGAGCTTCTTGCCCACCCCCCGCGGCACCGACCCCGTGACCGTCGCCAGGTACGTCTTGGGCACCTCATGGGAGGGATGCATCAGCCGGTGCGCCAGCTCGCCGTCGTTGGTCAGCAGGATCAGCCCCTCGGTGTCGGCGTCCAGCCGCCCCACGTGAAACAGGTTCTTGTTGCCCCGCACCTTGCGCTCCACCAGGTCGCCGATGCACGGCCGGCCCCGGTCGTCCGACATGGTGGAATGCATGCCCCGTGGCTTGTTCAGCGCCAGGTACACCAGCGACTCGTCGAGGACGACCCGGGCGCCGTCCACGCGGATCACCGACGCGTCGGGGTCCACCCGGGTGCCCAGCTCCGTCACGACCTGCCCGTCGACCTCGACGCGGCCGTCGATGATCAACTTCTCGGCGGCCCGCCGCGACGCAATTCCGGCCTGGGACAACACCTTTTGCAGGCGGATCCCCTCGGTCTCGACCATCAATCCTGGTCCACGTCGAATGTCAGCGCCTGCTCGGACGGCTGGCCGCCCGCGAGTTTGATGAAACGCGGTTCGTTGTCCAAAGATTCGCTCAGGTCCTCGATCGTGTCGACGTCGGGAAGCAGCGGGGCGATGTCGGGCAGGTCGGCCAGCGACGTCAGCCCCAACCGCTCCAAGAACAGCTCGGTGGTC
Organism: Mycobacterium scrofulaceum; assembly: GCF_002086735.1. Lineage (GTDB taxonomy): Bacteria > Actinomycetota > Actinomycetes > Mycobacteriales > Mycobacteriaceae > Mycobacterium > Mycobacterium scrofulaceum. The sequence continues at coordinate 105,034 of NZ_MVIJ01000005.1, read as the reverse complement.
GCGAACGTCACCGCACCGGTGTCGTCGTCGACGCCGGCCTCGGTGATCAGGCCGCGCGCCAGGAGCGTGCGCATGACGGCGTCCACGTTGACGCCGCGCACCGCGCTGACCCGCGCGCGGGTCACCGGCTGGCGATAGGCGACCACGGCCAGCGTCTCCAGCGCGGCGCGGGTGAGTTTGGATCGCGCGCCGTCCAGCAACAGCTTCTCCACGTACGGCGCGAACCGGGCGCGGGTGTACAGCCGCCAGCCCTCGCCGGTCTGGCGCAGGTCGATGCCGCTGTCGCGCTCGTTGAGCTCGTCGGCCATCTGCTGCAGTCGGGCGGCGACCCGGTACACGGGTTGCTGCGTGGCGGCGCCCAGCGCCTCGGCGGTGGCGGGGGTGTCGACGACCAGCAGCAGGGCCTCCAGCACGGAGCCGAGTTCCTCGGCGTCCATCGGCGCCGCCTCGGCGATGTCCGGGATGCCCACGTCGAGGTCTCCCTCGGGCAGCTCGTCGCTCATTATTCGTCCCGCACTTCTACCAAGGCTTCGTTGGCCGGACGTTCCCCGGTCCATGAAATCTGGAGCACGCCCAGCGGCTCCGACTGGTCGAATGCTACCGCCCGGCTCCGATACAGCTCGAGCAGCGCCAGGAAGCGCCCGACGACCTCCATCGGCGCCTGGCAGTCGGCGACCAGCTCGGAGAACGTGGCCCAGTGGCCGCTGCCGCGGCCCTCCAGGATCTCCAGCAGCTTCTTGGCCTGCTCGGGGACCGAGACCGACACCTCGTGCAGGTGACCGATGGACACCGTGGGCACGGGGCGCGGGCTGAACGCGATCGCGGCGATCTGGGCGAACCGCTCGGCGTCGACGCCGAGCATCACCTCCGGCAGCAGCTCGGTGAACCGGTCCTCGAGCGCCACGGCGCGCGGATAGCTGCGCAGCGCCGTGGCCTCCAGCTCGGCGAACATCTCCGCGACGTGCTTGAACGCGCGGTACTGCAGCAGCCTGGCGAACAGCAGGTCGCGCACCTCGAGCAGCGCCAGGTCCTCTTCGTCGTCGACCTGACCGGCCGGCAACAGCCGCGCGGCCTTGAGGTCGAGCAGCGTCGCGGCGACCACCAGGAACGCCGTGGTCTCCTCCAGGTCGAGCTGCGAGCCGATCTCGCGGGTGTAGGCGATGAAGTCGTCGGTGACCTGGTGCAGCGCCACCTCGGTGACGTCGAGGCGATGGGCGAAGATCAGCTGCAGCAGCAGATCGAACGGCCCCTCGAAGTTGGTCAGGCGGACTTGAAAACCGTTCTTGGCTGGCGCCTCACCGTTCGCGCTGGCCGTCACGCGCCGAATCGGTCGATGAACTCGCGGGCCAGGGCGCGGTAAGCGATGGCGCCCGTCGACTTCGGGGCCCACGTGGTGATCGGTTCGCCGGCCACGCTGGTCTCCGGGAAGCGGACGGTCCGGGTGATCACGGTGTCGAACACCAGGTCGCCGAACCGCTCCACCACCCGGGCCATCACCTCGCGGGCGTTGACGGTGCGCGGGTCGTAGCGGGTGAGCAAGATGCCGCTGATGTCCAGCTTCGGGTTGAGCCGGTCGCGCACCTTGTCGACGGTGTCGGTCAGCAGCGCCAGGCCGCGCAGCGAGAAGAACTCGCATTCGGTGGGGATCACCACGCCGTCGGCGCAGGCCAGCCCGTTGACCGTGAGCAGGCCGAGCGACGGCTGGCAGTCGATCAGCACGTAGTCGTAGCGGTCCAGCACCGGGTGCAGCGCCCTGCCCAAGGTCTGTTCCCGCCCGACCTCGTTGACCAGCTGGATCTCGGCGGCGGACAGGTCGATGTTGCTGGGCACCAGGTCCATGTGCTTGATCCGGGTCTGCAGCAGCACGTCGTCGATCGACACCCGCGGCTCGACCAGCACGTTGTGGATGGTCTTCTCCAACTCGTAGTGCGGGACGCCGAGCCCCGCGGACAGTGCGCCCTGCGGGTCCATGTCCACCAGCAACACCCGCCGGCCGTATTCGGCGAGCGCCGCGCCCAGGTTGATGGTCGACGTGGTCTTCCCGACGCCACCCTTCTGGTTGCACATCGCGACGACCTTGGCCGGGCCGTGCGAGGTGCGCGGCTGCGGTTCCGGGATCGCCCGCGGCGGCCGCCCGGTCAGACCGAGCTCGACGCCGCTGTCCGGCTGCTCGGTCATCATGGCGGGGGTGTTCGGGAGGTGAACATCGACCGAAAGTCTAACGGGTGCGCGCGCGGAAGCCGGGCGACCCGCAGGCAATTCACCAGCCAATTTCGCCGGATTTGCGCTGGTAGCGCGGCTGGCGGCGGTGATCGTTAACAGCTGTCACAGCAGCATCACCAGGAAGCTGGTGGGCGGGTTTCACAGTCGATGCCGCGGGCGATCTCGGGGCGCCGGCGCCGCGCCGAGATTGCCGCGAGGGTCGCGGTCGCCGGCCCCGCGACGACCCTGGTGGCCATCTCGGAGCCCGCGGCCCGACACCTGTCCGCACTACTGTGTCGTCATGGATCTCAAGCGACGGATTCCCCTGCTGCGCTGGTCGGTCTGGCGGATGGCGACCGGGGCGCGCAACATCACCACGACCGGTCAGATCGGCGACGGACGCGAGGCCGCCGCGGTCGACTACGTACTGCGCAACGCCAAGGCCGGCGACATCGACGACGTGCTGGCCACCATCGACAAGTTCGCCTACGAGAAGTCGATGCTGATCAACGTCGGCGACGAGAAGGGGCAGATCCTCGACGCAGCGGTGCGCCGCGCCGCCCCGGCTGTCGCACTCGAGCTGGGCACCTACGTGGGATACGGCGCGCTGCGCATCGCCCGCGCCGCCCCGAACGCCAAGGTGTATTCGGTCGAACTCGCCGAGGCCAACGCCGCCAACGCCCGGCGGATCTGGGCCCACGCCGGCGTCGCCGACCGGGTGACCTGCGTCGTCGGCACGATCGGCGACGACGGACGCACGCTGGACCTGCTGGCCGGCGAGCACGGGTTCGCGGCCGGCGCCCTCGACTTTCTGTTCCTCGACCACGACAAGGACGCCTACCTGGACGACCTGCACAGCATCACGGCGCGCGGCTGGTTGCGCCCGGGCGCGATCGTGGTCGCCGACAACGTCCGGGTGCCGGGCGCGCCGAAGTACCGTGCCTACATGCGACAGCAGCAGGGCACGCAATTCAACACGGTCGAGCACAAGGCGCACCTGGAATACCAGTCGCTGGTGTCCGACCTCGTGCTGGTGTCCGAGTTCGTGGGCTGACGCGCTTACTGCGCGCGCGGGTGGGCGCCGGCCCATACCTCGCGCAGCGCGTGCACGGTGACCATCGTGTAGATCTGCGTCGTCGTCACCGAGGCGTGTCCCAGCAACTCCTGCACCACCCGGACGTCGGCGCCGCCCTCGAGCAGGTGGGTGGCGAACGAGTGCCGCAGCATGTGCGGCGAGACGCCCGACGTGATCCCGGCGCGCTCGGCGGCGTCCTGCAGCACCTGCCAGGCGCTCTGCCGCGACAGCCGCCCGCCGCGCACGTTGAGGAAGATGGCCGGTGTCCCGCGGCCGCGGCGGGCCAGGTCCGGGCGGCCACGCACCAGGTAGGCGTCCAGCGCCTGCACGGCGGGCCGCCCGATCGGCACCAGTCGCTGCTTGCCGCCCTTGCCGCGCAATAGCACCGAGCGGGCCCGGCTGTCGATGTCGTCGACGTCGAGGCCGACCGCCTCGGAGATCCGCGCGCCGGTGGAGTACAGCAGCTCGAGCAGCGCCCGGTTGCGCAACGTGAGCGGGCCGTCCGACGCGCTGTCGCCGCCCGCCCCTTCCAGCAGGGCCAGCACCTGGTCGATGGTCAGGCTCTTGGGCAGCCGGCGGCCCGGTGCCGGGGGCCGCACGGCCCGCGCCACGTCCAGCTCGGCGAGCCCCTCGGCGGCGGCGAACCGGTGCAGGCCGCGCACCGCGATCAGGGCCCGCGCCGCCGACACCGCGGACAGCGCGGCGGTTCCCGCGTCGGGGTCGCCGCGGCGCAGCGCCACCAGGAACTCGCTCACGTCGTCCTCGCCGACCTTCGCCAGGTCGTGAATTCCGCGGTCCGACAGGTGCTTGGTGTAGCGGCGCAGGTCGCGGCGATAGGAGCTCAGGGTGTTCGCCGCGACGCCCCGTTCGATGGTGAGGTGATCCAGGTAGCCCTGCAGTTGGGTGTCCAGGACCGCCGTTGTCATCGGGCGGCCTTCCGGGCGGCGAACGCCGTGGGCTTGTCGGGCCAGGGGCTGTCCACCGGCCGCGGTTCCGCCACCCCTTCCGTGACGGCGTGCGCGGCCAGGATCCCGGCGATGGCAATCGAATTCACGATCTCGCCGGTGAACACCCGGCGGACCGCCTCGGCGACCGGAATCCAGCGCATCGTCATGTCGGCTTCCTCGTGGTGCGCCTCCGGCCGCGCCACTTCGGTCAGCTCGGTGGCCAGGTACACCCGCACGGACTCGTCGCTGAAGCCCGGGGCGGAGTTCAGGTCGACCAGCACCCGCCAGGTGCCGGCCCGCAACCCGACCTCCTCCTGCAGCTCGCGGGCCGCCGTCTGCTGCGGCGGCTCCCCCGCCACGTCGAGCAGCCCGGCCGGCAGCTCCCACAACCGCCGGCCGAAGGCGTGGCGGTATTGGTAGACCATCGCGATGTCGTTGTGCTCGTTCACGGCCACGATGGCGACAGCGCCGTAGTGCTCGACGACCTCGCGAACCGCGGTGGCCCCGCCCGGCATCCGGACGTGGTCGCTGCGCAGCGCGAAAATCTTGCCGGTGTACAGCGTTTCGGACGACGCCGTCTCGAAAACGTGCTCAGCCACGGGCCGCGGGCTCAGGGAACGACTGGCCGACGCTGTCCCGCTGCTGGTTGCCGTTGGAGCCGTGCTCGGGGATCTCCACCGGAAGCAGCTCACCCGACTGGTAGTCCAGCGCCGCCCCCACGAACGCGACGAACAGCGGGTGCGGCCGGGTGGGCCGGCTCTTGAGTTCCGGGTGGGCCTGGGTCCCCACGATGAACGGGTGCACCTCCGGCGGGTATTCGACGAACTCCACCAGGTGCCCGTCGGGCGACGTTCCGGAGAATCGCAGGCCGCTCTCGGCGATCTTGTCGCGGTAGGCGTTGTTCACCTCGTAGCGGTGCCGGTGCCGCTCCGACACCCCGGTGGTGTCGTACGCGCGGGCCACGATCGAATCGGGTTGCAGCACGGCGGGATACGCGCCCAGCCGCATGGTGCCGCCCAGATCGGCCTGCCCCGCCACCGCGTCGACCTGGTCGGCCATCGTGGAAATGACGGGATCCGGTGTGTCCGGATCGAATTCGGCCGAGTTCGCCTGGTCGAGCCCCGCCGAGCGGGCCGCTTCGATCACGATGCATTGCAGTCCCAGGCACAGGCCCAGCACCGGCAGCCCGCGCGAGCGCGCGTACCGGATGGCGCCGATCTTGCCCTCGATCCCGCGGATGCCGAAGCCGCCCGGGATCAGGATGCCGTGCACGTCGCCCAGCGCGGCCGCCGCGCCCGCCGCGGTCTCGCAGCCGTCGGAGGCCACCCACTGCATCTCCACCTTGGCGTGGTGCTTGAACCCGCCGGCGCGCAGCGCCTCGGTGACCGACAGGTAGGCGTCAGAGAGCTCAACGTACTTGCCCACCAACGCGATTCGCACGGTCTCGTGCGGCTCGTGCACCCTGCGCAGCAGGTCGTCCCACTCGGTCCAGTCGACGTCGCGGAACGGCAGGTTGAGCCGGCGCACCACATAGGCGTCGAGTTCCTCGCGATGCAGCCGCTTCGGGATGTCATAGATCGACGGGGCGTCCGGGGTGGAGATGACGCCGTCGATGTCGACGTCACACATCAGCGCGATCTTGTTCTTCAGCGCCTCGGGGACGTCCCGGTCGCAACGCAGGATCAGCGCGTCCGGGGTGATACCGATGCTGCGCAGCGCGGCCACCGAGTGCTGGGTGGGCTTGGTCTTGAGTTCGCCCGACGGCGCCAGGTAGGGCACCAGCGAGACGTGCAGGAAGAAAACGTTCTCCCGGCCCAGGTCGTGGCGGACCTGGCGGGCCGCCTCCAGGAACGGCTGCGACTCGATATCGCCGACGGTGCCGCCGATTTCGGTGATGACCACGTCGGGGCGGTTGCCCTGCGCGTCCGGCTCGGCCATCGCCATGATCCGGCGCTTGATCTCGTCGGTGATGTGCGGGATCACCTGAACCGTGTCGCCGAGGTATTCGCCGCGCCGCTCCTTGGCGATGACGGTCGAATACACTTGCCCCGTCGTGACATTCGCCGACCCGGACAGGTCGCGATCCAGGAACCGCTCGTAGTGGCCGACGTCGAGGTCGGTCTCGGCGCCGTCCTCGGTGACGAAGACCTCGCCGTGCTGGAACGGGTTCATCGTGCCCGGGTCCACGTTGAGGTACGGGTCGAGCTTCTGCATCGTCACGTACAAGCCGCGGGCCGTCAGAAGCTGACCGAGGCTGCTGGCGGTGAGACCCTTACCCAGGGAGGAGGCGACGCCCCCGCTGACGAAGAGGTGCTTGGTGGCGGTTTGCGGGTGCTTTCGCACAGGCGGCCTCCGTGAAGACGGGCAGGGCGTCAAATGTTGCTAGCGAATAACTAGTTGGGCCTGCCGACCCACGGAAACCCACCCTAACATCCACGACCGCGGCGCCGTGGAAACACGCCCGCTACTGGGGCACCGTGATCGACGTGGCGCCGTGACCGGTGCCGTACTGACCGGCGTGTCCGCCGCCCAGCAGGTCGTGCAATCCCAGCACGGCGGTGATCCGCCCGGGCGCGGTGTCGACGTCGTCGACGGTGCTGACCGCGGAGTTCATCGCCGCGTCGGCGCGGGTCACGGCGACGGCCGCGGCCCCCGTCGCCGAACCGTCCCGCCCGGCGAGCAGGGTGCCCGAACCGTGCGGCGCCATGGCCGCGGCGAACCGGGCGACGCTGACGCCCCGGTTGCCGGCGTCCTGGGGCAACGACCCGCCGGTGACGACCAGCGCGGCGTTGGCCGCGGCCATGTGCTCGGTGGGCTGATAGGTGATGAATCCCGTGTCGCGCAGCGCGGCCAGCACCGTGTCGCGCTGGGCCTCCTCGACCGGCGGCACCGCGGGGTTGGCGTTGATCAGCAGGGCGATGCCCATCAGGTCGCCGGCCTGCGAACCCTGGTCGACGAGCTTGGTGCTCAATTGCTGACCGGCCGGCAGGATCGAGGAGTTCACCACGGTCTGCAGCTTCTCCGCGGAGTTGGCCTCGACGAACTCGTTCGTCAGCGACACGGTCCCGGTCACCGCGCCACCGGCCTGACCGATGACCTTGGTCACCGCGGCGACGTCGTCGTCTTGGGCGTCCGGGGTGCGAAACACCACGACCGACTTGCCGCCCAGCGCGTCGTGCACCATCCGGCCGGCCAGTTGGGTGTCGAAACTGTTTGCTGCACTGAGCTTTTCGTTCAGCACATTCTTCTGGTCGTTGAGCCCGTCGATCTGGGTGTGCAGGTCCCGCTTCTCGTCACGCAGGCTGGACAGCAGGGTGTCGGACAGCAAGCCGGAACCGAGCACGACCCCCACGGCCAGCGCCAGGAAGACGGCGGCCAGCGATAACGCGTGTTGACGTAGCGAGATCATCGTGGGCCCTACGTCACCAAGTGCTGAACCCAGAGGGAGAAGTGGTTCCAGTAGTCGCTCACCCAGTGCAGAACCACGCCGTCGCTGCGCGACACCCACAGGGCGACGATGACGGCGATCAACATCGTCAGCGCAAGCAGCGCGATGGCGCCCGCGGAGATGTGGTTGCGGTACAGGGTGGCCACGGCCTTGGCGTCCACCACCTTCTCCCCCACCCGCAGCCTGGTCAGGAAGGTCGACGGGTTGCTGTGCGCGCGGGTGCGGTCGAAGAACGTCTCGATGTTGGCGGTGTGGCCCGCGGTCACCAGCAGAGCGGCGCCGTGATGGTCGGCCAGCAGCAGGGCCAGGTCGATCGCCGAGCCCGCGGCCGGAAAGGTCATCGCCCCGACGCCGAGATCCTGGATGCGCTCCAGGCCGGGGGCGTGGCCGTCGGCGTCGGCGGGCAGGACGACCTGGGCGCCGCACTTGAGGGCGTCGGCGCTGATGTGGTCGGGGTCGCCCACGATGACTTGGGGCCGATACCCCGCCTTGCGCAGCACATCCGCGCCGCTACCCACGCCGAAGAGCACCGGCTGGTACTCCTTGATGAACGGCTTGAGGGACTTCAGGTCCTCCTCGGCGCTGGGCTCGTCGGCGACGATCACCACGTGCCGGCGCCGCAGGTCGACGTCGATGTCGGGGATGCCGATGCCGTCGATCAACAGCGGGCTCTCGCTCTTGATGAACTCGATCGTGTTGCCAGCGAACGCCTCCAGGTGCGCGGACAGCCCGGTCTTGGCCTCCCGCATCAGGTCCGCGATGTCGTGGTCGGTGCGCTCGGTGCCGCGGACCAGCCTGCGGTCACCCGAGTACACCCCGCCCTCGTACAGCCGGATCTTGGCGCCGTCCTTGACCTTCTTGAAGATGTCGGGCCCGGTCTCGTCGATCAGGGTGACCCCGTTGTTGACCAGCACCTCCGGACCCATGTTCGGGTAGCGGCCCGACACCGACGGCGAGGCGTTGACGACCGCGGCGATATCCGCCTCCACCAGGGCGTCCGCCGTGATGCGGTCCAGATCCAGGACGTCGAGCACCACGATGTCGCCGGGGCACACCCTGCGCAGCAATCGGTCGATGTTCCGGTCCACCCTGGCGGTGCCGACAAGACCCGGCCGGGCGGTGTTGCGGGTTAACAGGCCTGACATCTTCATGGGGGCGATTCTGTCCGTGATGCCCGAAGGAGGGGTGGAGGCGCGCCGTAACATCAGCCTCAGAAGTTATCTAGTGTCCCAGCAGTAACAGGCTCGTCACGGCTTGGCTGCGGCCGCGTCGCGCGAGGGTCCCCATATGTACGGGTTATGCGGCGTGTCGGTGTGCAAACACGGTCGCTCGCGAGGGAAGCCGGGCTAGATCTCGTCGCGCTGGGCCGCGTCGAGCAGCTCGCGGGCGTGCGCGCGGCCGCTGTCGGACTCGCCCAGCCCGGCCATCATCCGCGCCAGCTCGGCGACGCGCTCGTCGCCGGTGACCCGCCGCACCACGCTGGTCCCCTTGGGCCCGGCGCCGTGCACCACCAGTTGCACGTCGGCGTACGCCGCAACCTGCGGCAGGTGCGTGACGACGATGACCTGATGCGTGCGCGCCAGCCGCGCCAGCCGGCGCCCGATCTGCACCGCGGCCCGGCCGCCTACGCCGGCGTCGACCTCGTCGAACACCATCGTGGTGCCCGCCGCCGATGCGGACAGCACCACTTCCAGCGCCAGCATCACCCGGGACAGCTCGCCGCCCGAGGCGCTCTTCGCCAGCGGCAGCTGGTCCATACCGCGGTGCGCCGCGAACCCGAACTCGACCTGGTCGACGCCGTCGGCGCCGGCCCGGGCCAGCTCGCCCGACCCGAGCGCGAGCGCGGCGGGGTCGTTGTCGGTGACGGCGTCGTTGCTCACGTCGATGCTGAACTGCGCGTCGGCCATCGCCAGCCCGGACAGCTCGGCGGTGACCTCCTTGGCGAGCCGCTTGGCGGCCTTGCGCCGAATACCGCTGAGATCGGCTGCGGCTTGGCCCAATTCACGCGCGAGCTCGTCGACCCGGGCCGCCAGCGCGGTCAGGCCCTCCTCGGAGACGTCGAGTTGGGCCAGGCGTTCCCGCGACTCGCGGGCCCACAGCAGCACCCCGTCGACGTCCGCGGCGTACTTGCGGGTCAGCGTGCGCAGCTCGGCTTGCCGGGCCAGCCTGGCCTCCAGGGCGCTGGCGTCGACCGGCAGGTCGTCCAGGAAGCCGCTCAGTTCGCCGGCCACGTCGGCGACCACCGTCAGCGCCTCGCCGACCTGCCCGGCCAGCGCCCGCAGCTTGGGGTCGTCGGTCGACTCCAGGGCGGCCCGGGCCCGCCCCAGGCTGTCGGCGGCGCTGTGCCCGGAGGCGTCGGCGTCATCGGGCGCCCCGGAGAGCCCCGCGTGCGCGGTGACCGCGGCCTCGCGCAGCGTGTCCAATTCGGAGAGCCGCAGGATGTCGGCGACCAGGGCGTCGTCCTCGCCCGGTTGCGGGTCGACGGTGTCGATCTCGTTGAGCGCGAAGGTGAGTCGATCGGATTCCAGGGCGAGTTCCCGCATTCGGTTGCGGCGGTCGCTGAGGTCGTGCCGCGCGGTGAGCCAGGCGTCGCGCAGTTTGCGGTAGCGCTCGAGGGCGGGGCCCGCCTTGGCGAACCGGTCCAGCGCACCCCGTTGCTCCTCGGGCCGCATTAGCCGCAGCTGGTCGTTCTGCCCGTGCAGGGTGAGCAGCTCGGCGGTGAAGTCGCCCAGCGACTTGGCGGGCACGCTGCGGCCGCCGAGGTAGGCCCGCGAGGGCCCGTCGCGGCTGACCGAGCGCAACGCGATGACGCTGCCGTCCTCGTCGCGCTCGGCCCCCGAGGCGTCCAGCATCTCGTCCAGGTGCGCCACCGCAGCGTCGTCGAGATCGGTTGTGGTGAAACGACCTTCGACGACGGCGCGGTCGGCTCCCGACCGCACCCGGGTGGCGTCGGCGCGGGCACCGCCGAGCAGGTGCAGCCCCGTCACCACCATGGTCTTGCCGGTGCCGGTCTCCCCGGTCAGCACGGTCAGGCCGCGGTCGAACTCACCGACCGCCGCGCTGATCGCGCCCAGCGACTCGATGCGGATTTCGGTGAGCATCTACTTCCCGCGCCACCCGGTGACCGGCAACCGGAATTTGCGCACCAACCGGTCGGTGAACGGCGCGCTGTCCAGCCGCGCCCACTTCACCGGTGTGTCGCACCGCCGCACCTCGATCCGACTGCCCGCCGGGATCAGCATCTCCCGGCGACCGTCGCAGAACACCAGGGCGTCGTGCCCGTCCGCCTCGATCTCGATCGCGATGGTGGCGTTGGGGCTGGTGACCATCGGCCGGCCGAACAGCGCGTGAGCGTTGTTGGGCACCACCAGGATTGCCTCGAGGTCGGGCCACAACACCGGGCCGCCCGCGGAGAACGCGTAGGCGGTGGACCCGGTGGGCGTCGAGACCAGCACCCCGTCGCACCCGAACGCCGACACCGGCCGGCCGTCGATCTCGACGACCACGCCCAGCACGCCCAGCCGCGGGCCCTTCTCCAGGCTGACTTCGTTGAGCGCCCAGCCGTGTTCGATCTCGCGGCCGCCCGCTCGCACGGACACGTCCAGCGTCAGGCGGTCCTCCACCCGGTAGTCCTTCGCGACGACGTGGTCGAGCACCCGGTCGATGTGCTCCGCCTCGGCCTCGGCCAGGAACCCGATGCGGCCCAGGTTGACGCCCAGCACCGGGATCCCGGCGTTGCGGGCCAGTTCGGCCGCGCGCAGGAACGTGCCGTCCCCGCCGAGCACCAGGACCAGCTCGCAGCCGTCGGCGGCCTGTGGGTCCGCGTCGACCACCTCGATTTCGACGCCCATCGCCCGGATGTCGTCGGGGGCCACGTGCAGCGAGCCGCGGTCAACCGCCTCGGCGGACAGGACGCGAAGGGCGATGTCGTTGTCGCCCAGCGTTTTCTGCACGCGGGCCGCGGTCTCGGTGGCCTCTTCCCGACCGGTGTGCACCACCATCAGCACCGTGCGATGTTCGATCACTGGGGCCCCTCGTTCACCGCGCGCCGCACGGCCGCCACCAACTCCTCATCCGCCAATCCCCGATCGGTCTGGGCGCGCAACCACAGGAAGTATTCGACGTTGCCCGACGGGCCGGGCAGCGGACTGGCGGTGGCCCCGACGGTGTGCCAGCCGAGCTCGCCCGCGCGCCGCGCCACGGCCAGCACGGCATCGGCGCGCAGGCCGGGGTCGTGCACCACGCCGCCGGCCCCCACCAGGCCCTTGCCCACCTCGAACTGCGGCTTCACCATGGGAACGATATCCGCGGTGGGCGAAGCACATCCAGCCAACGCGGGCAACACGCTGGCGAGCGAAATGAACGACAGGTCGGCCACGATGAGGTCGACCGGCCCGCCGATCGCCTCCGGCGACAGGTCGCGGGCGTTCGTCCGCTCGACGACCGCGACGCGCGGGTCGCAGCGCAGCGACCACGCCAGCTGGCCGTAGCCGACGTCCACGGCGACCACCTCGGCGGCCCCGCGGTCCAGCAGCACCTCGGTGAACCCACCCGTCGACGCCCCGGCGTCCAGGCAGCGCCGGGCGGCGACCGGAATCCCGAAGGCGTCCAGGGCGCCGATGAGCTTGTGGGCGCCGCGGGACACCCAGCCCCGTTCGCCGTCGTCGGCGACCGTCAGGGCCGCGGTGACGGCGACGGCGGTGCCCGGCTTGCGCGCCGGCAGCCCGTCGATGCTGACCCGCCCGGCGCCGATCAACTCGGCGGCCTGCTGGCGCGACCGCGCGAGGCCGCGGCGGACCAGCTCGGCGTCGACGCGAGCGCGGCGTGACATGCGGGCACTCAGCCCTTCTCCGCCGACTCCAGCGCGGCCAGCAGCACGTCGTGCGCCTCGGAAAGGCGGCGCGCGATCTCTTCGAGCTCGGCGAGCGAGGGCTGGTTGTCGGGGCTTTCCGGGGTCCCGGGCTCGGGCAGCCGGGCGAGCAGCGCGTCGATTTCGCCGCGAATCTGTTCTGGATCGATAGTCATTGCGCTCCTACGCTAGCCCAGAGACCAGCGCTGCAGCGCCTCGCGGGCGCGCGCGTCGCCGGCCTCGATGCCGATCGGTTCCCCGTCCGAACCGGCGTTCCACACCGCGCCAGCGACCGCCCGCACGACCGCGAGGCCATCACCGTCGTCGGGCCCGTCGGCGCTGACGGTCACGGCCCGCTCCCCGACCTCGACGCGCCAGCCCGGCTGGGGCCCGACCGCGAGGCGCTCGCCGTCGGCGTGCAGCGCGCGCAGGTCGTGGCCGATGTAGGTGGGCCGGTGCGCCGGGTCGGCGTACACCGCGTCCCGCGCGGAGCTGACCCCGGTGAGCACCATCAGGCTGGGCAGCTGGGCCGCGTTGGCCCCCTCGATGTCGGTGTCCAGCCGGTCGCCGACCACCAGCGGCGCGCGGAAGTCGCCCCGGGCCGCCGCGTCCGTGAGCAGCGCGGGCGCCGGTTTGCCCGCGACCTGGGGCTCGGCGCTGGTGGCCGCGCGCAGCGCCGCGACCATCGACCCGTTGCCCGGCAGCAGGCCCCGCTCGGTCGGCAGCGTCGGGTCGACGTTGGCCGCCACCCACAGCGCGCCGGACCGGATGGCCAGCGCGGCCTCGGCGAGGTCCGGCCAGCCGATGGTCATGGACAGGCCCTGGACGACGGCGACCGGGTCGTCGTCGTACCGCCGCACCGGGCGCAGCCCGACGGCGGCGACCTCGTCGGCCAGGGCGTCGGTGCCGACGATCAGCACCGGCGACCCCGCCGGCAGCTGTCCGGCCAGTAGGCGGGCCGCGCTCTGGGCGCTGGTGGCGACGTCGTCGGCGGTGGCGGCGAAGCCGAGTTCGTTCAGGTGCGCCGCCACCTCGGCGGCGCTGCGCGACGCGTTGTTGGTGACGAAGAACGCCCGGCTGCGCACCTCGGCCAGCGCCTGCACGGCACCCTCGGTGGGCCGCCGCCCGCGGAACAACGTCCCGTCGAGGTCGAGCAGCAGGCAATCATATTGGCGCGCAATGCTGGTCATCTCAGCCGAGCTCGCTGACCCGGTCCTCGGCGTCGGTGACGCCTTCGACGTCGGCGGCCGCCGAGCGCAAAAACCATTGCAGCGCTTCGTCGTTGCGGCCCAGCGCCAACAGGGTGTCGGCGTAGGCGTAGTACAACCGGGCCGCCGTCGAACCCTGGCGGCCCGGATCCAGCTGCGGCGTGGACAGCACCGTCAGCGCCTGCTCGAGCTGTCCCAGGTCCGCGCGCGCGCCGGCCGCGACGATGCGCAGCTCGTCGGCGTCGTCACCGGTGAGCTGGGCCGCCTCCGGCCCGCGCGCCAGCTCGATCGCCCGCTCCGGGCGGCCCAGTCCACGTTCGCAATCCGCGATCAGCGCGAGCAGGTTGGACTTGCTGCCCATCCTGCGGGCGGCGCGCAACTCCGCCAGCGCTTGGGTCCAGTCGCCGCAGTGGTAGGCGGCGATGCCGACCGCCTCACGGATCGCGGCGATCCTGCTGGACCGGGCGCGCGCCGCGCGGGCGTGGCTCAGCGCCGCCTCAGGGTCCTCGTCGAGCAGCTCGCCGGCGGCGACCAGGTGGCGGGCCACCGCGTCGGCGGTGGCGCGGTCCAGCGTGCTCAGCTCGCCCCGGATCTCGGGCGCCAGCTGGCGGGCCTCGACGCCCGGCGGTATCGGCGGACCGGGCTGCGGCGTGCGGCGGCCGTCGTCGACGGGCTTCTGCGGCTGGGCCGGCCGCGCGCGGCCGGGGCCCGACCAGCTGCCGGATGGGCGCGGGCGCCGTTCGCCCCGCTGCCGCTGCCTGTCGTCGACCACGCAGCCGAGGATACGGGGACCCCGAGCGCTAGTACGCCGTGAGCCGGTTCTGCAGCAGCGGCGCTATCACCGCCGGGCAGAAGTTCGCGACGGCGACGATGGTGAACAGGCCGGCCGACTCGTAGCCCAGGCCGCTGCGCTGTTCCATTTCGGCGGCGACCGAATCGAAGGACTGGCCCGGTTCGACGAGCATCGGGCACACCGACTGGCCCAGCGCCAGGGCGCCGGCCGGATGCGGATAGCTGACGCCGGCGTTGGTGAGCGCCATCAGGAAGGCGTTCCCCCGCATGTCGGCGCGGACGGGCGCGGCCAGCGGGGCGGCCAACCCCGCCAGACAGGCGCTCACCCCCAGGACACGCAGCAGGGCCCATTCCGCACGCCTCAGGGATATCACCGTGACCACCCTGGCCAATGGGGATCACAGGCGCGGCACGGTGCGGTAAAGATTTGCGCACCAACGCGTTTTGCGGGTGCGATCGCTAGACCTTTTCGATCCCGGCGATGGTGCGCTTGCCACGGCGCAGCACCAGCCACCGGCCGTGCAGGAAGTCCGAGGGCTGCGGCGCCCATTCCTCGCTGTCGATCCGGACGTTGTTGACCGAGACCCCGCCCTCGCCGATGGTGCGGCGCGCCGCCTTGCGGCTCTCGGACAGGCCGCTGGACACCAGCAGGTCGACGATCCCGTCCGCGCCACCGGGTTTCAGCTCGGCGACCGACGCCTCGCGCAGCGCCGCCGCCAGCGTGGCCTCGTCCAGGCGGTCCAGTTCGCCCTGCCCGAACAGCGCCCGGCTGGCGTGCTCGACCGCCTCGGTGGCCGCCTCTCCGTGCACCAGGACGGTCAGTTCGCGGGCCAGCCGCCGCTGGGCGGCCCGCTGCTGCGGGCGCTCTCGGGTGGCCTGTTCCAGCTCGCCGAGCTCGTCGGCCGACAGGAAGGTGAACCAGCGCAGGTACCGGATCACGTCGGCGTCGGCGGTGTTGAAGAAGTACTGGTACCAGGCGTACGGGGTGGTCATCGCCGGGTCCAGCCATAGGCTGCCGCCGCCGGTGGACTTGCCGAACTTGGTGCCGTCGGCCGCGGTCACCAGCGGAACGGTGAGCGCGTGCACCGTCGCACCCAGCTTCTGGCGGACCAGGCGCACGCCGGCGATGATGTTGCCCCACTGGTCGGAGCCGCCGATTTGCAGCGCGCAGCCGTACCGGCGGTGCAGCTCGACGTAGTCGTTGGCCTGCAGCAGCATGTAGCTGAACTCCGTGTAGGAGATGCCCTCGCCCTCCAGCCGCCGCCGGACGGTGTCGCGGTCCAGCATCACGTTGACGGAGAAGTGCTTGCCGAGGTCGCGCAGGAACTCGATGGCCGACAACGGCGCCGTCCAGTCGAGGTTGTTGACGACGACCGCGCCGGTCGGCGACTCGTCGAAGTCGACGAAGCGCTCCAGCTGGCCGCGGATTCGCTCCGTCCATTCGGCGACGGTGTCCGCCTCGTTCAGGGTGCGCTCGCCGACGTCGCGCGGGTCCCCGATCATGCCGGTGGCGCCGCCGGCGAGCACGATCGGGCGGTGGCCGGCGCGCTGGAACCGACGCAGCGCCAGCAGCGGCACCAGGTGGCCGGCGTGCAGGCTGGCCGCCGTGGGGTCGAAGCCGGCGTACACGGTCACCGGCCCGCGCTGCGCCTCGGCGGCGAGCGCGCCGAGGTCGGTGGACTGCGCGATCAGCCCGCGCCAGCCCAGCTCGTCAAGGATTCCGGAAGACATCGCCGCCGACTTTAGTCGCTCGGGCGGCGGCGATTCGCTCCTGCGCCGCCGGATAAGGCAAGCTAACGGCGCGGCGCATCGTCGCGCCCTCGCCTTCCCCCGTACCCGCACCTACCACGCGGAGCGTCATGGACAACCGATACTGGCCGCTGGTCGTCGTGGTCATCATGCTCGCCCTCGGGCTGACGCTCACCGTCGACGACTTCAAGCGGGCCGCCACGCTGCGCAAACCGCTGGTCGTCGCGCTCGCCTGCCAGGCGTTGCTGCTGCCGGCGCTGTGCCTGGTGATCGCGGAGACCTTCCACCTCGAGCCCCACCTGGCGGTCGGGCTGATGCTGATGGCGGCGACCCCCGGCGGCACGATGTCGAACCTGCTCAGCCACCTGTTCAACGGCGACCTGGCGCTCAACCTCACGCTGACCGCGATCAACGCCGTGCTGTCGATCGTCGCCATCCCCGCGATCCTGGCGGTGGCGATGACCTGGTTCCTCGGCGAGGGGCGGTTCCTCCCGCTGCAGCCGGACAAGTTCCTCGCGGTGATCGGCCTCATCCTCGTTCCGATCGCGATCGGGGTGGCCATCCGCCACCGCTTTCCCGAGCTGGCCCGCCGGCTGCAGAAGCCGGTCCGGATCGCCGCGATCACGTTGCTGGTGCTCGCCGTGGCCGCGGCCGTCGTTGGGGGACGAAAGACGCTGTGGCACAACCTCGGCGTGCTCAGCGGAGCCGTGGTCGCGTTCTGCGCGGTGAGCCTGACCGTCGGTTATCTGGCGCCGCGCCTGATGCGGCTGGCCCCGCCACAGGCCGTCGCGGTCAGCCTGGAGGTCGGGATGCACAACGCCGTGGTGGCGATGGGCGTCGCGTTGAGCCCCCAGCTGCTCAACAGCGTCGAAATGGCCACGCCGGCAGCCATCTACAGCGCCGTCGCGCCGCTGCTGGCGGTGAGTTTCATCCTGCTGGCGCGCCGGGTGGACCCCGCGTTTCGCGCGGTCGCCCCCGCGCGGGTGTAGGTCGCCGCTCGCTAGTCGCTGGCCCCGGGGGCGGGCGCGCGCGGGCTGCGCCGGTAGGCCGACACTTCCGGGCGGCCGGCAAGCCAGAGCCGCCACGGCCGGTCGGCGGCCTGGCTGACCCCGACGCGGGGACCGGACACGGCGGTCAGGGGCTCGCTGAGTTCCAGGGTCACCGGGCTGGCCGGGTCGAAGAGGTCAATTCCGTTGTCGTCCATCGTTATTCCCAGGGCCGAACACAGGTTGCCCGGGCCGCGCGCCAGCGCGGCGGCGCGAACCAGCTCGCCGCGCCGGGCGCGCGCCGCGTCGGTGCCGTCCTCGAGGGTGGCGGCCCGCAGCAAGACGGCCGCGGCGGTCCCGTCCGGCCCGCACGAGACGTTGGCGCAGACATGGATCCCGTGGCTGCGGTAGGTGTAGAGCCGGCCGGGCGGCCCGAACATCACCGCGTTGCGGCCGCTGATGCCGCGGTAGGAGTGGGCCGCCGCGTCCGGCCAGGGACCGTCGGGAACGCCGCCGTACGCCTCGACCTCGACGACGACGGCGCGCACGCCGCGCCCGGTGAGGGTGGCGCCGAGTAGCCGATGCGCCGCCGCGACGGGGTCGACGAGCAGCTGGCTTGCGGCCACCCACCGAACGTACCGGCAGCACTTTCATGGCAGTATCCCGGTGTCTTGGCAGCAGCAAAGGAGCACGTCATGCATCCGATCGACCCCGCCGCCACCGCGTGGCTGTTGGCCAGCACCGCGTTGGTGCTGCTGATGACCCCGGGCCTGGCGATCTTCTACGGCGGGATGGTCCGCACCACCGGGGTGCTCAACATGATCATGATGAGCTTCATCTCCATCCCGCTGGTCACGGTCGCGTGGCTGCTGGTCGGCTACACGATCGCGTTCTCCGAGGATGGGGCCGGCGGGTTCCTGGGCAACCTCAGGCATGTCGGGATGCTGGGCATCACCCCGGACACCGCCCACGGCGCGGTCCCCGAACTGCTGTACGCGACGTTCCAGGTCACGTTCGCGATCATCACCGCGGCGCTGGTCAGCGGCGCCATCGCCGACCGCGCCAAGTTCGCCGCCTGGATGGTGTTCGTCCCGGTGTGGACGATCGTCGTGTATTCGGTTGTCGCCCACTGGGTATGGGGGCCCGCCGGTTGGCTGGCCAAATTGGGCGTGCTCGACTACGCCGGCGGCCTCGTCGTCGAGATCGTCTCCGGCTCCTCCGCGCTGGCCCTGGCGCTGGTGCTCGGCCCCCGCATCGGCTTCAAGAAGGACGCCATGCGGCCGCACAACCTGCCGCTGGTCTTGCTGGGTGTCGGCCTGCTCTGGTTCGGCTGGTTCGGGTTCAACGCCGGTTCGGCCCTGGCCGCCAACGGGACCGCCGCGGCGATCTTCCTCAACACGCTCGTCGCCGGCTGCCTCGGCATGCTCGGCTGGCTTACGGTCGAACAGATCCGTGACGGCAGGCCCACGACGTTCGGCGCGGCGTCGGGCGTGGTGGCCGGGCTGGTCGCCATCACGCCGTCGTGCGGGACCGTCAACACCCTCGGCGCGGCCGTCGTCGGACTGGCGGCCGGCGTCGTGTGTTCGTTCGCGATCAGCGCCAAGTTTCGGCTCAACTACGACGATTCGCTCGACGTGGTCGGCGTGCACTTCGTCGGCGGCGTCGTCGGGGTGTCGCTCATCGGGCTGCTCGCCACGGCGGTCATGACGTCGGGTCCGCGGGGCCTTTTCTATGGGGGCGGCCTGGGCCAGCTGGGCAAGCAGTCGATCGCGATCGTCGTCGTCGCCGTGTACGCGTTCACGGTGTCGTTCGTGCTCGCGAAGGTGATCGACCGGGTGATGGGCTTCCGGCTCAGCGCGGAGGACGAGACCACCGGCGTCGACCTCACGCAGCACGCCGAGACCGCCTACGCCGAGGGTGTGCACGGACACCTGCCGTTGCGCCGCCCCGGACCGGACGAACGCTCCCCGTAGACCCCTTGACAGCGCCCACCCGGGGGGACGATATTCATCACATGATGACTTCATCGTGTGATGAATTAATCGCAGCGCCTGCCGTCCGGATCGATCACCTGCGTGTCATCCGCGGTAAACGCCCCGCCCTGCACGACTTCTCGGTGCAGATCGGGCGGGGCAGCATCACCGGCCTGCTCGGCCCGTCCGGTTGCGGCAAGACGACGCTGATGCGGTGCATCGTCGGGACTCAGCTCGTGACCTCCGGCACCGTGAGCGTGCTCGGCCATCCGGCCGGGTCGGCGTCGCTGCACCGCCGGGTCGGGTACCTGCCGCAGGACCCGACCATCTACAACGACCTGCGCGTCGTCGACAACGTTCGGTACTTCGCGTCGCTGTACGGTTTCGGCCGCCAGGCCGCCGACGCCGCGATCGAGCGGGTCGGGCTGGCCGATCACCGGACCGCCTTCTGCGGCAACCTTTCCGGCGGGCAGCGTACCCGGGTGTCGCTCGCGTGCGCGCTGGTCTGCCGCCCCGACCTGCTGGTGCTCGACGAGCCGACGGTCGGCCTGGACCCCGTGTTGCGCGCGGACCTGTGGGAGCAGTTCACCGACCTCGCCCGCGCCGGAACCACGCTGCTGGTGTCCAGCCACGTCATGGACGAGGCCGATCACTGCGCCGACCTGATGCTGATGCGCGACGGTCACCTGCTCGCGCATACCACCCCGGCCCGACTACGAGAGGACACCGGATGCACGTCACTCGAGGACGCGTTTCTGTCCATCATCAAGCGCAACACCATGCGCCAGGCCGGCTAGGGCTCAAGGGATACGCCGCCACCACGACGCGGATCCTGCGCCAGCTCGCGGCCGACCACCGCAGCGTCGCGATGATCTTGTTCGTCCCGGTCCTGGTGATCACGTTGATGTACTTCATGTTTCAGAACGCGCCGCACCGGCCGGGCACGCCGGCGCCGTTCAACAACGCCTGCCTGATCCTGCTGGGTCTCTTCCCGTTGTTCGTGATGTTCATCATCACGGCGATCACGATGCAGCGGGAGCGCGCATCCGGCACGCTGGAGCGCATCCTGACCACTCCCCTGCGCCGGTTCGACCTGCTGATCGCCTACGGCACCGCCTTCTCGACGGCCGCCGCGGCACAGGCCATCCTGGCGTGCGTCGTGTCGTTTTGGTTGCTCGGCTTCGACACCGCGGGTAGCCCGGCGTGGGTGTTCGTGATCGCGATCGTCAACGCCGTCCTCGGTGTGGGCCTCGGCCTGCTGTGTAGCGCCTTCGCGCGCACCGAGTTCCAGGCCGTGCAGTTCATCCCGCTGGTGATGGTGCCGCAGCTGCTGTTGGCCGGCATCATCGTGCCCCGGGCGCTGATGCCGCACTGGCTGGAGTGGGTGAGCAACGCGATGCCGGCCAGCTACGCGCTGGAGGCCCTGCAGCAGGTGGGCGCGCACCCGCAGCTGACCCACGTCGCGGTGCGGGACATCGTCGTCGTGCTGGCGTTCGCGCTCGCGTCGCTGTGCCTGGCCGCCGCCACGCTGCGGCGACGGACTCCCTAGTGGCGATCGCAAGCGCGGCGATGGGGGCACCTCCCGCTTGCGGGGGACCGGGCGCGGCGGGTCGCCACGGAGGGTCCTAGTGGCGTCGACCAACACCGGGCGGCGGCGCGGGCGCCCCGCCGGCAGCTCCGACACCCGCAACCGCATCCTGGCCAGCGCCCGGGAGCTGTTCGCCACCAACGGCATCGCCAACACGTCGATCCGCGCGGTGGCGGCGGCCGCCGGCGTGGACTCGGCTTTGGTGCATCACTACTTCGGCACCAAGGAGAAACTGTTCGCCGCCGCCGTCCACGTCCCGATCGACCCGATGGACATCATCGGCCCGCTGCGCGACGTGCCCATCGAGGAGGTCGGCTACCGGCTGCCGTCGATGTTGTTGCCGCTGTGGGATTCCGACCTCGGCACCGGGTTCATCGCCACCCTGCGGTCCATTCTGGCCGGCTCGGAGGTCGACCTGTTCCGCACGTTCATCGAGGACGTCATCGCGGTTGAAGTTGGCCCGCGCGTTGACAATCCACCCGGCAGCGGGTTCATCCGCGTCCAGTTCGTGGCGTCGCAGTTGGTAGGCGTGGTGATGGCGCGCTACATCCTGCAGTTGGAGCCGTTCGCGTCGCTGCCCGCCGAGCAGGTCGCGCAGACCATCGCACCGAACCTGCAGCGCTACCTCACCGGGGATCTGCCGGACGGCCTCGTGCCATGAGCCGCGCGTGCTCGTCGTCGTCGACGTCGCGCGCCTCGTCGACGAGCAGCACCGGGATGCCGTCCTCGATGCGGTAGGCGCGCCGCAACCGCGGGTTGTACAGCAACTCGTCATCCACGAGCAGCAACGGACCCCGGTCGGCCGGGCAGACCAGGATGCTCAGCAGGGCGTCGTCAACCATCGGCGCGACCGCTCAGCTCGGACCGGACGCCGGAGGTCAGCTTCCGGAACTGATTGCCCTCGGCGTCGAAGTACCAGACCTGGCGGCCCGGCTTGGGGATGCCGGCCGCGCGCAGCGCGCTGACGGTCGGACGGTATGTCGCGCTCAATGTCATCTCCGGACAGACTTGGACGATGTCGGGACCCACGCCGATCGGGATCTTGGCCACGGCGTCGGTCAGGTCGGCGGCCGTGATGCTGGCCCCGGGAAGCAGCGTAACCGCCGAGACCGCGACCTCCCGGTCGCCCAGCGGCACGTTGTAGGTGACCGCGAGGTCGACGCCGTTGATGCCGCCCAGCACGTTGGTGACCGGCTCGTCGAACACCGGGCCGCGCGCGGTGTGGACCACCGAGCCGCGCCGGCCCGCCAGCCAGTAGTCGCCGTCGTCGTCTCGGTAGAACAGGTACTCGGTGGAGATCCAGGTGTCGCCGGCGGCGAAGACCCCCCGCTTGACCGACGCCGACGGGTCGATCGGGCCGTTGGACGCCGCGAGCAACACCCCGACCTGCTTCGGCTCGGCGACCTGGACGAAGCCGCGTTCGTTCTCCAGGATCAGGTCGTGCTCGACGTCGTAGGCCCCCAGCTCGATGCGCCCCGCGCCGGGCAGCGGACGGCCCTTGCTGCCGACCTTGGCACCGGACACGTTGGCCAGCACCGCCTGTCCGTCGGTGGTGGCGAAGAACTCGACGACATGGGCGGGCGCGAACGCGTCCACGACCCGGCCCCACAGCCCCGTCGGCATGCCCGAACCGATGAACAGCCGCACCGGGTGGTTGCCGTGCAGCACGAACGCGGGGTCGTCGACGATCTCGCGCAGCATGGCCCAGGTGTAGGACACCACCGTGACGCCGTACTGCCGGACCTCCTGGACGAACCGGTCGCGGTCCAGGCCGCGGGACAGCGCGATGCGGGTGCCGCCGACCACCGCGCCGCCCAGGCTCACCAACAACGCCGACTCGTGGTGCAGCGGGGTCAGGCAGTACACGGTGTCCCGCCGGTCCAGCGCGGCCGTCGAGGCGGTCCCGAAGGCCGACACCGCCCAGCGGTAGTTGGTGATCTGCCTGGCCACCAGCTCGCCACCGGCCGCGCTGAACGCGATGAACGCCAGGTCCCGGGCCAGTCCCGGGTTGGGCCGGTACCACCCGGGCAGCGCGACGGCGTCCGGGTCGATCCGTTCCATGTCGATGACGTCGCTGTCGTCGGGCAGGTGCAGGTCCCGCGCCTCGCCGCCGCCGAGGACCAGCACTTGCCGCAGCCCCTGGCGGTCGGACGCCAGCACCGCCCCCAGGTTCGTGGGGTCGGTCAGCAACTCGGTCACTCCCCCGAGCCGGACCGACGCGGCCAGGTCGGCGTCCGGCCGCATCACGACCGCGATCGCGCCCAACCGGGACAGCGCGGCGATGGCCACCAGCGCGCTGGGCCGCGTCTCCATCAGGACGCCCACCCGGTCGCCCTGCCTCACGCCGACCTCGATCAGGCCGCGGACGACGTTGTTGATGCGGCGGTTGACGGCCTCGTAGGTGTGCACGCGGCCGTCGAACAGCAGGAACTCGCCCTGCGGGGCGTCGCGGGCCTGTTCGTCGATGATGCGGCCCAGGGAGATGCGAGTGTGGTCGTTGATCTGTCCCAGCCGGACCAGACGCGGCAGCGTGCGGGCCGTTTCGACGGCCAGGGTGCGCATCGACTTGTTGGCCGCGACCACCGTGTTGGCGGCGCCACGCACCATGCCCAGCGCCGCCTCGGAGACCTCACCGATGCCGTGGGTGATCCGCGAGCTCAGCGCGACGCCGCTGTCGGTGTGCTCCCCGGGCTGGTCGGCCATCAGGTCGATGCCGTCCGGCTTGTCGCCGCCGGTCGACAGCCATTTCACCCAGGCGGCGACGGTCGGCCAGCTCTGTTGCGCCGCTTTCGATCCCACCACCAGGCCGAAATGCCCTGTGCGGATGGTGGATTCGTAAACCTCGGCGTCCGGGGCGGCCCGCCGGATGCCGCGCACCGAGGCCGGTTGGCCGATGTCGTCCACCTCGCCGACGAAGGCCAGCACCGGGCAGGTGATGTCGGTGAGCGTGACCATCTGGCCGTTGACGGCGAACCCGCCCGTCATCATCCGGTTGTGCGCGATGAACTGTTTGAGCAGTTCGGAGATCGCCGGGCCCGACCACGCGATCCAGCCCTCGCGCTCGAGGAATCGGCGCTGCTGTTCGCGCGGGAGCAGCGCCTCGCGGTCGTGCAGCTGGCGCACGAAATCCACCCGCGCCTTGGCCGTCTTGAGCGGGTCGAGCATCTGAAAGCCGGTGCGCGCCATCCAGCTGGGGATCGCCAGCCGGCTGAAGACGTGGTCGGCCATGAAGTTGGCGGCGGGAGCGGCGAAGTTGGGCGGGATGCCCATGGGCAGGGCGGCCAGGGTGTCCACCGGCGAACCGAAGGTGACGATGCTGGCCAGGCTCTTCGAGCGGCGGTAGGCGGCGACCTGGTAGCACCACATGCCGCCCTGCGAATAGCCGACCAGGTGGATGTCGCTGCCGGTGACCTCTTTGACCGTGTCGATGGCCTGGCTGAGCGCGACGATGTGGTCGGCCAGGGTGCGGCGCATGCCGCCCTCGACCTTGTCGGGTTCGCCGAAGTCGATGACCCAGGGGTCCAGCCCGTTGGCGTGCAGGATGCCCACCGCGCCTTCCTCGCGGGTGACGTCCCACATGTTCGCCGACATCATCATCGGGTGCACCATCAGCACCGGCGGGCCGACCGGCGGCTTGTCCCCCCGGACGTCCGGCGGGAAGTACCGCCGGAGCTTGTACATCGGTACGCTCTCGACGATCTGCGACGGCGATGGGACGCTGCCCGTTTCCAAGCCCCCCAGCCGGACGACCTCCAGCCCGTTCTGCGCCGTAGCGATCAGGCGCTCGACCGGTCGCGTGACAATCGACAAGTTGAGATCCACGGCCGCTCCCCTATGTCTTGACAGCTCCGACATCATGGCACACCGGGGGGCCCCGGCGGTCCTGGCCAGGTGATTTGCCCGCGGCCGGACGAGCGACACGATCATCGAGGGTGCGAGACGGGCCTACCGGCAGTGGGCGAACTGGTTCTCGCAGACCATCCCGACCGCGTTGGAGCCCATTGCGGGACCGTTTTCGTCGGCCGTGTCGGGAGACAACGCCGGGGTCGACGTCACCAATTGATTGATGATGCCCGGCGCCGGCGGCAGGACGGGGTCGGGATCCGCGTGGGCTACGCCGGTGCCGCCCGTGAGGGCAAAGACAGTGACCGCGCCGGCGAGGAGTCCACGAGCGCGCAGGTGGGTCTTCATCGCCGCCCTCCCCGGGCTCTGGTTACCGATGCGCCGATTCTACCGGCAGGACCAGCGCAGCGGCCATCCCTCGAATTCCGCACCTACATCCCGTAACGGTTACGAACAAACAACGACTTTGCCGAGTGGGCCAGCAAATTTCGCGAGCGGAATCGGGCGGTACATACGGTGTCGCACGTGTGGCCGGTAGCAGTGGTCGTTCGTCGCGCTTCGATCCTCGCGTTGTGTGCCGTCATGTCGGCGGTCATGGCGCCCCGGGCGGCCGCCGATCCCGACACGGAAAACGCCGCCGCCACCGCTGCGGCCGCGCCGGACGAGGGGGTGGTGCCCTCGTCCGATCCGGTCACGTACACGACGCCCGAAGGCTGGGACCTGACGCTGGGGGCGAGGGACGAGTCGCAGGTCCCGATCGCGCCGCTGACCACCGCGGTCTCCTCCCGCGAATACCTCTCCCGCGGCACCTTCTTCGCCTCGCTGGAGGGACTCGAAGAGCCTCACGGCCTCCTCGAGGTGGGTTACGAGATCGGCTGCGGAATCGACATGAGCACGTCCAACGGCGTCACCATCGCGGGCAGCGCCGGCGTCAGCCCGGGGATTGGCATCGCGGGCCTGGGCGCCGGTACGCCCATAGCGGTGCCATTGGTCACCGTGCCCCTCAACGGGGTGGTCACCGTGGGCCTCAAGCCCGGCGTCGTAGTCGTCGTTCCGGTGGCCAGGAAGGATTTCAAGGGCGCGAATCCGCGGGTCATCGTCACCGGCTTCCACGTCAAGATCGACGGGTGCGTGGGCCAGTCGTTCATCCGGTCCTACGCGACGCTGACCCAGATGACCGACGAATCCGACGTCGTGCTGTCCTACGTCGGCGTCACCAAGACCGTCTGACCCGCGATCAGAAGGGCGGCGGTTCGTCGTCGGGGGGCGCGGGTCCGGGGGGTGCGGCTTGGGTGGTTGCGGGTGGGGTGGCCAGCCGGGCCTGGCGGTTGTGGTGGCGTTCGGTGGCGATGCGCTGGGCCCGGTTCTGGGCGCGGGTGCGGGTGCGCAGCGGCATCATCGCGGTGCGCTGCCCGCAGCGCTCGGCGGGCACGGGGGTGACCGGCGGGTCGCCGGTGGGCGCGCACAGCGTGGGGAACAGCAACGCGCTGCCCGGGGTGGTGACGTAGGTGTGCCCGTCGGGCAGCCGCCAGATCAGCGTGCCGTCGGGCAGCTGTTCGTCGCGCCACCCCCAGAACGTCTTGAGCAAATGATGTTGGCGGCACAAGGCTTTCAGGTTCGACGGATGCGTCGAACCACCCTCGGCATAGGGGATCGTATGGTCGATATCGCAGTCGACGGCCGGGCGATCACACCCCGGCGCCCGACACGTCAGATCCCGGCACCGCACGAAATCGGCGAGCCCGGCCGAAGGGGTGTAGCGCGGCTCGGCCTGCGTCGGCGGGTTCAGCGGCACCAGCTTGGCCGAGCCGGCCAACTCGGCGACGACCTCGGCGGGCAGGAGTCCCTCGTAGCCGGGCACCACGCCCGGGACCGCGCCGTGGCCGGCGACGGTGGCCTGCTCGGCGACCACATGGATCACCACATGGCCGGGAGCGCGCTCAGCCGCCGCGCACCCCGGCGTGGCGCACTGGCAGCGCAACCGGTCCGCCCCGGCCGCCAACGCCGCCAGCGCATCGGCGCGCCGCTGGCGATGGTTACGCGGATCGGCGCCACACACGCCGCGCGCCAGCTCATCGAGGCGCCGATCCAGCGCCTCCCCGTCGGCGCCGAACACGCTGCCGGTCAGCCAGGCCATCCCCGACTCGTTGGCCTGCACGTCCACAAACCGCTCGGCGATCGCGTCCTTGGCCCGGCGCACCGCGTCGGCGTCCACCAACGCCACCACCCGATCCACCGCCGCGCTCAACCCGCCCCGGGTCAGCGACGGGCGCCGCGACAGCAACGCCGCAAGCCGCGCATCCACCCGCGCCAACGCGTCGGCGTCGGTGATCAGATCGGTGCGAAACACGATCGTCTGAAACGCCCGATAGTCGATATCGCCGGCCCGAAACACCTCACCCACCCGCGGCAGCCGCTCACGCAGCGCCATCGCATACCGCAGATAGCTGTGCGCCATCGCCACACTGCATCCCAGCGCCGCACCGACCTGCGCGGCGACCGCCTGCCACGCATCGGCCGCCCAGTCCGCCTGTTCCCCCGAATCCCGGCAGCGCAACACCAACAAATCCCCGACCGCCACCAAACGCTGCGCGGCCGACCGCGCCTCCGCACGCCCGGCCTCGCGCACCCGATCCAGCAGCACCGCCGATTCCGGCGACCACCGCGACGCCTCGGCATATTCGAACATGTGTTCGAGTATGCCACGCGCCACCGACCAACCGAGCGGAGACCTCGACGCCCCGACCCGACACCGATCGGACTGTTTACCCCGACGGGAATCGGGTACGCACCGGATGCGCTTCGGTCACGACGCGTCGTCGGGACCACCTCGGTTGAAACACACAGCTGGGCGCTTCCAGTTCTCTGGGCAGTCAGCGCGATTCGTCATCGCGCGGTGGTCGCCAGAGTGTGTTTCGGTCCAAAAGTGAGGTGACGCATGGGCTACGAGGACCGGCCCCGTTTGGTGCGGACGACTCATCAAGGCATTCCCGGCCCCATGGCCGCGGCCAGGCAGTTCGCGAAGAAATCGAGACCGAGCCGGTAGCTCGGTGAACCAACGAGCCAGGAAGGGAAACCAATGTTGTTGTTAGGCAACGGAGGACGGCGAACCGGCGAGGCACAACAGCTCACCGAGCGGGCGCTGTACGACGTGGCCCACGGCCGCTTCGAACGCTCGCTGTCCGGCCTGACGGCCATCGCCGCCGTCGTCACGACGGCGGAGATCTATTTCGAGCACTACAAGGCCAGCTTCGGCAACAAGTGGATGTGGAGTCCGATCGTGGTGACGCCGCCCGTGGTGGTCGCCGGGATCGGCGGGGTGTTCTCGCGGCGCTGGGCCAAGCTCTGGCTGCCGATCACCGCGGGCATCTACACCGCCAACGGCCTGATGGGTGAATACCTGCACGCCCGCGGGGTCGCGCGCAAGCCGGGCGGGTGGAAGAACGCGTCCTACAACGTGCCCATGGGGCCGCCCATCGCGGCGCCCGGGCTGATGTGCATGGTCGGCGGGATGGGCCTGCTCGCATCGATCCTGCGGCGCGAGCGATTCCGGGGCTGAGCGCGATGGCCGACACCTCTCGCCCCGACCACCTGCCCAACCTACGCCCCGATCGCCAGCCCCCGCACCCGTCCTGGCTTCCCAAGCAACGCCGGGGCATCACACCCCAAATGATCGGCCGTTACCCGGATTACGACGTTCTGGAAACCACCGACTCGTGGGACGAGGCCACTAAGAAGGTGGTGCTGGCGCGGCTGGAACCGCCCGGCCCGCTGCGGTTCTTCGGCCCGGACGAGGAGCCGTGCCTGCGCGCGTTCTGCGACACGGTGCTGGCCCAGGACCGTGAGCCGCGGGTGCCCGTGCCCGAGTCGGTCGACTCCAAGCTCGCCGACGGGCGCCTCGACGGCTACCAGTACGCCGGCATGCCTGACGACCGCGACACCTGGCGGCTGGTGCTGCGTGGCCTCGACGAGACCGCGTCCCGCCGGTACGGGAAGTCGTCATTCGCCGACGCCGACCCCGAGACCCGCGAGGCGATCGTCGACCAGTTCGCGCAGGGCGACCTGGACGGCGGCGCCTGGGAGCGTCTGAACGTCAAACGCGCGTGGTCGGTGTGCATGCGAATGACGTTGTCCGGCTTCTACTCCCACCCTTGGGCGTGGAACGAGATCGGGTTCGGCGGCCCCGCCTATCCGCGCGGCTTCATGCGCCTCGGCGGCGCCACCGGCCCCGCCTCCGCGCGCGAACCGTTCGAGACCCCGGGCGCCACGGACGAGGACCCGGTCCGCGTGGTCCGAAACGGTGAACTGTGATGGGCGACCGACTCCGCGGACTGCTCAAGGGTGCGGTCGGGCCGAAGGACAACGAATCACGGTTCCTGCTCGACGTGCATTCCCGCGACCTGCCCGGTGAAAAGACCATGCGGCGCTACGACGACGGCGACGAGGTCGACCTGGTGGTCGTCGGCGCGGGCGCCGGCGGGTCGGTGCTCGCGCAACGGCTGGCGCGCGCCGGCTGGCGGGTGGTGATCCTCGAGGCGGGCCCGTTCTGGCACCCGGACGAGGACTGGGTGTCCGACGAGGCCGGCTCCCACTCCCTGTACTGGACCCAGAAGCGCATCATCGGCGGCGACGACCCAATCGAGCTGGGCAAGAACAACTCCGGGCGAGGCGTGGGGGGCTCGATGGTCCACTACGCCGGCTACACCCCGCGATTCCATCCCAGCGATTTTCACACCTACACCCTCGACGGGGTCGGAACGGACTGGCCGATCCGCTACGAAGACGTCCGCCCCCACTACGAGCGCATCGAGCTCGAGTTGCCGGTGGCCGGGCAGAACTGGCCGTGGGGCCATCCCCACCGCTATCCCTTCTCCCCGCACCCGATTTCCGGCGCCGCCGCCAAGCTGTGGCGCGGGGCGATGCAGCTCGGCATCGAGATGCGGGTCGGGCCCGTCGGCATCGTCAACGGCACCTTCGGCAACCGGCCGCACTGCATCTACCGCGGTTACTGCCTGCAGGGCTGCAAGGTCAACGCCAAGGCCAGCCCGTACGTCACGCACCTGCCCGACGCGCTCGCGCACGCGGTGGAGATCCGCGCCAACTGCATGGCCGCCCGCGTCGAGCTCGACGAGAGCGGCGCCGCGCGCGGGGTCGTCTACTACGACGAGATCGGCGGCACCGAACGGTTGCAACGGGCGAAGGTCGTCGCGATCGCGGGGTATTCCATCGAAACGCCGCGCCTGCTGTTGAATTCGGCGGACGACCGCTTCCCGAACGGCTTGGGCAACAACGACGATCAGGTCGGCCGCTACGTGATGGTGCAGGGTGCCACGCAGTCCGCGGGCCGGTGGTCGGACGAGATCCGCATGTACAAGGCCCCGCCCCCGGAGGTGTCCTCGGAGCAGTTCTACGAGACCGACCCGTCGCGGGGGTTCGCCCGCGGGTTCTCGATCCAGACCGTGTCGCCCATGCCCATCGGATGGGCCGAGCACGTGATGGCCGACGGGCACTGGGGCCGCGCGTTGCGCGAGTACATGCGCGACTACAACCACTGGGCGACCATCGGCGTGCTCAACGAGCTGCTGCCGCGTCCCGACAATCGGGTCACCGTCGCCGACGAGACCGACCCGTACGGCCTCCCGATCGCCCGGTTCGACTACACGCTGTGCGACAACGACAAGGCCAACATGGCCTACTCCACCAAGGTGATCGGCGACATCCTGCACGCCGCCGGCGCCCAGGATGTGCTCACCATCCAGCGGTTCGCCCACCTGATCGGCGGCGCCCGGATGGGTACCCGGCCGGACAACTCGGTGGTCGACTCCGACCACCGGGTGTGGGGCGTGCCGAACCTGTTCCTCGCCGACGGCTCGGTGTGCCCCACGCAGGGCTCGGCGAACCCGGCGCTGACGATCATGGCGCTGGCCTCGCGGCTGGCCGAGCGGATGGCGACCGGGAAGATCCGCAGCGACGTCCCGGCGCCGCGGCGATCGGAGGCCGGGATCCGTGGCTGACCGCAGGATCGACCTCGACGCCACGTTCTCGCCCCGGGTGCTGCGCGAGTACGCGCTGCTCGCCGACGGCGAGCGGGGCGCGCTGATCGGGCCGCAGGGCGACGTCGCGTGGATGTGCGCGCCGCGGTGGGATTCCGACGCCGTGTTCTCGAATCTCATCGGGGGCGACGGGGTGTACGCGATCACTCCGACCGACGTGCGGCACGTGTGGGGCGGATTCTACGAGCCGGGCAGCCTGATCTGGCGCGACCGGTGGATCACCCGCGACGGCATCATCGAATGTCGCGAGGCGCTGGCCTTCCCCGGTGACCCCGACCGCGTGGTGCTGCTGCGCCGCCTCATGGGCTGCCGCGGGACCGCGCGGGTGCGGGTGCTGCTGCAGCCGAGCGCCGCGTTCGGCCGGCACGGCGCGGGCGACCTGAATTTCGACGACGGAATATGGACCGGCAAATCGGGGCGGTTGCGGTGGCGGTGGCGCGGCGGCTGCGACGCGCGCGTCGTCAAATCGGCGCACGGACACGGTGACCTGCTCACCTGTGAGGTCACCGTCGACGAGGGCGGTCAGCACGACTTCGTGCTGGAGCTCTCCGAACGCGGACTCCCCGGCCAACCGCCCGATCCCGACATCACCTGGGACGCAACGGAAGCCTCCTGGCACCGCAGCATGCCCGAGCTCAACGGCACCATCGCGCCCCGCGACGCGCGGCACTCCTACGCGGTGCTGCGCGGCCTGACCAGCAGCGGCGGCGGCATGGTCGCCGCCGCCACGATGAGCCTGCCCGAGCGCGCGCACACCAACCAGAACTACGACTACCGCTACGCGTGGATCCGCGACCAGGTGTACGCAGGCATCGCCGCCGCCACCGTCGGCGCGAACGAATTGCTGGACCGCGCGGTCGAATTCGTCGGCGCCCGGCTGCTCGAACACGGCCCCGACCTCAAGCCCGCCTACACCATCACCGGCGCCAGCGTGCCCAGCGAGGAAACCCTCGACCTGCCCGGCTACCCCGGGGGCACCGACAAGGTGGGCAACTGGGTCAACCAGCAATTCCAGCTCGACGTCTTCGGCGAGGCGCTGCAGCTGCTGGCGTGGGCAGGCAACGTCGGCCGGCTGGACGTCGAAGGGTGGCGCGCCGCGCAGGCCGCCATCGGCGCGATCGAAAAGCGTTGGCGCGAGCCGGATGCGGGGATCTGGGAGATCGACAACGAACACTGGACGCAGTCCCGCCTGGCGTGTGTGGCCGGGCTGCGGGCCATCGCCAAGGTTGCCGGCGGTGGCCCAGAGATCACCGCCTGCGCGTCGCTGGCCGACACCATCCTGGCCGACACCGCCGCCAGCAGCCTGCACCCGCAGGGCGGCTACTGGCAACGCAGCCCGCGGCTGACCGGGGTCGACGCGTCGCTGCTGCTGGCGCCCGTGCGCGGGGCCCTACCCGTCGACGATCCGCGCACCCGGGCCACGTTGGACGCCGTCCGCGATCAGCTCTGCCACGACGGGTTCGTCTACCGCTTCCGGCACGACGAGCGCGACCTCGGCGACGCCGAGGGGGCCTTCCTGCTTTGCGGATTCATGATGGCGCTCGCCGAACACCAACTCGGACATGCCCATTGCGCGATGCGCTGGTTCGAACGCAACCGCGCGGCGTGCGGACCGCCCGGACTGTTCTGCGAGGAATACGACATCAGGCAGCGCCAGCTCCGCGGCAACCTGCCGCAGGCCTTCACACACGCGCTGATGCTGGAATGCACGGCCACCCTCGCCGACGACGCCCATCACTGCTGAAACGAAAGGAGATAGCCGCGATGACGCAGACAGTGGTAATCACCGGAGCCAGCGCCGGCATCGGCCGCGCCACCGCCCAACTGTTCGGGCAGCGCGGGGCGAACGTGGCCCTGCTCGCCCGCGGGGCCGCCGGCCTGGACGGCGCGGCCCGTGACGTCGAATCCGGCGGTGGCAAGGCGCTGACCATCCCCACCGACGTGGCCGACCACGAGGCCGTCGTCGCCGCCGCCGACGAGACCGAGGCGACGTTCGGCCCCATAGACGTCTGGGTGAACGTCGCGTTCACTTCGGTGTTCGCACCGTTCAGCGAGATCAGCGCCGAGGAGTTCAAGCGCGTGACCGAGGTCTCCTACCTCGGGTACGTGCACGGCACCATGGCGGCGCTGGCCAAGATGCGGCCGCGCGACCGCGGCACCATCGTGCAGGTCGGTTCCGCGCTCAGCCAGCGATCCATCCCGCTGCAGTCCGCCTACTGCGGCGCCAAGCACGCGATCAACGGCTTCACCGAGTCGGTGCGTTGCGAGCTGCTGCACGAGCATTCGAACGTGCGGATCACCGTCGCCCAGATGCCCGCGGTGAACACGCCGCAGTTCTCCTGGGTGCTGTCCCGGCTGCCGCGCCATCCCCAACCCGTACCGCCGATCTACCAGCCGGAGGTCGCCGCCCGCGGCGTCGTGTATGCCGCCGATCATCCCGAGCGCAAACAATATTGGGTCGGCGACAGCACCATGGTGACGCTGCTGGCGCAGAAGTTCGTCGCGCCGCTGCTGGACCGCTACTTGGGCCGCACCGGATACGACTCGCAGCAGACCGGGGAGCACGTCAGCCCGGGACGGCCGCACAACCTGTGGCACCCGCTCGACCAGGAGGCCGGCAGCGACCACGGCGCGCACGGCGGCTTCGACGACGAATCCCACACGCTGAGCCCGCAACTGTGGGCGTCGCAGCACCCGGTCGTCAGCGGCACCGGCGCGCTCGGCGCCGCGGGGCTGGGCGCGTGGCTCGCCGCGCGCCGGTGGGCACGATGAGCGTCGACGCACCCATCGACGACGTCACCGCGCAGGTCTACGAAATCCCCACCGACGCACCGGAAGCCGATGGCACGCTGCCCTGGTCGTCGACCACGATGGTGCTGGCCGAGGTCAGCGGCGGCGGGCGGCGCGGGATCGGCTACACCTACGCCGACGGCGCCTGCGCGCAGTTGATCACCGGCAAGCTCGCCGGCACGCTCACCGGGCACCGCGCGCTGGACATCACCGCGCGGTGGCAGGGGATGGTCCGGGCGATGCGCAACAACGGAAGACCGGGGCTGGTGTCCTGCGCCATCTCGGCGGTGGACACCGCGCTGTGGGATCTCAAGGGCAAGCTGCTGGGCCTACCGGTGTGCCGGTTGCTGGGCATGGCGCACGACGCGGTACCGATCTACGGCAGCGGCGGCTTCACCACCTACGACGAGCGCCAGACCCGCACCCAACTCGAACGCTGGGTGGACGAGTGGAAGATCCCGCGTGTCAAGATCAAGATCGGTGAATCGTGGGGCTCCGACGAACGCCGCGACCTCGATCGAATCGCGCTGTCGCGCAGGGTAATCGGGCCCGACGTCGAACTCTACGTCGACGCCAACGGCGCCTACGGGCGCAAACAGGCGATCCGGGTGGCGCATGCCATGGCCGATCATGACGTCACGTGGTTCGAAGAACCGGTCTCGTCGGACGACCTCGCCGGGCTGCACGAGGTCCGCGACCAGGTGACGCCGGACGTCACCGCCGGCGAGTACGGCTACGACCTGGCCTACTTCAACCGGATGCTCGCCGCCGGGGCGGTCGACTGCCTGCAGGTCGACGTCACCCGCTGCGGCGGGATCACCGACTGGCTGCGGGCCGCCGCCGTGGCCGCCGCCAACAACGTCGACGTTTCCGGTCACTGCGCGCCGAACCTGCACGCCCACGTGGCGACCGCCATCCCCAACCTGCGGCACCTGGAGTACTTCCACGATCATCACCGCATCGAGCACATGCTGTTCGACGGCGCCCTTTCGCCCGAGGGCGGCGCGTTGCGTCCGGATCAGCACCGGCCGGGCCTGGGCCTCGAGCTCAAAGCGGCGGACGCGGAGCGCTACCGGAAATCCTGAGCCGTGAATGGATTCGCGCGAAAGTGGGCATTGGTATGCGGAGGAAATAGTTACGGATCTGAAGGACAGCGCGCGATGACCGTGAACTCTGAAAACGAGGCTTTGCGACGACGCGGTGGGGACTCCGCGCGGGACGGTTCGCCGGAGGCGTCCGAGGCGATGATGTCCGACGTCGAGGAGGAGGAGCGCAGCGCGGTCGACCTCGTCCTCGGTCTCGGCGACCCGCAGAAGGTCGGCAGGTTCCAGTTCTTCATGGAAAGCGAGCGCTGGGAGTGGTCGGACGCCGTCGCCCGCATGCACGGCTACCGGCCGGGAGAAGTGCGGCCGAGCACCGGCCTGCTGCTCCAACACAAGCATCCCGAAGACCGCGAACACGTGGCGGCCGTCCTGGATCAGATCCTGCGGGGCAAGCCGTTCAGCAGCCGGCATCGCATCATCGACACGGCCGGGCGCACCCGGTGCGTGGTCGTCGTGGGCGACCGGATGCTCGACGACGACGGAGAGCTGATCGGCACGTCCGGCTTCTACGTCGACGTCACCGACTCGCTGGAGTCCGACATCAAGAATGTGCTGTCGGCGGCCGCCGACGCGCGCGCGACGATCGAGCAGGCGAAGGGCGTCCTGATGGCCGCCTACGGGATCTCCGCAAGGCGGGCGTTCGACATCCTGGTGTGGCGCTCCCAGGAAACCAACCTGAAGCTGCGCGACCTCGCCGGCCGCTTCCTGGACGCGGTGGCCAGCAAGGCGTCGGCGGACACTCGAAGCGAAGTCGACCGGGCGCTGCTGAACCTGGAATAGCGGCAGTAGGGTCGGGCCAGTGGCGCACCTATTGGGAGCCGAGGCCGTCCGCCTCGAGTATCCGACCCAGCTGGTATTCGAATCGGTCACGCTCGGCGTGAACGACGGCGCGCGCATCGGGATCGTGGGGCGCAACGGCGACGGCAAGTCCAGCCTGCTGCGGCTGCTGACCGGCCAGCTGCGGCCGGACTCCGGCCGCGTCACCCGCCGCGGCGGCCTGCGGGTCGGCGCGCTGAGCCAGGCGGACACCCTGGAGCCCGACCGCACCGTGGGCTGGACCCTGGTCGGCGAGGCGGCCGAACACCAGTGGGCACGCGACGCGCGGGTGCGGGACGTGGTCGCCGGGCTGGTGTCCGACATCGGTTGGGAAGCAACGATAGCCACGCTCAGCGGCGGCCAGCGCCGGCGCGTCCAGCTGGCCCGGTTGCTGGTCGGCGAGTGGGACGTGATCGCGCTCGACGAGCCGACCAACCACCTGGACATCGAGGGCATCACCTGGCTGGCCGAGCACCTGAAGCAACGCTGGGCGCGCAACACCGGCGGACTGCTGCTGGTGACGCACGACCGCTGGTTTCTCGACGAGGTGGCCACCACGACGTGGGAGGTGCACGACGGGATCGTGGAGCCGTTCGAGGGCGGTTACGCGGCCTATGTGCTGCAGCGCGTCGAGCGGGACCGGATGGCCGCCGCCAGCGAGGCCAAGCGGCAGAACCTGATGCGCAAGGAGCTGGCCTGGCTGCGACGCGGCGCGCCGGCGCGCACCTCGAAGCCGAAGTTCCGCATCGAGGCCGCCAACCAGCTGATCGCCGACGTGCCGCCGCTGCGGAACACCGTCGAACTCGCCAAGCTGGCGACCGCCCGGCTCGGCAAGGACGTCATCGACCTGCTCGACGTGTCGGTCGCGTTTGACGGCCGCCCGGTGCTGCGCGACGTCGAGTGGCGGATCGCGCCGGGCGAGCGCACCGGCATCGTCGGTGCCAACGGGGCCGGAAAGTCGACGCTGCTGGGGTTGATCGCCGGAACCATCGCGCCGGACACCGGGCGGGTCAAGCGCGGCAAGACCGTTGCGCTCGCGGTGCTCGACCAGCAGGGCGACGCCCTGGCCGGCCTCGCCGGCGACCGCATCGCCGACGTGCTGGGCAGGCTGCCCGGCGGGTACCAGGTCGAGGGCCGCGAGGTGACGCCCGCCCAGCTGCTGGAGCGGCTGGGGTTCGGTCGTGGCCAGCTCTCCGCGCGCGTCGGCGAGCTGTCCGGCGGGCAGCGACGGCGCTTGCAGCTGATGCTCACGCTGCTGTCCGAGCCCAACGTGTTGCTCCTGGACGAGCCGACCAACGACGTCGACACCGACATGCTGACCGCCATGGAGGACCTGCTCGACTCCTGGCCGGGCACCCTGATCGTCGTCTCCCACGACCGCTACCTGCTCGAGCGAATCACCGACCAGCAGCACGCGATCCTCGACGGCCGGTTGCGGCACCTGCCCGGCGGCGTCGACGAGTACCTGCGGCTGGCGGCCAACCGCGAGGCCGGCGCGGAGGCCCCCGCGTCCGGCCCGCCGGCACGCCCCGAGGCCGCGGGGATGTCGGGGGCGCGGCGGCGGGCGGCGGAGAAGGAGCTGGCGGGTGTCGACCGCCAGCTCGCGCGCCTGGCCGATCGGATCGCCGACAAACACCGCGAACTGGCCGGGCACGACCAGTCCGACCATGTCGGGATCACACGACTCACCCAGGAGTTGCGCGAGCTCGAAGAGGAGGTCGCCTCAAACGAGGGTCGCTGGCTGCAATTGTCGGAGGCGCTGGAATGAGGGGCCGGCTCAGCGCCAGCGCAACAGCACCAGCTCCGAGCTGAAGCCCGGGCCCATCGCGACGATCAGTCCGGGGCTGCCGCCGGGTGGCGGCTTGGCGATGGTGTCACGCAGGATGTGCAGCACGGACGCCGACGAGAGGTTCGCGATCTCGCCCAGCGAGCGCCAGGTCAGCTCGAGGGCGTCGGGCGGCAACTCGAGGCTGTCGCCGATCGCGTTGATGACCTTGGGACCGCCGGGATGCGCCACCCAGGCACCGATGTCGTCCTTCGTCAGGCCGTGGGCGCCCAGGAAGCGGCTGACGTCGTCGGCCAGGTGGCGGTCGATGAGGTTCGTCAGCTCCGGGGACATCACCAGATGCAGCCCGGCCGGGCTGACGTTCCAGGCCATGATGTGCAGCGATTCGGGATACAGGCGGCTGCGGGAGTCGACGATGTCGGGCCCGCCGGGGCTCAGCCGCTCGGCGCGACGGTCGCCGGCGGCGACCACGGCCGCGGCGCCGTCGCCGAACATGGCGGTCCCCACCAGGCCGGAGACGGTCGGCTTGACCGCCGGGAAGGTCAGCGAGCACAGCTCGACCGAGACCAGGGCCGCGACGCCGTCCGGGGCGCCGCGCAGGTAGTCGTGCAGCCTGCCCACCCCCGCCGCGCCCGCGGCGCAGCCCAGCCCGAACAGCGGCATGCGGCGCACGTCCGGGCGCAGGCCGAGCCGT
Source organism: Mycobacterium scrofulaceum (assembly GCF_002086735.1). Lineage (GTDB taxonomy): Bacteria > Actinomycetota > Actinomycetes > Mycobacteriales > Mycobacteriaceae > Mycobacterium > Mycobacterium scrofulaceum. The sequence goes on along the minus strand of NZ_MVIJ01000005.1, from coordinate 67,132 downwards.
CCGGCGATCCGCGCGTCCAGCGACGGCACCGCGACGCCGGTGACCGTGGTGGTGGCGATCATGTCGATGTCCTGGGGCCGCAGGCCCGCCTCGTCGAGCGCGCCCAGCAACGCTTGGCAGCCGAGTTCGACGGCGTGATCGATGAAGATCTCGTTGGCCTCGCCGAAATCGGTGAGCGACGGGTACCGCTCGAGCGGCAGGACGAGGTGGCGGCTGTTGACCTTGGCGGCGGCGTGCAGCCGGCGAACGATCGCCTCGTGCTCCTTGAGCGCGGGGAACTCGACGAGTTGGTCGGTGATCTCGCCCTGGCTATAGCGATGCGGTGGCAACGCTCCGAACACACCCGCGACGACGCTCATGCCCAACCCTCGTGCTTGCATCCCGGCCCGAACGGGACTTTCGCCAATTCCCGGAGTTTAAGCGCTTCGGAGTGGGCGGGCAAAAGTTTGACGTATTCGACATGTGTTGTATTGACTGCGGATTTCATCGTCTCCCCTCCTCTTCAGTCGAGTGCAGGGCCATCGCGATCAGGGCGTCGGCGCTCAACGAGTCGATCGCGTCGTCACCCGTAACCGGTTCATTGGCAACGCTTTCCGGCTCACCGGCGAGCAGGAGAAGTTTGTCCAGCAGCCCGGTTCTGCGGAGCTCCGCGAGCGGGATCCTGCGCAGCGACGACCACAGCTTGTCCTCGTCCGATTCGTCGCCGTCCACGCGGAACAGTTGCTGCCGCAGCCGGTCGGCCAGGGCCGCCGGGGTGGGATAGTCGAAGATCATCGTCCGCGACAGGGCGAGCCCGGTTGCCGCCGTCAGCCGGTTGCGCAGCTCGACGCCGGTCAGCGAGTCGAACCCGAGGTCGGCGAACGCGCGGTCGCGGCCGACGGCACGGCCGTCCGCATGCCCCGCGACGGCGGCCGCGTGTTCGCAGACCAGCTCGACCAGCCGCCGCTGTTGCTCGGCGGGCGGCAGGGCGTGCAACTGCTCTGCCAGGTGCGGGGACCGGGTCGCTTTGGCGGGCAGCGCATCACGCGCGTCGCCCAGCCAGAACCGTTCGCGGGCAAAGCCGTACGTCGGCAGCTCAACGCGGCGGCCTCCGGAGCCGGCCAACGCGGCCGGCCAGTCGATGTCCCTTCCGGAGGCGAACAGCCGGCCGGCCGCCGTCAGCGCCGACTCGGCCTCGGGCCCCCCTTTGGGCAGGGTGACCGTCGACGTCGGCCGCTCGGTTGTCAGCGACTGGTCCACCGCCGCAGTCAATCCGCCGTCCGGTCCCACCTCGACGAACGCCGTCACCCCCACGGCCTCGGCGGCGCGCACGCCGTCGAGGAAGCGCACGGGCCGGCGCACGTGCTCGACCCAGTACCGCGCGGACCCGTAACCGGCACCGGCCGGATCTCCGGACACGTTGGAAATCAGACAGATTCGTGGCTGCCGCGGCTCGATGTCGCTGATCCGGCGGGCGAACTCGTCGAGCATCGGCTCCATCAGCGACGAGTGGAACGCGTGCGAGACCGCCAGCCGGTGCGTGCGCCGACCGGTGCCGGCCAGGTGGTCCGCCAGCGCGGCCACCGCGGCTCGTTCACCGGACAGCACGACGGCATTGGGCCCGTTGACGGCCGCGATGCCGACACCGTCGGTCAGCATCGGGGACACCTCGGCCTCGCCGGCGCTCACGGCCACCATCGTTCCGCCCGCCGGCAACCGGCCCATCAACTCCCCGCGCGCCGCCACGACGCGCGAGGCGTCCGGAAGCGACAACACGCCCGCCAGATATGCCGCCGCGATCTCCCCCACCGAATGGCCCAGCACCACGTCGGGCGTCACCCCCCAGGACCGCCACAGCGAGGCCAGGGCGACCTCCAGCACGAACAGCGTCGGTTGCGCGAACTCGGTGCGCCGCAGCGACTCCGCGTCGGTGCCCCACATCACCTCGCGCAACGGGGACCGCAGGTGGGCGTCCATCGCCGCCGCGGCCTCGTCGAAGGCGTCGGCGAAGGCCGGAAATCGTTGATGCAGTTCGCGACCCATTCCCGGCCACTGCGAGCCCTGGCCGGGGAACACGAACGCCGTCTGGCCCGCCGGCCCGGCGCGGCCGACCACCACACCCGGGGTCGGCTCCCCGGCCGCCAGACCGGCCAGGCCCCGCGTCAGCGCCCCGCGATCGCGGCCCACCAGCACCGCCCGGTGCTCGAACACCGAGCGCGTCGTCACCAACGACCACCCGATGTCCGCCGCGCTCATCTCCGCGTCGGCGACCCGCTCGGCCAGCCGGCGCGCCTGGTTGGCCAGCGCCCGCCCCGAGCGGCCCGACAGCACCCAGGCGACCGGCTCGTCGCGCACGTCCGCGGACGGAACCGGTTGCGCCGGGGCCTGTTCCACGACGACGTGCGCGTTGGTGCCGCCCATGCCGAACGACGACACCCCGGCGCGGCGCGGGCGGCCGGCCTCCGGCCAGGGCAGCGCGGCGGTGTTGACGCGCAGCCCCGCAGGCCCGGAATTGCCGTCGGAGTAGTTGAGGCTCGGCGGCAGCACCGAATGTCGCACGGCCAGTAGGGCCTTGAGCAGACCGGCGATTCCCGCGGCGGCGCCGGCGTGGCCGATGTTGGTCTTCACCGAGCCCACGTCCACCGGACGCTCGCGCGCGCCGAACACCTCGCCCAGCGCCTGGGCCTCCACCGCGTCGCCCGCCTTCGTGCCGGTGCCGTGGGCCTCGACGTAGTCGATGTCGCCGACGCCCAGGCCGGCGGCGGCGAGCGCACGCCGGATCACGTCGGCCTCGCCGGACAGCGAGGGCGCCGTCTGGCCGGCGGCGGTGTGCCCGGCATGGCCCGCGGCGCTGCCCCGGATGACCGCGTGGATGCGGTCGCCGTCGCGCAGCGCCGCCGGCACCGGCTTGAGCAGCACCAGTCCCCCGCCCTCGCCGCGCACGTAGCCGTCGGCGCGCCGGTCGAACGCGTAGGTGTGGCCCGACGTGGACAGCGCGCCGAATTCGCGCTCCAGGATTGCCGTTTCGTCGGCCAGGTTGAGGTGCACGCCGCCGGCTACCGCCAGCTCCGACTCGCCGGACCGCAGGCTTTCGCACGCGAGGTGCACGGCGAGCAGCGACGACGACTGGCCCGAGTCGACGGTCAGGCTGGGCCCGCGCAACCCGAGGGCGTACGAGACCCTGTTGGCGATCATCCCCCGGCTGATGCCGGCGAACGAGTGGTGGTCGAGGTGGTCGGCGATGTCGCGCAGCGCGAGGACGGCGTAGTCGTCGCCCATCGCGCCGACGTACACCGAAACGGCCGTTCCCCGCACCGTTTCCGGCACCACGAACGCGTCCTCGAAGGCCTCCCAGGCCAGTTCGAGCGCCAGGCGTTGCCGGGGGTCCATCGCGCACGCCTCGCGCGGCGAGACGTTGAAGAAGTCGGCGTCGAATTCCGCGGGGTCCCAGGGCAACTCGGTGGCCTCGCGCCCGTCGCGGATGAGACTCCAGAAGTCGCCCGGACCGGCCGCACCGGGGAACCGGCATGCCAGACCGATGACTGCGACGTCCGTCATGCTAGGGGCCGATCTCTTCGTCCAGAATCGCGAAGAGCTGGCTTTCGGTGGCGGTGGTGATGTCGTCGTCGAACGGGTCGCCGGGGTCGTCGGGGTGCGGCGGTTGGGCCGGGCCGGCCAGGGTGCTCAGCAGGCCTTCCAGCCGGGCGACGAGCTGGGCCTTGTCGCCGGGGCTCCAGTCCGGTTGGTCCAGCAGCGCCTGCAATTCGCGGGCCACGTCGCCGAAGCGGGCCATGCGGTCGGGCGGCCGGGCACTGGTCCCGGCGGCGAGCTGCCCGTCGAGGTGCTCGGCCAGGGCGGCCGGCGTGGGGTGATCGAAGATCAGCGTCGGCGAAAGGGTCAGCCCGGTGGCGATTTTCAGCCGGTTGCGCAGTTCCACCGCCGTCAGCGAGTCGAAGCCGAGGTCCGCGAAGGCCTGCTCGGCGTCGACGTCCGCGGTGCTGTGACCCAGCACCGTGGCGGCGTTGCCGCACACCAGCTCCACCAGCTCGCGCCGCCGCCGCTCGGGGTCCAGCCCGTCCAGCCGCGCCCGCAGGCCCGTCAACGACACCATGTCGGTGGGATCGAGGACCCGCCGGGCGGGGCGAGCGGCCAGCTGGCTCAGCAGCGGCGGCAGCGCGGCCCCGGCGTGCGCCAGCGCCGCGGCGTCGAGGCGGGTGGCCACGACGACGGGCGGCTCGGCGAGCAGCGCCGCGTCGAGCAGGTCGAGGGCCTGCCGGGTGGACAGGGCGGCCAGCCCGGCGCGGCTCATCCGCGCCTTGTCCCGATCGCCCAGGTGCCCGGTCATGGCCGACTCCTCGGCCCACATGCCCCACGCGACCGACAGGCCGGGCAGCCCGTGGGCGCGGCGGTACCCCGCCAGGCCGTCGAGGAAGCTGTTGGCGGCCGCGTAGTTGCCCTGGCCCGGGGCGCCCACGATGCCCGCCATCGACGAAAACATCACGAACGCCGAGAGATCCAGGCCTCGGGTCAGCTCGTGCAGGTGCCACGCCCCGTCGGCCTTGGAGCGCAGCACCGTGTCGACGCGCTGCGGCGTCAGGGAGGCGATCACCGCGTCGTCGAGCACCCCCGCCGCGTGGAACACCCCGCGCAGCGGGAAGCGCGCGGGGACCCCCGCCAGCAGCCCCGCCACGGCGTCCGGGTCGCCGACGTCGCAGGCCACCACCGACACCTCGGCGCCGGCCGCGCGCAGCTCCTCCGCCAGGCCGGGCAGGCCCTCGGCCCGCTCACCTCTGCGGCTGACCAGCATGACGTGGGGCACCCGGTAGCGGTCGACCAGGTGACGGGCCACCGCGGAGCCGGCCATCCCGGTCCCGCCGGTGATCAACGCGGTGCCGCCGGCCAGCCCGGCCGGCCCGCCGGGCATGGTCAGGACGACCTTGCCGATGTGGCGGGCCTGGCTGACGAACCGGTAAGCGTCCGCGGCGCAACGGATGTCGAAGGCCTTCACCGGCAGCGGCGCCAGCACGCCGGCCGCGAACAGCCGCATCAACCCGGCCAGCATCTCCGCGATGCGGTCGGGCCCGGCCTCCATCAGATCGAACGCGCGGTAGCTGATGCCGGCGAGGGACCCCGGGTCACGCAGGTCGGTCTTGCCCATCTCGATGAACCGCCCGCCGGGCGCCAGCAGCCGCAGTGAGGCGTCGGTGAACTCGCCGGCCAGCGAGTTGAGCACGACGTCCATGCCGGCGCCGCCCGTGGCGGTGGAGAACTTCTTCTCGAACTCCAGCGTGCGCGAATCCGCGATGTGCCCGTCGTCGAAACCCATGGCGCGCAGGGTGTCCCACTTGCCGCGGCTGGCGGTCGCGAAAACCTCGGCGCCCCAGTGCCGCGCGAGCTGCACCGCCGCCATGCCCACCCCGCCCGCGGCGGCATGCACCAGCACCCGCTCGCCGGCCCGCAGGCCACCCAGCACCGACAACCCGTACAACGCCGTCAGGAACACCACCGGCACACCCGCGGCCTCGGCGAACGACCAGCCCGGCGGCACCTGGGTGACCAACCGCCGGTCGACCGCCGCCTCCGACCCGGTCAGTCCCAGGATTCCCATGACCGCGTCGCCGACGGCCAAATCCGTGACCCCGGGGCCGATCTCGGTCACCAGCCCCGCGCCCTCGGCGCCGAGCTGCGCGGCGCCCGGATACATGCCGAGCGCCACCAACACGTCGCGGAAGTTCACCCCGGCCGCGGCCACCGCCACCCGCACCTGGCCGGCGAGCAGTTCCGCCGGCGGCCCGGACTGCACCGCCAGGTCCTCCAGCGTCCCGGCGTCGCCGGCGGCCAGCCGCCACACCGACGGCGGCTCGGGCAACCGCAACACGGGGTGCGCCTTGACCGGCGCCAGCCGGGCACGGTAGGCGACGCCGCCGCGCACCAGCAATTGCGGTTCGCCGCAGCCGATGACCGCATGCGGGTCGAGGGATCCGTCGGAGTCCATCAGCACGATCCGGCCGGGGTTCTCGGCCTGCGCCGACCGCACCAGCCCCCACACCGCCGCACCGGCCAGATCGGCGACGTCCTCGCCGGGCAGCGCGACCGCCCCGCGGGTCAGCACCACCAGCGGGCCCGACCCGTCACCGCGGGCCTGCAACAGGCCCAACGCCTCATGGGTGGCCGCGTGGACCGCCGCGACCACGCCTTCGCCGTTCGACGGCGGCTGCCACACCTCCGGAGCGGGCCCATCGGGGTCGTCCGCCGACGTCACCGGGGTCCACACGGCCTCGAGGAGTTCCCCGCCACCGGATCGCGCCGCCGCGGCCGCCGACAGCTGGGCGGCCGAAACCGGGCGCGTCACCAACTCGCGCACCGAAAGCACCGGCAGGCCCGACGAATCGGTCAGCTCGACCGACACGGCGTCCTTGCCCACCGGCGCCAGCCGGACCCGGACGCGCGACGCCCCGGCCGCATGCAGGCACACGCCCTGCCAGGAGAACGGCAGGACGGTCTCGCCCCCCTCGTCGGCCACCCCGAGGGCGTGCAGGGCCGCGTCGAGCACCACCGGATGAATCCCGAAGCCGCCCACCACAACACCGGCGTCCTGCGGGGCCTCGACCTCGGCGAAGATCTCGGCGCCCCGCCGCCACGCCGCGCGCAGGCCCCGAAACGCCGGGCCGTACCCGTAGCCCCGCCCGGCCAGATCCTCGTAGGCGCCGGCCACATCGACCGCCGTCGCGCCCACGGGCGGCCACACCGACAGGTCCGCGTCCGGCGCGGGCGAGCCCTCGCCCAGCACGCCCCGGGCGTGCAGCGTCCACTGCGAACCGGCCTGCGAATACACCGCCGCCGCGCGGGATCCGCCCTCGCCGGCGCCGTCGACGACCACCTGGACGCGCACCGCGCCGGCGGCCGGCAGGGGCAGCGGGGCCGACAGCGTCAGCTCTTCGATCACCGGACAGCCCACCTCGTCGCCGGCCCGCAGCATCAGCTCCACGAACCCCGCGCCCGGGAACAGCACCGTCCCGGTCACCGCGTGATCGGCCAGCCAGGGCTGGGCCGCCGTCGACAACCGGCCGGTCAACACCACGCCGCCCGAATCGGGCCGCTCGACCACCGCGCCCAGCAGCGCGTGCTCGGCCGCGGCCAGACCCAGGCCGGCGGTGTCGCGGCCACCCACGGACTCGGGCGACAGCCAGAACCTGCGCCGCGCAAAGGCATACGTCGGCAGGTCGACGCGGTGGGCGGCCAGCCCGTCGAACGCCGCGGCCCAGTCCACGTCGGCGCCCGACGCGAACAACTGCCCGGCCGCCAGCAGCAGCGAGTCGACCTCGGGGCGGTCCTTGGCCATCGAGACCGCCGCAACGGCCGGCTCGGTCCCCAACGACTGCTCCACCGCGGCCGCCAACGCGGCGCCCGGGCCCACCTCGACGAACGCGCCGGCGCCCAGCGCCTCGGCGCAGCGCACCCCGTCGGCGAATCGCACCGGGCGGCGCACGTGCTCGACCCAGTAGTCGGCCGACCCGTATCCCGGGCCGGCCGGCCGCCCGGTCACGTTGGACACCAGGTCGATTCGCGGCGAACCGGGCGACACCCCGGCCGCCACCGCGGAGAACTCCCCGATCATCGGCTCCATCAGCGGCGAGTGGAAGGCGTGCGAGACGGCCAGCTGCCGCACCCGCCGCCCGCAGTCGGCCAGCCGATCGGCGGCGGCCGTCACCGCGGCCCGCTCGCCCGAGAGCACCACCGCGGCGGGACCATTGACCGCCGCGACGCTCACGCCGCCGTCGAGCAGCGGCGCGACCTCGGCCTCGGTGGCGGCGACCGCCACCATCACCCCGCCCGGCGGCAGCGCCGCCATCAACCGGCCCCGGGCCGCCACCAGCCGCGCCGCGTCCCGCAACGACAGCACCCCCGCCACGTGCGCGGCGGCGATCTCCCCCACCGAGTGGCCGATCACCACGTCGGGCGTCACCCCCCAGGACCGCCACAGCGCAGCCAGGGCAACCTCCAGCACGAACAACGCCGGCTGGGCGAACTCCGTGCTCTGCAACAACTCCGGGTCGGCGCCCCACATCACCTCGCGCAGCGGCCGCCGGGCGTGCGCGTCCACCGCCGCCACCGCCTCGTCGAACGCCTCGGCGAAGGCCGGAAAGCGCTGGTGCAGTTCCCGTCCCATCCCCAGCCGCTGCGCGCCCTGGCCGGGAAACACGAACGCGCGCTTGCCGGTCGGGCGGCTGCGCCCGACCACTACGCCCGGGCCGGGCTCCCCGGACGCCACGCCCGACAGCCCCGCGAGCAGCGTGTCGCGGTCGCCGCCCACGAGGACGGCGCGGTGTTCCAGCGCCGCCCGGGTGGTGGCCAGCGACCAGCCCACGTCCAGGGGACGCAGGCCCAGCTCGGTGTCGAGGTACGCCGAGAGCCGCCCGGCCTGCGCCGCCAACGCGTCGGTCGAGCGCGCCGACACCACCCAGGGCACCACGGATTGGGAGTCATGGCTCTGCGCGGCAACGGTTTCCGCCTCCGCGGGCGGCTCCTCGACGATGACGTGGGCGTTCGTCCCGCTGATCCCGAACGACGACACACCCGCCCGGCGATGGCCTTCCCGCGCCGGCCACGGCTGCGGCTCGGTGAGCAACGACACCGCGCCCGCCGACCAATCCACGTGGGGCGAGGGCACATCCACGTGCAGGGTCCTGGGGATCATCCCGTGCCGCATCGCCTGCACCATCTTGATCACGCCGGCCACCCCGGCGGCGGCCGAGGTGTGACCGATGTTGGACTTGATCGATCCCAACCACAGCGGCCGGCCGGCCGGCCGGTCCTGCCCGTAGGTCGCCAACAGCGCCTGGGCCTCGATGGGATCGCCCAGAACCGTTCCCGTGCCGTGCCCCTCGACCACGTCGACATCCGCCGCGGTCAACCCGGCGTTGGCCAGCGCGGCGCGGATCACCCGCTGCTGCGACGGCCCGTTGGGCGCGGTCAGCCCGTTGGAGGCGCCGTCCTGGTTCACCGCCGAGCCGCGCAACAGCGCCAGCACCGGATGCCCGAGCCGCCGCGCGTCGGCCAGCCGCTCCAGCACCAGCACACCCGCGCCCTCCGACCACGACGTCCCGTCCGCGGCGCCGGCGTACACCTTGCACCGGCCGTCGGGGGCCAGCGCCCGCTGCCGGCTGAACTCCACGAAGGCCGCGGGCGTGGCCATCACCGTCACGCCGCCGGCCAGCGCCAGGTCGCACTCGCCGGAGCGCAGCGATTGCGCCGCCAGGTGCATCGCCACCAGCGACGACGAGCACGCCGTGTCCACCGACACCGCGGGGCCTTCCAGCCCCAGCACGTACGACACCCGCCCGGATGCCACGCTCAGGGTGGAACCGGTCAGCCCGTACCCCTCCAGCTCGCCCTTCACCTCGCCGCCGTACCCGGCGTGGATGACGCCGGCGAACACCCCGGTCGCCGAGCCGCGCAACCCGAGCGGGTCAATCCCCGCCCGCTCCAACGCCTCCCAGCAGATCTCCAGCATCACCCGCTGCTGGGGATCCATCGCCAGCGCCTCGCTGGGCCCGATCCCGAAGAACCCGGCGTCGAAATCCCCTGCGTCGCGCAGGAAGCTGCCCTGGCGGGTGTACATCTTCCCCGCCGCGTCGGGGTCCGGGTCGTAGAGCCCCTCGACGTCCCAGCCGCGGTCGGCCGGGAAGTCCGATACGGTGTCGCGGCCGCCGTTGACCAGCTGCCACAGGGCTTCCGGTGAGTCCACCCCGCCCGCGTAGCGGCAGGCCATGCCCACCACCGCGATCGGTTCGGACAGCTTGCCTTCCAGCTCCGAGACGCGCCGGCGGGCCCGCCGGAGATCCGCGGTCAGGCGCTTCAGGTAGTCGACGTGCTGCGTGGTATCCGGCATCGGTGTCTCAGCGGCCGAGTTCTTCATCGAGGATGGCAAAGAGTTGGCTTTCGGTGGCGGCGTCCAGGTCGGCGTCGAGGCCTTCGAGGTCGGGGTGGTCGGCGGGGCCCAGGGTGGCGAGCAGGCCGTGCAGGCGGGCCCGCAGCGCCGACCTGTCTCCGGCGTCCCAGCCCGGCCGGGCGAGCAGGGCCTGTAATTCGCGGCTGATGTCGGTGAAGCGCGCCATCAGGTCCGGCTCGCCGCCCGGACCGGCGGACAGCTGGCCGTCGAGGTGCTCGGCCAGGGTCGCCGGGGTGGGATAGTCGAAGATCAGCGTGGGCGAAAGGGTCAGACCCGTCGCCATTTTCAGCCGGTTGCGCAGCTCGACGGCGGTGAGCGAATCGAAACCGAGGTCACCGAACGCGCGGCCGGCGTCGATGTCTGCGGGGTTCGGCAGTCCCAGCACCGTCGCCGCGTTGGCGCGGACCAGGTCGACCAGCTCGCGCCGGCGCGCCTCGGGGGTCAGGCCGTGCAGGCGGGCGGTGAGACCGGTCATCAGGGCGGCCGTGTCGGCGTCGTCGACGACGCGCCGCGTGGTGCGGGCGGCCAGTTCGCTCAACAGCGGCGGCAGCGCGGCGGCGTTGTCGGACAGGGCGACCCGGTCCACGCGGGCGGCCATCAGCACCGGGGCGTCCACCAGCATGGCGGCGTCGAACGACTCCAGCGCCTCCTCGGTGGACAGCGGCGCGATCCCGAGCCGGCTCATCCGCGCCTTGTCGCGCTCGCCCAGGTGGGCCGTCATCGCCGAGGCCTGCTCCCACAGCCCCCAGGCCAGCGACACGCCCGCCAGCCCGTGCGCGCGCCGGTGGGCGACCAGCCCGTCCAGGAAACTGTTGGCCGCCGCGTAATTGGCCTGACCGGGGGTGCCGACGATGCCGGCCATCGACGAAAACACCACGAACGCCGACAGATCCAGGTGCCGCGTCAGCTCGTGCAGGTGCCACGCCCCGTCGACCTTGGCCCGCAACACCGCGTCCACCCGGTCCGGGGTCAGCGACAGCACCAGCCCGTCGTCGAGGACGCCCGCGGCGTGCACCACACCGCGCAGCGGGTATTCCTCCGGTATCTGCGCCAGCATCGCGGCGACCGCGTCGCGGTCGGCGACGTCGCAGGCCACCACCGACACGCGGGCGCCGGCCTCCTCCAGGCGATCCACCAGCTCCGCGACCCCGGGCGCCGCCGCCCCGGCGCGGCTGGCCAGCACCACGTGCGCCACGCCGTAGCGGTCGACGAGGTGGCGGGCCAGCGCCGAGCCGGCCATGCCGGTGCCGCCGGTGATCACCACGCTGCCGCCGGCCAGCCCGCCGCACCCGCTGAGCGCGCCGCCCGGCCCGGCCGGCAGGGTCAGCACGACCTTGCCGATGTGGCGGGCCTGGCTGACGAACCGGTATGCCGCAGCGGCGCAGCGGACGTCGAAAGCCTTGAGCGGCAACGTGTTTACAGCACCGTCCCGCAGCAATCCCTGAATCTGGGCCAGCATCGCCGCGGTGCGGTCGGCGCCGGCCTCCAGCAGGTCGAAGGCCCGGTACTGCGCGCCGCCGTACCGTTCGGCGACGACGTCCGGCTCCCGGATGTCGGTCTTGCCCATCTCGATGAACCGCCCGCCGGGCGCCAGCAGCCGCAGCGACGCGTCGGTGAACTCACCGGCCAGGGAATTGAGCACCACGTCGACCCCGGCCCCGCCGGTGGCCGCCGCGAATTTGCCCTCGAAATCCAGCGTCCGCGTGTCGCCGATGTGATCGTCGTCGAATCCCATCGCGCGCAACGTGTCCCACTTGCCGCGGCTCGCGGTGGCGAACACCTCCGCACCCCAGTGCCGCGCCAGCTGGACCGCGGCCATGCCCACCCCGCCGGTGGCGGCGTGCACCAGCACCCGCTCGCCGGCGCGCAGCCCGCCCAGCACCGACAGACCGTAGAGCGCGGTGAGGAATACCACCGGCACGCTCGCCGCCTCGGCGAACGACCAGCCCCGCGGCACCGGCGTGACCAACCGCTGGTCCACCACCGCCTCGGAGCCGACGACGCCCAGCAGCCCCGTCACCGCGTCGCCGACCGCCAGCGCGGCCACGCCGGGACCGACCTCGACGACCACGCCGGCGCCCTCGGCGCCCAGCCGGCCGCCGCCGGGATACATGCCCAAGGCCACCAACACGTCTCGGAAGTTCACCCCGACCGCGGCCACCGCCACCCGGACCTGCCCCTCTTCCAGTTCCGCCCGCGGGCACGGGCCCACCACCAGGTCTTCCAGCGTGCCGGCGGTGCCGGCGTCCAGCCGCCAGCCCCCGGGCGGCAGCCGCAGCACCGACCCGCCGCGCGCCGGCCGCATCCGGGCCGCATGGGCCACGCCCGCGCGGATCGCGAGTTGCGGCTCGCCGCAACCGATCACGGCCCGCGCATCCACCGATCCGTCGGAGTCGACAAGCACCACCCGGCCCGGGTGCTCGGCCTGTGCCGACCGCACCAGTCCCCACACCGCCGCACCGGCCAGATCGGCGACGTCCTCACCGGGGAGCGCGACGGCCCCGCGCGTCTGCACCACCAACGTCTCTTCGGGGCCGGTCAACCACGATTGCAGCACGCCCAGCGCCTCGGTGGTGGCCGCGTGCACCGACCGGACCGCATCGGCCCCGTGCGCGCCCGGCTCCCACACCGTGGCTTCGCAATCGTTGCCGCTGAACGATATTGGCGACCACGCCACCTCGAACAACCCCTCGGCGGGCGCTGCGGCGGCCGACAACTGCCCGGCCGAGACGGGGCGCATCGCCAGCGAGCGCGCCGACAACACCGGCAGCCCGGAACCGTCGGCCAATTCCACCGAGACGGACCCGGCGCCGGACGGCGCTATCCGGACCCGCGCCCGCGACGCGCCCGCCGCGTGCAGCGACACTCCCTGCCAGGAGAACGGCAACACCGTCTGGCCCTGCTCGCCGGCCACACCGATCGCATGCAGCGCCGCGTCCAACAACACCGGATGGATCCCGAAGCCCCCGTCCTGCGCGCCGGCCTCGTCGGGCAGCGCGACCTCGGCGAAGATCTCCTCGCCCCGCCGCCACATCGCCCGCAGCCCGCGGAAGGCCCGGCCGTACTCGTAGCCGCGCCCGGCCAGCCGCGCGTAGGCGTCGGCCACGTCCGCCGGCTCCGCCCCCACCGGCGGCCACACCGACAGGTCGGTGGCCGGTGACACCGGCGCCGCGCGCAGCACGCCCTGGGCGTGCAGCGCCCACTCCGACTGCGCGCCCGCCGAATACACCGACACCTCGCGCTGCCCGGACTCGGTGGCGGCGCCCACCACCACCTGCACCCGCACCCCGTCGGCGGCCGGCAGCACCAACGGCGCGGACAACGTCAGCTCCTCGAGGGCGCCGCAGCCGACCTCGTCGCCGGCCCGGATGGCCAGCTCCACGAACCCGGCGCCGGGGAACAACACCGTGCCGGCCACCGCGTGGTCGGCCAGCCACGGCTGCGCGGCCGTCGACAGCCGGCCCGTCAGCACGACCCCGCCGGAATCGGGCCGCGCCACCACCGCGCCCAGCAGCGCGTGCCGCGCGCCCGCCAGCCCCAGGGTGGCCACGTCCCCCGACCCCGTCGACCCGCCCGGCAGCCAGAACCGCTCCCGCGCAAAGCCGTACGTCGGCAGGTCCACGCGCCGCCCGCCCAGGCCCGCGATGGCGGCGCGCCAGTCCACCGGCAGGCCGGCCACGTGGGCCTGGCCCGCGGAAAGCCAGAACCGCTGCAGTGAACCGTCGTCGCGGCCCAGCGAGGGGGCCACGAACGCGTCGCTGCCGCAGTCGGTCACCGTCTCCTCGACGGCGGCGAGCAGCACCGGGTGCGGGCTGCATTCGACGAACACGCCATAGCCGGCGCCGCACGCGGTGCGCACCGCCCGTTCGAACTGGACGGTCCGCCGGATGCTGCGGTACCAGTAGTCGGCGTCCAGGTCCGCGGTGTCCAGCAGTTCGCCGGTCACGGTGGAGAACAGCGCGACCGGGGACGACCGCGGCGCGATGCCGGCCAGCGCCCCGGCCAGCGCCGGACGGATCGCGTCCACGTGCGCGGAGTGTGAGGCGTAGTCGACGTCGATCCTGCGCGCGCGGACGTCGGCGGCCTCGCAGTGGGCCGTCAACTCGTCGAGGGCGGCCACCTCGCCGGACACCACGACCGCCGAAACACCGTTGACGGCGGCGACGTTCAACCGGTCGCCCCACGGCGCGAGCAACTCCTCGGCCCGGGCCAGGCCGCAGGCCAGCGAGACCATGCCGCCCGCGCCCGACAGGCGCACCAGCAGCCGGCTGCGCAGCGCCACCACCCGCGCGGCGTCCTGAAGCGACAGCGCCCCCGCCACATACGCCGCGGCGATCTCGCCTTGGGAATGGCCGATCACCGCGTCCGGGACCACGCCCACCGAGCGCCACAACTCGGCCAGCGACACCATCACCGCCCACAGCGCGGGCTGCACCACGTCCACGCGGTCCAGCCCGGGGGCCCCGGGCGCGCCGCGGATGACGTCGACCAACGACCACTCGACGTGTTCGGCGAGCGCCTTCTCGCAGCGCTGCAGGTGTTCGGCGAAAACCGGTGAGGTCTCCAGCAATTCGGCGCCCATGCCGACCCACTGGGAGCCCTGCCCGGGGAACACGAACACCGTCTTGCCCACGGGCCGGGCCCGGCCCAGCACGGCGCCGGCGCCCGGCGCGCCCGCGGCCACCTCGGCCAGCCCGGCCAGCAGGCGCTCGCGGTCGGCGCCCACCAGCACGGCGCGGCGCTCGAACAGCGACCGCGTCGAGGCCAGCGACCAGGCCACGTCGACCACCCGGAGATCCGGGTCGGCGCCCACCCGGGCCAGCAGCCGGGACGCCTGGTTGGCCAGCGCGTCGGCCGACCGCGCCGACAACACCCACGGCGCGGGCGCGTCCTCGCCCGCCGGCGCGGGCGTTTCGGGCTGCTGCGGCGGCTGCTCGACGATGACGTGCGCGTTGGTGCCGCTGATCCCGAACGACGACACCCCGGCGCGACGCGGCCGGTCCAGGGCCGGCCACTGCCGCGCCTCGGTCAGCAGCGACACCGCGCCCGCCGACCAATCCACGTGCGGCGTGGGCACATCCACGTGCAGCGTCTTGGGCATCAGCCCGTGCCGGATCGCCTGCACCATCTTGATGACCCCGCCGGCGCCCGCCGCCGCCGAGGTGTGGCCCATGTTGGACTTGATCGACCCCAGCCACAGCGGCCGGTCCGCCGGCCGGTCCTGCCCGTAGGTCGCCAGAACCGCTTGCGCCTCGATGGGATCGCCGAGGGTGGTGCCCGTTCCGTGCCCCTCCACCAGGTCCACGTCCGCCGCGGTCAGCCGCGCGTCGGCCAGCGCGGCGCGGATCACCCGCTGCTGCGACGGCCCGTTGGGCGTCGCCAGGCCGTTCGAGGCGCCGTCCTGGTTCACCGCCGATCCGCGCAGCAGCGCCAGCACCGGATGCCCCAGCCGGCGCGCGTCGGAAAGCCGTTCGAGCACCAGCACCCCGACGCCTTCGGAGAAGCCGGTGCCGTCGGCGGCGCCGGCGTAGGCCTTGCACCGCCCGTCGGCGGCGAGCGCGCGCTGCCGGCTGAACTCGACGAACATCGCCGGGGTCGCCATCACCGTCACCCCGCCGGCCAGCGCCAGGTCGCATTCGCCGGCGCGCAGCGACCGCAGCGCCAGGTGCATGGCCACCAACGACGAGGAACAGGCCGTGTCGACCGAAACGGCCGGACCCTCCAGACCCAGCGAGTAGGCGACCCGGCCCGACGCCACGCTCAGCGTCGACCCGCGCAGCCCGTAGCGCTCCAGGTGGCCCGGCACCCGACCCTGGCCGCCGTACGACCCGTGAAAGATCCCGGCGAACACCCCCGTCGCCGAGCCGCGCAGGCCCGCGGGGTCGATCCCCGCGCGCTCCAACGCCTCCCAGGACACCTCGAGCAACAGGCGCTGCTGTGGGTCCATCGCCAGCGCCTCGCTGGGCGCGATGCCGAAGAACGCGGCGTCGAAGTCGGGCGCGTCGGGCAGGAAGCCGCCGCAGCGGGCGTAGGACTTTCCCACCGCGTCGGGGTCGGGGTCGAACAGGCCCGCCAGGTTCCAGCCCCGGTCGGTCGGGAAATCCGAGACCACGTCGCGGCCCTCGGCCACCATCCGCCACAGGGCCTCCGGCGAATCGATCCCGCCCGGGTACCGGCAGCCCATCCCGACCACCGCCACGGGTTCGGTTGCCGCGGCGAGGTATTCGCGGGTCTCCCGCTTGAGCCGGTCGTTCTCCTTCAGCGCGGCGCGGAGCGCCGCGATGAGCTCGTCCTGCGTGCTGTTCATCCGGCGTGGCCCTTTGCTGCACCCGCTCCGCATCAGTGCCAGCGCAGCAACACGAGTTCGGAACAAAAACCGGGACCCATCGCGAGCATCAGGCCGGGGCTGCCGCTGGGCGGGGGTTTGGCGATGGTGTCGCGCAGCACGTGCAGCACCGAGGCCGACGACAGGTTGCCGATCTCGCCCAGTGAACGCCAGGTCAGTTCGAGGGCCTCGGGAGGCAGGCTCAGGCTGGCATTGATCGCCTCGATCACCTTGGGACCCCCCGGGTGGCTGACGAAGGCGCCGATGTCATCCGGGGTCAGGCCGTGCGAAGCGAGGAACTGGGTGACATCGTCTTCGATGTATTGCTCGACCACAGCGGCCACGTCCTTGGACAGCACCAGCTCGAATCCCGCGGCGCCCACGTCATAGCCCATGGTGCGCAGCGAGTCGGGATAGAGGTGGCTGCGCGAGTCGAGAACGGTGGGCCCGGCGGCCGCCAGCTGCTCGGCGCGGCGGTCGCCGACGGCCACCACCGCCGCGGCGCCGTCGGCGAACAGCGCGCTGCCGACCAGGCCGGGCAGCGACGGCTTGTATCCGGGGTAGGTCAACGAGCAGAGCTCGACCGAGATGAGCGCCGCGGCGGCGTCCGGCGCCCCGCGCAGGTAGTCGTGCAGCCGGGCCACGCCCGCGGCCCCGGCCACGCAGCCCAGCCCGAACAGCGGCACCCGTCGCACGTCGTCGCGCAGGCCCAGCCGCCCGGCGATCCGGGCGTCGAGTGACGGGGCCGCGAGCCCGGTCACCGTCGTGGTGATCAGCACGTCCAGGTCCTGTGGGCGCAGGCCGGCCTCCTCGAGCGCGCCCGACAGCGCCTCACAGCCCAGGTTCACCGCGTTCTCGATGAAGATCCGGTTCGCCAGCCCGAAGTCGGTCAGGGCGGGATATTGCTCGAGCGGCAGCACCAGGTGGCGGCTGTTGACCTTGGCGCTGGCGTGCAGCTGCCGGAGGATGTCTTCGTAGCCCTCGAACTCCGGGATGCTGACGAAGAAGTCGGTGAGCTCTCGCTGGGAGTAGCGATGCGGCGGCAACGCGCCGAATACGCCCGCGACGACGCTCATTGGTCCCACCCCTTGGTGACGAAGATATGGCTCGACAGGTTCAGCCGCATCGCTTTGAGCCGGAATTCTAGTCGGCTTGGAATTGACCGGCACGTAAACGGCGTCATCTCATGCCCGCCGGAGCCGCGCCTTGAGCTCCTCGCAGTCCGCCAGGACGGCTGCGAGCTGCTCGGCGACCCGGACCGGCGCCGTCCCGCCCCGGCCGTCGCGCGAGGACACCGAGCCCTCGATGGTCAACACCTCCCGCACCTCGGGCGTCAGCTCCGGGCTGATGGCGGCCAGCTCGTCGTCGGTCAGCTCGTCGAGCCCGACGGCGCGCCCCTCCGCCGCGCGCACCGCGGCCCCGGCGGCCTCGTGCGCGGACCGGAACGGCACGCCCCGGCGCACCAGCCACTCGGCGATGTCGGTGGCCAGCGTGTACCCCGCCGGGGCCAGGGCCGCCATCCGCTCGACGTCGAACGTCAGGCTGGCCACCAGGCCGGCCATCGCGGGCAACACCAGCTCCAGCTGGGCCACCGAGTCGAACACCGGTTCCTTGTCCTCCTGCAGGTCGCGGTTGTAGGCCAGCGGCTGGGCCTTCAGCGTCGCGAGCAGCCCGGCCAGGTTGCCGATCAGCCGCCCCGACTTGCCGCGGGCCAGCTCGGCGATGTCGGGGTTCTTCTTCTGCGGCATGATCGAGCTGCCGGTGGACCACGAATCGTGCAACCTGACGTAGCCGAACTCCGTCGAACTCCACAGGATGATGTCCTCGGCCAGCCGTGAGGTGTCCACGGCGATCATCGCGAAGATGAACGCGGCCTCGGCGGCGAAATCGCGCGCGGCGGTCGCGTCGATGGAATTGTCGGCGGCCCCGGCGAAACCCAGCTTGGCGGCGATCGCGTCCGGGTCGAGCCCGAGCGACGAGCCGGCCAGCGCGCCGGACCCGTACGGGGACACCGCGGCGCGCCGGTCGAAGTCGACGATGCGGTCGACGTCGCGCAGCAGCGGGTGCGCGTGCGCGAGCAGGTGGTGGGCCAGCAGGACCGGCTGGGCGGATTGCAGGTGCGTCTTGCCCGGCATGATCGCCGTCGGGTGCGCGGCCGCCTGGTCGGCCAGCGCGGCCACCACCTGAAGCGCCGCGTCCGCGACCCGGCGCACCGCGTCGCGCAGCCACATCCGGAACAGGGTGGCGACCTGGTCGTTGCGCGACCGCCCGGCCCGCAACCGGCCGCCCAGGTCGGGGCCGACCCGGTCGATCAGGCCGCGCTCCAGCGCGGCGTGCACGTCCTCGTCGGTCACCAGCGGCGTGAAACTGCCGTCGGCCACGTCCTCGGCCAGGCTGTCCAGCCCGGCCAGCAGGCCGTCGCGCTGCTCGGCGGTGAGCAGGCCGGCGTGAAACAGGATCACGGTGTGGGCCCGCGAGGCGACGATGTCGTAGGGGGCCAGCACCCAGTCGAAGTGCGTGGACTTGCTCAGCGCGGCCAACGCGTCCGACGGGCCGTCGGCGAACCGCCCGCCCCACAGCGACCCCTCGCGCGTGCTCACTTTCCCCCCGCGAACAGACATAAACTCGCACGCAGACGGACCAATTTATGCGATTTTGCGTCTGCTCGCCCAGAGGAGGTCACCGCAGGTCCCGGCGGGACGCGATCTTCGATGACAGCCCGTGCACGTAGACGAAGCCCTTGGCGGCCGACTGGTCGAAGCTGTCGCCCTCGTCGTAGGTGGCCAGGTTGAAGTCGTAGAGCGACTGCGCGCTGCGCCGGCCGTTGACGGCGATGTGGCCGCCGTGCAACACCATCCGGATCTCGCCGGTGACGTGCTCCTGGGTCTTGGCGACGAACGCTTCCAGCGCGGTCTTCAGCGGCGAGTACCAGAGCCCGTCGTAGACCAGCTCGGCCCAGCGCTGGTCGGTGTGCCGCTTGAAGCGGCCCAGTTCGCGCTCCAGCGTGACGTGTTCGAGCTCGGTGTGGGCGGTGATCAGCACCATCGCCCCGGGGGCCTCGTAGATCTCGCGGCTCTTGATGCCCACCAGCCGGTCCTCGACCACGTCCAGCCGCCCGACCCCCTGGCTGCCGGCGCGGCGGTTGAGTTCCTCGATGGCCTCCAGCACGGACACCGGTTTGCCGTCGATGGACACCGGGACCCCGCGCTCGAACCCGACGATCACCTCGTCGGGCGTGTTCCAGTTGATGGTGGGATCCTCGGTGTAGGCGTAGATGTCCTTGGTGGGCGCGTTCCACAGGTGTTCCAGGAAGCCGGTTTCCACCGCGCGGCCCCACACGTTCTGGTCGATGGAGAACGGCGAGCGCTTGGTGACGTTGATCGGGATGGCGTTCTCCTCGGCGAACGCGATCGCCTTCTCCCGCGTCCACGCGTAGTCGCGGACCGGCGCCAGCACCTCCAAATCCGGTGCGAGCGAGGCGAATCCGACCTCGAAGCGGACCTGGTCGTTGCCCTTGCCGGTGCAGCCGTGCGCGACGATGCTGCCGCCGTGCTCGCGGGCGGCGGCCACCAGGTGCTTGGCGATCAGCGGCCGGCTGATCGCCGACACCAGCGGGTAGCGGTCCATGTAGAGGGCGTTGTTCAAGATGGTGGGCAGGCAGAAGCCCTCGGCGAACTCGTCGCGGGCGTCGACGACGACGGCCTCCACCGCGCCGCAGTCCAGGGCGCGCTGGCGGACGACCTCCATGTCCTCGCCGCCCTGGCCGAGGTCGATGGCCACCGCCACCACCTCGCGGCCGGTCTCCTTGCCGATCCAGCTGATCGCGACCGAGGTGTCCAGACCGCCGGAGTACGCCAGGATGACGCGTTCGGACATGTGTCAATCTCCTTCTAGGTGAGGCTTTCCAGCGTGTGGGCCAGCTCGGCGCCGGTCATCGGCTCTCGGGCGGCCACGAAGACGGTGTCGTCGCCGGCGATGGTGCCGACGACGTACGGTAGCGCCGCGCGGTCGATGGCGCTGGCCAGGTAGTTGGCGCCGCCGGGCGGGGTGCGCAGCACAGCAAGGTTGGCGCTGGCGTCGACGGACACCAGCAGCTCGCCGAGCAGCCGGGACAGCCGCGCGGTGCCGCCGGAGACGCCGCGCACCGGGCTGCCGTCCTCGGGGACGATGTAGACGCCGACGCCGCCGTCGGCGCCGCGCAGCTTGACGGCGCCGAGTTCCTCGAGGTCGCGCGACAGCGTGGCCTGGGTGACCTCGATGCCCTCGTCGGCCAGCCGGGCCGCCAGCTCGCTTTGGCTGCTGATCGACGCCGACGACAGGATCGCCACGATGCGGTCCTGTCGCCCGGCCCGGGTGGTCTCGGGTGTGGTCTTCGACCGGGTCACGAGCTGCGCTCCAAGAGCCACACCAGCAACGCCTTCTGGGCGTGCAGCCGGTTCTCGGCCTCGTCCCACACCACGCTGGCCGGCCCGTCCATCACCTCGTCGGTGATCTCGTCGCCGCGGTGGGCCGGAAGGCAGTGCAGCACAATGGCTTCCGGGTCGGCAAGGCCGAGCAGCCGCTGGTTGACCTGGAACGGCCGGAACGGCCCCACCCGGTCCAGCCCGTCGCCCTCCTGCCCCATCGAGACCCAGGTGTCGGTCACCAGGACGTCGGCGCCCTTGGCGGCGGCGTCGGCGTCGGCGGTGACGGTGACCGACCCGCCGGCGGCTTCGGCGCGGCTCCGGGCCGCGGCCAGGTACGCGGGGTCCGGGGCGAAGCCGTCCGGCGCGGCGA
Source organism: Mycobacterium scrofulaceum (assembly GCF_002086735.1). Taxonomy (GTDB): domain Bacteria; phylum Actinomycetota; class Actinomycetes; order Mycobacteriales; family Mycobacteriaceae; genus Mycobacterium; species Mycobacterium scrofulaceum. The sequence goes on along the minus strand of NZ_MVIJ01000005.1, from coordinate 46,100 downwards.
CGGTGACGTGGATGCCCGCGGTCACCCCGCCCAGCAGCAGCGAGTGAGCCATGTTGTTGGCGCCGTCGCCGAAGTAGGACATCCGCAGTCCGGCAAGCGATCCCTTGCGCTCGGCGATGGTCTGCAGGTCGGCGAGCACCTGACAGGGGTGGAACTCGTCGGAGAGCGCGTTGACCACCGGCACCGTCGCCGCTTCGGCCATCGCCTCGAGCCGGTCCTGCCCGAAGGTGCGCCAGACGATGGCCTCGACGTAGCGGGACAGCACCCGAGCGGTGTCGCCCAGCGTCTCGTCGCGGCCCAGCTGGGTGCTGCGGGCGTCGACGACGACGGCGTGCCCGCCGAGCTGGGCGATGCCCACCTCGAAGGAGAACCGGGTGCGGGTGGAGTTCTTGTCGAAGAGCACCGCGACGCCGCGCGGTCCCTCCAGCGGCCGGCGGCTGAACGGGTCCTTCTTCAGATCGGCGGCCAGCCGCAGCACCTCGGCCTGCTCGGAGGGCGACAGGTCGTCGTCGCGCAGGAAGTGGCGGGGGGTCACGCGGCAGCCCTGTCCAGGACGGCGGGCAAGGCTTCGACGAAGGTCTCCAGCTGGGCCTCGGTGACGATCAGCGGCGGCGCCAGGCGGATCACGTCGGGCGCTGCGGCGTTGACCAGGAATCCGGCTGCGCGCGCGGCGTTTTCGGCGTCCTTGGCCCGCGGCGCGGTCAGCGCCACGCCCTGCAGCAGGCCGCGCCCGCGCACGTGGTCGACCAGCGGGTGGTTCAGCGACTCGATGCCGTGGCGCAGCGACTTGCCCAGCACCTCGGCATGCCGGACCAGGTCCTCGTCGGCGATCACCCGCAGCACCGCCCGCGCCGCCGCGGCGCAGACCGGGTTGCCGCCGAAGGTGCTGCCGTGCAGGCCGGGGGTCATCAGCTCGGCGGCCGGCCCGACGGCCAGGCACGCTCCGATGGGCAGCCCGCCGCCCAGGCCCTTGGCCATGGTCACGACGTCGGGGGTGACGCCGTCGTGCTGGTGGGCGAAAAAGGCCCCGGTGCGGCCCATCCCCGTCTGCACCTCGTCGAGCACCAGCAGCGCGCCGTGCCGCGAGGTGACGTCGCGGGCTGCGCTCAGATACCCCTCCGGTGGGACGACGACGCCGCCCTCCCCCATGATCGGTTCCAGGAACACCGCGGCGGTGGCGTCGTCGACCGCGGCGGCCAGCGCGTCGGCGTCGCCGTAGGGCACGTGCGTGACGTACCCCGGGAGCGGCTCGAACGGCGCCTGCTTACTCGGCTGACCGGTCAGCGCCAGCGACCCCATCGTGCGGCCATGGAATCCACCTTGCGCCGCAACCAGTTTCGTGCGCCCGGTCAGCCGCGACAGCTTGAACGCCACCTCGTTGGCCTCGGTTCCGGAGTTGCAGAAGAACACCCGGGCCTTCGCGTCGACCGCCAGCAGGGTGACCAGCTCCTCGGCCAGCGCGATGCCCGGTTCGCTGGCGTACAGGTTGGAGGTGTGGCCCAGCGTCGCCATCTGGTGGGTGACCGCCTCGATGATCGCGGGGTGGCGATGCCCGAGGACGTTGACCGCGATGCCGCCGAGCAGGTCCAGGTAGGTGTTGCCGTCCACGTCGGTGACCACGGCGCCGTCGCCGCTGGCCAGGGCCAGCGGTGGGGTGCCGTAGTTGTTCATCATCACGGCTTCCCAGCGCTGCTGCATCAATTCCCCTTCGCTCACGCGCGCACCACCTTGGTGCCGGTGCCCGCGTCGGTGAAAAGCTCCACCAGCACGCAGTGTTCGACCCTGCCGTCGATGACGTGCGCGCTCGGCACCCCCGCCGTGACGGCCCGCAGGCACGCCTCGACCTTGGGAATCATGCCCGCCTCCAGGTTGGGTAGCAGTTGCGACAGCGTGGCCGTGTCGATTTCGCTGACCAGCGAACCACGATCCGGCCAACTGGTGTAGAGGCCCTCGACATCGGTGAGCATCAACAACTTTTCGGCCCGCAGCGCCTCGGCGAGCGCGGCCGCGGCGGTGTCGGCGTTGATGTTGTGCACCACGCCCTCGGCGTCCGGGGCCAGCGTCGACACCACCGGAATGCGGCCCGCCGCAATAAGATCCAGTACCGCCGCGGTGTTGACCCGTTCGACGTCGCCGACCAGCCCGATGTCGGTGGCCACGCCGTCCACGGTGACGCTGCGCCGCACGGCGGTGAACAGCTGCGCGTCCTCGCCGGTGATGCCGACGGCATACGGTCCGTGCGCGTTGATCAGGTTGACCAGTTCGCGGCCCACCTGACCGAACAGCACCATCCGCGCCACGTCGAGGACTTCGGGTGTGGTGACGCGGAAGCCGCCCTTGAAGTCGCCCTCGATCCCCAGGCGCCGCAGCATGGCGGAGATCTGCGGGCCGCCGCCGTGCACGACGACGGGGTGGATGCCGCAGTTGCGCAGGAAGGCCATGTCGGCGGCAAAGGCGCGCCGCAGCGTGTCGTCGGTCATGGCGTTGCCGCCGTACTTGATCACGACGATCTTGCCGTGCAGCTGCTTCAGCCAGGGCAGCGCTTCGGCCAGCACCTGCGCCTTGACCCCGGTCGAGAGCTCATCCGTCGTGAACGTCATGAGCTGTACGCCGAGTTCTCTTCGACGTAGGCGTGCGAAAGGTCGGTGGTGCGCACGGCGGCGGCGCCGTCCCCCACAGCGAGGTCGACGGTGATGTCGATGTCGGCGCCGGACAGGTCCACCTCGCGCGCCCCCGGCGCGCCGACCCCGTCGACGCACACCGCAAACCCGTTGAAGGACACCGTGATCCGGTCCGGATCGAGGTCCACCGGCGCCATGCCGACCGCCGCCAGCACCCGCCCCCAGTTGGGGTCGGACCCGAACACCGCGGTCTTGACCAGGCTGTCGCGGGCGACCACCCGGGCGGCGGTCAGCGCGTCGGCCTCGGAAGCGGCCCCGGTGACGGTCACGGTGACGCGCTTGGTGACGCCCTCGGCGTCGGCCTGCAGCTGCGCGCACAGGTCGTCGCACACCCGCAGCACCGCGTCGTCGAGATCGGCCTGGGACGGGGCGATTTCGCTGGCCCCCGACGCCAGCAGCAGCACGGTGTCGTTGGTCGAGCAGCTGCCGTCGATGTCGAGCCGGTCGAAGGTGCGGGCGGCGGCGCGGCGCAGCGCGCTGTCGAGCGCGGCGGCGGGGGCGGCCGCGTCGGTGGTGAGCACGCAGAGCATCGTCGCCAGCGACGGCGCCAGCATGCCCGCGCCCTTGGCCATCCCGCCGACCGTCCAGTTGCCCGGGTGGTGCAGCGCAACCTGTTTGGGCACGGTATCGGTGGTCATGATCGCGCGCGCGGCCTCGTCGCCGCCGCTCAGCCCGCCCGCCATGTCCTGCACGATCGCGCGGACCCCGGCCAGCACCGTGTCCATCGGCAGCCGGTCGCCGATCAGGCCGGTGGAGCACACCGCGACCTCGACGGCGCCGGTCTCGGTCCCCCAGTCGGACAGCGCGGCCGCGACGGCCTCGGCGGTGGCGTGTGCGTCCTGGAAGCCGCCGGGACCGGTGCAGGCGTTGGCGCCGCCGGAGTTGAGGATCACCGCGCGCAAGGCGCCGGTGGTCAGCACCTGCTGGGTCCACAGCACCGGCGCGGCCTTGACCTTGTTGCGGGTGAACAGGCCGGCGGCCGCGTAGTCGGGCCCCTCGTTGAACACCAGGGCGAGGTCGCGGTTACCGGACGCCTTGATGCCGGCGGCGATGCCCGCGGCGCGGAACCCGGCCGGCGCGGTGACGCCCTGCTCGCGCACCAAACGCGCGCCGGTGCGGGTCACGGCGCGACCCCGACCACCGAAAGGCCTTCGGTCTCCGGCCAGCCCAGCGCCAGGTTCATCGCCTGCACCGCCGCGCCGCCGGTGCCCTTGACCAGGTTGTCGATGGCGGCGACGGCCACGAACGTGTGCGCGGCCTCGTCCACCGCGACGGCGATGTGCGCCGCGTTGCTGCCGATCACCGAACCGGTGCGGGGAAGTTGGCCCTCGGGCAGCAGGTAGACGAACGGCTCGGCGTCGTACGCCTTTTCGTAGGCCGCCCGCAGCTGCGACAGCGGGGCGCTGGTGCGCGCCGTGCAGGTGGCCAGGATGCCGCGCGACGTCGGGATCAACACCGGGGTGAACGACACCGTGACGTCACGCCCGGCGACGGCCCGCAGTCCCTGGGCGATCTCGGGGGTGTGCCGGTGGGCCCCGGCGATGTTGTAGGCCCGGGCGGACCCGATGACCTCGGAGCCGAGCAGGTCGGTCTTGGCGGCGCGTCCCGCCCCCGAGGTGCCGCTGACGGCGACGACCGTGACGGCGGGCTCGACCAGGTCCTCGGCCACCGCGGGCAGCAACGCCAGCAGCGCCGCTGTCGGGTAGCAGCCCGGGACGGCGATGCGCCGCGCGCCGCGCAGCCGCTCGCGCGCGCCGGGCAGCTCCGGCAGCCCGTACGGCCAGCTCCCGGCGTGCGCGGAACCGTAGAACCTTTCCCAGGCGGTGGCGTCGGTGAGCCGGAAGTCGGCGCCGCAGTCGACGATCAGGGTGTCCGGCCCCAGCTGTTCGGCCAGCGCCGCCGAATGCCCGTGCGGCAGTGCGAGAAAGACCACGTCGTGGCCGGCGAGCACGGCGAGCTCGGTGGGCTCGACCACCCGCTGGGCCAGCGGCATCAGGTGCGGGTGGTGCTCGCCGAGCGTGCTGCCGGCGCTGGCCGCGGCGGTCAGCGCCCCGACGGCGAGCCGGCCGTCGGCGTAGCCGGGATGCCCCAGCAGCAGCCGCAGGATCTCACCGCCCGCATATCCGCTGGCGCCGGCAACCGCCACCCTCAATACGTCGGCCATTCCGCCGATTCTGCATGGTTATGCATTGGTTTGCAAATCCATTCCCAACGCTGGTCAGGCGCGCAGCTCGGCGCCGACCGCCTCGGTGGCGCGCCGGACAGCGGCGTCGCGGGCCGCGCTGGCGTCGTCCTCGGTCAGGGTGCGGTCCGGTGCGCGGAAACGCAGCGCGAACGTCAGCGATTTGCGGCCCTCCCCGACCTGCGGGCCGGTGAAGACGTCGAACAACTGCAAATCTTCCAGCAGCTCGCCGGCTCCCTCCCGGACGGCGTCGGCCACCGCCTGGGCCGGCACGTGCGCGGGCACCACCAGGCTGACGTCCTGGAAGACGGCCGGGAAGGGCGACACCCTGGGCGCCGGCAACGCCGTGGCGATGGGAATCGCGTCGAGGTCGAGCTCGACGGCGCAGGTGCCCTTCGGCAGCCCGGAGCGCTCGACGACGCTCGGGTGCAGCTGCCCGGCGTGCCCGACGACGGTGTCCCCGACCAGCACCTCGGCGCACCGGCCAGGGTGCCAGGGCAGGTGCTGGGCCGCCCGCAGGCGCACCTCGACCCCGCTGGCGCGGGCGATGATGCGGGCCGCCTCGAACGCGTCGGCGGCCTCGGCCCGGCGGCCGGGGCCCCATGGGCCGCGGCGCTCGCGCAGGCCGGCCAGCACCGCCGCGACGTGCTGCGGCTGCCGCGGCAACGAGGCGTCCAGTTGGGCGATCTCGGTGTCGGTCGGCCGGCGGTGCACCGGGATGGGCTGCACGCCGCGGGTCTCCTCGGTGGGCTGCACCACCTGCGCCTGGGCGTAGAGGGCGACGTCCACCAGCCCGCGGGACACGTTGCGCACCAACGCCTCCAGCAGCGCGGGCAGCAGCGTGGTGGCCAGGTGCGGGCGGTCGGCCTCCAGCGGGTTGAGCACTTGGGTGGTGGTGCGCCGCGGGTCGTCGGCGGGCAGGCCCCACAGGTCGAACACGCCCGCGGGCAGGAACGGCGTCGGCAGGATCTCGACGTACCCGGACTGGGCGAGCGATATGCCGATGGCGCGGCGACGCTTCTGCCCGGCCGTGAGGCCCCGGCCCGCGGGCGCCGCGGGCAGCACCGACGGGATGGCCTCCAGCCCCTCCAACCGCAGCACCTCCTCGACCAGGTCGGCGGGCTGCACCAGGTCGGGCCGCCAGCTCGGCGGCGTCACGGTCAGGGTGTCGCCCTCGTCGCTGACCAGCGCGCCGATCTGCGCCAGGCGGCGCGCGGCGGCGCCCGGCGGGTAGGCGACCCCGGCCACCCGGTCGGGCAGGTCGGCGGGGATCCGGATCGGCGGGGGCGACCAGTCGTCGCGCGGCGGGTCGCCCCGCCAGTCGGTCAGTTCATCGGACACCGCTCCCCCGGCGATGTCGACGAGCAGGGTGGCGCAGCGGTCCAGCGCGGCGACCGAGACGGCGGGGTCCACCCCGCGCTCGTAGCGCCGGGCGGCCTCGCTGGGCAGGTGCAGCCGGCGCTGGGTGCGCGAGACGGCGGCGGGGTCCCAGACGGCGGCCTCGAGCAGCACGTCGGCGGAGTCGGCCCGCACCTCGGTGCTCGCGGCGCCCATTACGCCGCCGATCGCGGCGGTCGCCCGGTCGTCGACGATGAGCACGTCGGCGGGATCGAGGCGGCGCTCGATGTCGTCGAGGGTGACGACGGTCTCGCCGGGCCGGGCGAACCGCACGGCGAGGCCCCCGGAGATGCGGTTGCGGTCGTGCGCGTGCATGGGGTGGCCGAGCTCGAGCATCACGTAGTTGGTGACGTCCACCGCCGGGGACGTCGCGCGGATGCCGGCGAGCAGCAGCCGGCGCTGCAGCCACCACGGCGACACGGCCGCGGGGTCGATGCCGGTCACCGGCCGCAGGGCGAACCGGCGGACGCCGGTCTCGGGCTGCACGGTCAGCGGCCAGGCCTGCCCCACGGCCGGCAATGGCTTGACATCCGCGGGGTCGACGAAGTCCAGGTCGTAGGCGCACGCGATCTCGCGGGCCAGCCCGCGCACCGACATGCAGTAGCCGCGGTCGGGGGTGATCGCCAGGTGGAAGACCACGTCGTCCAGCCCCAGCACCGCCGCGCCGGCGGCGCCCGGCTCGGCGGTGCCCGGCGGCAGCACCAGGATGCCGGAATGGTCGGCGCCCAAACCCAATTCGGCCGCCGAGCAGATCATGCCGTCGGAGTCGCGGCCATAGGTCTTGCGCGCCGTGATGGCGAACCCGCCGGGCAACGTGGTGCCCGGCAGCGCCACGACCACCAGGTCACCGACGGCGAAATTGGTCGCCCCGCAGACGATGTCGCGGTCCTCGCCGTCGCCGACGTCGACCCGGCAGGCCCGGATCGGCTTCTTGAAACCGGTGAGCTCCTCGATGCTGCTCACCCGCCCCACGGTCAGCGGCCCGTCGACCGGGCCGAGCGTGACGACCTCCTCGACCTCGTGGCCGATCCGGATCAGCGTCTGCTCGAGATCGTCCGGGGCGACGTCCCAGTCCGGGGCGCCGAGGTTCACGACCTCCCGCAACCAGCTGTAGGGGATCCGCATCAGGCACCCACCCCGAACGGCAGCGAGAACCGGACGTCGCCCTCGACCATGTCACGCATGTCGGGGATGCCGTTGCGGAACTGCAGGGTGCGTTCCAGGCCCATGCCGAACGCGAAGCCGGAGTACTGCTCGGGGTCGATCCCGGCGGCGCGCAACACGTTCGGGTGGACCATGCCGCAGCCGCCCCACTCCACCCAGCCGGGGCCGCCCTTCTTGCCGACGAACCAGACGTCGACCTCGGCGGAGGGTTCGGTGAACGGGAAGAAGTGCGGGCGGATCCGGGTGCGCGCCTCGGGCCCGAACTCGGCGCGCGCGAACGCGTCCAGGGTGCCCCGCAGGTGCGCCATGGACAGGCCGCGGTCCACGGCCAGCCCCTCGACCTGGTGGAAGACGGGCGTGTGGGTGGCGTCGAGCTCGTCGGTGCGGAAGGTGCGGCCGATCGACACGATGTAGACGGGCAGCTCGTGCGCCAGCAGGGTGCGGACCTGCACCGGCGACGTGTGGGTGCGCAGCAGCTGCCGGGAGTCGTCCGGCGCGATGTAGAAGGTGTCCTGCTCGCTGCGCGCGGGGTGGTCCGCGGGGAAGTTGAGCGCGTCGAAGTTGAACTGCTCGGTCTCGACCTCCGGCCCCTCGGCCAGCTCCCATCCCATCGCGACGAAGGTGTCGGCGATGTGCTCGGCCAGGATGGTGATCGGGTGCCGGGCGCCGGGTGGCTGCCGGGTGGACGGCAGCGTGACGTCGATGCTTTCGGCGACCAGTACGGCCGCGTCGCGTTCGGCACGCAGCGCCGCCAGCCGCTCGTCGTAGCTGCGCTGGGCCTCGGTGCGCGCGGCGTTGACCCGCTTGCCCGCGTCGGCGCGCTCCTCCTTGGGGACGCTGCCCAGCGCCTGCCGCGCCAGCGCCAGGGGCGAACGGTCACCGAGGTGGTCGGTCTTCACCCGTGCCAGCGCGTCCAGATCCCCGGCGCGCGCGATCGCGTCGCGGGCGGCGCCGACGGCCTGGGCCAGGGCGTCCGGTGACAGGTCGACGGGCTGAGCACCCACGCGGCGACACTCTCCTTGCTGAGGGGGGCTGGGGTGGAAGTTGCCCAGCGGCAAGTGCCGATCATAGTGATCCGCTGCGCGCGGCCCGGCAGCGCGCTTGGGAGTGCGGGCGGCCCGGTGCCTAGCCCGCCGCGGCCGGCTGGGCGCCGGCGAGGGCGGCGTCGTCCAGCGCCGGCAGGGCGCCGCGCCGGGTGGCGAACCGCATGAGCTTGTGCGCGGCGAGCGCGCCCAGGAGGCCGAAAGCGGGCGCCGCGGCCATCGTTCCCCAGTGATGCGCCAGCATCAGGAATCCGAACCCGGACGACGCCGCCAGCATCAACGAGCGCACGGGCGTCCACCGGACGGGTTGCCGGAACCGGGCCGACACCAGCACGCCAAGCACCACGGCGACGGTGTGACCGGCGTCGGTGAAATCGCCGCCGATGATCGCCGAGGCCAAACCGGCCGACACCCACCAGCCGACCCAGGCGGCGCGCCAGCGCTGGGGGATCACCGCCGTCATCGCGCCGAGCACGGCGAGCGCCCCGTAGCTCATCCCGACGTCGCTGGCGCGGGTGATCGACAGCGGCAGCCAGCCGAACTCGACCGCCGCGGCCAGGGCGGCGGCCACGACCAGCGTCGCGCCGATGTGCCCGACCAGGAACGCGACCACCAGCCTGATGGTGCGCAGGTGCAGCTCGCCCAGGGCGAGCAGGCAGGTGAGGAAGGGCAACCAGAAGTAGAGCGGGCCGGCGTCGACGACCAGCGCGCTGCCCAGCAACGTGCCGACGTGGCCGTGGGCCAGGTTGTGCAGGTTGGTGCTGGCCCGCTCGACCAACACGTCGTGCGCGTGCGGGCCGAGGGCCAAGATGGCCACGCTGACGGCAAGCAGCGCCGCCACGTACCCCACCGTGAACTGGACCCGGGCGAGCCGGGCGAGGATGCCCCCAAACATTGCATCCATTATGTCGGTTGATTCGTTTCGGAGCTGTGATCCGGCGCTGTCAACTCCCTTTGAGTCCGCAAACGATATATCGCCAAGTCGGCAGGCACTCCCGTGGTTTTGCCGGCGAAAACCGATTTACGTGCGCGTTTGGCGACGACGCCCATCGCGTCCAGTTCGCTCTGGGCGATCAGGTCGAGTGTCGAACTCGACACCATGATCCCGCCCTTGGTGGCCCGTTCCATCACCCGCGCGGCGATGTTCACGTCGACGCCGAGCCAGTCCGCCGCCAACCGCTGGGGCCGGCCGGTGTGGATCCCGACCCGCATCCGCGGCGTGTAGCCGGCCACCTCGACGGCCTTCAACGCCTCCTTGGCCGCCAGCACGGCCCGCACCGCGACGGTGGGATCGCCGAAGACGGCCATCAGCCCGTCGCCCATCCGTTTGACGATGTGACCGCCCGCGTCGAGCAGCGGCGGCTCGACGGCCCGTGCGACCTGGCGCAGCAGCGAGAGCGCCGCCTCGTCACCGGCCTGCAGGGACCAGGAGGAAAACCCGACCAGATCGGTGAACACCAGCGTCACCTCGGGGTTGGCCGGGCGCCGGGACACCGACTCGGTCAGCGCCTGCCATAGCTGCAACACCCCGAGGCTGACTTCGCGCGACACCGCGTCGCGGTCGCCCAGCAGCCGATCGGCGGCCCGCGCGGCGGCGCGGGGGCCACCGTCGCCGGCCGTGGAGAGCGGGTCGCCGAACTCGGGGTCACCGGGCAGCAGCCGCCGCGCGCGGCGGATGAAGGCGACGGCACCGGGGCTGTGGTTGCGGCTGTGCAGCCACTGCGAGGCGCCCTGAACCGAAACCGGGGACCGCCGTGGCGGATCGGATGGCGTCACGGTTGGCTGTTCGGGCTCGCCCGAATCCGAATCGTGACGCGCGAGTTCCACGTGGCCAGGTTATTTCCTTCCGCCGGAGGCGGGCAATGAAGCCCCGGCGGTTGTGTCACAGCTCGCAACGTCCGGGCTGATCACAGCGGCGCCACACCGCAATGGAAGCTCGATAACACCGGTGGCGCGCGCGGCCGAAATCGTAGACAACGCTCGTTGTCAAGTTTATCGTGAGCCCAGGAGGCCGAGATGACTGCCATTCCCACCGCGCCCGACGATCCGCTCGGACCAGATTCCCTGACCTGGAAGTACTTTGGCGATCTGCGCACGGGGATGATGGGGGTCTGGATCGGCGCGATCCAGAACATGTACCCCGAGCTGGGCGCGGGCGTCGAGGAGCACTCGATTCTGCTGCGCGAGCCGCTGCAGCGGGTGGCGCGCTCGGTCTACCCGATCATGGGCGTCGTCTACGACGGGGACCGCGCCGCGACGACCGGGCGGCAGATCAAGAGCTACCACCACACCATCAAGGGCGTCGACGCGTCCGGCCGGCGCTATCACGCGCTGAACCCGGAGACGTTCTACTGGGCGCACGCCACCTTCTTCATGCTCGTGATCAAGGTGGCCGAATATTTCTGCGGGGGCCTCACGGAGGCCGAGAAGCGGCAACTGTTCGACGAACACGTGCGCTGGTACCGGATGTACGGGATGAGCATGCGGCCGGTGCCCGGCTCGTGGGAGGAGTTTCAGGAGTACTGGGATCGGGTCTGCCGCGAGCAGCTGGAAGTCAACCAGGCGACGCTGGACATCTTCCAAATCCGGATCCCCAAACCGAAATTCGTGCTGATGCCGACGCCGATCTGGGACCAGATGTTCAAGCCGCTGGTCGCCGGTCAGCGCTGGATCGCGGCGGGGCTGTTCGAGCCCGCGGTGCGCGAGAAAGCCGGCATGCGCTGGACCCCGGGCGACGAGGTGCTGCTGCGGCTGTTCGGCAAGCTGGTGGAGCTGGCCTTCCTGGCGGTTCCCGATGAGATCCGGCTGCACCCGCGCGCACTGGCCGCCTACCGCCGCGCCGAGGGACGGCTGCCCAGCGACGCGCCCCTGGTGGAGGCGCCGCCGTTCATGGCGCCGCCCCGCGACCGCCGCGGACTGCCGATGCATTACTTCCCTCCCCGTTCCCGCTACGCTCCGCGTTCGCCCCTCGACCCGGCGAAGGCGCTGATGGAGCGCGCGGGTTCGCTGGTGCACGGGACGCTGTCGCTGGCCGGCCTGCGGCCGGCCCGGGCCCGCGTCAGGGCCGCGTGAGCAAACCCAGCGCCTGCGCGCTCTGGTAAAGGCAGATGGCCGCCGCGGAGGCCACGTTCAGGCTCTCCGCACCGCCGGACATCGGGATGCGCATACGGTGATCGGCAGCCCCCGCGACGTCGCTTGGCAATCCCCGGGATTCGGGCCCGAACAACCACGCCGTCGGTCGGCCGAGCAGGTCCGCGGCCTCGTCGAGGCGCGCCTCGCCGTCCACGGTGGTCGCCAGCAGCTGCAGCCCCGCGCCGCGCAGCGCGTCCAGCGCGGCGGGCACGTCGGGCTCGGTGACCACCGGAATCGAGAAGATGCTGCCGGTCGAGGCGCGCAGGCACTTGCCGTTGTACGGATCGACGGTGTGGCCGCCGAGGATCACGCCGTGGGCGCCCAGGGCGTGGGCGAGGCGAATGACCGTGCCGGCGTTGCCCGGTTCCCCGATCTCGACGGCGACCGCGATCAGCCGCGGCGAACCGGCCAGCACGTCCGCCAGCCCGGTGGCCGGCATGTCGCAGACGGCCACCAGTCCGGCCGGGGTGACGGTGTCGGACAGCGCCCTTGCGGCGCGCTCGTTGACCAGATGGACCGGGCAGCGCTGCGCGCCAAGCAAAGCCGCGTACCGCTGCTCGGCGGCCGCGGTGACGAAGACGTCGCGGACCAGGCCGCGGGCGGCCGCGGCCTCAACCAGGTTGGCGCCTTCGGCGAGGAATCGCCCCGCCCGCCGGCGACCGACGTGGCGATGCAGTTTGACCGCCGCGGCGACCCGGGCCGAACGTTCGGTCAGCACCTGCACATCGGAAGCCGGGCTAGGCGGCCTCTCCGGAATCCGACGGGGCGTTGACGTCGTCGGGCAGTGCGGCCCGGGCGACGTCGACCAGCGCGGTGAAGGCCGCGGGATCGGTGATCGCGATGTCGGCGAGGTTCTTGCGGTCCACCTCGACACCGGCGGCCTTCAGACCCTGGATCAGCCGGTTGTAGGTGATGTCGTTGGCGCGCGCCGCCGCGTTGATCCGCGAGATCCACAGCTTGCGGAACTCGCCCTTGCGCGCGCGCCGGTCACGGTAGGCGTAGTTCAGCGAATGCAGCTGCTGCTCTTTGGCTTTGCGGTAGAGGCGTGATCGCTGGCCGCGATAGCCCTTCGAGGCCTTGAGAATGCTGCGCCTCTTCTTGTGGGCGTTGACCGCCCGCTTCACGCGTGCCATGGGAAGTTCCTACTCTCGTTGCTAAGTAAATGGTGGGTGCCGGCGCCGACGGGCCCCGGCGCGATGATCAGCCGTTCAGCAGCGCGTTGATTCGCTTGGTGTCGTTGGCCGACACGGTGGTGCGGCCTTCGAGCCGACGGGTCCGGGTCGACGACTTGTGCTCCAGCAGGTGCCGACGATTGGCTTTCTGGCGGACGATCTTGCCGGTTCCGGTGCGCCGGAACCGCTTCGAAGCCCCGCTATGGGTCTTGGCCTTGGGCATGTTTCCTCTACTTCTGCTTCTTCGGTTCTGTGTCGTGCCGGTCAGTTGGGTGAAGGGTTGGGCTCGGCGGAGGCCTCGGTGTCCGGCGCGGTGCCGTCCCCGTGTCCCTCGGGGTGCCGCGCCCTGGCGCGAGTCTTCGCGCCGCGGTGCGGGGCCAGCACCATCGTCATGTTGCGGCCGTCCTGCTTGGCGGACGTCTCGACGAAGCCGTATTCGGCCACGTCCGCGCCCAGCCGCTGCAGCAGCCGGTAGCCCAGTTCAGGCCGCGACTGCTCACGTCCGCGGAACATGATGGTGACCTTCACCTTCGAACCCGCCTCCAGGAAGCGGATCACGTGGCCCTTCTTGGTCTCGTAATCGTGATCGTCGATCTTCGGTCGGAGCTTCTGCTCTTTGACGACGGTCTGCTGCTGGTTCCGGCGGGATTCGCGCGCCTTTTGCGCCGCCTCGTATTTGAACTTGCCGTAGTCCATGATCTTGCAGACGGGGGGTCTGGCGTTCGGGGCAACTTCGACAAGGTCGAGATCGGCGTCCGCAGCGACGCGCAGTGCGTCTTCGATGCGCACTATGCCTACCTGCTCTCCCCCTGGGCCGATCAATCTGACTTCAGGTACGCGGATGCGCTCATTGACGCGGGTCTCAGTGCTGATGGGGCCTCCCTTGTTGGGCTTATACGTGTCCTGCATCGCCGGCCAGGGCCTGGGTCCGATTCGGATTCAGCGGCGGAAACACCACACCACCAGCAGAAAAGCCCTGCCATAGCAGGGCCCAATGCCGACCGATCACGGCTTGCCATTGGCCAAGCCGCCCGCGTCGCTCGCGGGGACAGACACGCGCGATGTCTGTGACCGGACCACGGAGCCTTGAGAAATCTCGTGGCCCGCGGTGGGAGTGGGACTCCACTTAACTGTTCCTGGCCTTCGCCGGGATGGTCGCGAACGCCAGTTTAGCAGCCACGGGGCGGCTTTTCGTACTTCGCCCCCGAGCCCCGTCGGGCACGCAGGCACGCGGACGCAACCGGACCGAACTATTGCCGGCCACTCTTAGCGCTTCGTCAAGCTTTTCACGGACTGAGGGCATATCCTCGCGGTCTGTGACACTCGCTTCATCTCGGTCGGGGTCCCGTTCGGGATCCCGCGGTCGGTCGCATTCCCGGTATCGCTGGGTGCCGGCGGCGGCCGGGTGGATCGTGGGCGTCATCGCCACCGTGTCGTTGCTGGCCAGCGTGTCCCCGGCGATCCGGTGGCTGATCAAGGTTCCCCGCGAGTTCATCAACGACTACCTGTTCAACTTCCCGGACACCAGCATCGCGTGGTCGTTCGTGCTGGCATTGCTGGCCGCGGCGCTGACCGCGCGGAAGCGGGTCGCCTGGCTGGTGTTGCTGGGCCAGATGATCCTGGCCGCCGGGGTGAACGTCGCCGACATGGCCGCGGGCGACAACACCGCGGCCGAGACGTTCGGCGAGAACCTGGGCTTCGCGGTGCACATCGTCGCGATCGTCCTGCTGGTGCTGGCCTACCGGGAGTTCTGGGCCAAGGTGCGCAGGGGCGCGCTGGTCAAAGCCGCCGCGGTGCTGGTCGCCGGCGACGTGATCGGGATCCTGCTGTCCTGGGGCCTGGTTGAGCTGTGGCCCGGCACGCTGGCGCGCCCGGACCGCCTGCCCTACGTGGCCAACCGGGTGGTCGGATTCGCCCTGGCCGACCCGGACCTGTTCACCGGCAGGCCGCACGTGTTCCTCAACGCGATCTTCGGCCTGTTCGGCGCGTTGGCGCTGATCATGGCGACCATCGTGCTCTTCCAGTCACAGCGCGCCGAGAACGCCTTGACGGGCGAGGACGAGTCGGCGATCCGCGGGCTCCTCGAATTGTGGGGCAAGAACGACTCGCTCGGGTACTTCGCGACCCGCCGCGACAAGTCGGTGGTGTTCGCGCAGAGTGGCCGCGCCGCCATCACCTACCGCGTCGAAGTCGGGGTCTGCCTGGCCAGTGGCGACCCGATCGGCGACCCGCGCGCGTGGCCGCAAGCCATCGACGCGTGGCTCGGGCTGTGCCAGACCTACGGATGGGCGCCGGGCGTGATGGGCGCCAGCACGCAGGGGGCCCGCGTCTATCGGGAAGCCGGGCTCAACGCGCTGGAGTTGGGCGACGAGGCGATCCTGCGGACCGCCGACTTCCGGTTGTCCGGCCCCGACATGCGCGGAGTGCGCCAGGCCGTGACCCGGGCCCGCCGCGCCGGACTGACCTTGCGCATTCGGCGCCACCGCGACATCTCGGCCGACGAGATGGCCGAGACCATCAGCCGCGCCGACGCCTGGCGCGACACCCAGACCGAGCGCGGCTTCTCCATGGCGCTGGGCCGGCTCGGCGACCCCGCCGACGGGGACTGCCTGCTGGTCGAGGCGCTGGACCGCGAAGGCGCCGTCGTGGCGATGCTGTCGCTGGTCCCGTGGGGCACCACGGGCGTTTCCCTCGACTTGATGCGCCGCTCCCCGCAGTCCCCCAACGGCACCATCGAGCTGATGGTCAGCGAGCTCGCCCTGACCGCCGAAAAGCTTGGCATCAGCCGTATTTCGCTGAACTTCGCGATGTTCCGCTCGGCCTTCGAGCAGGGCGCCCAACTCGGCGCCGGCCCCGTTGCCCGGTTGTGGCGGGGCCTGCTCCTGTTCTTCTCGCGGTGGTGGCAGCTGGAGACGCTGTACCGCTCGAACATGAAGTACCAGCCCGAGTGGGTTCCGCGCTACGCCTGCTACGAGGATGCGCGGCTGATCCCGCGGGTCGGCGTCGCCTCGGTGATCGCGGAGGGCTTCCTGGTGCTCCCGTTCACCCGGCGGGAACGGGTGCACACCGGCCATCACCCCGCGGTGCCGTCGCAGCTGGTGGAGTCGGGTCTGCTGCACCACGACGGCTCGGCGCCCGACGTCAGCGAGCTGCAACAACGACGCGACGACGCGGAGCTCGAAGAGTCCAGGGCCCGCCTGCCCGAGCAGGTGCGGGTGCGCCTGGCCAAGCTGAAGATACTGCGGCGCAACGGAGTCGACGCCTATCCGGTGGGCAGCCCACCCAGCCACACCGTGGCCGGGGCGCTGGACGCCGACGACCAGGAAGCCGTCTCGGTGTCGGGCCGCATCTTGCGCATACGCGACTACGGCGGGGTGTTGTTCGCCCAGCTGCGGGACTGGTCGGGCGAATTGCAGGTGCTGCTGGAGAACTCACGCCTGGAGCACAGCCGCACCGCGGATTTCACCGCGGCCATCGACCTCGGTGACCTGGTCGAGATGAGCGGGCACATGGGTTTTTCCAAGAACGGCACCCGGTCGCTGATCGTGCGCGACTGGCGGATGATCGGAAAGTGCCTGCGGCCGTTGCCGAACAAGTGGAAGGGCCTGACCGACCCCGAGGCCCGGGTGCGGACCCGCTACGTCGACCTGGCGGTCAATCCGGAGTCCCGCGAGCTGATCACGGCGCGCAGCAGCGTCCTGCGCTCCGTCCGGGAAACGTTGTTCGCCAAGGGTTTCATCGAGGTCGAGACGCCGATCCTGCAGCAGATCCACGGCGGGGCCACCGCCCGGCCGTTCGTGACCCACATCAACACCTATGACATGGACCTGTTCCTGCGCATCGCGCCGGAGCTGTACCTCAAACGGCTGTGCGTCGGCGGCGTGGAGCGGGTGTTCGAGCTCGGCCGGGCCTTCCGCAACGAGGGGGTGGACTTCAGCCACAACCCGGAGTTCACGCTGCTGGAGGCTTACCAGGCGCACGCCGACTACCGAGTCTGGATCGACGGCTGCCGGGAGCTCATCCAGAACGCCGCGCAGGCCGCCCATGGGGAACAGACCGTGCTGCGGCCCGCCGACGGCAGCCACCTCCAACCGGTCGACATCTCCGGGGACTGGCCGGTCAAGACCGTGCACGACGCGGTGTCCGAGGCGCTCGGCGAGCACATCGACCCCGACACTCCCCTGTCCGTCTTGCGCAAATTCTCCGACGCCGCCCACATTCCGTACCGGGCGCAGTGGGACGCCGGCGCCGTGGTGCTGGAGCTCTACGAGCACCTGGTGGAGGACCGGACCGAGCGACCGACCTTCTACATCGACTTCCCCACCTCCGTCTCGCCGCTGACCCGGCCGCACCGCACCCGGCGCGGCGTCGCCGAGCGGTGGGACCTGGTGGCGTGGGGGGTCGAGCTGGGGACCGCCTACAGCGAGCTGACCGACCCGGTGGAGCAGCGGCGCCGGTTGCGGGAGCAGTCGCTGCTGGCCGCCGGCGGCGATCCGGAGGCGATGGAACTCGACGAGGATTTCCTGCAGGCGATGGAATACGCGATGCCGCCGACCGGCGGGCTCGGCATGGGCATCGATCGGCTCGTCATGCTCATAACCGGCCGCAGCATCCGCGAGACCCTGCCGTTTCCGCTGGCCAAGCCGCACTAGCCGGCCCGCGCAGGGGTGGTCCGCCGACAGCGAACATTCGGTGAATGTGTTCCAGGGCGGTTAACAATGGCTCACAATGAAAGCCGTGACCGCGGCGACGACTAATGCCACGACGCAGTTGCTGGCAAGTAGTCACACGTCCCTGATGCACGGCTGGCTGCCCTCCACGATCCAGGTGGTCACCGCGGTGGTGCTCACGCTCGCCGTCGGGTGGCGGTCGCGCCGGTGGCGGACAGTGTGGCTGCCCGCGGCCGCGCTGGCCGGGGCCGCCGCGGCCTACCTGACGCACTGGTACATCGTGGACCGCGGCCTGTCCGACGAACCCGCCCCGGCCGCGCTGTGGCTGTGGATCACGTTGACCGGCACGGCGGCGGCGGTCCTGGTGCTGGGGTGGCGCGGGGCCCGCTTCTGGCGGCGCGGCGCCGGGCTGCTCGCGGTGCCGTTGTGCGCGCTGTGCGCCGCGCTGGTGCTCAACCTGTGGGTGGGCTACTTCCCGACCGTGCAGGAAGCCTGGAGCCAGCTCACCTCCGGCCCGCTGCCCGACCAGGCCGACCAGGCCACCGTCACCGCGCTGGCCGCCAAGCGGGCGCGACCGCCGCACGGCAGCGTCGTCCCCGTCGTGATCCCCTCCGACGCCTCGCATTTCAAGCACCGCGGCGAGCTGGTTTACCTGCCGCCCGAATGGTTCGCCAGCAGCCCGCCGCCGGCGCTGCCGACGGTCATGATGATCGGGGGGCAGTTCAACACCCCCGCGGACTGGACCCGCGCGGGCAACGCGGTCAAGACGATCGACGATTTCGCCGCCGCCCACGACGGCAAGGCGCCGGTGCTGGTGTTCGTCGACTCCGGCGGGGCGTTCAACAACGACACCGAATGCGTCAACGGCGTGCGCGGCAACGCCGCCGACCATCTCACCAAAGACGTGGTGCCGTACCTGGTTTCCAAGTTCGGCGTCAGCGCCGACCGGTCCAATTGGGGCGTCGCCGGCTGGTCCATGGGCGGCACCTGCGCCCTGGACCTGACCGTGATGCACCCGGACATGTTCAGCGCGTTCGTCGACGTCGCCGGCGACTTCTTTCCGAACGCCGGGAACAAGGCCCAGACCATCGCCCGGCTATTCGGCGGCAACGCCGACGCGTGGGCGGCTTTCGACCCGACCACGGTGATCAGCAGGCACGGACCGTACCGCGACGTGGCCGGCTGGTTCGCGATCTCCTCCGACGGGCCGCGGACGCCGCGCCACGACCCGCCGACGACCGACGGCGGCGCGATCCGGCTGGCCGGCCTGGAGGCGGCCGCCGACCCCGGCAACCAGACGGCGGCCGCGTATTCGCTGTGCGCCCTCGGGCGTGCCAACGGGATCGACTGCGCGGTGCTGGCGCAGCCCGGCAAGCACGACTGGCCGTTCGCCGACCGCGTCTTCGCCGCCGCACTGCCGTGGCTGGCCGGCCGGCTGGGCACCCCGGGGATCCCGCGCAGCGCGCTGCCCGGCGCCGCCCCGCCCGCCGCCACCCCGGTCGTCGTTCCGGCCAACCATTCCCGATAGCCGCCGGTGCTTTCGGTGGCGAGGATTCGGCGTGCCGTCTTCGCGCGGCACTGCAATCCGTGGAGCGCCTGGACGCGCTGGGCGAGCACCCCGCTGATCCTGGTGCCGCCGTGGACGCGGCGCTGGAGCCATGCGGCGTGGATTGCGCTGTGGCTGGCCGTGAATCCGTTCGTCTTCGGCGAGCCGGCGCACCGGCGGGCGTGGTCGACACGGGCGATGCTCGGCGAGGAGTTGTGGATCAGCCGTCGTCCCCGGGACGCGGCCATGGCGGTCAGCGCGCTGACGTCGGCCGCCGCGGTCGGTGCCGTCGTCGCCGCCCACAGGCGCCGGCCGCTGCCCGCGGCGGGCGCCGCCGCGGTGCAAATGGCGTTGACGCTGGTGTATTGGGAGCAGATGGTGAGGTATCTGGAACGGGAGCGTGGCGATGCCTGAGGAACCAACCCCACCCGACACGGGGTACGACGGCACGGGTGTGCCGACCTTCGAATCGGTCCGCGAGAAGATCGAAGGCCGCTACGCGACGGCGCAGGGCGCCGCGGAACTCGATGCCGATTCCGCGGAGGGCCGGTCGGTCGAGGAACAGTACGAGGAGCGCGAACGCGCGGCCGCCGAGCGGTTGGCGCAGATCCGCGAATCCATGCGGCGCGACAGTCACGAAACATAAACGGCTGCGGCGTCTTTCGGCGTGTCGGCGCAGCCGTTTATGTGTCGTGGGGCGCCGGGGCGCCGTAGGCCGGTTCAGGCGGTGGCTTTGCGCCGCCGGGTGGACCGCCGCGGCGGCGGGGTGGCGCGGCCGATGACCTCGGCCAGGAACTTCCCGGTGTAGCTCTCCGGCACCGCGGCGATGTCCTCCGGGGTGCCCTCGGCGACAACGGTCCCGCCCTCCGCGCCGCCCTCGGGCCCCATGTCGACGATCCAGTCCGACGTCTTGATGACGTCCAGGTTGTGCTCGATCACGATGACCGTGTTGCCCTTGTCGACCAGCCCGTTGATGACGGTCAGCAGCTTGCGGATGTCGTCGAAGTGCAGGCCCGTGGTGGGCTCGTCGAGGATGTAGATCGTCCGCCCCGTCGAGCGCTTCTGCAGCTCGGCGGCCAGCTTGACGCGCTGGGCCTCGCCCCCGGACAGCGTCGGGGCGGGCTGGCCCAGCCGGACGTAACCCAGTCCGACGTCGACCAGCGTGCGCAGGTAGCGGTGGATGCCGGTGATCGGCTCGAAGAACTCCGCCGCCTCCTCGATCGACATGTCCAGCACTTCGGAGATGGTCTTGCCCTTGTAGTGCACTTCCAGGGTTTCGCGGTTGTAGCGAGCGCCGTGGCAGACCTCGCACGGCACGTACACGTCGGGCAGGAAGTTCATCTCGATCTTGATCGTGCCGTCGCCCGTGCACGCCTCGCAGCGGCCGCCCTTGACGTTGAAGGAGAACCGGCCCGGTTGGTAGCCACGGACCTTGGCCTCCGTGGTCGCCGCGAACAGGGTGCGGATCTTGTCGAACACGCCGGTGTAGGTGGCCGGGTTGGACCGCGGCGTGCGGCCGATCGGCGACTGGTCCACCCGCACCAGCTTGTCCAGGTGGTCCAGGCCCGTCACCCGGGTGTGCCGCCCCGGCACCAGCCGGGCGCCGTTGAGCCGGTTGGCCAGCACCGTGGCCAGGATGTCGTTGACCAGCGTGGACTTGCCGGAGCCGGACACGCCGGTCACCGAGGTGAGCACGCCCAGCGGGAACGAGACGTCGATGCCGCGCAGGTTGTGCTCGCGCGCGCCGACGACGGTGAGCTGACGCTTGCGGTCTATCGCACGCCGGATCGCCGGCATCGCGATGGCCTCCTTGCCCGACAGGAAGGCGCCGGTGATCGAGTCCGGGTTGGCCAGCAGGTCGGCGTACGTTCCGCTGTGCACGATCTCGCCGCCGTGCTCGCCGGCCCGCGGGCCGATGTCGACGATCCAGTCGGCGTGGGCGATGGTGTCCTCGTCGTGCTCGACCACGATCAGCGTGTTACCCAAATCCCTTAAGCGGGTGAGGGTTTCGATGAGCCGGCGGTTGTCGCGCTGGTGCAGGCCGATAGACGGCTCGTCGAGCACGTAGAGCACGCCCACCAGGCCGGACCCGATCTGGGTGGCCAGCCGGATGCGTTGCGCCTCACCCCCGGACAGCGTGGCCGCCGCCCGCGACAACGACAGGTAGTCCAGCCCCACGTCGAGCAAAAAGCCCAGCCGCGACTGGATCTCCTTGAGCACCTGCCCGGCGATCGCCTGCTCGCGGGGCCCCAGGGTGAGCGCGTTCAGGAAGTCCGAACAGTCGGCGATCGACAGCTCGGACACCTCGGCGATGGACTTCGCGCCCCGGTCCCCCGCGGACAGGGTCACCGCCAGGATCTCCGGCTTGAGCCGCGTGCCGTCGCACTCCGGGCAGGGCACGTCGCGCATGAAGCCCTCGTAGCGTTCCTTCATCTGCTCGGATTCGGTCTGGGCCATCTTGCGTTGCAGGAACGCCAGCACCCCCTCGAAATCCGCGTAGTACGAACGGGTTCGGCCGTACCGGTTGCGGTAGCGCACGTGCACCTGATGGTCGGAGCCCTCGAGGATCGCCTTGCGCGCCTTGGCCGGCAGCTTGCGCCACGGCGTATCCACGTCGAAGCCCATCTCGTCGCCGAGCCCGGCCATCATGCGGGTGAAATACTCCGCGGTGTGTCCCGTCGACCACGGCGCCACCGCGCCCTCGGCCAGGGTGCGCTCGGGGTCGGGCACCACCAGGTCCGGGTCGACCTCCTTGCGGATGCCCAGGCCGGTGCACTCGGGGCACGCGCCGTAGGGCGAGTTGAACGAGAACGACCGCGGCTCCAGGTCGTCGACCGCCAGCGCGTGCCCGTTGGGGCAGGCCAGCTTCTCGGAGAACCGCTGCTCGCGGTTGTGCGCGTCGTGTTCGTGGTCGACGAATTCCAGCACCACGATGCCGTCGGCCAGGTTCAGCGCGGTCTCCACCGAGTCGGTGAGCCGCTGCTTGGCGCTGGCCTTGACGGTGAGGCGGTCCACCACCACCTCGATGTCGTGCTTCTCCTGCTTCTTCAGCTTCGGCGGGTCGGTCAGCGAGTGCACCACGCCGTCCACCCGCACCCGGCTGTACCCCTGGGCGTTGAGCTTCTCGAACAGGTCGGCGAACTCGCCCTTGCGGGTGCGCACCACCGGGGCCAGCACCTGGAAACGGGTGCCCTCCGGCATCGCCAGCACCTGGTCCACGATTTGCTGGGGCGTCTGGCGGGCGATCCGCTCGCCGCAGACCGGGCAGTGCGGTGTGCCCGCCCGGGCGTAGAGCAACCGGAGGTAGTCGTACACCTCGGTGATGGTCCCGACGGTCGACCGCGGGTTGCGGTTGGTCGACTTCTGATCGATGGACACCGCCGGGGACAGGCCCTCGATGAAGTCGACGTCGGGCTTGTCCATCTGCCCCAGGAACTGACGCGCGTAGGCCGACAGCGACTCCACATACCGGCGCTGCCCCTCGGCGAAAATCGTGTCGAACGCCAGCGACGATTTGCCCGAGCCCGACAGCCCGGTGAACACGATCAACGCGTCCCGCGGCAGGTCGAGGTCCACGCCCCGCAGGTTGTGTTCGCGGGCGCCCTTGACGATCAGGCGGTCAGCCACGCTGCCCTCTCTCAGTGAATCTTTGACGTGCTCGTGCCGATGATGCGCACGGCGCATTCCATGCTATGTGCCCATACCGACAAGCATCGTTTGACCAGTAACGTGGCCGCTATGACTGCCCCCGACAAGGTGAGCGACAACTACACCGGACACGTCGACCCCGGCACCGCGGCCCGCCGGACCCTACCCGGCGCCACGATCCTAAAGGCGTCGGTGGGCCCCATGGACAACAATGCGTATCTGGTGACTTGTTCCGCGACCGGCGAGACGTTGTTGATCGACGCCGCCAACGACGCCGACGTGCTGATCGGCCTGGTCCGGGAGTACGCGCCGAAGGTGTCGCTGATCGTCACCAGCCATCAGCACTTCGACCACTGGCAGGCGCTGGAGGCCGTGGCCGCGGCCACCGGCGCCCCGACCGCCGCCAACGAGATCGACGCCGAAGCGCTGCCCGTCAAGCCGGATCGTTTGCTGGCGGGCGGCGACACCGTCCGGATCGGCGAGCTGCGGTTCGACGTCATTCACCTGCGCGGCCACACGCCCGGGTCGATCGCGCTCGCCCTCGACGGGCCGGCGACCGGCGGCACCACCCAGTTGTTCACGGGCGACTGCCTCTTCCCGGGCGGCGTGGGCAAGACCTGGAAGGCGGGCGATTTCGACCAGCTGCTCGACGACGTCACCACAAGGGTGTTCGACGTGTACGACGACTCCACCGTCGTCTACCCCGGCCACGGCGACGACACCGTGCTCGGCGCGGAGCGCCCGCACCTGGCCGAATGGCGCGAACGGGGCTGGTAGCGCGGGCTCGTGGCGATCGCGAGCGCGGCGTAGCCGGGCGAGGCGGGTCGCCACCATCGGGCTCGTGGCGATCGCGAGCGCGGCGTAGCCGGGCGAGGCGGGTCGCCACCATCGGGCTCGTGGCGATCGCGAGCGCGGCGTAGCCGGGCGAGGCGGGTCGCCGCCACCGGGCTCGTGGCGATCGCGAGCGCGGCGTAGCCGGGCGAGGCGGGTCGCCGCCACCGAGCTACGACGTGGTGTGCACGATCAGCACGTCGACCTTGGCCCGCCGCGAGACGTTGGCCGGCACCGATCCCAGCAGCCGGCCCGCGATGGTGCTCAGGCCGACGTTGCCGACGACCAGCAGGTCGGCCTTTTCGTCCTCGGCCAGCTTGACCAGCGCGTCGACCGGGGCGCCGACGATTGGGCGCTCCTCGACGTTCTTGGCCCCGGCCTTGTGGGCCCGCTCCTTGGCGTCTTGCAGGATCGCGTAAATCGGCGCGGTGCCGGACACCTTGTAGCTCTCGTCGCGCAGGGCGTCGGCGGCCCGGGAGTCCTCATGCTGGGGCAGGTACGCCGACGCGACGATCAGCTTGGCGTCCGGCCCGGCGATCTGCGCCGCCTTGTCTACCGCACGCATTGACGAGTCCGAGCCGTCGGTTCCCACCACCACAGTCCGATAGGCGCCCATTTACCCTCCCTGATTCGGTTGGTCAGCCAACTCAAGACACTATCGCGTTTGCCGGTTGCAGAGGGAACAGATTAGCGACACTGCCCGGCGCGGCGTGTCGACAATTTGCGGGCCACCGCCGAGTCAACGGACAATATCGCCGATGACTAATCCATCAAATGCTCGGGGCCGGGCCGGAAAGCGTTGCATAACGCAGCTTTTCGCCGAATGCGAGCGCCGCGGCCGAATAGGTTGCGGACGATTTGTGAGCCGCCCCCGCGATTCCGCTTTACAGTGACAAGCATCATGTCCACGCCCACCGTCGCGCAGCGCGTCGCGGATGAAGTCGAGGAGCCGGCGCCGGAGCGTCGGCCCGGCAGGTTGCTCGATCCGTGGGCGATCGCCGTGTTCGCGGCCGTGGTCAGCGGCGCCTGGGCCTGCAGGCCGTCCCTGTGGTTCGACGAGGGCGCGACCATCTCGGCCGCGGCGAGCCGGACCCTGGCCGAGTTGTGGCGGCTGCTGAGCCACATCGACGCGGTTCACGGGTTGTACTACCTGCTGATGCACGGTTGGTTCGTCCTGTTCCCGCCGACCGAGTTCTGGTCGCGGGCGCCCAGCGCGCTGGCGGTCGGCGCGGCCGCCGCGGGCGTCACGGTGTTCGCCCGGCAGTTCGCGACCCGGCCGACCGCGGTCTGCGCCGGCGTCATGTTCGCCATCCTTCCGCGCACCACCTGGGCGGGCATGGAGGCGCGACCCTACGCCTTCGCGGCCGCCGCGGCGGCCTGGCTCACCGTGTTGCTCGTCGCCGCCACCAAACGCAACCGACCGCGATTGTGGGTGTGTTATGCGCTCGCGTTGATGCTCGCAATTCTGCTCAATTTGAACCTGGTGCTATTGGTGCCGGTTTACGCCGTCATGGTCCCGCTGCTGGCGCCCGAGAAAGCGCGTAGGTCTCCCGCCATTTGGTGGGTGGTCAGCTCAACGGTCGCGGTCGGGGCCATGGTGCCGTTCATCGTGTTCGCCCACGCCCAGGTGTGGCAGGTCAACTGGATTTACCCGGTCAGCTGGCACTACGCGTTCGACATCATCCTGCGCCAGTACTTCGACCACAGCGTTCCTTTCGCGATCCTGGCCGCGGTCCTGATCGTGGCGGCCGTCGGGGCGCGGCTGGCCGGCGTCCGGCCGCCGCCCGGCGACATGCGCACGCTCCTGGTCGTCTGCGCGGCGTGGCTGGTCATCCCCACCGCGCTGGTGGTCGTCTATTCGGCCGCCAACGAACCGATCTATTACCCGCGCTACCTGATCTTCACCGCTCCCGCGATGGCCGTCGTGCTGGCCGTTTGCGTCGTCACGATCGCCCGCGGGCCGCGGCGCATCGCCGGTGTGATGCTGCTCTGCGCCCTGGCCGCCGTGCCGAACTACCTGTTCGTCCAGCGCTGGCCCTACGCCAAGGAGGGCTGGGATTACAGCCAGGTCGCCGACCTGATCAGCTCCCACGCGGCCCCCGGTGACTGCCTGATGGTGGACAACACCGTCCCGTGGCGGCCGGGACCGATCCGTGCGCTGCTGGCCACCCGGCCGGCGGCCTTCCGGTCGCTGATCGACGTGGAACGCGGGGCGTACGGGCCGAAGGTGGGGTCGTTGTGGGACGGCCACGTCGCCGTGTGGCTGACGACCGCCAAAATCAACAAGTGCCCGGCAATCTGGACCATTACCAATAAAGACTCGTCGCTGCCCGATCACCAATCCGGAGCGTCATTGCCGCCGGGACCGACATTCGCGCGCGCCCCCGCTTACCGATTTCCGAGTTATCTCGGATTCCACATTGTCGAACGCTGGCAGTTCCATTACTCGCAGGTGGTGAAGTCGACGCGGTGATTCGCCGCGCGGACCGTGGCGTGGAACGCCAATTGCTGGCTAGTTGACCGGTTTGCAGATCTGGGCCGCCGCGCCGCTGCCGGGCGGCAAGGTATAGGGCCTCCGACCCCTAGCGCACCGGCTGCGCCTCGCGCGCACCGCGGGTCGCGCCGTGCGACGCCGCGAGGCCGACGACGCTCAGCGCGGTGAAAGCCGTGAACAACCAGCGCGCCGCCAGCAGGTCGTCACCCATCGAGGAATTGACCACGACGCCCGCGAGGCCCGCGCCGAACGCCGCGGAGATCAGCTGCACAGTGTTGATCGCCGCCGCCGCGGCGCCGCCCTCGGCCGGGTCGTCGACGGAGGCCATCGCGCGCACCGACAGGTGCGGCCAGGCCATCCCGATCCCGGTCCCCGCCACCAGCAGTGCCACCGCCCACAGCGCCGACGTCCACAGTGACGACTCGGTGTGCCGGGCCGCCACGCCCAGCGCCAGCCCCGACGCCACGACCATCGGGGAGACCAAGATCACCCGTCCGATCGTGCGCTCACTCGTCACCGACGCGCTGACGATCTCGCTGACCGTCCAACCGAGGGCCAGCGCCGCGCCCAGGAAGCCGGC
Source organism: Mycobacterium scrofulaceum (assembly GCF_002086735.1). Classification (GTDB taxonomy): domain Bacteria; phylum Actinomycetota; class Actinomycetes; order Mycobacteriales; family Mycobacteriaceae; genus Mycobacterium; species Mycobacterium scrofulaceum. The sequence continues at coordinate 19,559 of NZ_MVIJ01000005.1, read as the reverse complement.
CGCAAGCGGGCTCAGATGCGCCAGTCGCTGACCGAAGAACGGCACGTAGGTGGTTACCATCGCCGCGCCCATCAGCACGCCCATGGTCAGGTAGATCGACTTCAGGGGCCCCGCACCGAACACGCTGGGTGGCAGCACGGCCGCGTGCATGCGCCAGTCGACGAACACGAACAGGCCGACCAGCACGACGCTTCCGGCGAGCAGCCCGACCGTGGCGAGGAAGTTCGACGGGACCTCGGCGACGCTGACCGCCAGGGCCGCCGCGCCGATCAGCAGCAGCGACCACACCGGCACCCTCGTCACCCTGGCGTCCGGATCCGGGTCGACCCTGGTCGAAGCCAGCGCGGCGGGCACCAGCATGGCCATGAGTGCGGTCAGCACCGCCATCGCGCCGAACGCCCACCGCCACAGCCCGAACTGCGCGAACAGCCCTCCCGTCGCCGGCCCGACCACCGTGGCCACCCCCCACATCGCCGACACCAGCGCCGATCCCCGGGTCCACAGGGAGCGCGGCAGCGCCGCGTTGATGACCGCGTACCCCAATCCGGCCAGCAGGCCGCCGGCGACGCCCTGTAGGGCGCGGCCCGCGATCAGCACCTCCATCCTCGGCGCCGCCCCGCACACCAGGCTGGCCGCGCCGAAGACGGCGAGCCCCACCAGGTAGGAGGTCCGCGCGCCGAAGCGCAGCAGCATCGGGTTGACCATGGTCGCCGCCACCACCGAGCCCACCAGGTACAGCGTCGTCACCCACGCGTAGAGGCGGCTGCCGCCGATCTCGGCGAGGGTGTTCGGCAGCAGGCTGCTGGTCAGAAACTCGTTGGTCGCGTACAGCGCGACGCCCCCGGCGAGCACGATCGAGGTGCGCAGGTATCTGCCGCCAAGCAGTTCGCGCCAGCTGCCTGGAGTGGTGGCGATGTCCGTCACCCCTCCACCGTATGAGGTACCCCCGGTGTGACGAGCGTCACTTGAGGCCGGCGGCGTCCATCCCCCGCAGTTCCTTCTTCAGGTCGGCGATCTCGTCGCGGAAGCGCGCGGCCAGCTCGAACTGCAGGTCGCGCGCGGCGGCCATCATCTGTTCGGTGAGGTCCTTGATCAGGTCGGCCAGTTCGGCGCGCGGCATGCTGGCGGTGTCGCGGCCCTCGAAGACGCCGGCGCTGACGGCGCGACCCGGCTCGCCCTGGGCGCGTCGGCCCCGGGACGCGTTGCGGCCGGACCCGCCAACCCCGACCTCGGTGGCCCCGGTATCGGCGGCCTCGCGATAGACCTGGTCGAGGATGTCGGCGATCTTCTTGCGCAGCGGCTGCGGATCGATGCCGTGGGCCTCGTTGTAGGCGATCTGCTTGGCCCGGCGCCGTTCGGTCTCGTCGATCGCCTCTTTCATCGAGTCGGTGATCGAGTCCGCGTACATGTGCACCTCGCCCGAGACGTTGCGGGCGGCACGGCCGATGGTCTGGATCAGGCTGCGCGAGGACCGCAGGAAGCCCTCCTTGTCGGCGTCGAGGATCGCCACCAGCGACACCTCGGGCAGGTCCAGGCCCTCACGCAGCAGGTTGATGCCGACGAGCACGTCGTAGTCACCCAGCCGCAGCTGGCGCAGTAGCTCCACGCGGCGCAGCGTGTCGACCTCCGAGTGCAGGTAGCGGACCCGGATGCCCATCTCCAGCAGGTAGTCGGTGAGGTCCTCGGCCATCTTCTTGGTCAGGGTCGTGACGAGCACCCGCTCGTCGGCGTCGGTGCGCTTGCGGATCTCCCCGATCAGGTCATCGATCTGCCCCTTCGTCGGCTTGACCACCACCTTCGGGTCGACCAGGCCGGTCGGCCGGATCACCTGCTCGACGAACTCGCCGGCGGCCTGGCTGAGCTCGTAGGGGCCCGGGGTGGCCGACAGGTACACCGTCTGGCCGATCCGGTCGGCGAACTCCTCCCAGGTCAGCGGGCGGTTGTCGCAGGCGGACGGCAGCCGGAACCCGTATTCGACCAGGTTGCGTTTGCGGGACATGTCGCCCTCGTACATGCCGCCGATCTGCGGCACCGTGACGTGCGACTCGTCGATGACCATCAGGAAGTCTTCCGGGAAGTAGTCGAGCAGGGTCGCGGGAGCTGACCCGGCCGGCCTCCCATCTATGTGCCTTGAGTAGTTTTCGATGCCCGAGCAGAACCCGACCTGGCGCATCATCTCGATGTCGTAATTGGTGCGCATCCGCAGCCGCTGCGCCTCCAGCAGCTTGCCCTGGCCCTCCAGCTCGGCCAGCCGCGCCGCCAGCTCCTCCTCGATCGTGGAGATGGCGTGGGCCATCCGCTCCGGGCCGGCGACGTAGTGGGTGGCCGGGAAGATGCGCAGCGAGTCGACCTGACGGATCACGTCACCGGTCAGCGGGTGCAGGTAGTACAGCGCCTCGACCTCGTCACCGAAGAACTCGATGCGCACCGCCAGCTCCTCGTAGGACGGGATGATCTCCACGGTGTCGCCGCGCACCCGGAACGAGCCGCGGGTGAAGGACAGGTCGTTGCGGGTGTATTGCACGTCGACCAGCAGCCGCAGCAGCGCGTCGCGGGGCACCTCGGTGCCCACGCTCAGCTCCACGGACCGGTCCAGGTAGGACTGCGGCGTGCCCAGGCCGTAGATGCACGACACCGAGGCCACCACGACCACGTCGCGCCGCGAGAGCAGCGACGACGTCGCGGAGTGCCGCAACCGCTCCACGTCGTCGTTGATCGAGCTGTCCTTCTCGATGTAGGTGTCCGTCTGCGCGATGTACGCCTCCGGCTGGTAGTAGTCGTAGTACGAGACGAAGTACTCGACGGCGTTGTGCGGCAACATCTCTCGCAGCTCGTTGGCGAGCTGGGCGGCCAGCGTCTTGTTCGGCGCCATGACCAGCGTCGGCCGCTGCAGCCGCTCGATGAGCCAGGCCGTGGTGGCCGACTTCCCCGTACCGGTGGCTCCGAGCAGCACCACGTCGCGCTCCCCCGCCCTGATGCGGCGTTCCAGCTCGTCGATCGCGGCCGGCTGGTCGCCCGCGGGCGCGTGCGGGCTGACGACCTCGAAGCGGCCGCCGACGCGCACGACCTCATCGACCGCGCGGTATTCCGAATGTGCGACTACGGGATGTTCCGTGGCGAAAGCCATGCCACCAGGGTAGATGCGTGCACCGACACGTGTCGTGGCGCTGCGGCTCGGCCAGCGCAGCCACAGCCCCATCCGTCACATCAGTACCGAGTTGGAGGGACCCAACGATCCGCGAATTCGATAGCGCCGGCGATATCAAATTCGAGAGTCGCTGAGGCTGGTCAGGGCCAGACTTTAAGATCGAATTGATGACGAGTTCTTCTGAGCTGGTGACCGTCAACCTCAGTGAGCGGGAGCGCGAGTTCATTCAGCAGGCGCTGGAACAGTGGGCGTTGTCGGCGGCCGACGCACCATTCCCTTATCAAGCGCTTGGGCTGTCGACCTGGGAAGAATTCGGTGCCCTCACCCTCCGCCTTGAGCGTGCCGTCGCCGACGGCGAGCCGCTGACGGACCTCGACTGGGCACGTGTGCTCTTTCTGACGGAAATCACCTGGGCCAGTGGTCTAGTCGGCGCTGGTCGAGATTTTGCGACGGTCACCGGGTTCTCCGACACCGAAGCTGTGCGGCTGTTACGTGGCCTGCAGCGCCGCCACAAAATCGGCGGACGCATGCGTGCCAAGTTGCTGTTTCCGAACGGTGGGAGGATCCGTACTACCGAGGAAATTGAGGATGAGAGACGTTATTGGGCGGATGTGCGGCACGAGCAGCAAGGCAGGCAATACCCGTCCGGGCTCTAGGCACATCAGCAGGCCTAGCGGTGTCAAACCGCCATAGTTACGACTACACCCTCGCCCAAGCCACACGCTGCGGCGGCGGACAAAAATCATTCGCCATGGTCCCATGGGTCAGGGTCCATGTCTCCGATCACAGGGGGATGGTTATGACCGGCGTGGGGTGGCGGCTCCAACCGGGGGCCGAAGGGTACGGCCGGGCCGCCTCCAAAGCCTCCGCCAGGCTTTACCGGTGGCGGCCCCTTCGGTGCGGGCGGCGATTCAAGCGGGGGTGCAGGCCGCGGCGCAGGTGCAGGCGCTGACCCGGGCGAAGGGGGCGCCACCTCGCCGGGAGCGACTGGAGGCAGCCGTCCCGGCGCAGGAGGCGGTAGCGGCTCGGGCGCCCGCGTGGTCTGCTCAAAGTATTCCAGTGGAGTTCGCCAGGAGTCTCCGGGACGCGGCTTGGGTACGAACGCCGTTCCATAGTCGCCGTCCTTCGGGTTGATGAAAACCACTTGACCATCCCGCAGCAGCGCTAACCCGCCTGACTTAATGCTGGTGCCGACGCGAGTGTCGGGGTCGTTCATCGCGTCGAAGATCCACCTGGCCAGGTCCTCCGGCGACTTCCCCGGAAAATGGTCCAACGCGTGACCGTGGGCAATTTCCGTCGCGACTTGAGCCTTCTGCTCTTCGGTCCAGCCCACAAATGGGTTATCCGTGGACCCTGGCGGCGGAGGGTCACGTTTGAACGTGTGATTGTCGACGGCTCGGACTTCGCGTTCGTGCGGCGACGTGGCAGCGGCGGGGTCCGGTGGAAACGTGTCACTAATACCGGTCGTAGCGGCGGTGACTTTGCCGGCGACTTGCTGGTCCAGCGCGACGGGCTGGGCCGCGCGTTGGCGGATATCGGCGGCGAAGGCCTGTGCCTGAGCTTGTCGGGCGGCACGAAATGTTGCGGACGCGCCGTAAAACCGGTCCGCGACCGAAAGGTCCTGTCCTACAGCGAATCCCGCCGCATCGGCGTCCTCAACCGCGTACCGCAGCCGGGAGCGGGCACCATACAAATCCGTTGCTCCGTTGCGGGCTACTTTGGCCGCTAAAAGAAGTTGGTCGGCGGCGCGGCTCGTTGCCATCATGTCGGCGTGAGTTCCCGTGCGCAGCGCTTGGGCGGCTTCGCCTTGCCAATCGACGACAATGAATCCCGCCAAACCTGGTTGGCCAGCGCGTAGCTACTGCTGCCGACGGCCTCCCAGTGATCGGCAGCCTGCGTCAAATGTTCAGTGGGCCAAGTCAACAGCTGCGATAGGCCAGGAACCGCTGCGATTGCGGACATTGCTAAAGACGGATCTGCGGAGGCACCACAGCGGCCTCCTCCTGTGCCGACGCAACCTCCGTAGCGTTATAGCGGCTGTCGGCTTCGGTGACGTGAGCCGCGCGGGCGCGCACTTGTGCGGACAACGCCGCCATGAATGCGTCGACTTCGATGTGGGCGGTCAGCACCGCGGCCGCACTAGCCTGACATGACAAGCCGAGCGCGGCCGAAGGCGCTGACAGATGCAGGTCGCCCACCCAAGCGCCCCAGCGGGTAGCCATCGCTTGCAGAGCAGCGGAATTCACGCGCAGCGGCTGCGGCATGGGCGGAAGTCTAATTCGGCTTGCTGCAGCCTACCAGCCACTTCGGCCCAGATCGCGCCAGTGGCGCAAGAGCGCTATCCCACCGGACGCGTCCACCTCCGGGTCACCGGATCGCACTGCAGCAGATAGCCGTCGTTCGAGGTGGTCATCGCGAACACCGACGTGCCCGGCCGGTCGCACGAGCTGCCGGAGGCGTGCACGCCCATGGTGATCGGGGCCTTGGCCCAGCTGTTGCCCTCGCAGACGATCTGCTCGCTGTTGGTCGGGTCGTAGGCCAGCTTGCCCACGTCGCCGCAGAGCCCGCCGAGCACGGGCGGCGCCGGGGTCGACGCCGCCGCGGACGTGCTGACGGCCTGGGCGGGGTCGCCCAGGTTGACGCCGGGCGGGACGTCACCGACCCGGGTGCCCACGACGGGCACCCGCACCACCGCGCCCTGGGCGCCGCATTCGTTGCTGAGCACGGTCTCGGTCACGGTGCCGCGCAGCGTGCCGTCGGCCTGCGGCGCCAGCGACCACGCGGCGGTCTCCTGCTGGGTGACCCCGGCCCCCGCCTGCCCGTCGGCCTGGGTGCAGCCCACCCTGTCCTGCTGCGGGGCGCCCTGCCAATAGCCGCCGACGAAGTGCAGCGTGTCCGTCCGGCCGTCGGCCGTCTGGTGCGCCGCGTCGTCCAGCCGGGTCCCGGTCGCCGCGCAGCCGTTGGTGGTGCACACCGAACGGAACGCCCACCAGCCGGTGGCCGGCCCGCTGTGGCGGATCGCGACGCCGTTGGTGGTCCGCTTGCTCTGGTCGTAGTCCAGCTTGTAGGTCCCGTTGAGCGCCGGCCCCCCGGATCTGGTCGGCGCCGGGACGGACGGTTTCGACGCGAGCGCCGGGCTGGCCTGCGGGGTGTCCGGCTCGACCGAGTACAGCACCGAGCAGGTGGCTGCCACCGCGACGAGCATCGCGCACACCAACCCGACCGCCCACCGCGTCCTGGCGGAGAACCGGCGGTGCGGCGCCGCAACGGCGCCGGGACGGGCGCGCGGGCCGGCCTCGGCGACGTCGCCCAACCGCTCGCCGACGGCCGCCGCAAACGCGCGGCACCGATCGAACCTGTCGTCGGGGTTCTTCGCCAGGGCCCGGCGGAACACCCCGTCGAGACGCGCCAGCTCCGGGCGGTGATCGCTGAGCCGGGGCGGATCCTCGTGCAGGTGCTGCCCGATCACGGCAATCGGATTCGAGTGCCGGAACGGCGGCGCCCCGGTGAGCAGGTGAAAAGCCGTTGCGGCCAAGGCGTATTGGTCCGCCCGTCCGTCGATGTTGGATCCGGTCAGTTGTTCGGGGGCGGCGTAGGCCACCGTGCCCACCGCCACGTTGGTCTCGGTGATCCCGCTGATGTCACCGAGGTGGCGCGCGACACCGAAGTCCGCCAACAGGATCCGGCGTTGTCCGTCCTCCGGATGGGTGAGCAGGATGTTGGCCGGTTTGACGTCGCGGTGCAGCAGCCCGCGGTCGTGCGCGTAGTCGAGGGCGCCCGCGACGGCCTCGACGATCGCGCACACCTCGCCGACCGGCATGCCGTCGTGGTAGCGCTCCTTGACCAGACGGGAGGCGTCGGTGCCCTCGACGTAGTCCATGGAAATCCAGAGGTGACCATTGAATTCGCCGCGGTCGTGCACGCCGACGACGTGCGGATGCCACAGCGTCGCGGCGAGATCGGCTTCGCGGTTGAACCTTTCGCGAAACTCGGGATCGGCGGTCACCGCCTCCGCCAGGACCTTGATGACGTCGCGCCGCGGCAACCGGGGATGCAGGGCCAGATACACTTCGGCCATCCCGCCCGCGCCCAGCTGCCGCAGGATCGTGTAACCCGCAAAGGGCGCCCCGCTGGTGACCGACGGGCGGGACCCGTCCGCCGAAGTCTCCGGGGCCGAGCCGACCGGCGGGACGCGGCGGAACAGGTGCGCGACCGTGACCGCGGGCAGCGACTGAAGGCCCGCACGCAGCGCCGCACCGGTCTGGCGCGGATTGCTCAGCAGCCGTCGCCCGGCGCCGATGCGCCGGGTGGCCCCCTTGTGTTCGTGCATCGATCGCCTCACCCCCTCGTAACCGGCCCGGCTCGCCACGGCGTTGCGGCCGGCACGACGATGCGCCCGGCATCTCCCCTCACGTACCGATCATGCCGGATCCCGTTGGGGGGTTCGACTTTCGAAGCTATGAAACCGTTATGAGTGCCCGGGTCGAAACATAGCGAAGTCACAGCCGATCCCAATAGAGACGACGCGGGACGCACCGATACTTGAATAGTGACTCGACCCGCCCCGCCCATCCTGACAATTCGGCACGACGGGTCCCATCGGTCTTTCGCGGCCGGCCACGAGGTGGTCGTCGGCCGCGACGTCCGGGCCGACGTGCGCATCGCCGATCCGCGGATCTCGCGCGCGCACCTGATCCTGCGCTTCGACCAAGGCCGTTGGCTGGCCATCGACAACGGCTCACTGAACGGGACCTATCTCAACGGCTATCGGATGCCGGTCATCGACGTCCACGACGGCCAGAGCATTCACGTCGGGAACCCGCAGGGGCCCAGGCTGACATTCGCCGTCGGGCCGCGGCAGGGTTACACGGACCGCCCGGGCCGGGCGCGGCAGAATCCGGAAGCCGGTCCGCCCACGCTGGTTTGGCCCGCGCCCGCCGAGCGGACGAATCCCACCCGGCGCCACGTACCGGCCGGGCCATCGAATTCGCCCGCACGGCAGCCGATTCCGGTGCCCCGCCAGGCGGCTGCGCCGCCCCGCGGGGCGCCGCCGGACGAGCGGACCGTCGTGCACGCCGGCGCACCGCCCCGGGCCGGGGGGACGCCACCCGCCGAACTCACCGTGGTCGACGCCAAGACGGCCGACGTGTCGAACCTGGCGACCCGCTTCGTGAAATTGCTGTCACCGCGCTCGTCGGCGGCCGCGGGCACGGCGGCCGCCATCACGATCGGCCGCGCGCCGGAGAACGACATCGTGGTCTCCGATGTGCTGGCCTCACGCCGGCACGCGACTCTGCTGCGGACGCCGCTGGGCACCGAGATCCGGGACAACAGCATCAACGGGACGTTCGTCAACGGCACCCGGGTGGGGTCGGCGATCCTGTCCGACGACGACGTCGTCACCATCGGCAACGTCGACCTCGTCTTCCGCGACGGCGCCCTGACCGAACGCGGCGAGGCCGCGACGCGCACCGGCGGGCTCGAGGTGCGCAACGTCAAGTACGTCGTCGACAACGGCAAACAGTTGTTGGACGATATCTCGCTGATCGCGCGGCCCGGAACGCTGACCGCCGTCATCGGCGGGTCGGGCGCCGGGAAGAGCACGCTGGCCCGGCTGATCGCCGGCTACACCACGCCCAGCGCCGGCTCGGTCACGTTCGAGGGCCACGACATCCACGCCGAATACGCGTCGCTGCGCAGCCGCATCGGCATGGTCCCGCAGGACGACGTGGTGCACCGCCAGCTGACGATCAACCAGGCCCTTGGCTACGCCGCCGAACTGCGCCTGCCACCCGACACCAGCAAACCCGACCGCGCGAACGTCGTCGCGCGGGTCCTCGACGAGCTCGACCTGACCAGGCACGCCGACACCCGGGTGGACAAGCTGTCCGGCGGCCAGCGCAAGCGCGCCTCGGTGGCGCTCGAGCTGCTCACCGGCCCATCGCTGCTGATCCTCGACGAGCCGACGTCCGGCCTCGACCCGGCCCTCGACCACCAGGTCATGACGATGCTGCGGCAGTTGGCCGACGCCGGCCGCGTGGTGATCGTGGTGACGCACATGCTGTCCTACCTGGAGACCTGCGACCAGCTGCTGCTGGTGGCCCCGGGCGGGAAGACGGCGTACTGCGGCCCGCCCGACCAGATCGGTGCGGCGATGGGCACCACCAACTGGGCGAAGATCTTCACCAAGGTGGGCGCCGACCCCGAGGAGGCCAACCGGCGCTTCGTCGAGCGGCGCGACGCGCAGAAGCCGAAGCTGGTGCCGGGCAAGGCCGACGAGCCGGGCGCCCTCGGTGAGCCGGTGCATACCAGTGTGCGGCGCCAGATTTCGACGGTCGCCCGGCGGCAGATCCGCCTGGTGGTCGCCGACCGCGCCTACTTCGTCTTCCTGGCGCTGCTGCCGTTCATCCTGGGCTCGCTTTCCCTGACCGTCCCGGGCGGCAACGGATTCCACCTGCCCGGCGCGACCGCCGGGACGCCCGACGAGGCGGCGCAGATCCTGGCGCTGCTGATGCCGGCCGCGGCGTTCATGGGCACCGCGCTGACGATCCGTGACCTGGTCGGCGAGCGCGCCGTCTTCCAGCGCGAGCAGGCGGTCGGACTGTCCACCACGGCCTACCTCCTCGCGAAGACGGCGGTGTTCTGCGGTTTCGCGATCCTGCAATCGGCGATCGTCACCTCGATCGTGGTGATCGGCAAGAGCGCGCCGACCCGCGGCGCCGTCCTGCTCGGCCATTCGGCCCTCGGGGCGACGATCGAGTTGTTCGCCACCGTCGCGGCCACCTGCGTGGCGTCGGCGGTTCTCGGCCTGGCGATTTCGTCGCTGGTCCGCTCGAGCGAGCAGATCATGCCGCTGTTCGTGGTGACGGTGATGGCGCAGCTGGTGCTGTGCGGGGGGATGGTTCCCGTGACCGGCCGGCTCGGGCTGGACCAGCTCTCCTTCGCGATGCCCGCGCGCTGGGGTTACGCGGCGGCCGCGTCCACGGTCGACCTGCGCCACCTGGTGCCCGATTCGCTGCTGTCCCAGGACCGGTTCTGGCAGCACACCCCGAAGGTCTGGCTGCTCGACATGGGCATGCTGGCGGCGTTGTCGCTGTTCTACGCCGGGTTCGTGCGGTGGCGAATCCGCTTGCGCCGCTAGGCCGGCGGCCCTAGATTTGCTCCGCGCCGCCGTCGACGAACACCTCGCCGCCGGTCATGAAGCTGCTTTCCCCGGAGGCGAGGAAAAGCACGGCGGCGGCGACTTCCTCGGGCCTGCCCAGACGGCCCATCGGGACCTTGGCCGCCTCGCCCTCGCGTAGTTCCTGTTCCCGCCCCGCGGGCGCCAGTCCCAGGAGGCCCGGCGTCTCGACCGGTCCGGGAACGACGGTGTTGACCCGGATGTCGCGCCCGACGAGCTCGGCGGCCCAGGTCCGACCGAACGAGCGGATCGCCGCCTTGGTCGCCGCATACACGCTGAACGCCGGGGTTCCGTTGTACGCGGCGGTCGAACCGGTCAGCACGATCGAGGCGCCACGATTGAGTAACGGCAGCATCGCCTGGACGGTGAACAGCGTGCCTCCCACGTTGGTCATGAACGTCGAAGTGAAGTGTTCGACCGAGATCTCCCCTAACGCAGCGAATTCGCCGCCCCCGGCATTGGCGAAGATCACGTCGAGGCCCCGTCCTCGGGACTCGATGACGTCGGCCACCGCCGCGACGTCGTCGAGGTCGGCCACGTCCGCGCGCACGCCCGTTGCCTGTGCACCGATCGACGCCACCGCGGCGTCGATGGTGTCCTGATTGCGACCGGTCAGCACGACGTGGGCGCCTGCGGCGGCCAACCGCTGCGCGGCCGCCAGCCCGATGCCCGAGTTTCCGCCGGTGACGAGCGCCGTCTTTCCGCTGAGGTCGCCCACTGTGACCCTCCCAAGTGATCCGCTTGACTTCGACATGGCCTCCCGATGGGCCGGCCCGGCAACTAGAGTAGGTCCATCCATCCGCCCAAGCACGAGACGTTCGACCTGATCGCCCGCACCAACACCGATCCCAAGGGCATCGTGCGGGCCGTGGACGACTACGCGGTCCGCCCCTGGGGCCTCTACGTCGCGCGGCCGACTCCCGGCCGCGACCAGTTCCACTACCTCGAGTCGTGGCTGCTGCCGTCGCTGGGCCTGCGCGCCACGGTCTTTCACTTCAGTCCGGGCCATGAACGCGATCACGACTACTACCTCGACGTGGGCGAGTACACGCCCGGGCCCCACGTCTGGCGTTCCGAAGACCATTACCTCGACATCGAGGTCCGCACCGGCGACGGCGCGGACCTGGCCGACGTCGACGAGCTGCTGGATGCCGTCCGGCACGGCTTGTTGACCCCCGAGGCCGCCGAGCGGGCGGTGCGCCGCGCCGTGGACGCCGTGGCGGGGTTGGCCCGCAACGGCTATGACCTGTCCCGCTGGCTGGCCGGCCACGGGATGGAGCTGACGTGGCGCCCGAGGTAACGGCCGGCCTGCGGGACGCGCTGCCCGACGAGGCGGTGCCCGACTGGCGCGCCCCCACGCTGGCCACCCTGACCGACGAGCGGTTCTCCGATCCCCAGTGGATCTTCGAGCGCAAGTTCGACGGGATGCGCTGCCTGGCGTTCCGGGACGGCGACCGGCTGCGGCTGTTGTCGCGAAACCGCCAGCCGCTCAACGGGACCTACCCGGAGCTGGTCGACGCGCTGGCCGCGCAACCCTGCGGCCGCTTCGTGCTGGACGGCGAGGTGGTGGCGTTCGACGGGCGGCGCACCAGCTTCGCCCGGCTGCAGGGCCGGCTGGGCATCACCGACCCCGAGCTGGCCCGCGCGTCGCCGGTCCGCGTCTTCTACTACGTCTTCGACCTGCTGCACCTGGACGGCAAGTCGACGGTCGACGCGCCGCTGAGATGGCGTAAGCGGCTGCTGCGCAAGGCGATCGATTTCGGCGGTCCGCTGCGGTACACCCCGCACCGGGTCGCCGACGGACTGGCCGCCTACCGCGCGGCCTGCGAGCGCGGCGACGAAGGGGTGATCGCGAAACTGGCCGACTCCCGATACGACGGCGGGCGCTCGAAGAATTGGCTGAAGTTCAAGTGCGTGCGGGACCAGGAGTTCGTGGTCGGTGGTTACACCAGCCCCAAGGGCAGCCGCGTCGAGTTGGGCGCGCTGCTGCTGGGCTATTACGACGGCCCCGACCTGGTCTACGCGGGCAAGGTGGGCACGGGCTTCGACGACGCCGCGCTGCGTCGCCTCCACGAGCGGCTGTCGGCCATCGCGCGGGACGCGCCGCCGTTCACCCGCGGCCTGGTGCGGGAGACCGGCGCCCATTGGGCCCGCCCGGAACTGGTGGTCCAGATCGGTTTCACCGAGTGGACCCGCGACGGAAAGCTGCGCCATCCGCGTTACCTGGGCGTCCGCACGGACAAGGACGCCGCCGAGGTGGTACGGGAGGCCGGGGCCTGATTACCTGGTCCCCGGTTCACGCCGGGCGTAATGTCAGCGGCTATGAGCTGTACCGGCCGCAGGCTGCTGCCGATCACCGCCGTGACGATCGTCGCCGTCGGCTCCCAGGTGAGCCCGCCGACCGCGCGGGCGGACCTGCACAACATCACCTACCGCGCCCGGATCGACGCGCTGACCACCGGCAGCCAGGCCACGTTCGTCATCACCGGCGGCCAGACGAACACCACCAACCTTCCGTCCATGCCCGGCAACGTCTTCGAGGCCAACACGGTGCTGCCCGACCCGCAGCAGGCCGGCCTGCGGATTGTGCTGCACTTCCCGTACTCGGCGAACGTGCACTGCGAGATGGACGTCGACGACAGCGTTTTCACCCAGGCCGACCAGCTGGTCAAGCCGGCACCCGGCAGCGCCGATCCCAACAACGGTGCCCTGGCCTGCGGCGCGCCCGTCCCGGGTTAGGCCGGGCCGCGAGGGTGCCACCCTGTGGAGTCCGCCCACGCCCACGCGCGCCGGTAGGCGTCGGGGAACCACGGCTCCTTGGCGTCGGCATAGGACGCGGTGTCACCACCCGCCCGGCCTTCGGCCGACCGCTTGACGGCGACGTATTCGGCCCGCACGTCCGACTCCGCGGTCAGCCAGTCCACGAACAGCAGCGCGAACTGCTGGTTGGGCCAGCCGTCCACCCGGATGTGCACGTTCGTCGGCCGGCCGGGATCCGCCGAGGCATGAATCCGCTTGTCCCACAACGCTTCTTCGTCGCTGTGGTCATACCGGTCGACGACGCTGCGGGCATCCGGTTTGGCGACATCGGAGGTGATCCGCTCGATGCGGGGGTAGCCGGCCGCCAGTAGGGGCTCGGCGAGTTCGTCGGCGACCGCCAGGGATTCGACGGTGATCTGCATGTCGATGACGTCCTTGGCCTCGAGGCCCGGCACGGCGGTCGAACCGATGTGGTCCACGCGGATCGCCCGGTGACCGCAGGCGGTCTGCAACCGGTTGACGATCCGCCGCGCCTGATCCGGCCAGCTGGGATCCGGCAGCACCAGCCGCGCCGCCGGCTCGGCGGGCCGACGTCGGGCAAGGTTGTGCGCGAACGGCAGGATCCGGTTGTCCCACAGGTCGTAAGCCCGTTTCACCAGCTCCTCGGGGCTGTCCGAGTTGTCCACCCAGACGTCGGCGACGGCCCGGCGCTGCTCCTCGGTGGCCTGCGCGGCGATCCGGGCGCGGGCGTCCTCCTCGGGCATGCCGCGCTGGTCGACCAGCCGCCGCACCCGCACCTCGACATCGGCGTGCACCACGACGACAAGCGGGAACAGCGGCGCCATCCCCGACTCCACCAGCAGCGGAATGTCTTCGACGACAACCGAATCGCCGGGCACCGAGGCGATGATCTCGGCGCGGCGCTTGCCGACCAGCGGATGAACGATGCCGTTCAGCCGTTGCCGCGCCTCGTCATCACGGAAAGCCTTGGCGGCCAACGCCGGACGATCCAGCGAACCGTCGGGCAGCAGGATGTCGTCACCGAACGCCTCGACCAGCGCCGCCAGTCCCGGGGTGCCCGGCTGGACCACCTCGCGCGCGATGACGTCGCCGTCGACGATGACCGCACCGCGTTTCGCGAAGGTGGCCGACAGCGCCGACTTGCCGGCGCCGATGCCACCGGTCAACCCGATACGCAGCATGCGGGACCGTTATGCGTTGCCGGCGAGTTTCTCCCGCAGCGCGGCCAACTGGGCGTCGCTGGCCAGCGACCCGCCGGCCGCCTTCTCCTCGCGCGCACCGCCGTTCCCCGACGACTGCTCGGCGTGCCCGGCCGCCTCGGCCGCGGCGAACTTCTCCATCTGCGCCGTGTGCATCTTGTGCCGGCGCTCGGCCTCGGCGTAGCGGGCCTCCCACTCGGCGCGCTGAGTCTCGAACCCCTCGAGCCACTCGTTGGTCTCGGCGTCGAAGCCCTCGGGGAAGATGTAGTTGCCCTGCTCGTCGTAGCTGTCGGCCATGCCGTACTTCGCCGGGTCGAATTCCTCGGTGTAGTCCTCGTTGGCCTGCTTGAGCGACAACGAGATCCGGCGGCGCTCCAGGTCGATGTCGATGACCTTGACCATCGCGTCGTCGCCGACGGCGACCACCTGGTCGGGCACCTCGACGTGGCGCTCGGCCAGCTCGGAGATGTGCACCAGGCCCTCGATGCCCTCCTCGACGCGGACGAACGCGCCGAAGGGCACCAGCTTGGTGACCTTGCCGGGCACGATCTGCCCGATCGCGTGCGTGCGGGCGAAGTGCCGCCACGGGTCTTCCTGAGTCGCCTTGAGCGACAACGAAACCCGCTCGCGGTCCATGTCGACGTCGAGCACCTCGACGGTGACCTCGTCGCCCACCTGGACGACCTCCGACGGGTGGTCGATGTGCTTCCAGCTCAGCTCGGAGACGTGTACCAGGCCGTCCACCCCGCCGAGGTCGACGAACGCGCCGAAGTTGACGATGGACGAGACGACACCCTTGCGGATGGCGCCCTTCTGCAGCTGGTTGAGGAACTCGCTGCGGACCTCGGACTGGGTCTGCTCCAGCCAGGCGCGCCGCGACAGCACCACGTTGTTGCGGTTCTTGTCCAGTTCGATGATCTTGGCCTCGATCTCCTTGCCGATGTACGGCTGCAGATCGCGGACCCGGCGCATCTCGACCAGCGACGCGGGCAGGAAGCCGCGCAGGCCGATGTCGAGGATCAGGCCACCCTTGACCACCTCGATGACGGTGCCCTTGACGGCCTCGTCCTTCTCCTTGAGCGCCTCGATGGTGCCCCAGGCGCGCTCGTACTGCGCGCGCTTCTTGGACAGGATCAGCCGGCCCTCTTTGTCCTCCTTGGTGAGAACGAGAGCCTCGACCTCATCGCCCACGGAAACGACCTCGTTGGGGTCGACGTCGTGCTTGATGGAGAGCTCGCGGGCGGGGATGACGCCCTCGGTCTTGTAGCCGATGTCGAGGAGCACCTCGTCCCGGTCCACTTTGACGATCGTCCCCTCGACGATGTCGCCATCGTTGAAGTACTTGATCGTTTTGTCTATTGCGGCAAGAAAATCCTCGCTGGAGCCAATGTCGTTGACGGCTACTTGGGGCGAGGTGACGGTGGGACTCGGCATGTGGTGGGTTGCTCCGGACAGGTTGGGTCGTAGGGATAAATCTGGGATTTACCCATTGAGGCTACTCGACTGCATACACGCTGGCCAAACCCGGGCGCCTCGCCACCTGCGCCGTCCGGTTGTTTGTCCACGATGAAAGTGCCGCGGGCGCCGATTTCGGGCCAATTGTTCACCGGGCGGTCACCTTTGCGGGCGCGCCCGCGCGTCGAATGCCGCGGATCGTCAGAACGCGGCGATCAGCACGACGCCACCGACCATCAGGACGCCGCCGAGCGCCCGCAGCGGGGTGATCGGATGAGGATCGACCCGCAGCCAGCCGAAATGGTCGACGACCAGCGACATGATCAGTGCCGACGTGACCGTGAGGCCCATGAAGGTGCCAGCGCCGATGCGGTTGACCAGCGTGAGGCCCGCGTACACCTGGACGGCCCCGACCAGGCCGCCGATGACGGCCCACCACGGCATCGACGCGACGTCCTTGGTGGTCGGCAGCGGCTTCGAGAGGACCAGGAACGCCGCGACGAAGAAGACCGTGATGACGGCGAACGAGACCGCCGACGCCAGCCACGGGTTGATCAGGTGCTTGTAGAGCTGGCCGTTCATCGCCGCTCCGCAGGTCTGCAGCGCGCCGCCCAGGATGACGAACGGGATGATCCATCCTGCGTTCATGGCACTCCTTGTACTCCTTGTCCGGGGAGCCGACGGCGTCGGAGCCGTTGACCCGGCAGCCCCGTTGCAAACCTCCCCGGCGCGGGGCCGCCGAGCGACTCAGTGGGCGGCGGAATCCCAGCTGCGGCCATACCCGACGGACACCTCCAGCGGGACGTCCAGCGGGTAGGCGCCGCCCATCTTCTCGCGCGCCAGCGCCTCGAGCCGCTCCCGCTCGCCGGGCGCCACCTCGAACAGGAGTTCGTCGTGCACCTGCAGCAGCATGCGGGATTTCAGCCCGGCCTCCTTGATCGCCTTGTCGACCTCGATCATCGCCACCTTGATGATGTCGGCGGCGCTGCCCTGGATGGGCGCGTTGAGCGCCGCGCGCTCGGCGGCCTCCCGCACCTGGCGGTTGCTGCTGTCCAACTCGGGGAGGTAGCGGCGGCGACCCAGCACCGTCGAGGTGTAGCCGTCCTTGCGGGCCTGGTCCACGATGTTCATCAGGTAGTCGCGCACCCCGCCGAAGCGGGCGAAGTAGGCGTCCATCTGCTCCTTCGCCTCCTCGGTGGAGATCTTCAGCTGTTGCGACAGGCCGTAGGCGCTCAATCCGTAGGCCAGCCCGTACGACATCGCCTTGACGCGGCGGCGCAGCTCGGCGGTGACCTCCTCGATCGGCACCCCGAACGCCCGCGACGCGACGAACGAGTGCAGGTCCTCCCCCGTGTTGAAGGCCTCGATGAGCCCCTCGTCGCGGGACAGGTGCGCCATGATGCGCATCTCGATCTGGCTGTAGTCGGCGGTCATCAGCTCGCTGTAGCCGTCGCCGACCACGAACGCGTCGCGGATCCGCCGGCCGGCCTCGGTGCGAATCGGAATGTTCTGCAGGTTCGGCTCGGTCGACGACAGCCGGCCGGTCGCCGCGATGGTCTGGTTGAAGGTGGTGTGGATCCGCCCGTCCGAGGCCACCGAAGCCAGGAGGCCGTCGACGGTGACCTTGAGCCGGGTGACGTCGCGGTGGGTGAGCAGGTGCTGCAGGAACGGGTGGCCGGTCTTGTCGAACAGCGACTGCAGGGCGTCGGCGTCGGTGGTGTAGCCGGTCTTGGTGCGCTTGGTCTTCGGCATCTCCAGCTCGTCGAAGAGCACCGTCTGCAGCTGCTTGGGCGAGCCCAGGTTGATCTGCTTGCCGATCACCGCGTAGGCCGCTTCGGCCGCGTCGCGGATCTGGTGGGCGAAATCGCTCTGCAGCTCGCCGAGCAGCTCCAAATCGACGGCGATGCCGGTGTGTTCCATCCCGGCCAGCACCCGCTGCACCGGCAACTCCATGCCGCCCAGCAGCGACGTGGAGTTGATCCGGGCCAGCTCCTCGTCGAGCGCGTCGGCCAGATCCAGCACCGCCACCGCGCGCAGGATCAGCGTCTGCACCGCTTGGTCGTCGGTCCCCTCGTCATCGTCGAGCAGCGAAAGCTGTTGCTGCTCGGCCGTTTCCGCGCGGAGTTCGCGACGCAGGTAGCGCAACGACAAGTCCTCGAGGGAGAAGCTGCGCTGCCCGGGGCGCACCAGGTAGGCGGCCAGCGCGGTGTCGGAGGTGACGCCGGCCAGCGTCCAGCCCCGCCCGGCGAGGTCGTGCATGGCCAGCTTGGCCTCGTGCAGCGCCTTGGGCGGGCCGGGGTCGGCCAGCCAGGACGCCAGCGCCGCCTCGTCGTCGGGTTGCAGCGCCGAGGTGTCGATGTAGCGGCCCTCGCCGTCAGCCGACACGATGGCCAGGGCGGTGGCGTCGGCGTCGTAGGCCAGGTGGGTGCCGACGACGGCCAGCCCGAATCGCTTGCCCGAGCTGTGCTCGGCCAACCACACCGCCAGCTCGCCGGGCTGCAGCGCGCCGCCGCGCACGTCGAACCCGGCGTCGACCTCGGGCTCCACCGCCGCCAGCGTCTCGAACAGCCGGTCGCGCAGGACCCGGAACTCCAGGTCGTCGAAGAGCCGGTGGATCTGGTCGCGATCCCACGGCTGCATCCGCAGCGTGTCCGGGGTCTGCGCCAGCGGCACGTCCTTGACGAGATCGGTGAGCTCGCGGTTGCGGATCACGCCGGCGAGGTTGGCGCGCAGCGCGTCGCCGACCTTGCCGCGGACCGAGTCGACGTTGTCGACCAGCCCCTGCAGCGAGCCGTATTCGGCGATCCACTTGGACGCGGTCTTCTCCCCGACGCCGGGGATGCCGGGCAGGTTGTCGCTGGGATCGCCGCGCAGGGCGGCGAAGTCGGGGTACTGCGTGGGGGTCAGCCCGTACTTCTCGACGACGGCCTCGGGCGTGAACCGGGTGAGCTCGCTGACGCCCTTGCGCGGGTAGAGGACGGTCACGTCGTCGCTGACCAACTGCAGCGAGTCCCGGTCCCCGGTGACCACCAGCACGCGGAAGCCCTGGTGTTCGGCCTGGGTGGCCAGCGTCGCAATGAGGTCGTCGGCTTCGAAACCCTGCTCGGCGAGCACCGTGATGCCCAGCGCGTTCAGCACTTCCTTGGTGATGTCGATCTGGCCGTGGAACTCGTCGGGCGTCGAGGAGCGGTTCGCCTTGTACTCCGGGTACCGCTCGGAGCGGAACGTCTGCCGGGACACGTCGAACGCCGCGGCGACGTGGGTCGGCGCCTCGTCGCGCAGCAGGTTGATCAGCATCGCGGTGAAGCCGTACACCGCGTTGGTGGTCAGGCCGCCGCGGGTCTTGAAGTTCTCGGCGGGCAGCGCGTAGAAGGCCCGAAACGCCAGCGAATTGCCGTCGAGCAACATCAGTGTCGGCTTGGTGTGTTCCTCGGTCTTCGGAGCGGGCGGAGCGGGCACGGCTATCACTCTAGGCACCCCGACCGACGAGCCAGGCGCTGCCGCAGAACTGCAACACGTTTCAGTTTCGCATCGGGGCTGGGTAGTCTGGCCAAGTGCCAGAGGTCACCAGTCAACAACCCGCGATCGACGGATGGTTCGCCACCGATGAAGCCGGCAAGCCCCACCTGATCGGCGGCAAATGCCCCGCGTGCGGCACCTACGTCTTCCCGCCCCGCGAGAACAACTGCCCCAACCCGGGCTGCGCCAGCGACACCTTGGAGGCCGTCGCGCTGTCGACCCGCGGAACGCTGTGGAGCTACACCGAGAACCGGTATCCGCCGCCCCCGCCCTATCC
>NZ_MVIJ01000059.1 GCF_002086735.1 Mycobacterium scrofulaceum | reverse complement strand
GGCTCTTCGTAATTCAGAGTGCATTGACAAGTTGGTGGAGTGCTCCGCTGTGTAGTAGTGAGCGCCAACGGTAGTGGGTGAGGTTGCGGAATCCGAGGGCGTTGCGGCGCAATGCTTCCAGGCGGCCGTTGATGGCCTCGGTGGGTCCGTTGGAGACGTGGTGGTCGAAGAAGGCCAGGATGTCGGCGCGGCGGCGCGATAGCGTGCGGCCGAGTTGGGCGATCTCCTCCAATCCGGCGGGTACGCCGCGCCGACTTCCAGGCGGCCGTTGATGGCCTCGGTGGGTCCGTTGGAGACGTGGTGGTCGAAGAAGGCCAGGATGTCGGCGCGGCGGCGCGATAGCGTGCGGCCGAGTTGGGCGATCTCCTCCAATCCGGCGGGTACGCCGCGCCGACTTCCAGGCGGCCGTTGATGGCCTCGGTGGGTCCGTTGGAGACGTGGTGGTCGAAGAAGGCCAGGATGTCGGCGCGGCGGCGCGATAGCGTGCGGCCGAGTTGGGCGATCTCCTCCAATCCGGCGGGTACGCCGCGCCGTATCGACTCGATCAGCCTGGTCATTGCCTTCTTGCCGTGACGTCGGTTCGGGTCGGCGTAGGCGGCGATGATCTTCTGATAGATCAGCCAGGCGACCTTGACGGCGAGATGGTCGTCGCCGTCGAGCACCTCGGTCAGCCGGGTGTATTGGCGTGGGGAGAGCAGCTGCAGGCGGGTTCGGGCGATGCGCCGGATCCCATAGAGCGGGTCACCGGTGTGTCCGCGCCGACCCAGGGTCTGCTGCTGGATGCGTTGGCGGATCAGGTCGAGCTTGGTCCCGGCCAAAGCCACAACGTGGAAGGGGTCCATCACGGTGACCGCGTCCGGGATGACCTCGGTGGCGGCGGTCTTGTAGCCGGCGAACCCGTCCATCGCAATGACCTCCACGGCCCGGGCAAAGTCGGTGGGTTGGGCGGCCAACCACGTGGCCAGTGCGGTCGCTGAGCGTCCTTCGACCAGGTCGAGCAGGCGTGCCGGGCCGGTCTGGTCGTGGGTAGGCGTGAGGTCGATGATCAGCGTGACGAACCCCTCTGTGCCGCGACGCCGAGGCGCCCAGCGATGCTCATCGACACCGATCACCGTCACCCCGGCCAGCCGATCCGGCCCGGTTGTGGCGATCAGGCCGGCGGTCGCACGCATCGCGATGGAGCTGACAGTATGCCAGGACACCCCGAGTTCGGCGGCGATCGCCGAAATGGTGGTGCGGTCGATCATCAACCGCCGCAATACATACCGGGCACAGCGCCGCGTCGTCGATGAGCGCGGGGCCGCCAACTTGCCCAGATCCTGGTTGAACACTGCCCGCCCACACGCTGGCGTTGTGCAGCGGTAGCGAGGTAGGGCACCCTGCAGCACCAGCGGGTAGCCGGCCACCGGCAGATCCGTCAACGGCCGAGTCACAGTGTCGCGGTAGCGGCCCTCCCGGCCGCAGTCCGGACACCTGGCGTCACAGGCCACCGGCCTGCAGAAGATCGTCGTCGTCTTCTCGTCGACCGCGGCGTCGGTGATCGTCACCCCCAACTCGATGGTGCGCATGATCGTGTCGGCAACAACAGACGGCGGGCAGGCAGTAGCCTCAGGCAAGGGTCACCTCGGTGGTGTTGGTGAAGCGGCGTGTAGGAACCTGAATCGTCACCCACCGAGGCCCCACCTCAGCTCAACGACACGAACCCCCACCGCGGATATCCGCCAACCACTGCTGCACGCTCATTTCCGCAGAGCCGGTTTGATGGTGGGCGTCAGGTAGTTGAGCCGGTCGTTGACCAGCCTCCAGAGCCGGTTGAGCACCGCACGTTCCTCGTCGGTGTCATAGCGGTAGTAGAACCCATACTTGCGGACGAGGTGGTTGTTCTTGGACTCGATTGTGGCCTGATCGTTCTTCTTGTACGGCCGCGACCTGGTGAAGAAGATCTCCATCTGCGCAGCCCACTTGATGACGGCCTTGTTGAGGAATTCGGTTCCGTTGTCGAAGTCCAAACCGGTTACCTCGTAAGGTATTTCATGGACACCGGCTTTGAGGGCGCCGAGGATGTGAGTGTGGGCGTTGTTGCGTTCGGTGCGGGTGAAGACCCAACCGATATGCATATCGGTGAGGTTGACGGTCCGGGCGAACTCGCCTTTGAGGGTTGGACCGCAGTGCGCGACGGTGTCGCCTTCGAAGAACCCCGGAGATCCCTCGACCTCGTCGGTTGCCTTGCGGATCTTGATCGAAGACCGCAGCAACGGGGAGGCCTTGGTGGTCGATTTCCCCTTGATCTGGTCGCGCGCCTTGACCGCACGCAGGTAGCGGTCGATCGTCGCGCTGCTCATCGCCAACAGCTCGGCACGCACCTGCGGGCTGTAGCGGTCCACACCTGCGCGTCCGGCCGGGTTTCCAGCAGGCGAGGTACGACGCGGCGACCAATAAACCCGGTACCGCCGGTAACGACATAGCGCATGCAAGCCATCGTGGCGGGTCACACCGCGCACGTCAACCATGCTGTCCAGGCATCAGCCGGCGAAGTTGCGGATGCCGTCCCAGTCCACCAGCGTCCAGCCGGTCATCGGGTTTCCGGTGATCACCACGCGGCCGACGTTGGGCAGCGGATGACTGGTCGCCAGGCTGTCCTTGGCGTTCTTCGTGTTCATCAGCGTCCAGTACTCGATGGCGTACAGATGCGAGAACACCACCGGTTGGTTGTGGCCGCTGTTGTAGATCTTCTGCACGGCCGCGGTGAACCAGTCGTTGAACTCCTTGCCGGTGATCGACCCGGGGATGCGGTCTCCGACGTCGCCGTTGAGCCAGTCCGCCGGTACGTCGAGGGGGCCATCGAGACGGGCTTGCCCTCGTACCAGCCGGCGTTGATCTCTTGGATGCCTTGCAGCACCTCGACTTGCTTGCCGAGTTCGGCGGCCAACGGCGCGGCGGTCTGTTGCGTTCGCACCATGGTGGAGGCGTAGACGGCGTCGTACTTGTTGTGGGCGAGTTGGTGCGCGACCTGTTCGGCCTGCCCCTTGCCCTCCGGGGTCAGGCCCGGGCCCGGCACGTCGGTGTCGATGACGCCGCTGGCGTTGGTCTCGGACTCCGCGTGCCGGACGAACGTCACGGTGATGCTGTGGGCCTGCGGTGACCCGCCGCAGGCGCCGACGATTACCGTTGCGGCCAGCACGGCTACCGCTTTTGAGGCCTTCCTGATCAAGCTGGGATTGCGCATGGCGATAGCCTGCCCCGCCGACGGTGCCGGTGGGAAGGGTTTGCGATGGTTGGGTGGCAGAAAAGCTTGAAGGGAGACTCGTATGGCGATTGACCCGAGTGCCGTCGGTGCGACGACGGAGCCGATGCTGTTCGAATGGACGGACCGGGAGACGCTGCTCTACGCGCTCGGTGTCGGCGCCGGAACTGACGACCTATCGTTCACCACCGAAAACAGCCACGACATCACCCAGCAGGTGCTGCCCACCTATGCGGTGATCTGCTGCCCGGCGTTCGGTGCGGCGGGCAAGATCGGAAAGTTCAACTGGGCCATGCTTTTACACGGGTCGCAGGGCATCCGGCTGCACGCACCGCTGCCGCCGGCGGGCAAGCTGTCCGTGGTCTCCGAGGTCGCGGACATCCAGGACAAGGGCGAGGGCAAGAACGCGATCATCGTGCTGCGCGGCCGCGGCACCGACCCCGACTCGGGGGAGCTGATCGCCGAGACACTCACCACGTTGGTCATCCGGGGCGAGGGCGGGTTCGGGGGAGTGCCGGGTCAGCGGCCGATCGCGCCGGAGTTTCCCGACCGCGAGCCCGATGCCCGGATCGCGCTGCCCACCCGTGCGGACCAGGCGCTGATCTATCGGCTCTCCGGTGACCGCAACCCGCTGCACAGCGACCCGTGGTTCGCCAGGGACATGGCCGGTTTCCCGAAGCCGATCCTGCACGGGCTGTGCACCTACGGGGTGTCGGGCCGCGCGCTGGTCGCCGAGCTGGGCAAGGGCGTGGCCGCCAACGTCACGTCGATAGCGGCGCGATTCACCTCGCCGGTGTTTCCAGGGGAGACGCTGACCACGCTGATCTGGCGGACGGAACCGGGCAAGGCGGTGTTTCGGACGGAGGCTTGTGGCGCCGAAAGCGCGAACGCGCGGATCGTGTTGGACGACGGCGCGGTGGAGTACGCGGAGGCCTAGCCGATGGCTTAGAACCCGGTACGTCGCCCCGGCGCGCAGGCGTTCACTGGTGCGCCTGGCCTGCCGTCCAGCCATGACCTGTCCCGCATTCGGCGGGCTTCGGGGGGATCGCTCGGGCGCTAAGCTAAACAGCTATGTGCTACAGTTAGCACATGTCTACGGTGGGCGTTCGTGAGCTGCGGCAGCGGGCCAGCGAACTCCTCCGTCGGGTCGAGGCCGGCGAGACGATCGAGATCACCGACCGTGGTCGGCCTATCGCCCTTCTCTCGCCGATGCCGGAGGGCGGTCCGTACCAGCAGATGCTGGCAAGCGGCGGGATCGAACGTGCGACGCTTGACTTTGATGACCTTCCCGAGCCGGTCCGACTCAAAACGGGTATCGAGCTGCCGTCCGTGACGCTTGCGCGCCTGCGTGAGCACGAGCGTTGATGGCGGCCATCTACCTGGACTCGTCCGCAATCGTCAAGCTTGCAGTTCGTGAGCCAGAGTCGGATGCGCTGCGTCGCTACCTTCGCACCCGGCTGCCGCGGGTGTCGAGTGCCCTTGCGCGGACGGAGGTCATGCGGGCTCTGCTCCACAAGGGTGAATCAGCCCGAAGAGCCGGACGCCGGGCGCTCGCGAGCCTAGACCTACTACGCATCGACAACCGATTGCTCGATCTTGCTGGTGGGCTGCTGCCAATCGAGCTACGCACCCTCGATGCAATTCACCTGGCGACTGCCCAGCGGCTCGGCATGGATCTTGGCCGGTTGTGCACTTACGACGACCGCATGCGCGACGCCGCCGAGGCGCTCGGCATGGCAGTGATTGCCCCGTCTTGATCGGCTACCTAGGGTGGCGCGTGAGGCGGCCAACGCTTCATGTCCCGGCATGTCGCGCCAACCTCGTGCCACCGCCGAATGGGGACACCGTCGTGCTGGATCACTCGAATGTTGGCACCCTGAGCGCCGTTAGAACCGTTGCCGTCGCTAATTTACGCGGGCGTCACTTAACCGCTGTGCCAACCTTTCGGTGAACTCGGCGGCGCGCGCGGGACTGTCCAACGCAAACAGCGCGGCGGTGGCGCG
The DNA here is from genome assembly GCF_002086735.1 of Mycobacterium scrofulaceum. Taxonomy (GTDB): domain Bacteria; phylum Actinomycetota; class Actinomycetes; order Mycobacteriales; family Mycobacteriaceae; genus Mycobacterium; species Mycobacterium scrofulaceum. The sequence goes on along the minus strand of NZ_MVIJ01000059.1, from coordinate 24,639 downwards.
GTCGCCGTCTTCGCTGTGTCGCACCAGGATCGGGATACCATCATCGCGGACCGCGTCGAACGCGTCCTCGTCGGTGATGTCGTCGCCGAGATAGATGGGCACCAGCGGACGCGCGTCGGCCTCGCGCAGGTGATCGATCACCCAGCGAAGCGTCTTTCCCTTGTCCCAGTCCATGTCCGGACGCAGCTCGATGACTTCGCGACCCGTCGTCACCCGAAGTCCGTCCCGCCGGCCCGCCGCGCGCACCGCCGCGGCAACCTCGCCCACGCGGTCCCGCGCGGCGTTGCGGTAGTGGACCGCAACGCCAAATCGCTTGTGCTCCATCATAACTCCGGGGATCGAGTCGAGCCGGTCGCGCAGCTCGGCGGCGGCCTGTTCGAGCACCGGTGTGGCCGCCGCCGCGGCGTCGTTCTGGTGGTGTGTGCCGTCGGGTGCGGTCAGCTCGAAACCGTGGCTGCCGGCATACCAGATCCCGGGCACACCGAGGCGCTGTGACACGTCGGCGAGGTCGCGGCCGGACAGAACCGCGACCGGGCATTGCGCGGCCAGCTTCCGCAGCGCCTCGACCGCGGCGGCGACGGGCCGGGCCGCGGCGGGATCGTCGACGATGTCCGACAGCGTGCCGTCGAAGTCGAAGAACATATGGCCGGCCTCCGGTCGGTGAGGGCACCGAGGGCCTGCACAGCATCGGGTAGCTGGGACATCCGGTGGTCCCCGGTGCGCACGGCGACCTCATCCAGATCGCCGACCACGGCGTCGGCGCCGACGCGCCGCAGGGCGTCACTTTGCCCTGTTCGGTCGAGGCCGATGACCAACGCGAATCCGCCGTCGCGCGCGGCCTGGACGCAAGCCGCGTTGTCGGTAAGGACGGCGCATCGCCCCGGGCGGACCGACAGCTTGTCTGCTGCCTCACTCAGGGTGTCGCGGACGTTACCGTTCGACGCGAAGACGCCGGTGTCGACGCCGGCTTCGCGCAATCGCCGGGTCAGCGCCTGGGTGCGGTCCAACGCGGTGTCGAACAGCACCGCGTCATGGCGGCGCGGGTCGATGGTGACCGGCATTGACCAACCTTCTCACGGTGTTCAACGCCGGTGAGAGCGGGTCAGTGACGTGCCGGCGTGGGTGCCGACGGTCGCGGCCGCTGCGCCTGGCCCGGAAACGCGCGCGCCGCGCGCGTGCGCCGGCGGTCCTTGCTGAACAGCAACACCGAATCCTGGCTGAGCGCCACCATCCGTGCCATGCCCAGCTCGATACCGGCTGCCAGCTGCTTGACGTCGGCCGTGGCGTCGTATTCGGCGGTGATGCCCGAATACCAATTCGTCGCCGTAGCTGAGCATCGCGACCCCGGTGCTCAGCTGCAAGGCGATCGGGGGGATCGGCAGCAGGCGCTCCATCGTCTGGCCCATCAGCCGCAGCTGATGGCGAGGCCCGGGCGCGTGGTTCGCCAGCGTTACGAGGCCGCGCTGCGGGAGCCTGGGTAACAGTTGTATGAGGTTGCCGCGCAGCATAGTTGGCAGACAATTGATCGCAGACTCCACGATACCGGGCGGAGATTTGTCGGCGTGCTGCGCTTTCCACCGGCTGTGCACGGTCCGCAATTGCTGGACCGGGTCGTCATGCTCGACGGGCAGGTATGGCAGTAGTGCCGAACGTACCGGCATCGGCACCAGGGTGCGCAGCGAGTCCGCCCGCGGTTCTTCGCCGCGGCGTAGCAGAACCCTTCGGAAGCCCTCGGTGATGGCCGCCAGCGCGACATCGTTGACGGTCACACCGAATTTGCGGCACACGCACTCGACGTCGGCAATCGGGACGCGCACCGTGCTGTAGCGCCGCAGGACCGGGTCGACCGAGGGCCGTGCCGTCGGCCAGATCGCCCCGACGAAGTTGCCGGCGAGTGCCCCAGCCCACTCCAGGGGCCAGCCGCGCTTCGAGGCCTGCGGCGGCGAATCATGTTTGTCGCCAACACCGTTCGCGAATGCATCGTGGTCGGCGTCGTCGCAAAGCCGGGTGAGCAGGTGGGCGGCTGAGTTCCCGTCGGCCAAGCCGTGGTGGATCTTCATCAAGATTGCCCACCGGCCGCCTTTCAGGCCCTCGATCACCCAGCACTCCCACGGCGGACGGTCCAGGTCGAGGGGACGCTCCAGGGCGTGGGCGATCGCGCCGGACAGCTGGGCGTCGTCGCCCGGGCGCGGAATCGCCACCCAGCGCACATGATGGGCCAGGTCGAATCCGGGACAGTCGATCCACTCGAAGCTCTGCGTCCGCAGCACCTGTGTGCAGCGCGGTATCGACTGAATCCGTTCCGCCAGCAGCTGTTTCAGCAGTGCGTAATCGGGGACGCCACCATCGACGATGGCGACCGCGCCGATCACCAGGCTGGCGTACTGATCGGGATCTTGAGCTCTCAGGTACGCCGTATCCAGTGTTATCGCTTGCGCCATGCGCAGTCCCCGCCCCTCGTTTCTCGCACTTGTACCAGTATTTGCGCGGGACCTCCGGGGCGGTAGGCCAGGAGCGTTAAGAATGTGTTTAGACCCGTTAAACAGCTCGCCTAAGTCGAACATACTTATTGCTTATCTGCTTAAGTGGACTCGTTTGCTTAAAAAAATTCGTCAAAAGTACTGCCGGGCAGTGGTTTAGCAGTTGCTCGCAGAGTTTGCTCTTGGCCTTCGGCGGCGCCGATGAGGTCGGCTAGTGGGTGGGGATCGGTGTTGACGCTTTGTTGCAGGAGTCGGTAGAAGAGCATTCCGCGGGCTTTTGACCTGCGGCGATTGAATCTGAAGGTGAACTCGTCGAGGTAGTACTGCAGGTGCTCGCGTTCCACGCGGGTGTAGCGGCCATGACAGGAGCGATCGTCGGCGCCCGCGACGGCGTTGAATCCATCCCTGCTCGCTGGCTCGAAGCACTCGAAGACGGCGACCGCGGACGCACCCACGTGAAGCAGCTCGCCGCGCTTCTGCTCAGGTAGCGCGCTCTGCGCCCTACCCCCCCGCTCACCTAGGTGCGTGGGTCGGTATCCACGAGTTGTTGGTGTGTCACGCTGATGGCGACGTGGATGGTCGGGAAAACTGTGTCCATGGATTTGATGACGGCCCAGGATCAGCTGTTTGAGACCGAGTCCGCGCGGCCTCGCTCGTCATCGTCACCGGGCGAGGTTTCGGTGGACAAGACGTTTCGGGCCTATGACCAGGATCAGTCGTTTTTGATGCCGCCGTCGTTGCGGGATTGGTTGCCTGACGATCATCTGGCGTTGTTTGTGTCCGAGTTGGTCGATGAGGTGCTTGATCTGGCAGTGTTTTTCGCCTCCTACAGCGAGGCCCGGGGCTTTCCGCCGTATCACCCGCGGCTGATGCTCAAGCTGCTGCTCTACGGGTACACCAGCGGGGTTCGTTCATCTCGCAAGATCGAAGCCCGTTGCCATGACGATGTGGCGTTTCGGTACCTGGCCGCCAACACCGCACCGGACTTTCGCTCCATCGCCCGCTTTCGGCGCCGTCACCTCGCCGCGCTGGAAGCCCTGTTCCTGCAGGCGCTGACCCTGTGCCAGCAGGCGGGCATGGTCACGATGGGCCGGGTGGCCCTCGATGGCACCAAGGTCAAGGCCAATGCCTCCCGTCACAAGGCGATGAGCTATGACCGGATGTGCGAGGCGGAGCCGGCCCTGCAAACCCAGGTCGAGCAGATCATGCGGGAGGCCGAACGCGTCGATATCGACGAGGACCAGGCCCACGGCCCGGACAATCGTGGCGGTGACCTGCAGGGCGAATTGGCCCGCCGTGAGAGCCGGCTGGCCAAGATCCGCAAGGCCAAGGCCGACCTGGAACAACACGCCAAAGACCAGGCCGCGGACAAGGCCCGGGCAAGGGCGCAAAACGCCGGCCATGATGACGACGCGGCCGCGCGGGCCGCCGAGCAGGCAGCACAGTGCGCGACCGTCAAGCCCAAGGCGCAGCGCAACTTCACCGACCCTGACGCCCAGATCATGAAGACCGCCGACGGCAGCTTCCACTACTGTTACAACGCGCAGGCCGTCGTCGATGAAGAACATCAGGTGATCGTTGCGACCGACTTCGCCGAATCCGGCGCCGACAACCCCGCATTCGGCGAGCTGCTCGCCCAGACCATCACCAACACCGCGACCACACCGCGTCAGACGCTCGCCGACGCCGGCTACTTCAGTGAGAACAACATCGACGCCGCCCACAAGGCGGGCACCGATCCGCTGATCGCGACCGGCCGGCTCGCCCACGGCGAGCAGGTTCCCGACGCGCCACGGGGACGGACACCGAAAAATGCGACACCAAAGGCGCGGATGGCCCGCAAACTTCGCACCAAGAAGGGCAAGGCCGCATATTCGCGGCGCAAGGTGATCGTCGAGCCGGTGTTCGGGCAGATGAAGACCACCCAGGGGGCGAGTCGACTCCTGCTCCGCGGCCACCATCACGCCCGCGCCGAATGGCGCCTGCTCGCCGCCTGCCACAACCTGCGAACCCTCCTACTACAACATTGCAGCGCAGGCTGCGGCCGGCTGAAAGGGTCGTGCGCAGCGAGTTACGGCCACCGATCCGCCATCCCGCGGAATGCGGCCCGCCCGATCACACCACCAGGCCAACAAAACGCCGCCCGATGCCCTCCGTCCAGGACAAATCCACCTGCCGACCCGACAAATCCGTTACCGACCCACGCACCTAGCCGGGGGCAGCAGGAATCAAGATCACTACAAGTCAAGTCCCCACGGAATCAGGGGAACCCCTTCACCCGAGCTGCACGGCGTATTGACGGCAGAGCACCTACGATTGGCCGCTGATCAGCCCGCACCCTACTTTCCCGTGCTGGTGACCGGTGCCGCCGCCTCGGCTCCACCGGCGGCAAGCTCACCCTGGTCCGCAGCACCCACTGTCTTTGACAGGCGAGCACCCAGCCGCTGAAATGCGTCCACCGAGAATGGCTGCATCATACGGCGGTTGACACCAGGGGCGATACGGAGCATGAAATAGCCCAGCCAGGCCTCGGTGCGCACCGGCACGACCGCCAAATCAAACCGTACCGCACGTACGACGGCACGAGCTACGAGGTCCGAGCTCATCGGCGAGACCCTAAACTTCTCGCTAAATTCCTGGAGCTTCTTCGTGAACTGCTTTCCTTGTTCGATCAGGTTCTGATCGACGCCGACTACGATCGCGCGATCAGCGATGTTGGTGTTGATCACACCCGGGCACACGGCGCTGACGCCGATGCCTCTCGGTCCGAGTTCGAGCCGCAAGCACTCGGTCAGCATCTTCACGCCCGCCTTGGACACCGAGTACGGCGCCATCACCGGCGTGGGTGTGAACGCCGCCGCTGACGCGATGTTGACGATGTGGCCACCGCCGCGCTCAACCATCTGGGCGCCGAACACACGACATCCGTGGACGACACCCATTAGGTTCACACCGAGTTGGCGGTCCCAATCCGAGGGACTCAGCTGCAAAAAGTGGCCGCCCACCAAGATACCTGCGTTGTTGACCAATACATCGGTGTAACCGTGATCGGCTAACACATCGCGACCGAACACCGCCCAGGCGTCGGGGTCGGTGACGTCCAACTGCGCCGCCGACGCGCCGAGGCCGTAACCGCGGATCATCGCGGTGGTCGCTTGTGCCGCATCCAGATCGATGTCGGAGACCACGACGTGGGCGCCGAGCTTAGCGAACCTGATCGCTGTCGCCCGGCCAATGCCGCTTCCAGCCCCGGTGACCACCACCAGGCGCGGTCGCAATCGGTTGAACTTCACAGGCTCTCCTTCGTCATGGCCGCGGCTGCGTCCAGAACCGCAACGCCCCTGCTGTATCGGTAGACATCAAGGTTGTAATAGCGGTTCTGCCAGTACATTTCGCCGTGCGTCGACGGCCGAAACGGTGAATCGCCCTGGTTATTAATGTAGTAGGTGTTCGAACCCGCACACGCCGGAGTGAACAGGAAGTTATTCTGTTGGCGCTTCAGGCATTTCCGAAAATACTCGTCGTGGGCTTCCTGACGAATCTCGCAGACCGTTGCACCGCGGCGCTTCGCTTCGGCTATGGCGCGGCTCAGGTGAGCCGATGTCGCTTCGATCATCCACAAGTACGAGCCGAGCACGAATCCGTAGGGCCCGGTGATTGAGAACATGTTCGGAAATCCGGGAACCGAAACACCCTGGTACGACTGGTATCTCTGCTCACTCCAGAACCGCCCGAGATCGACGCCGCCCCGCCCGATGACGGGGAAGGGAGGCACCGCGCCCGCCTCCCACAGCTTGAACCCGGTCGCGCAGATCAACACGTCGATCTCGTGCTCCACGCCGTCCGCCGTCCGTACCCCCTTCTTGGTAATGCACTCGATCGCATCGGTGACCAGGCTGACGTCGTCGCGGTTGAAGGTACGCAAGTAGTCGTTTGACATCGACGGGCGCTTGCAGCCTAACCCGTAGCGTGGGATCAGCTTCTCCCGAACGACCGGGTCATCGATCTGGCGGCGCATCCAGCGGCGGGTAGGAACCTCAAGCATCCGGCGGCTCGCGTTCGTCAGCCACTGTGGACCGACCCACATCCCGGCCATGCCGACCTCGGTTGCGACGGTTCCCACCAGGCGGATACCCGAACGGATTCGCTTACGCCCCAGAACCCACCGGATGGCGGACGTGACCTCCTTGTCAGGTTTTGGGAACACCCATATCGGTGTTCGTTGGAAGACTGTCAAATGTTCGACTTCGTCGACAATGGCCGGGACGACCTGCAGCGCCGTTGCGCCAGTGCCGATGACCGCGACGCGCTTGCCCGCCAGCGCCACGTCATGGTCCCAGAGTGCGGTGTGCATGAGCACACCCCCGAACTCGTCGAGACCCGGGATATCAGGCATCTTCGGGCGTTCGAGGCCACCGACCGCCATGACTACATTTCGGCCGGTAATCTCCTGATCGGCGTCGGTAGTCAATCGCCATAGGCTATTGCGCTCATCGAGCACCGCCGAGGTGATCGTAGTGTTCAGCCGCAACTTTTGAGCTAGGCCGTACTTGTCCACAAGGTCGCTGGCGTAATCGCGAAGCTCGTAACCCGGAGCGAAGATCCGCGACCAATCACCACGCTGCTCGTAGGAAAAGCTGTAGACAAACGAGGGAATATCCACCGCCACACCCGGATAAGTGTTCGCATGCCAGGTGCCGCCCACCTGATCCCACTTGTCGACAATCACGAAGTCGTGAATGCCTCTGCGTTGCAAGGAGATACCAGCACCGATACCGCCGAATCCAGCGCCGACGATCACGACTTCATGGTCTGGAGTGACACGCTCGACAGTCGGTAACTGCTCGATGTCGATCGTTGTACTCAACTTGAACTCATGGCCTTCCTGCTACTTGAGATGACCGACAAGGGCACCGTCGTCGCCGAACAGCTCCTGCCGCCACTGCTGCACCAGCGCGGTCGTGTCGATGTCGTCGGGATGGAAGCCCGGCTTTAGGTACATGCGCAGATCGGCCATCAGCCCCTGCACCAACGGGTCCCGGAACACCGCACGCGTTTGACGCGCCACTTTGATCGGGCGCCATCCCCGCGGATCGGCCAAAATAGACAACAGCACCCCGATCGACACCACCGGGATCGTCAGGATGTACAGCACCGCCATCACCCCGATCCGGAGCCACTCCGGCCCATCGACGGCCCGGTAGACGTCGAACGCCACCGACTTATGTTCCAGCTCTTCCACCGCGTGCCAGTTGAGCAGGTTTCGCACCTCGGGATCGCCAGGAATCTTTTGTATCTCTTCGCCCAGCATGCGCTCAGCCAGTGTCGCGGTGTAGTGCTCGGCCGCCGCCGTGACCGCCAGGGGTACCCGCGCTGGCAGCAGGTTCTCAATTCGCACGATCAACCGGCTCCCGGCGGCTGTCATGCGGGAACATAAACAGCCGGACAATCGGGTAGCCCATCTCGATGAGCTTCTCGTTGAGCCGGCGGTGTTCCTGGCCGTGCACCGACTCCTGGCCAAATGAATCCGGCCACCCGCTTCATCAGTACCGGATCGGTCATCTGATCGGCAAAGCGCCGAACCGACCGGATAAACAACTCCTCACCTGGCGGAAACACGCCGGACAGCAACGCCACAAGGTGGCTGAACACGATATTGCCCTCAACGAAATGGTGGTCCATCGGCTCGGGATCGCCGAACCAAAACCGAATCCGCCGAGCCTTAGGATACGTACTCTCGGCTACTTTTTCGGCTGCTGTTCCGCTTTTCGCAGCCATTGCCTGACTAGCTACCATGGCAATCCCTTTTGTTGTGGATGTTCGCAATCACTTCAGGTAGCCGACGAGTTCTCCGTCGGTGCCGAAGAGTTCCTCTTGCCAGTGCTCCAACAACGCGTTCGTGTCGATGTCGTCAGGATGGAATCCCGGTCGCAGATATTTCGTAAGGTCTGGGATCAAACCCCGGAAGATGGGGCCACGGTACAGCCGATAGGCCTCCCGTATCACCCGTAGCGGCTGACGACGCCCATCCGGGTCGTGCGCCAGCGAGTAAACCAATGTGACGGCTATGAGGAGAAGCAGGGTCGGAATCATCACGGCCATCACACTCCTGCGCATCCGCTCCGTACCTCCCGCCACCGTGCGGAAGACATCGAATGCGACCGATTTGTGCTCAAGTTCCTCCACGGCATGCCAGTTCAGCACGTTCCACACCTGCAACTCGCCCGGAATCGCCTGGATTTCCTCTTCGCCCAGCGTGCGCTCAGCAAGTACGGCGGTGAAGTGTTCTGCAGCTGCTGTTACCGCCAGGGGTAGCCGCGCAGGCAGCCGCTCCTCCAGTCGCTTGACCCAGTCGTTAAACTTCTTCGAATCCCACCAAGCGATCGGGTAACCCATGTCGATGAGTTTCTCGTTCAGCAGGCGGTGTTGCTGTCCGTGGACCGATTCCTGGCCGATGAAGCCCGCCACCCGTTTCTTCAACGTGGGATCGGTGACCTGACCGGAAAATAGACCCAGGTGACCGGACGCGGCGGAGCCACCCGGCGCAGCCGGGTGTTCTTTCTCGCAGTTGTCGGGTTGTGTTGTGGGAGTTGGCCGGTGTCAGGCGACGGGTTCGAGGGTGACGCGATAGCCCAGGGCTGCGAGCTGCGCGACGTGGTTACGGGTCCGGCGTTCGGTGTTGATGCGGGTCGCGTGGTAGTCGGCACCGAGATCGTGGAAACGGGCCGTGGGGTCGTGCAGCAGGTTCCAGATGATGACCAGGATGGATCGGGCAACAGCGACGAGGGCCTTGAGCTTGCCGCGGCGTTTGACGATGCGCCGATAGCGTTCACCGAGGAAGGTGTTGGTCTTGGCAGCGGCTGTCGCGGCTTCGCCGAGAGCACCTTTCAGATATGGGTTGCCTTTGCCCGCCTTGCCCGAACGTTGCACCGGACCGGACTGGATGGTGCGTGGACACAGTTTTGCCCACGACACCAGGTGTCCGGCCGTGGGGAACCGGCTCATGTCGAGCCCGATCTCGGCGAGAATGATCTGCGCGTTCACCGGGCCGACGCCGGGAATCTCATCGAGTCGGTCGATCGTGGTCAACTCGCCGGCTTTGCGCGAAGCGGGGTTTGCTCCGCCGGTGGCGTCCCCACCGTTGACAGGTTCGGGCTCCATTGCAGCCAACAGTTGGTCGATGCGGGTGGTGAGCCTGCCGATCTTGGCGTCCAGCGCGTCGATCTGATCGAGCAGCATCTGGGCAAGTTCGGCGTGGTGATCGTCGAATCTGCCGGTCAGCGCCTCGACCAGAGCGGCTTGCTTGGGTCTCATCTTGCCGCGCGCCAGCCCGGCCAGCCGGCGCGGGTCCCGCTCGCCAGCGATCAGCGCCTTGAGCATGTCGCGCACCGACAGGGTGTCCAGAGTCGAGGCCACCGACGACACCTTGATCAGCGCGTCCTCGAGCAGCTTCTCGATCCGTTGCCAGTACCGGGAACGTTCGCGAGTCATATCGATCCGTAACCGGGTGTAGTCGCGTAACTCGCGGATCGGCGCCGGCGGCACGAAACTTGGCCGCAGCAGACCTTTCTCGGTGAGCTTGGCTAGCCAGACCGCGTCGAGTTTGTCGGTTTTGGGCCGACCGGGCACGTTCTTCACGTCGCGGGCGTTGACCAGCTGCACGTCGAGCCCGGCCGCCTCCAGCAGGTAGTACCAGATCCGCCAGTAATCCGACGTGGACTCCACAGTGACCTTCTCAATCCGCTCGTCAACGAGGTAGTCGGTCAACTCACCGACTGCGCCGGACGTGGCGGCCACGTCCCACACTTTGCTGACCCGCCTGCCCGCGCGGCTGCCCACACGCACGCACACCTTGCCCGAGGCCTTGGCTACATCGATCGCGCACACACGCTCGATCACCAACTCATGCTCGGTGTCAGCAATCTCCTCCGGCTGCTGCTGCTTCAACTCGCTTGCCCTCCATCAACATCGACGCTCTCAACAAGGCGGGCCGCCCGGGGGCCTCGGTTCAGGGAATCGAAATTCTGACCGGCGTGCTCGAAGCAACAGTGCGTGACCCTTCCAGGTCGGGCCCCGGCACCAGGCTCATCAACAGGCTCACAAAACCCAAGTTAACGTCGGCGTCGGCAGGCAACCCGACCCCCATTTTCACGCCTGCGAGGCGTCACCCGAAGGGAAACAGGGGGCTCATCTGAGAATCGACGCACCGACCGAATAAACAACTCCTCCCCTGACGGGAACGCACCCGATAGGTTCGCCACGAAGTGGCTGAACACGATGTCGTCGTTGACGAAGTACTTGCCGTGTGTGCCGCCGTCGCCGCCAAACGGAAAGCTTATCCGTCGGGTCCTCGGATAACGGGATCCAGCGCTCGCTGCGGTCACCGACTTTGCCTCTTGCCTTGCGTGGTCACTCGCCATGAATGCTAGCCCCTTCCTTGAACGTGTGACGTGTAGTTCCAGGTACCAATAGTACTAGGTGTTGGAACCACGCTACTGCGGATCCACGAGGTCGGCAAGCATCCGGCAAGCATCACGAAAAGTGCCCGCGAAACGCCCTCGGTGCATCACGTAAGAATGCCCGCGAAACGGTGATCCCCGCCAGGCATGGAGAGTGGGCTGTCGATGTCGTCTCGTGCCGAGATCACCGCGAAGTTCGCCAAGGCGTATGTGAAGGCGTCGAAGGCGAATAAGGGGCAGATTCTGGATCAGGTGGTGGAGGTCACCGGCTGGTCGCGTGACAATGCTCGGCGCCGGTTGACGGCCGCGGCCCGGCCGCCGGGAGCGGGCCGGCAGGTCGCCAAACGACCTCGCCGGCAGCGCAAGCCGAAGTATTCCTATGACGCGCTGAAGGTGCTGGGCCACTGGAGCGAACGGCGACGTGCAGTGTCGGTTTGTCGTCGTCTGACTCGTCTGGGCGGGAGACTTGATCCCACATGGTGTCGATCATCGGTTGCAGGAAGAGCTGTCCCAGCTGTCGGACCATGATGTCGATGATCTGGGTGGATCCGCTTCGCTCCGCATTTGCGATACCGGCGTCGCGGGCTTTGATGAGCTCCGTTCGGGTCAGCTCTGTCAATCGCTGGAGCAGTTGGCCTTTAGACCCTGCGGGGTCCAGTAGCGCGCGGCGCAGATAGTTGACGACGGCTGGGTTCGATTCGAGCATCTCCTTCACAGCCACGTCACGCGCCGTGGCGACTTGTCTTGGTGTTCCATCAACGGGGACCTGCGCGATCGTCTGCGCGAAGTAGTCGACGACGAGTTGTTCAACGGCGCGGCGGATTCCGTCCTTGGTCTTGAAGTGGTGGACAACCAGCCCGACCGTGACGCCGGCTCTCGAGGCGATATTTCGCATCGACGTGCGGTCCTCCCCGAACTCCGCGAACAGGTCCATCGCGGCGTTGCGAATGCGCGCCTTCGCGGTCAGGTCGTCTGCGCCTGCGCGTGGATCGGCGAACGGTCCCATGCGTCTCCTTCGTTCCGGGCAAGTGTACAGTGAACATCACTTCTTGTACAGATAGGAAGCTTCCTGTACAGTCGTACGGTATCAATTGAAGGACCACATGGTGCAGGGCAGTCTGAACGGCGTTCGCATCGTGTCGCTTGCGGTGAACATCCCGGGCCCGCTCGCGGCGGCACGGCTGGCGCGCTTCGGCGCGTCGGTAACAAAGGTGGAGCCCCCTACCGGAGATCCCTTGGCCGCGGTCGCGCCCGGCTGGTACGCAGAGCTCGCCAGCAAGCAGACGGTCTTGGTTCTGGACCTCAAGGACGCCGGCGACCGCGCCAAGCTGGACGTCGAGCTGACTTCCGCCGATGTGTTGCTCACCGCCATGCGCCCTTCGGCGCTACGCAGGCTCGGGCTCGACGACGCGCATGTCAGGTATCCGGGGCTCTGTCACGTCGAAATCGTGGGCTACGACGGTGACCTCGAGGAGCGTCCTGGCCACGACCTGACCTATCAGGCCACGCACGGCACCCTGCAGCCCCCGTTGATGCCGGCGGTTCCGGTCGTGGACCTCCTGGGTGCCGAACGTGCCGTGTCCGGGGCCCTGTTGGCGCTGCTTGATAGGCCGAATTCCGGTGCCGGCCAACACGTCCGGATCGTACTGGCGGACGCCGCAGCCGACGCCGGCGCAGCCGTGCGGTACGGCGTCGCAGGGCCCGGCGACCCGCTCGGTGGCGCGACTCCGACCTACGGGATCTACGCCAGTGCCGACGGCTATATCGCCCTGGGCGCAATCGAACCGCATTTCCAGAAGCGGACCCTCGAGGTCCTGGGCGCAGCAGATACCCACGAGGATCTCGCACGAGTCTTTGCCGGACAAAGCACGCGCCACTGGGAAGAAGTCGCCGAGACGGTTGACATCCCCATCGTTGGAATTCGTACACCGGAACAAGGAGGAGTGGAACATTGAACGCGCGCGAAGCAGTGATTGTCGGGGCGGTGCGCACGCCGGTGGGTAAACGAGGTGGCGCTTTGAGCCGGTGGCATCCGGCCGACTTGCTCGGTCACACCTTGCGAAACCTGGTGGAGCGCAGTGCGATCGATGCCAAAGACATCGATGACGTCATCGTCGGCTGTGCGATGCAGCATGAGCACCAGTCCGGAAATATCGGGCGGCACGCGGTGCTGGCTGCGGGTCTACCCGAATCGGTGCCGGCGGTCACCATTGATCGCCAATGCGGGTCCGGTCAGCAGGCGGTCAACTTCGCTGCATTCGGCGTCACCGCGGGCATCTACGAGCTGGCGATTGGGTGCGGTGTGGAGTCGATGTCGCAGGTGCCGATGCCTGCGTCGTTCATGCCGGGCGCGCCGCTCGGTCCGCAGTACTCGCCCGTGGAGTTGGCCCGCTACGACGACAACTTGGTGGCGCAAGGGGCGGCGTCGGAGTTGCTGAACTCCAAGTTCGGTATTTCTCGCGAGGAACTCGACGAATTCAGTATCCGAAGCCATGAGCGAGCATTCGCCGCGACCCGGGCGAAAAAGTTTCGCGCGCAGTTGGTGCCGATCACCGTCGATCCGCTGGATCCGTCGGCGGCGCCCGTCAGTGCCGACGAAGGAATCCGTGAGCAGTTGGATCCGGCGAAGATCGCGTCGCTGGAGCCTGTTTTCGCGGCCGACGGCCGCACAACCGCGGCCAATTCTTCCCAGATCAGCGACGGGGCAGCGGCGTTGCTGATCGCCGAGCGTGGCTACGCAGAACGCAGCGGGCTGGTTTCGCGGGCGCGGTTCCTGGCGATGACGGTCGCCGCGGCGGACCCGGTACTGCAGTTCACCGCGGTACTGGACGCCACCCACAGGGCGCTCGAGCGCGCCAACCTGAGTGTCAGCGACATCGACTTGTTCGAGGTCAACGAGGCCTTCGCCGGGGTGCCGCTGATGGTGCAACGCGAGTTCGGCATTCCCGATGACAAGCTCAACGTCAACGGAGGCTCGGTCGCAATCGGGCATCCGCTCGGGTCGACCGGGGCCCGCATGCTCACCGATCTGCTGTGCGAACTCGAGCGCACCGGACAGCGCTACGGCCTGCAGACCATCTGCGAGGCCGGCGGAACCGCCAACACCACCATCATCGAACGAATCTAAGGCACAGACATGGTCAGGGAAATCGTGAAGGGCGTGCCGTCGACGCACGGCGACCACTACCAGCTCAACACCACCAACCTGATCAGACATGCGGCGCGCACCTATCCCGAGCAAGAGGTCGTCTACCGCACCACGGAGGGCGACTGGCAGCGGTACACCTACGCAGACTTGTACGTTCGGGTCAAGCGGGCGGCGAACGCGCTCAGAGGAATAGGGATCGGCCCGGCCGACACAGTCGGAGTGCTCGACTGGAACAGCAAGCGGCACTTTGAGCTCAGCTGGGCCATTCCCGGCATCGCCGCGGTGATGCTGCAGATGAATCTGCGGCTGGCCACCGAAGACCTGAGCTACGTCACTGACCACGCCGAGGCGCAATGGATCCTGGTCGACGAGACACTCCTTCCGGTCGCCGAGGCGTTGGCTCCACACGTGCCGAAGGTCAAGGGCTGGATCGTAATGTCGGATAAGCCGCTCACCGAGATCGACACCACGCTGGAAAACGTCTTTCACCTCGAGGACCTGATGGCCGAGTCCGACACCGAGATCGACTGGCGGGTCATCGACGAAACCTCTGCTTACAGCGCGTGTTACACATCGGGAACGACGGGTCGGCCGAAGGGCGTCTACTACTCGCATCGTGGCAGCTACCTACACGCGATGGCGATGGCAGCAGCGATCAATCTCCGTCGCGAGGACACCGCGATGCTCATCACCCCGATGTTTCACGGCCAGTCGTGGGGGCTTCCGCACACCGCGATGTGGACCGCGGCGAAGGTGATCCTACCCGGCCGCTACCTGGCCGAGAACACGCAAATGCTCGTCGACGTGATGATCGCGGAGAATGTGACCGTCGCGAACGGCGCACCGGCGATTTTCCAGCCGATGCTGGACTACATCAAGACCCTTGCTGTGAAGCCAGATTTCAGCAGGACGAGACTGCTGTCCGGTGCGACCGAGCCGGCGAAGTCGCTGATGCGCGATTTCCACGAGCTCACCGGCGCCGATTTTGTGCAGGGCTACGGTGCGACCGAGACGACGCCGCTGATCACGATGAACATGGGCATCAAACCGTCCCTGCAGGGCACGATCACCGACGACGAGAAATGGGATTTCAAGCGTTTTCAAGGGCTGCCCGCTTCCGGTATCGACATCCGGATCGTCGACGACAACGGCAATGACCTGCCGCACGACGGTAAGAGTGTCGGCGAGGTACTGATGCGTGGGCCCTGGGTCATCGAGCGATACCACCAGCTCGACGACGACGACAACGCCGACCGCTTCCTCGACGGTTACTGGCGCAGCGGCGATGTCGGCACAATCTACCCGAACGGGTATCTCAAGCTCACCGACCGCCTCAAGGACGTAGTCAAGAGCGGCGGTGAATGGATTTCCTCTATCGATATGGAGAACGCCATCGTCGGACATCCGCTGGTGAAGGAGGCCGCGGTTGTGGGGATCAGCCATCCGAAGTGGCAGGAACGTCCGCTGGCCATCGTCGTGCCCGTCGAAGGTGGCGTGCTGACCCGCGATGACATCGTCGGTTGTCTGCAGGGGCAGTTCGCCAAGTGGCAGATGCCCGACGCGGTTCTCTTCGTCGAGGCGTTGCCGCGCACCAGTGTCGGCAAATTGGACAAGAAGATCCTGCGGGCCGAACACGCCGACGTTTACCGGGATGCGGTCACGTGAACAAACAAATTTTGCGATCGACTCGCGACGGTGCGGTGGCCCTGCTGGAGATCAATCGCCCGAAGTCGAAGAACAGCCTCAACGACGAGCTGTTGGGCGCGATGGGGGCCGAGCTGGCGGCGTTGCGGTCCGACACGGCCGTGTTGGCCGTGGTCATCGCGGGCGCCCACGGCATGTTCTGCGCCGGCGCCGACATCACGGCGTTCGACGAGATCCGGGCCCGGCCACTGGTCACCGGAGAGTCCAATGAGAGCTTCTGGTCGATACTGGCTGCGTTTCCGAAGCCGGTCATCGCCGCGGTCGAGACATACGCACTCGGGGGCGGCTGTGAGCTGGCGTTGGCCTGCGACATTGTCATCGCCGGCGAGTCGGGCCAATTCGGACTTCCCGAGGTGAAGATCGGCGCAATCCCTGGCGCTGGCGGAACTCAACGCCTCATTCGGGCGATCGGCAAATCCAAGGCTATGGCAATGCTTTTGACGGGCGATTCCATCAAGGCCCAGGAGGCGTGCGATGCAGGGTTGGTAGCCGAAGTCGTCGCCGACGGCGAGGCCGTGCCACGGGCGCTGGCGATGGCGCAACGGATCGCGACGAACTCCCCGCTAGCGGTGGCGCTGGCCAAGGATGCCGCTGTGCACGCGTTTCAGACATCACTGACGCAGGGACTCGAACACGAGAAACGGAATTTCTACGTGGCGGTGCATTCCGCCGACAGTCACGAGGGCCAGGCGGCATTCCTCGCCAAGCGCGCGCCCCAGTTCACCGGAAAGTAGGTAAAGCATGCCCGGACTCTTATTCCCGGACTACGTCGTTCCGTGGGAGACCGAGGATCAAAAACTCCTGCGCAAGCACGCCGCCGAGTTCTTCCGCAAGGAAGCGACTCCCAACCAAGCCAGGTGGGCGAAACAGCAGAAGGTGGACCGAGAATTTTGGAACAAAGCCGGCGCTGCCGGGCTTTTGGGCCTCGACCTGCCCGAGCAATACGGCGGTGGTGGCGGCAGTTTCGGTCACGAGGCGGTGGTGATGCAGGAGCGCGCCTACGCGCACGACACCGCGTTCGGTTTCTCCGTGCATTCGACGCTGGCTTCCCACTACATCGCCGAGTATGCCTCCGAGGAGCAGAAGAAGCGCTGGATCCCGAAGATGGTCAGCGGGGAGATGGTGATCGCCGTCGCGATGACCGAACCGGGCACCGGGTCAGACCTGCAGTCGATTCGCACCACCGCGGTTCGCGACGGCGACGAGTACGTCATCAACGGCTCGAAGACCTTCATCTCCAACGGTTCCCACTGCGACCTGGTGGTGATCGTGGCCAAAACTGAGTCCGGACTGTCGCTGATGGTGGCCGAAACCGAAGGGCTGGCGGGTTTCCAGCGCGGCCGGGTTCTGGAGAAGGTCGGCCAGCACGGCCAGGACACCCGGGAGCTTGCGTTCACCGACATGCGGGTGCCGGCCGCAAACCTGCTCGGCGGCGTTGAGGGCAAGGGCTTCGCCCAGTTGATGGAGCAACTTCCGCGCGAGCGGTTGACCATCGGGGTCGAGGCGATCGCGATGGCGGAGGCGGCGGTAGTAGAGACGATCCGTTATGTCAAGGAGCGCACCGCGTTCGGCAAGCCCCTCCTCGCCTTCCAGAACACCAAGTTCGTGCTGGCCGAATGCAAGGCGGAGGTGCTGGCCGGCAAGGCGCTGATCGACTACTGCACCGGCCGGTACCTCGACGGAAAACTCGATGCCGCAACCGCATCGATAGCCAAGATGTGGGGATCTGACAAACAAGTAGAGGTCACTGACAAGTGCCTGCAGCTTTTCGGTGGATACGGCTACATGATGGAATACCCGATCGCGCAGATGTATGCGGCGGCTCGGGTGCAGAAGATCTACGGCGGCACCAACGAGATCATGAAGGTGCTGATCGCGCGAAGCCTGTAGACAGACACACAAAAGGAGCAGCCGAATGGACATCGCAGCTAGCAGCGCGGTCGTCACCGGTGGCGCGTCCGGGCTCGGTTTGGCGACGGTGGAGACGCTGGCGCGGTCCGGAGCGCGGGTGGTCGCCGTCGACCTGCCCAATGCAAACACGGACGCGCTAAGCCTCCTCGGCGACACCGTCCGGTTCGCGCCCGCCGACGTCACCGACGAGGATGCAGTGACCAGGGCCATCGAGATCGCCAACGCGGACAAGACATTGCGTATCATCGTCAACTGCGCCGGCGTCAGCGATGGCACCAAGACCGTCAGCAAGAAGGGCCCTTTCCCGCTCGACGCGTTCGAGAAAGTAATCAAGATCAACCTGATCGGGACCTTCAACGTCGTGCGCCTGGGCGCATACGCAATGTCGCAGAACGACCCCGTCGGCGGCGAGCGTGGCGTGATCGTCAACACTTCCTCCGGCGCGGCCTTCGACGGCCAGATCGGGCAGGCGGCCTACTCCGCTTCCAAGGGAGGTGTGATGGCGGCGACGCTGCCGATCGCGCGTGATCTGTCGTCGTACTTGATCCGGGTCAACACGATCGCTCCGGGGCTGTTCGAAACCCCGCTTCTCAACTCACTTCCAGAGGCTGCGCTAACCGCTCTCAAGGCGCTGACGTTGCACCCAAACCGACTCGGTGATCCTGCCGAGTACGCACACCTGGTCGTAGCCATCGTTGAGAATCCGATGCTCAACGGCGAGACGATCCGTCTCGATGGCGCAGTACGGATGCCTCCGAGGTGATGTCCGGCCGTCAGAGTTGCTGATTGGATCCCACAACTCCAGGAGAGAATCAACGTGCAGGACAGTGTCCGCGTCGTCGTCGACCATGTGAACGAACACGGAAAATCGCGGCTGAGCGAGCGGCGGGTGGTGGCATCGGTGGGCCAGGCACTGCGTTGCAAGATGCGCAACGAGCGTGAACGCAGTTTCGTCTTCGTCACTCCGAGTCGGAGTCGGAGAGAGAGAGGCTTAGTCACGTTAGCCAACAGTCGACGAGTTCCTGAGCCCACGGGTATCGCCCGTTAGCCCTTTCAACGCCTGGAACAGCCGTTGTTGGCGTGTCCCTCCATCAAAACTCTCTGATGAACCGGCATCATTCTTGCTGACTGAATAGTTGATCAGATGATGTTTCTTCACTTTAGGTGAAGTCGAGGAGGCGTGGGTTGGCTCTGGCTGTGGTCCGCGATCTGCGGGAACATCGAGTACCGGCGAGCGAGGAGGAGCTTGCCGACTTCGAGACCGATGTGTTGGCCGGGTTCGTGCTGGCACGGGCGTCGGCCGGATTGGTCGACAGCACGATCCGCAACGACATCAACCACCTCGAGCTGATCCACGACTGGTTCGGCCGGCCGCTGTGGGAGATGCGGCCCGCCGATGTCGACGTCTATTTCGGCAAGGTGCTGCGCGACGCCAACCCCTCGACTCGCACCGGGCGGGCGGCGGCACTGACCGTGTACTTCCAGTTCTTGGAGCTTCGGCACAAGATCGACCTGCACAACATGACAGGTCGGGTCGTCGAGTGCCCGCTGGACGAGATCAACCGGCCGCGAGCCTCGGTCGATCCGCAGCTGCGTATCCCTCCGACCGCCGACGAGGTGGAGCAGCTGTTCGCCGGGTGGCGCCAGGAACTGGCTGGATTCAATCGGTCGTTGCAACACCTCGATTCCTCGGAGGTGTGTGGTGGCGTATGGGAAGCGGCAGTTGGAGGTTCGTGCGTATCGGGGGCAGATGCCCTCCCCGGGGCGGCCGTCGGTGGCCTGGCGGCAGGACAGGGTCCGGTTCTGGGCGGGGATCGCTGCCGGAGCGATGACCGAGGACGCCGCTACCGAAGCGGGCGTGTCTTCGCCGGTCGGGTTCCGCTGGTTCCGCCATGCTGGCGGCGTGAATCCACGCTTGCCAGAAACTGTTTCGGGCTGCTACCTATCCTCGAATGAGCGCGAAGACATCGCTTTATGGCGTGCCCATGGTGCCGGAGTGCGCGAGATAGCCAGGAGGCTGCGCAGGGCGCCGTCGACCATCTCGCGTGAGCTGCGCCGTAACGCCTCGACGCGCACGTATCGGCTCGACTACAAGGCCTCGGTCGCGCAGTGGCATGCCGAAAGGCGGGCGAGGCGCCCGAAGACGGCCAAGCTGGTCGGCAACGACCGGCTGCGCCAGTACGTCCAGGACAAGCTCTCCGGTGTCGTTCGTGGCGCTTACGGGCAGATCATGGCTGGTCCGGCCGCGACGCCGTGGAAGGGACGCAACAAGCCGCACCGAGGGGATCGGGCCTGGGTGACAGCATGGAGTCCTGAGCAGATCGCCCATCGGATCAAGCTTGACTTCCCTGATGATGAATCCATGCGGATCAGCCACGAGGCCATCTACCAAGCGCTCTACGTGCAAAGCCGCGGTGCGCTCAAGCGGGACTTAATCACCTGCCTGCGCCGGGGTCGGGCATTGCGGGTGCCGCGGGCACGGTCTCGGCAGAAAGCGTGGGCGCACGTCACGCCGGAGACGTTGATCAGCGCTCGGCCGCCGGAGGTCGCTGATCGCGCGGTCCCGGGACACTGGGAGGGAGATCTGCTGATCGGGTTGCAGCGCAGCGCGATCGGCACGCTGGTCGAGCGCAGCAGTCGGTTCACGATGTTGATCCATCTTCCGCGGGAGGCCGGATACGGGCTGATTCCGCGGACCAAGAACGGGCCGGCTCTGGCCGGCTACGGCGCCCTCACGATGGCCAACGCCCTAGCGCAGACGATCACCTCGCTGCCCGAGGAACTGCGCCGGTCGCTGACCTGGGACCGGGGAAAGGAACTGTCGGCGCATGCCCAGTTCTCGATCGCCTCCGGGGTCAAGGTGTACTTCGCCGACCCGAAGAGTCCGTGGCAGCGTGGCACGAATGAGAACACCAATGGCCTGTTGCGCCAATGCTTTCCGAAGGGCACCGACCTATCCCGGTGGAACGCCGACGACATCGCGGCGATCGCTCACACCCTCAACACCCGACCACGCAAGACCCTCGGATGGCGCACCCCGGCCGAAGCGTTCAACGAACACCTACACTCACTTCAGCAAGCCGGTGTTGCAACGACCGATTGAATCCAGCCTGGTCACCTGCCGCAAGTTCGCCCCGGCCGCCCGCAACTACGCGGTCGCCCGGCTGGCGGCCGACGTGGGACTGCGCATCAACGAGGCGCGGATGCTCGACCTCGACGATGTGCGGTGGGAGCTGGGGCGGTTCGGCAAGCTGAACGTCCGTCACGGCAAGGGATCACGCCGCAAAGGCCCCAAACCGCGACTGGTGCCGCTGATCAACGGCGCCGACCGCAGCCTGAGATGGTTCATCGAAGACGTGCTTGGACTGTTCGATATCGACCCGAATAGCCATGCCGCGCCACTGTTTCCGTCCGAACGCAAGAACATCGACGGGACGTGCATGCGCGCGACAGCTGACGTCTATCGCCGATCGTTGGCGGAGGCGGCGGACCGGCATCTGCCTGCGTGGTCGGGGAAGCTGACCCCGCATGTGCTGCGGCACTTCTGCGCGTCCCAGCTTTACCTCGGCGGAATGAACCTGTTCGCCATCCAGGAATTATGTGGTCACGCCTGGACGGCCACGACGGCTCGATATATCCACGTCCACGCCACCCACGTCGAAGATGCCTGGGTCACAGCACAACGTAACAACACGAAGTAACTGCACCTACGAACTTAAGGATTGGCTCAATGAAGTGGAATCTACGCCTGACCGCGGCCAACCGCGGCATTTGGAAGGCCAGCGAACTCCAACGGATGCTGGCCGAGCGCGGCCTGGTGATCAGCGCCGGCAAGATGTCGGGCTTGTGGTCGGGCAACCCCAACGCCATCAAGCTCCACGATCTCGATGTATTCTGCGCCGTGCTCGACTGCGCCATCGACGAACTGCTGATCCCCGAGCCCGAAACCGTGGCCGCACCCACGCCGAAGGGTAGCGAGGAGGCCGCCGCTGCGGCCGGTGAGGCACGTCCCGTCACCCCGCGCGCTCGGACGGGAAGGTCGCTGCCGCCGCGATGAATTGCCTGCAATGCGGAGCCGAACTGCCAGCCAACGGTCGCCGCGACCAAAAATACTGCGGCAGAAGCTGTTCAAAAAAAGCGCACTACTATCGCGGAAAGGCGGGACTGCCTGCTCGCCCGCCCCGGCGGCATCCAGCCTTGGAATCCGACGACCCCGTGCTCGTGGCCGCTGCGGTATACGCCCGGGAACGCGCTGCCGCCCACGATTGGTGCGGTGAGACCACAAACCGATGCCTCGACGCCCTGGTCACCCTTCTGGCCGGTCGGCCCCCCGGTGATCGCGTGCCGCTCAAAGAGGTTCGAACACGGCCGCATCGGCTCGCGTCCCGTCGCAGGCTTGTCGAAATCCTCTCCCACTTCGACCTGCTGACAGACGACACCGAACCTCCGATCCGTGCCTGGATCGACCGCGTCACCGCGGAACTTCCGCCAGGGTTCGCCGAGCCGTCGCACCACTGGCTCCTTACCCTGTTGGTCGGCGGCGCACGTGCTCGCCCACGATCGCCCAGGACCCTCTACAGCTACTTCGGCGCGGTCAGGCCCCTTCTCGCGCACTGGTCCACCTCCTACGACCATCTCAGGGAGGTCACCAGGGCCGACGTCGACGCGACGCTGCGGCCGTTTCAGGGAAACCAGTGCCACAATCTGATCAAGGCGCTGCGGTCGCTGTTCCGGCACGCCAAGAAGAATGGTCTGGTCTTCAGCAACCCAACAGCGGGTTTGAAGAGCCAACCAGTAGACCAAGACCTCGTGCCCATCACCGATGATGAGGTGCGCTCGATCGAACAGCTCGCGAGCGAACCGCGTGCACGCCTAGTTGTGGCATTGAGCGTCGAACATGCCTGCCGCACAAGCGTTATACGCAAACTGGTGCTCGACGACATTGACCTGCCGAACCGGCGGATCACCCTTGCTGGACAACCAACGGCTCGGCGAGCTCACCCACAGAGCGCTGATCACATGGCTCGACCACCGCCGGGACAGATGGCCCCACACTCCGAACCGGCACGTTCTACTCACGACGAAAACTGCATTGCGCACAACGCCGGTGAGTCAAACATCGGTGAAACAATCGTTGAGCGACAATGGGTTCACGATCGAACGCATCCGTGCCGACCGAATCCTTCACGAAGCGCTGACCGCAGGCCCCGACCTGCTGCATCTGTCTCTCTCGTTTTCGGCATCTCCCACAACACCGCGCGGCGCTACACCACCGCGAGGGAGTATCCGAAATTCGGTGTAAGTGGCCCGACACGCCGGGTGTGAGCCTGGCGGGGAAGGTCCACGATGACCGAAACGATGAGGGCTGTGACAGCAACAGCCGATGTCCACGATGATGAAGTGATGGTCAGCTCTCCGACACCGGAGGAGCTGGCGACGGCCCGCGAGCTGGTGCGGGCGGCCCAGGCCCGCGGGGTGTCGTTCGCCGATACCGCTGACGGGGTGCTTAAGGCGCTGACCAAGACGGTGGTCGAGACCGCGCTGGAAGAGGAGCTCGCCGATCACCTCGGCTATGACAAGCACGATCCGGCCGGGCGGGGGGCGCCGAATTCACGCAACGGCACCCGCACCAAAACCGTGTTGACCGACACGGTCGGACCGGTCGAGATCGCCGTGCCCCGCGACCGCGGCGGCAGCTTCGAGCCCCAGATCGTCAAGAAAGCATCAACACCGGTTGACCCGGGTCGATGAGATCGTGTTGTCGTTGTATGCCAAGGGATTGACCACCGGGGAGATCGCCGCCCACTTCGACGAGCTCTACGACGCCAAGATCTCCCCGGACACCATCAGCAGGATCACCGACAAGGTCCTGGCCGACATGGCGGAGTGGACCGCGCGGCCGCTCCGTCTACGCCGCAATCTTCATCGACGCGCTGAGCGTGAAAGTGCGCGACGGTCAGGTCGCCAACCGACCGTTCTACGCCGCGATCGGGGTCGATCTGGCCGGGCACAAGGACGTGCTCGGACTGTGGGCCGGCGACGGCGCCGGGGAATCAGCCAAGTTCTGGTTCGCCGTATTGACCGACCTGCGCAACAGAGGCGTCACCGACACGTTCTTCTTGATCTGCGACGGACTTAAGGGGCTGCCCGACGTTGTCGGTGAGGTGTGGCCGGCCACCATCGTGCAGGCCTGCACCGTGCATCTGATCCGCAACAGCTTCCGCTACGTACCGCGCCAGCACTGGGACGCCCTGCGCCGCGATCTCAAACCGATCTACACCGCCCCGACAGCGGCGGCCGCAGAAGCGGCGCTCGAGGCGCTCGCCGACCGCTGGGGCAGCCGATATCCGGCCCTGATCCGACTGTGGCAGTCGTGTTGGAATGAGTTCATCCCGTTCCTGGATTACGACACCGAGATTCGGCGGGTTCTGTGTAGCACCAACGCAATTGTTATCTGGAGTCCTCCGGGCGGTGTCCTTGATGTCCGACACGAGGCGTTCAGATCCCAGGTTCTGCGTGGTGGACGTGATTATCTGCAGTCGTCCAGGAGGCAAGAACCTGCGGAGGGACGATGCAGATTGCGGTCAAGTCCAGGGACGTGGTGTACGACGTCGTCGTGTGATTCTTCGACTTGGTGGTTTAGGCGGTCAGTGCCGCCGGGGTGTCCTCCTGTTCTGTTGATGGCGTGTGGTCGGCGCGGGATTTGCTGAGGACGTCGAGGCCGAGGTAGCGGCGGGATTCGGCCCATTCGTCGTGTTGTTCGGCCAGCACCGCGCCGACGAGGCGGATTAGGGCGTTGCGGTCGGGGAAGATTCCGACGACGTCGGTGCGCCGGCGGATTTCCTTGTTGAGTCGTTCTTTTATCCGGCCCTCGGGGGCGGGTCAACCCGTCGGGGTGGGATGTTCATCGATCGAGGCGCTGGAGGTGGTCGGTAAG
>NZ_MVIJ01000058.1 GCF_002086735.1 Mycobacterium scrofulaceum | reverse complement strand
AGCCACCCGCCGCACCGACATCGACGACCTCACCCTGGCCTGCGGACCCGACAACCGGCTCGCCGAACAAGGCTGGATCACCCGCACCAACGCCCGCGGACAAACCGAATGGATCCCCCCACCCCATCTCGACCGCGGCCAACCCCGCACCAACAGCTATCACCACCCCGACAGATTCCTCCGCGACACCGACGACGACCCCGTTTGACGTCCGGCCGTCACACTGGCGTGACAGCCCGGCAGCGCGACGTGGCCGCGGTTCGGCACCTGAGAACATGGGGCTATGTACGACTTGGAGGACACCATCCGGCAGCGGCACTCCAGCCGGCTGTTCCTGCCCGACCCGGTACCGCGCCGTCTGGTGGAGGAATCGCTGGAGCTGGCCATCCGGGCGCCGTCGAACTCGAACGTGCAGCCGTGGCACATGGTGTTCGTCTCCGGCCCGGCGCGGGACCGGTTGGTGGCCGCGATGCTGGACAGGGCGCGCGCCGAACCGCCGAAGGTCCCGGAATTACCCGCCGCGTTCGCCCATTTCCGCAGCGACACCGGCGCACAGGTGTACGGCTCGATGGGCATCGCCCGCCACGACAGCGCGGCGCGGCGCACCGCCGTGCTGCGCAATTGGGAGTTCTTCCGCGCCCCGCTGGGCGGCATCGTCTGTATGCATCGCGAGCTCGGTTACGCCGACAGCGTGGGCGTCGGCATGTTCCTGCAGACGTTGCTGCTGGCCTTGACCGCGCGCGGGTTGGGCACCTGCGTGCAGGTGGCGATCGCCGGCTATCCCGACGTCGTTCGGGATCAGCTGAACATCCCGCCCGAGCTGAACATCTTGTGCGGCTTGGCCATCGGGTACGCCGACCCCGAATTTCCCGCCAACAACCTGCGCATCGGGCGCGACGCGGTGGACCGGCACGTCGTGTTCCTCGACGAGTGACCCTACGAACCCCCGAAGTTGACGTCCTTGGTGACGGCTTTCCACTCCTCGATCGACGCTGACAACGCGGCGATCTTGTCACGCATCGCCTTGAGCACGTCGCGGCCGAGCAGCAGCCGCAACGGCGGCTCGTCGAGGGTGGTCACCATCAGCACCGCCTCGGCGACCTTCTTCGGATCACCGGGGAGATGGTCGGCGAACTGTTTGATCAGATCCTTGCGCGCCGCCACGTCGACGTAATCGGCGATCGGGGTGCCCGACTCCTTCATCGATCGCGTCGCCCAGTCGGTGCGGAAGGCGCCGGGCTCGATCGCGGTCACCTTGATCCCCAGCGGGCGCACCTCGGTGGCCAGCGCCTCGGTGATCGCCTCCAGCGCGAACTTCGTCGACGAGTAGTACGCGTTGGGCGGGTTGGCGACCAGGCCGGTCATCGACGACATGTTGACGATGTGCCCGGAGCCGCGGGCACGCATGCCCGGCAGCACCGCCTTGATCATGTTGACCGCGCCGAAGTAGTTGACCTCGAACAGCTTCCGGACCTCGGCGTCCTCGCCTTCCTCCACCGCCGACAGGTAACCGTGGCCGGCGTTGTTGACCAGGACGTCGACGCCGCCGAACGCCTCATCGGCGGCCGACACCGCCGCGGCGATCTGATCGGCGTCCGTCACGTCGAGTGCGACGGCCAGCGCCCGGTCACCGAACTCCACGGCGAAATCACGCACCGCGTCTGCCCGCCGCGCGGTCACCACCGTGCTGTGACCCGCTTCCAGTGCCGCACGCGCGATTTCGCGGCCGAAGCCGGTGGAGCATCCGGTGATCAGCCAGCGCGCCATCTCAGGCCGCCCCTTCAGGCAGGCGCCGCAGATACGCGCTTCGACGATCGGCGAGCTGGGCGGCCCGCTCCTGCGTGCTCACCGACGGCAGGTGGCCCACCTCGGTGCTGAGCCGGTCCAGCCTGACGACCCGTCCGCGTGCGCCGAGGTCCTCGCGGGGGCCCGCCTCGCCGAATTCGGCCATGCGTAGCGTCAGGATGCCCTCGCGCAGGCCGTCGGAGTCGATCCAGTTGGCCACGCCGGGATCGGTCGGCGCGATCACGTAGGTGTAGCTGCCATCCTGGTTGGCGACCGACTGCGCCTTGTTGAGGCTGCCGGTGCGGTCGAGGATGTTCAGCGTGGTGCCCCAGACGTTGCTCAGCGGCACGGTGAAGTACTCGGCGCCACCGTCGCGCAGGTCCACCACGAACGCCTCGTCGGGCGCCAGGTCGAAGCGGCCCATCACGTAGACCTGGTTGCGCATCGCGCCGACCTTGTCGGCCGACCAGGCCAGGTCGAAGTGGTTGGGCGGCATCTTGTACACGCCGTGGCTGAGCTTGCCGGTGAAGTTGGCGAAGTAGTCCATCATCGCCGCGGTGGCGTCGGCCTGCTCGTCGAGCGTGCGTGCCGGTGTCGCCGGCGGGCCCCCGAGCCGTTGCACATCAAGGTGATTGGGGTCGTCGCGGCCCCAGTCGAGCAGCACGTCGCGGATGTAGAACTCGTGCGCTTCGGCAGTGGTCCGCACGTGGTTGGGCCGGCCGCCGGCCGGGTCGGGGTCGACGGTGATGGTGAAGCTGCCGTCGGAGTCGACCCGCATGGTGCGGCCGTTGAGGACGTCGACGGTGCCCATGCGGGCGTCCCACAGCGTGAAGTAGTTCTCGGTCATGCGGTGCTCGCCCACCCGGCCGTGGATCTCGTAGCGTTCGTCTCCCGAGATCGGGATCACCCGGTAGACGCTGTCGGGATTGTCGATGCCCCAACGCGATCCGGGGATTCGGCGGCCGTCGACGGGGTGCGCGAGCCGGGTGATGCAGCTGACCTTCGGCCGCAGCTTGTCCTGATTGGACGACCACACCGCCGCCGAGAACATCACCTCCGCGAACGCGTCGTCGAACCGCTCCCGCATCGCCTCCGACGCCTTGGCCCGGCCCAGCCAGGTCTCGGCAACCGTCCGATAGGCGGCCCTGACGGTCGGATGCTCGGTCAGTTCGAGGGCGGCCAGTTCCTGTTCGTGCTGGGATACCGTCGCGACGGGATCGTCAGGCATGCGTTGCTCCTCCGATATACTGTCCAAAACGCTTGTTGTACAAGGCGAATCGTTCGTCAACCTGCTCTGGGCGCAGCCCGTAGGCCGGCAAGCCGTAGGCCGGGCGGGCCGCCTCGCGCGGGCGCACGTCGAGCCAGCGCCGCATCGCGTCCTCCGCCCCGGCCGTAAAGGGAAGCCCGACAGCGTCATACACGCGGGCCACCTGGCCGACCGGATCGGCCACCGCGGCGTCGAACCCGATGTCGGTGACCCGGTCCCCGTCGTCCGGCCACCCGTCGCGCACAGCCATCGCCCGGTCGTTGGTCCAGCCCATCCGCTGCAACCATTCCGCGCCCACCCGATGGACGTCCACGGCGTCGGCGTGCATCGCGTGCAAGGTGGCGTTCAGGCTGGCTCCGGACGCGATCGTGGCGCGCGGATCGCGATGCATGTGCACGATGTGCAGATCGGGGAATCGTGCCCGCAACGGATTCAAATATCCCAGGTGTGCGGGCGATTTGAGCACCCAGCGTTGCCCCACGATGCCGCGGCGGCGCTTCTGCCACTGCAGGAATTGCAGCATGCGGTGCAGGTGGTCGTAGGCGGGGGAGAAGTCCTGGTCGTCGAGCCAGGACCGGTAATGCGGAACGTGGGCGCCGGATTCGGGGACGTGAGACATGAACGCGTCGGCCAGGAAGACGATCTCCTCCTCGGCCTCCGTGGCATACATCGGATGAATGGAAAACAGCTCCGGTGCCAGCTCGCGGGATTTCGCTTCGCGCGCTTGGCTGATGGCGATCCGGGGGTCTGCACCGCTGAAGCGATGGTCGAGCCGGGGCGCGACCTCCACGACCTCCCAGCCGTATGCGCACACGAACCTCGAGTCGGCGGCGAGCAGCCGCTGCAGCAGCGTGGTGCCGCTGCGCATCATTCCGACGACGACGATGGGCGCGGCGACCCGTTCGTCGAGGATCTCCGGGTGCCGGCGGATCCATTCCTGCGTGCGGAGCCGCATGCGCAGGCTGTGCACGATTCCCGAGCGCAGGATGTGTACCCCGATCGCGTTGAGCTCGGCGCGCGAGTAGTCGGCCAGTAGCACCCGCAGCGGGCGCTCGAATTCGCCTGGGCCCCAGTCGGTGAGCGTCTCCTTGTTGCGGGCCTCGGCCATGACGGCGGCCGGGTCGAAGGCGCCGCCTGACGGGCTCGAGGCTGGCACGCGCTCAGAACTTCAGGTGCTTGCTGACGTCGCCGACCTGGTCGACGAACATGGTGCGGGTGTCGAACCGCCAGGCGCCGTCCACCCGCGCAAAGGTGTCCTTGTAGTGCCCGGTCACGATCACCTGCAGCGGCAGTTCTGGGGTGGCCTGGGTGACGCAGTAGTAGGAGGTGCTGCGCGCGGTGCCTGCGGCCTCGTCGATGTGCAGCTGCACGTTGGTCGTGTTGTGCTTGGTCTTCGGGGTGCCATCGGGGTAGATGCGCGTGGCCATCTCGTACATCTCGCGCACCCGCGCGGCCCCGGCGAACACCGTCTCCGGTGGACCGTCCTCGACGCCACAGATACGGCCGTGCTCGAAGAGCCGGGCCACCCCGTCCAGGTCGCCGCGGTCGAGAAGCTCGGCGTAGGTGTAGATCAGGTTCGTGATTTCGCGCGCGCTGTCATTCATGGGACCACCTGTCGAACCCGTCTTCTCCGCTTCCGCGAACAATGGTGGCAGAACCGGCCGAATTTACATAGAACCGACCATTACTCTTGATCGCCGTGACCTTACCTTGGACCCCCGACCGGCTCGGCAACCTGACCGGCAAGCGAATCGTGGTTACAGGAGCGACCAACGGCGTGGGGCTGGGCACAGCCCGCGCCCTGGCCAAAGCCGGCGCGCACGTGATCCTGGCGGTGCGCAACATCGAGCTGGGCGAGCAACGCGCCGCTGCGATGGGCGGCTCCACCGCGGTGGCCAGGCTCGATCTCGCCGACCTGTCGTCGGTGCGCGCCTTTGTGGATTCGATCGACGAGGACGTCGACGTCCTGATCAACAACGCCGGCGCCCTGACCGATCGGCGTACCGACACGGTCGACGGATTCGAGATGACGCTGGGCACCAACCTGCTCGGCCCCTTCGCCCTGACCAATCTGCTCCTGCCCAGGGTGCGCTCGCAGATCATCAACGTCGGCTCCGACGCGCACCGATCCGCGACGCTGCGCCTGGACGACCTGCACCTGCGCCGGCACAAGTGGACCCGCCTGGGGGCGTACGCACAGTCCAAACTCGCGGTCATGCTGTGGGGCCTGGAACTGGACCGCAGGCTGCGCGCGGCCGGGTCGCCGGTGGTCACCCAGCTCACCCACCCGGGCTGGGTGGCGTCGAACCTGTCGCAGCTCGGCGACTCGCCGCTGATGTCGGCGGCCCACAAGGCGGTCAAGTTGGTGGCCGATCGGCTGGCCAACGACATCGACGAGGGCGCGGCGCCCACGCTGTACTGCATCAGCGAACCGCTGCCGCCGGGCAGCTACGTCGGGGTCACCGGTAGGTTCGGCCTGCGCGGCGGGCCGGTGCTGATCGGCCGGTCGCCGGTCGCATGCGACTACGACGCGGCCGCCCGCCTGGTGGCCTTCGCCGAACAAGAGACCCGCACGAAGCTGGAGGTGTAGCCATGGGTGAACTCGACAACAAGGTCGCCGTCATCACCGGTGCGGCGCGCGGCCAGGGCCGCAGTCACGCGGTGGCCTTCGCCGAACAGGGCGCCGACATCATCGCGGTGGACATCTGCACCGATATCGACGCGATTCCCTACCCGCTGGGGACCAAGTCGGATCTCGACGAGACGGCGCGGCTGGTCGAAGCCGCGGGCCGCAAGGTGGCGCCCGTCGTCGCCGACGTCCGCGACCTGCCGCAGTTGGAGGGCGCGGTGCAACGCGGAATCGACGAGCTCGGGGAGGTGGACATCGTCGTCGCCAACGCCGGGGTGGTCGCGATCGGTGACCCGGAAGCCCATTCCGAACCGGTGTTCAACACGATCGTCGACACCAACCTCAAAGGCGTGTGGCACACGTTGTTGGCGACGGTGCCGTCGATCATCCGCAAGGGCCAGGGGGGGTCGATCGTGCTGGTGAGCTCGTCGCAGGGGCTGACCGGCCGGGGCGGCGACGGCAGCGCGGCGATGTTCGCCTACGCCGCGTCCAAGCACGGCGTGGTGGGGCTGATGCGGTCAGCGGCCAATGCCTATGCGCCCCACAAGATTCGGGTCAACTCGGTGCATCCGAGCGGCGTCATGACGCCGATGATCCTCAACGACTTCGTCGTCAACCGGATGCTGGAGAACCCGAACCCGGCCGTCTCGCAGATGCTGCTGCCCGACGTGCCGCTGGTCGAGGCGCAGGACGTGACCGAGGCGGTGCTGTGGCTGGTCGGTCCGCGTGCCCGCTACGTGACGGGCGTGTCGATCCCCGTCGACGCCGGGCACATCGTGATGTAGCCCGTGATGTAGCACCGTGATGTAGCTGCGGAGTGATCCGATGGTGGCGACCCGCTGCGCCCGGCTGGGATGTTGCTGCCGCGTCGCGGCAGCGCCCCTAGCCCCGGACGACCTTGCCGGCCTTGATGCAGGACGTGCAGACGTTCAGGCGCTGCTTGTTGCCGCCCGGGCGGGTGACGACGTGCACGGTCTGGACGTTGGGGTCCCACCGGCGGCTGGTGCGGCGGTGGGAGTGCGACACCGACTTGCCGAAGCCGGGGCCTTTCCCGCAGATGTCGCACACAGCGGCCATGGTTCAAGCTCCTCAAATCTCGGGGGTCCGGCTCGGCGGTCTGGCACGTGGCCGGGACAGCCCGGGTGTCCCGGGCCCAACCAGGATACCGATTGTCCTGGCAACCACCAAAACGATCACCGCCGCTGTCGCCCCGCCTGGCTAGGCTCAATGGGCACCGGCCGCCCACCGGTCGGTGGTGGTAACGGCGAGCCGCCGTCCGAGTCGCCGAGCTACGCTGGCGCCCACCGGGGGCTGGTTGTGGAGGAGGTGGGTGACACTGGGACCGTCGGAACGTCTGCTGGACGCGATCACGTTGCGGGACTGGGCGCACACCGCTGTCAGCGACCTCATCACCCACATCGACGAGATCAACCGGCTCAACGTCTTCCCGGTTGCCGACTCCGACACCGGCGCCAACATGCTGTTCACCATGCGGTCGGCGCTCGCCGAAGCCAACGCGGGACTGAACTCCGAGGGCGGCTCGGCCTGCGCCGCCCGGGCCGCCGCCGCGATGTCGGCCGGTGCGCTGAACGGCGCCCGCGGAAATTCCGGGGTGATCCTGTCGCAGATCCTGCGCGGCATCGCCGACGTCACCGCCGTCGCGGCGGCCGAATCCGGCGGTGAGCTGGCCCATGTCGACGCGGCCATCCTCGGTGCGTCGTTGCGGCGCGGCGTCGACCTGGTCATCACGTCGATGGGCGGTGAGGAGATTCCGGGAACCATCGTCTCGGTGTTGCGCGCGGCCGCCGACGCCGTCGGGGAATGTGCCCAGGCCGGGGAAGGGCTCGCCTCGGCGATCGTCGCCGCCGGTGAGGCGGCGGTGGTCGCGCTGGAGAAGACGCCCGAGCAGCTGGACGTGCTCGCCGACGCGGGCGCCGTGGACGCCGGCGGGCGCGGGCTGCTGGTGTTGCTGGACGCCCTGCGCACCACCGTCTCCGGGCAGGCGCCCGCCCGCACGGTGTACGAGCTGTCCCCGCGCGCGCCGCAACCGGAAGGCGCCGCCGAACGGCCCGCGCCGCAGTTCGAGGTGATGTACCGGCTGGATGGTTGCGACGCCGCCGCGGCGGATGCGCTGCGGGACCGGCTGGGGGAGCTGGGCGATTCCGTCGGCATCGCCGCCGCGCAGGCGTCCGCCGAGCGCACGTACTCGGTGCACGTGCACACCGACGACGCCGGCGCAGCGGTCGAGGCGGGGCTGGCCGCGGGGCGACTGAGCCGGATCGTGATCTCGGCGCTGAGCTCGGGCGCCACGGGCCTGCCGGCCGGCGGCTGGACGCGGGAACGCGCGGTGCTCGCCGTCGTCGACGGCGACGGTGCCGCCGAGCTGTTCGGTGGCGAGGGCGCCTGCGTGCTGCAGCGCGATCCGGCCGCGGGCGACCCGGTCACCGGCATCAGCGCGCACCAGCTGATGCGGGCGGTGATCGACACCGGGGCCGCGCAGGTGATGGTGCTGCCCAACGGCTACGTGCCGGCCGAGGAGCTGGTGGCCGGCTGCACGGCGGCCATCGGCTGGGGGATCGACGTGGTGCCGATACCGACGGGATCGATGGTGCAGGGGCTGGCCGCACTGGCCGTGCACGAAGCCGACCGGCAGGCGGTCGACGACGGCTACACGATGGCCCGGGCGGCCGGCGCGGCCCGCCACGGATCCGTGCGCATCGCGACCGAGAGCGCGCTGACCTGGGCGGGCCGCTGCCAGCCGGGCGACGGCCTGGGCATCGCGGGGGACGAGGTGCTGATCGTGGCCGCCGACGCGACCGCGGCGGCGATCGGCCTCCTCGACCTGTTGCTGGCCTCCGGCGGCGACCTGGTGACGGTGCTGTTGGGCGCCGGGATCGACGCGGAGGACGACGCCACGGCCCTGGTGGACACCCTGGAAGAACACATGCACGACCACCATCCGGGGACCGAGCTGGTCACCTACCGCACCGGCCACCGCGGTGACGCGCTGTTGATCGGGGTCGAGTAGCCGTGGTCTCGCTGGGCGATCGCCTGGACTTCGTGGTGGGGGCCAAGGCCGCCGAACAGCTCGACGAGGAACTGGGCATCCGCACCGTCGACGACCTGTTGCGCCACTATCCGCGCACCTACACCGAGGGCGCCACCCGGTGGGACTCCGACGATCGACGTCCGCCGGCCGGCGAGCACATCACGATCGTCGACACGATCACCGAAACCAAGACGTGGCCGATGAAGAAGACCCCGAAAAAAATGTGCCACCGCATAACCCTCGGTGCCGGGCGCAGCAAGGTGACCGCGACATTTTTCAACGCCAACTACCTGAAGAAGGATCTGACCGAGGGCACCAAGGTCATGCTGTCGGGGGAGGTCGGCTTCTTCAAGAACGTCATGCAGCTGACGCACCCGGCGTTCCTCATCCTCGACTCCCCGGACGGCAAGAATCGCGGCACGAGCTCGCTGAAGAACATCGCGATCGCCTCGCAGGCCACCACCGGCGAACTGCAGATGTCGGCGTTCGAGCGCGCCTTCTTCCCGATCTACCCCGCCACCACGAAGCTGCAGAGCTGGGACATCTTCCGGTGCGTGCGCCAGGTGCTCGACGTCCTCGACCCGGTGCAGGACCCCTTACCCGCCGAGCTGCGCGGCCGGCACGACCTGGTGTCCGAGGACCGGGCGCTGCGTGACATCCATCTGGCGGAAGACGAGTCGGCCCGGCGGCGGGCGCGCGAGCGCCTGACCTTCGACGAGGCCGTCGGGCTGCAGTGGGCGCTGGTCGCCCGCCGGCACAGCGAGCTCTCGGAATCGGGGCCCCCGGCGCCGCCGCACTCCGACGGTCTGTCCGCGCAATTGATGGCCCGGTTGCCGTTCGAGCTGACCGCCGGGCAACGCGAGGTGCTCGAGGTGTTCACCAAGGAGCTGTCGGCCACCCGGCCGATGAACCGCCTGCTGCAAGGCGAGGTCGGCTCGGGTAAGACCATTCTCGCGGTCTTGGCGATGCTGCAGCTGGTGGACGCCGGCTACCAGTGTGCGCTGCTGGCTCCTACGGAAGTCCTTGCCGCACAACATCTTCGATCCATCAACGACGTGCTCGGCCCGTTGGCGATGGCCGGTCAGCTCGGCGGTGCCGACACCGCGACCAGGGTCGCGCTGCTGACCGGTTCCATGACGGCGGCACAGAAGAAACAGGTCCGGGACGAGGTGGCGGGCGGTCAGGTCGGGATCGTCGTCGGCACCCACGCGCTGTTGCAGGACGCGGTGGAATTCCACAACCTGGGCATGGTGGTGGTCGACGAGCAGCACCGGTTCGGCGTCGAACAACGAGACCAGTTGCGCGCCAAGGCTCGTCCCGGCGTGACGCCGCACCTGCTGGTGATGACGGCGACGCCGATCCCGCGCACGGTCGCGCTCACCGTCTACGGTGACCTGGAAACCTCGACGCTGCGCGAACTTCCGCGCGGGCGCCAGCCGATCACCAGCAACGTCGTCTTCGTCAAGGACAAGCCCGCGTGGCTCGACCGGGCCTGGCGGCGCATCACCGAAGAGGTCGCCGCGGGCCGCCAGGCCTACGTGGTGGCGCCCCGGATCGACGAGACCGACGAGCCGGAGAAAGAGGAGCCGAACGCCAAACCGTCGGAAACGGCCGAGGGGCTCTACGCGCGGCTGCGTGCGGGTGAGCTGGCGAACCTGCGGCTGGGGCTGATGCACGGGCGGTTGTCCGCCGAGCAGAAGGACGCCGCGATGGCGGCCTTCCGGGCGGGCGAGATCGACGTGCTCGTCTGCACCACCGTCATCGAGGTGGGGGTGGACGTCCCCAACGCCACGGTGATGCTGGTGATGGATGCCGACCGTTTCGGGATCAGCCAACTGCACCAGCTGCGGGGCCGCATCGGCCGCGGCCAACATCCCAGCCTGTGCCTGCTCGCGAGCTGGGTTTCGCCGGCCTCACCGGCGGGCCGGCGGCTGTCCGCCGTCGCCGCGACCTTGGACGGGTTCGCGCTCGCCGACCTCGACCTCAAGGAGCGCCGTGAGGGCGACGTGTTGGGCCGCAACCAGTCCGGTCGGGCCGTCAATCTGCGTTTGCTGTCGCTGGCCGACCACCGCGAGGTCATCGAGGCCGCGCGCGACTTCTGCGTCCGGACCTACGCCGACGATCCCGCCAATGCCGAAGTGGCTTTGCTGGCAGCGCCTTTCGTCAGCACGGACCGGATCGAATACCTGGACAAGTCGTGAATCGCAGGGTGCTGCTGTGGTTGTCCGCGGTCGCGGCGCTCGCGCTGCTGGTGGCTTACCAGACGGTCGGCTCCTCGGCGACCAGGCATGCCGACGAATATGCGGCCCGCGCCGACGTTCCGACGGTGCAGCCCGGCGCAGACGTGCTCGCGGGTGTTGCCGTGGTGCCGCTGCGGCTGCATCGCTACGACTACCGGCGCGCGGCCTTCGGCGACGCCTGGACGGACGACAACGACGCCCCGCTGGGACACAACGGCTGCGACACCCGCGACGACATCCTCAACCGCGACCTCGTCGACAAGACCTATGTGTCGACCAAACGGTGTCCGGACGCGGTGGCAACCGGCACGCTGCACGATCCGTACACCAACAAGACCATCGCCTTCCAGCGCGGCGCCAAGGTCGGCGAGGCGGTCCAGATCGACCACATCGTCCCCCTCGCCTATGCCTGGGACATGGGCGCCTACGCCTGGCCGGCCGACGAACGGCTGCGGTTCGCCAACGATCCGGCCAACCTGCTGGCCGTCGACGGACAGGCCAATCAGGACAAGGGCGACGCGCCGCCCGCGCACTGGATGCCGCCCAACGCCGCGTTCGCCTGCCAGTACGCCATGCAGTTCATCGCCGTGCTGCGCGGATATACGTTGCCGGTGGACCAGCCGTCGACCGGTGTGCTGCGTCAGGCGGCCGGCACCTGCCCGGCGGGCTGACTGGGCGCTCAGACGCCGTCGAAGGTGTTGGGATCCGGGCGCAGCCGGGTGCCGTCGTTGAGTCCGTTGATCGTTTCCATGTGCTCGGCCGCCAGCTCGAAGTCGAACACGTCGAGGTTCCCGGAGATGTGCTCGGGGTTGGCGGACCGGAAGACGACCGCGTTGCCCAGCTGGAGGTTCCACCGGAGCAGCACCTGCGCCGGTGTCTTGCCGTATTCGCCGGCAACCGAGGTCACGGTCGGGTTGTCCATCAGCTTGCCGAGCGCCAGCGGTGTGTAGGCCTGGGTGACGACGTTGTGCTCCGCGTCGGTCTTGCGGACGTCGGCCTGGTTGAGCATCGGGTGCAGCTCGATCTGGTTGACCGCCGGGGTGACGAAGGTCAGGTCGATGATGTCCAGCACGTGCTGCTCGGTGAAGTTGGAGACGCCGATCGACCGCGCGAGCCCGTCCCCCCGGCACTGAATCAACCCGCCGAAGGAGTTCACGTATTCGCCTCGTGCCGGGACCGGCCAGTGAATGAGGTACAGGTCGAGGTAATCCAGCCCGAGCCGCTCCAGGCTCTCCTTGCAGGCCTCCATGGATCGCAGGAACCCGTGGTCGGTGGTGGCGAGTTTGGTGGTGACGAACAGCTCGGCGCGCGGAATCCCCGAGGCCGCGATGGCGCGGCCGACGGCGGCTTCGTTGCCGTAGGCCGAGGCGGTGTCGATCAGCCGGCAGCCCATCTCCAGCGCCGCGGAGACGGCGCGTTCGGTTTCGTCCTCCGACAAATCCGCGACGCCAAGGCCGAGCACCGGCATCGTGTTTTCGTCATTCAGAGCTATCGAGGGCACGGCCGCGCCCGACTCGCCAGCCAATGTCATTCACCTGCCTGTGAAATTGAAGGTTCGTGGACCGAACCGGTTGCCATCATCGAGCGAGGAGATCGACGCCGTCCCATCGGCGCTGAGTTCGAGGCGCTGAGTTCGAAATCGAACACGTCGAAGCTGCTCGCAATCCGTGAGGCGGGTACCGGCTTGGGGATCACGATATTACCGGGCTGGAAAATACCACCTCAGCAACACCGCGGCGGGGCGCGGTGATATTCGGCCCTGGTCGACATACCGCATTTTCGTCACCACGTAGAGTTGGTCACACCGCACGCCGGATCGGCGACCGCCCGGCCGGCAAGCGACGCGGCGGGGCGCCGACCGTGCCCGTTCGGGGGTTTTCCGGAGCCGCCGAGACGGAGGCGGAACGAGCGACCGACCGTCGCCCCGACGTCAGCACGGTTAATTCGAGGGAGTGGCCATGACCAAGAGCGTGCCCGCGCCGGACCTCCATCTCGGCGTGAAACGCACACCCATGCGCCTGGCCAGCCGCTTGCAGGGCGCGGTCTCCACGATCGGTGTCAAGGTCATTCCGTGGATCCCGACCCCCGCCAAACGGGCGCTGTTCGGCGGCCGCTCGGTGACGATCGACGGCAACACGCTGGACCCCACGCTTCAGCTCATGCTCTCCGGTCTGCGTGCCGTCGGCATCGACGGTCTGGTGGTCGACGACGACCCCGGCGCCTCCCGCGCCCAGATGCGCCAGCTCTCCCTGGAACTCCCGGGACCCCAGGTCCACGTCGACGTCGCCGACTTGTCGTTGCCCGGGCCGGCCGGTGAGATCGCCGCGCGGCATTACCGCCCGCCCAACGGCGCGTCCGCGCCCCTGCTGGTCTTCTACCACGGCGGCGGATGGTCGATCGGCGACCTGGACTCCTACGACGCGCTCTGCCGGCTGACCTGCCGCGACGCCGGCATCCACGTGTTGTCGATCGACTACCGGCTGGCCCCCGAGCATCGCGCGCCGGCCGCGGTCGAGGACGCCTACGCCGCCTTCCGGTGGGCCTACGACCACGCCGGGGAGCTCGGCGCCGCGCCCGGTCGGGTCGCGGTCGGCGGGGACAGTGCGGGCGGCAACCTGGCCGCCGTCGTCTGCCAACGGGCGCGCGACGAGGGCGCCCCCGCGCCCGTCCTGCAGTGGCTGATCTATCCGCGGACGGACTTCACCGCGCAGACCCGCTCCCTGGGTCTCTTCGCGCGTGGCTTCCTGCTGACCAAACGCGACATCGACTGGTTCGAGTCGCAGTACCTGCGGGGTTCGGGCGTCGACCGCGCGGATCCGCGGGTATCGCCGTTGCTGGCCGAGTCTCTGGCCGGGCTCGCGCCCGCCTTGATCGCGGTCGCCGGTTTCGACCCGTTGCGCGACGAGGGCGAGAACTACGCGGCGGCCCTGCAGGCCGCCGGGACGGCCGTCGACCTACGGTGCATGGGATCGCTGACGCACGGCTTCGCCAACCTCTTCCAGCTCGGGGGCGGCAGCGCGGCGGCCACCACCGAGCTGATCTCGGCCCTGCGCGCCCACTTGAGCCGGGTCTGACCTGTTGCGCCGCCGGCGCCGGTAATCTAGAGGCGCCCAAGAACGAATCACGTCCACCACCGGGCAAGCCGAGCACCCGAGTACCGAAGGATCACGCAGACTGTGGCCGACAAACCCAAACGCCCACCGCGCTTTGACATGAAGGCCGCCGACGGTAAATCGGGCCGCCTCGTGCAGATCGGCGGGACCGCCGTCGTCGTCATCTTCCTGGTCGCGCTGGTCTCCTACATCGTGGTGACCCACCACAAGAAGACCGCCGCCATCGGCGCCGGCGACACCGTGCGGGTGACGTCGAGCAAGCTGGTCACCCAGCCCGGGACCAGCAATCCCAAGGCCGTGGTCACGTTCTACGAGGACTTCCTCTGCCCGGCCTGCGGCAACTTCGAGCGCACGTTCGGTCCGACGGTGTCGAGGCTCATCGACGTCGGCGCCATCGCGGCCGACTACTCCATGGTGTCCATCCTCGACAACGCCAGGAACCAGAACTATTCGTCGCGGGCGGGAGCCGCGGCCCTGTGCGTGGCCGACGAATCCATCGACGCGTTCCGCCGGTTCCACACCGCGCTGTTCACCACCGATCTTCAGCCCAGCGAACGCGGCACCAGCTTCCCGGACAACGCCCGGCTGATCGAAGTCGCCCGCGAGGCCGGCGTCGTGGGCAAGGTGCCCGATTGCATCAACAGCGGCAAGTACATCGACAAGGTCAAGGGGGAGGCGGCGGCCGCGAAGATCAACGCCACCCCGACCATCAAGATCAACGGCGACGATTACGACCCGTCGACACCCGATGCGCTGGTCGCCAAGATCAAGAGCATCGTGGGCGACGTGCCGGGAATCGACGGCGCCGTCGCCCCCGCGGCCACGTGACCACGTCGGTGTCAGCCCAAACCGCCGACCTGACACCGGAATCGCGTCCCGAGACGCGCGTGCCGGCGCCCAGCGCGTGGTGGGTCCTGATCGCCGGCGTGATCGGCCTGGCTGCCTCCGCGACGCTCACCGTGGAGAAGATCGACCTTCTGCTCAACCCGGCGTACGTGCCGTCGTGCAACTTCAACCCGATCCTATCGTGTGGCTCGGTGATGGTTACGCCGCAAGCGTCGCTGCTGGGATTCCCCAATCCGCTTCTCGGCCTGGTGGCCTTCACGGTGGTGGTGGTCACGGGCTTGCTGACGGTGACCAAAGTGGCGTTGCCGCAGTGGTATTGGATCGGGTTGACGGCGGGGCTCCTGATCGGTGCGGGGTTCGTGCACTGGCTGATCTACGCAAGCCTGTACAGCATCGGCGCGCTGTGCCCGTACTGCATGGTGGTGTGGGCGGCGACCATCACCCTGCTCGTCGTCGTCGCGTCGATCGCCTGCCGTCCGGCGCTGCAGCGGCGGGGGCGCGGCGTGGCCCGGGCGCTGTACCAGTGGCGGTGGTCTATCACCGCGCTGTGGTTCACCGCGGTGTTCCTGATGATCATGGCGCGGTTCTGGGACTATTGGTCCACACTGCTCTAAGTGACCGCCAGTGACCCGGATCATCGGCGGCGTGGCCGGCGGCCGGCGCATCGCCGTCCCGCCGCGAGGGACGAGGCCTACCACCGATCGCGTGCGTGAGTCCCTCTTCAACATCCTGACCGCCCGGCGTGATCTGACCGGCGTCGCGGTGCTCGATCTCTACGCCGGTTCGGGCGCACTGGGATTGGAGGCGCTGTCGCGTGGGGCCGACTCGGCGCTGTTCGTCGAATCGGATCCGCGCAGCGCGTCGGTCATCGCCCGCAACGCCGACGCCCTCGGCCTTGCCGGTGCGGCCGCGGTGCGGCGCGGCGCGGTTGCCAACGTCCTGGCGGCCGGGGCCACCACACCGGTCGACCTCGTTCTGGCCGACCCGCCCTACGACGTGGCGGTCGCCGAGGTGGAAGCCGTGCTGGCGGCGTTGGTCACGCACGGCTGGGTGCGCGCGGGAACCGTGGCGGTGGTGGAACGCGCGGCGAACGGTGCGCCGCTGACCTGGCCGGCCGGCTGGTCCGCGTGGCCGCCACGCGGCTACGGCGACACCCGTCTGGAGATGGCCGAACGGCTGTGAGGCGGGCGTGTACCGTCTTTCGACATGAGCGCCGCTCTCCCCCGCAAGCGGGTGGGGGTCCCTCCCACTCGTGGGGGCGTACCCCCATCTCATCGCTACGTCCCCCGCGAGCGGGCGGTGCCCCCACTGCATCCTCGGCGGCGCGCGACATGAGTGGCGCGGTCTGCCCGGGGTCGTTCGATCCAGTGACGTTAGGCCACATCGACGTCTTCGAACGGGCGTCGGCCCAGTTCGACGAGGTGGTGGTGGCGATCCTGACCAATCCCGCGAAGAAGGGCATGTTCGACCTCGACGAGCGGATCGCGATGATCAACGAGTCGACGACCCATCTGCCCAACCTGCGGGTGCAGGCCGGTCAAGGCCTGGTGGTCGACTTCGTCAAGTCGCAGGGAATGACCGCCATCGTGAAGGGCCTGCGCACCGGCACCGATTTCGAATACGAGCTGCAGATGGCGCAGATGAACAAGCACATCGCCGGTGTCGACACGTTTTTCGTCGCGACGACACCTCGGTATTCGTTCGTGTCGTCGTCCCTGGCCAAAGAGGTCGCGCTGTTCGGCGGTGACGTCTCGGAGCTACTGCCCGAACCGGTCAACCGCCGCTTGCGCGAGAAGGTCGCCCGTTCCTGACCCTGGTCGTTTCGTCGTTCGGCCACGCCCTCAACTCAGGTCTTCGACCAGGATGTCGTTGACCGTCTTCAGGTCGTCAATTGCCTGCTGTGTGAACGAGTCCGCCTGATCCAGATCGGCCGGGGTGCTGTTGGGCCCAAGCGACATGCAGATGTGCGTCGCGGTGTGAAAGTCACGAATTTCGGATTGCAGGGCGGCGGTCAGGGCCGGGTCCGGCGTGGGCAGGTGGGCCTGGAGGCCGATGGTTTGTTCGTCGTGGACTGCCGAGCATGCCGACCGGAGGGCGTTGATGTCGTTGGCTTTGATCGCGTCGACCACCGCCTGCATGGCCTTGGTCGTATTGGTGAAGTGCTCTTGGGCCTGTGAATACCACTCGGCGACACCGGGGTACGCGGCGTTGGCCGTCCCGGTCGCAGCCGTCCCGGCGGCGGCGAGGGCCACCGCGGCGACGATCACACCACCCACCTGCCGGTGAACGTGCTTGAACATGTCTGACCTGCCTTCTGTGGAGCCGTGTATCCCAAGGCTCCGCGCCGGGCGACATGTTCGATAGGGCCGTTCGGTCCCGCCGCGTGGGCCAAAGGGCACGCGAGGCAGCCGACCCGCTGACGAGTCGCGGCGCTAGTGGCACTCGTGTTCGTGTCCGCCGTCGGGAGACCCGCCCATCATCCGCAGCATCGGCATGCCGCCGGAGGTGACGAAGCGGATGACCAGCACGGCGGCGACAGCCAGGAAGGCGATGTTGAGCCAAGTGGTGTAGTTCCAGGAGATCGACGCCTCCATCACGGTGGCGTTGCGTTGCTGTGGGATGAGACGTGTTGCGCCGAAG
Source organism: Mycobacterium scrofulaceum (assembly GCF_002086735.1). Classification (GTDB taxonomy): domain Bacteria; phylum Actinomycetota; class Actinomycetes; order Mycobacteriales; family Mycobacteriaceae; genus Mycobacterium; species Mycobacterium scrofulaceum. The sequence continues at coordinate 12,325 of NZ_MVIJ01000058.1, read as the reverse complement.
ATCAATTCGACCAGATAGCCCGCAGCGACCATGGCGGCGTAGAACGTGCCCAGCAGCGTCAGCATCATCCGCGTGCCGTAGTACTTGCGGTAGATGTTGAGGATCGGCAGGATCAGCAGGTCGGCGTAGATGAACGCGATGACACCGCCGAAGCTGATGCCACCGTTCCACAGCACCGCGGCCAGCGGAACATTGCCGACCGAGCAGACGAAGGACACGATCGCCACGAAGGGCCCGACGATCGGGCCCCACAGCGTCGACAGGCCCGGGTCGTCCGCCAAAAAGAATGTCTTCCAGAACTTTCCGGGCACCCACGCGGCGATCGCCCCCGCGATCAACAAGCCGATCGCGAGGTCACGCAGGATCGCCATCCACTCCATGACGAAGACATGGGCGACGGACGTGAAGCCCTCCCCGGAAAAGAGACGCTGCCAGAAGGAGCCCTGCTTCTTGATGGACATGTCCATGGCCGCATGGCCCTCCATCGAGCCGGCGACTCCGCGGTCGGCCTGCTCGCGGGCGGCGTCGATGAGCCGCGACCGCACGAACAACCGGAACAGCACGGCGAGGACCACGATCATCAGTGGGCCGCCCACGAACTCCGCGGCGGTGAATTGCCAGCCCATCAGCAGGGCCAGGATGATGCCCAGCTCCACCACCAGGTTGGTGGAGCCGATCTCGAACGCCATGGCGGCGGTGAAGTTCGCACCCTTGCGGAACAGCGACCGGGCCAGCGCCACCGCGGCGTACGAGCAGGACGAGGATGCGGCGCCGAGCCCCGCAGCCAGCGCCAGGGTCCGCGGCCGGTCGTCGCCCAGCAGCGCCGTTACGGTCGAGCGGCGCACCACCGCCTGCACGACCGCCGACAGGGCGAATCCGAGGATGAGCGCCCACAGGATCTCCCACGTCATCGATCCCGCCACCGCCAAGGCGTGTCCGACCGCTGCGAGCACGAGCGCTTGATCCTCCCCGTCGGTTGCTCCGATGTCCCCAGAGGTCCCCAACCTATACCCCTGAGGGGTATAGGTCAAGCGCTGCGCGGCGGTCTGGCCAGGGCCTGGAGTCGCCGCGATCCCTAGAATGGCCGCAAAGGTGCAGCCAACCGTGGCGGCGCGGACGGGCGTTTCGATGGATTTCACTGGCGACGGCGAGGTCGCGGGCGCAGTTCCGGGGCGTTTCGCGTCGTTGTGGCGGTCAAATGTCCGACACACCGGCCTCGCCACCGCTGTCACAGAGACAACACCAGGCACACTGGTAACAACACGTTGGCAGACGCCAGGAGGATATGGCCGTGTACAGAGTCTTTGAAGCGCTCGACGAACTGAGCGCCATCGTTGAAGAAGCACGCGGCGTTCCGATGACGGCCGGCTGCGTGGTGCCCCGCGGTGACGTGCTGGAACTGATCGACGACATCAAGGATGCGATCCCCGGCGAGCTGGACGACGCCCAGGACGTGCTCGACGCGCGCGACTCGATGCTGCAGGACGCCAAGTCGCACGCCGAATCCATGGTGTCCTCGGCGACCACCGAATCGGAGTCGATGCTCAACCACGCCCGTGCGGAGGCCGACCGGCTGCTGTCGGACGCCAAAGCCCAGGCCGACCGCATGGTGAGCGAGGCGCGCCAGCACAGCGAGCGGATGGTCGGCGAGGCCCGCGAGGAGTCCATGCGCATCGCCACCGCGGCGAAACGCGAGTACGAGGCCAGCGTCGGCCGCGCCCAGGCCGAGGCCGACAGGCTGCTCGAGAACGGCAACATCTCCTACGAGAAGGCCGTGCAAGAGGGCATCAAGGAGCAGCAACGCCTGGTGTCGCAGAACAGCGTGGTGGAGGCGGCCCACGCCGAGGCCACCCGCCTGATCGACTCGGCGCACGCCGAGGCCGACCGGCTGCGCGGGGAGTGCGACATCTACGTCGACAACAAGCTGGCCGAGTTCGAGGAATTCCTCAACGGCACGCTGCGCTCGGTCGGCCGCGGTCGTCACCAACTCCGGACGGCGGCCGGCACGCACGACTACGCGGTGCGCTAGCTAGCCCCTCCACCGCGCGGGCGCGCCCTGGAATTATGCGGCGAGCGCCGTAGGATTTCTCCTATGACGCGGCAGCACAGCACCACCTCGCAGCGCCGTCTGAGCTCCCCGATGACGATCGACATCACCCGGCTCGGGCGGCGCCCCGGGGCGATGGTGACCCTGCGGAAGACGGTGCCCAGCCCGGCGCGCATCGGCCTGGACATGATCGCCATCGAGGCGGGCGCTCCCCTGGAACTGGACCTACAAGTCCAATCGGTCTCCGAAGGCGTACTGGTGACGGGGACGGTGGACGCGCCCACCGTCGGCGAATGCTCGCGTTGCCTCACTCCGGTCGACGGCCGGGTGCAGGTCCGGTTGACCGAACTGTTCGCCTACCCCGACAGCACGACGGAGGCGACCACCGAGGAGGACGAGGTCGGGCACATCGTCGACGACACCGTCGACCTCGAGCAGTCGATTATCGACGCCGTCGGACTCGAGCTGCCGTTCTCGCCCGTCTGCACCCCAGACTGCCCCGGACTGTGCCCCGAATGCGGCGTGTCCCTCGCGGCCGAGCCCGGCCATCATCACGACCGCGTCGACCCGCGGTGGGCCAAGCTGGCCGGCATGTTTCCCGAGCCGGACGCGCCGCGGGGCGACCGATGACGTCGCGGCAGGATCTGCTCGACGCGCTCGGGGTCGAGCTGCCCGACGAACTGCTCTCGCTGGCGCTGACACATCGCAGCTACGCCTACGAGCACGGCGGCCTGCCCACCAATGAACGCCTGGAATTCCTCGGCGACGCCGTGCTGGGCCTGACCATTACCGACGAGCTCTACCACCGGCATCCCGACCGCTCCGAGGGGGACCTCGCCAAGCTGCGGGCCAGCGTCGTCAACACCCAGGCGCTGGCCGACGTCGCGCGCAAGCTGTCCGCCGACGGCCTGGGCGTTCACCTGTTTCTCGGGCGCGGAGAAGCCAACACCGGCGGCGCCGACAAGTCGAGCATCCTGGCCGACGGGATGGAGTCGCTGTTGGGCGCCATCTACTTGCAGCACGGCATCGATGCGGCCCGGGAGGTGATCCTGCGGCTGTTCGGCGGGCTGCTGGACGCCGCGCCGACGCTGGGGGCCGGGCTGGACTGGAAGACCAGCCTGCAGGAGCTGACGGCGGCGCGGGGGATGGGCGCGCCGTCGTACGTGGTCACCTCCACCGGCCCTGACCACGACAAGGAATTCACCGCCGTCGTCGTGGTGATGGACACCGAGTACGGATCCGGCGTGGGGCGCTCCAAGAAGGAAGCCGAGCAGAAGGCCGCCGCGGCGACCTGGAAAGCCCTCGAAGTGCTGGACACCGCGGGGAAAACGTCCGTCTAGGTGTAGGTCCGTTGGCGATGACCCGCCGCGCCCGGCTTCGCCGCGCTTGCGATCATCGCCGGTTGGTGGCGATGACCCGCCGCGCCCGGCTTCGCCGCGCTTGCGATCATCGCCGGTTGGTGGCGATGACCCGCCGCGCCCGGCTTCGCCGCGCTTGCGATCATCGCTAGATGCCCGAATTGCCCGAAGTCGAGGTGGTCCGCCGCGGCTTGCAGGCCCGTGTCGTGGGCAAGACGATCACCGCGGTGCGGGTGCACCATCCGCGCGCGGTGCGCCGTCACGAGGCGGGGCCCGCCGACCTCACCGCCCGGCTGCTGGACGCCCGGATCACCGGCACCGATCGGCGCGGCAAGTACCTGTGGCTGCTGCTGGACGCCGACACCGCGCTCGTCGTGCACCTCGGCATGAGCGGGCAGATGCTGCTGGGGGCAGTGCCGCGCGCCGACCACGTGCGGATCTCGGCGCTGCTCGACGACGGGACCGTGCTGAGCTTCGCCGACCAACGCACCTTCGGTGGCTGGATGCTCGCCGACCTCGTCGAGGTCGATGGCAGCGTGGTGCCGGCCCCCGTCGCGCACCTGGCGCGCGACCCCCTGGACCCGCGTTTCGACCGCGACGCCGTAGTTGATGTGTTGCGACGCAAGCATTCCGAGATCAAGCGCCAGCTACTCGATCAAACCGTGGTTTCGGGCATCGGCAACATCTACGCCGACGAGGCGCTGTGGCGGGCCAAGGTGAACGGCGCCCGGATCGCCGCGACGCTGAGCCGGCGCCAGCTTGGGGCGGTCCTCGACGCCGCCGCCGACGTGATGCGCGACGCGCTGGCGCAGGGCGGGACGTCGTTCGACTCGTTGTATGTCAACGTCAACGGCCAATCCGGGTACTTCGACCGGTCGCTGGACGCCTACGGGCGCGAGGGGCAGAACTGCCGGCGCTGCGGTGCGGTGATGCGCCGGGAGAAGTTCATGAACCGGTCGTCGTTCTACTGCCCGAAGTGCCAGCCCCGACCGCGGCGTTGAGTGAGCGCCCGGGTCTCCCACTTGACGGCGCCGATCGCGCCGTCGCGGAGGAAAGGTGAGGTTATCCTCACCTCGCGTCGTTATCCTGGGTGGCATGGTGGACCTGTGGCGTCGAGGCGGCTAGTGCGGAAGTCAGTTGGTGTGCCGGGTTCGCCGACCGTGCTCGCTCAGCTCGCGCCGGGCGAGCGGGCGACCATCGTAGGCGTGGCGGCGGCGGCGGCCCCCGCGGTGGCGGGCCGACTGCGGCAACTGGGGTTCCGCCCGGCATCCGCCGTCGAAGTGATCCGGCGTGCCCCGATGGGCGACCCGACCATCTACCGGGTGCAGGACACCGAACTGTGCCTGCGGCGGCGCGAGGCGCGGCTGATCGAGGTCGACCCGGGGAGCGACGCATGACGTCGTGTCACGAGGAAGGCGGCGCCGCGGTCGCCGTCGCGGGCGTGGCACGCGTCGCCCTGGTCGGCAGCCCGAACGCGGGCAAGACGTCCGTGTTCAACCACTTGACCGGCCTGCGCGCGAAGACGGGCAACTACCCGGGCGTCACCGTCGGGCGCAGGGTGGGCCTCACGCGAATGGACGGCGTCGAAATCGCCGTGGAGGATCTCCCGGGCACCTACAGCCTCGAGCCCATCAGCCCGGACGAGAAAGTGGTGTCCGACCTGCTGGTCGGCAACGTCGACGGCGCCGAGCCGCCCGATGCGATCGTCCTGGTGGCCGACGCGACCACGCTGCACCGTTCGATCACGCTCGTCGCCCAGGTGTTGCGGCTCGACGTCCCGTGCCTGCTGGCCCTGACCATGACCGACGAATTGATCGCCCGCGGCGGCGGCATCGCCGTCGACGGCCTGTCGACGGCGCTGGGCATTCCGGTGATCCCGGTAATCGCGCACCGCGGCGGCGGGATCGATGCCCTGCGGGCCCAGCTGGCGTCCTTCGACCGGTGGCAACGCCCCCCGATCCTGCCGCCGGGCGAGGACGACGCCATGGAGGCCTGGGGCAGATCCGTGCTGAAGGCAGCCAAATACGTTGCGCCGCAACCAGACCGGCGCACGCGAGGCATCGACGCCATCGTGCTGCATCCCCTCTGGGGCAGCGTCATCTTCTTCGCGGTCATGTTCTGCTTCTTCCAGGTCGTCTTCACCGTCGCCGCGCCACTGCAAGACCGGGTGAGCCAGGGGCTCGGCTGGCTCGGTGTGCTGATCAGCGACCATGTCGGCAACTACGTGGTGCGCGGCCTGCTCGGCCAGGGAATCATCGGCGGCGTCGGGACGGTGCTCCAGTTCATCCCGCAGATCGTGTTGCTGTTCCTGTTGATCGCGCTGCTGGAGAACGTCGGCTACATGGCGCGGGCCGCGTTCCTGATGGACCGGGTGATGGCCGCGACGGGGCTGGAGGGCCGCGCCTTCGTCGCGATGCTGTCCTCGTTCGCCTGCGCCATCCCCGGGATCATGGCCACCCGGACCCTGCCGTCCTCGCGGGACCGGATCGCCACCATCATCACGGCACCGTTGATGACCTGCTCGGCCCGGCTTCCGGTGTTCACGCTGCTGGTGGGGCTGCTGGTGTCGCCGCAGACGCAGTGGTGGGGGTTCAGCGCGCAGGGCGCGGCGATGTTCCTCCTGTATCTGTGCGGCGGCACCTCCGCGCTGATCGCCGCGTCGCTGTTCAAGTCGACGATCCTGCGCAGCGACCTGCTGCCGTTCACGATGGAGCTGCCCCCGTACCGCTTCCCGTCGGCCAAGAACGTGCTCATCACCATGTGGGACTCGGCCAAGGTGTTTCTGCGCAAGGCCGGCACCATCATCCTGGGCACGTCCGTGGTGCTGTGGGTGCTGCTCAATCTCCCCGCGCGGCAGGCCGAAACCGCGCACATGTCGGCGACGGAGACCACCGCATACGTGATGGACCACAGCTACGCCGCCGACGTCGGGAAGGCGATCGGGCCGGTGTTCAAGCCGTTGGGCTTCGACTGGCACATCAACGTCGCCCTGCTCGGTTCGTTCTCGGCGCGTGAGGTTTTCGTGTCCACCCTCGGGCAGGTGTCGGCGGCGACCAGCCCCGAGAATCCCCACGAAGCGCTGGTCGGCATGACCGACGACGACGGACACAAGGTGTTCACCTCGTCGACCGTCATCGCCTTGATGGTGTACTTCATCTTCGCGCTGCAATGCATGTCCACCGTCGCGGTGATGCGCCGCGAAACCAACTCGTGGCGATGGCCCGCGTTCGCGTGGTGCTACATGTTCGTCCTGGCGTGGACGATGGCGTTCGTCGCCCGCTCGATCGCGGTCGGGGTGGGCGCATGATCCCGATTCACGCGACCGCCACCACGAATCCGCGTCAGTTGCGCTGGGTGGTGCCGCCCGACCGCCTGCCCCCGCGCGGCGTCGTCCGGCGGGCCCCCGGCAGGCTGGGCGCCTTGCTGGACGGCGGGACTATCGCCGAGATTCTGGTGGGCACCGGGGAGATGCTGATCACGATCGGCGGCGATGGCGGCTGGCGCGAGCTGGGGGACGTCGTACGGGCGGCGCTCGGCGAGGCGCTGCTGGAGCCGCAGGCCTGGACGGTCGACGAAGCAGCCGCGCCGGACCTGGAAAGCGTCGCAGCCGAACTTCTCGCGGGACCTGTTGGCGCGCTTGCCTCTTCGCACGGCGGGTCGATCGAGCTGGTCTCGGTGGCGGGCCATACCGTGACCGTGCGCATGATGGGCGCCTGCGACGGATGTCCGGCCGCGTCGTCCACGCTGCGCGACGTGTTCGAACGCGAACTGCGGCGGCGGTTCGACGACCGGGTCGTGGTGTCGTGCGAAACCGGTTCGCCCGCAATCTCGTTCGGCAGGAAGCTGCTGTCGTTGATCGTGCGCTGAGGGATCGTGGCGGCCCCGTCGTCGAGTGTGCGTCCACGGCGTTGAGTGTGCGCCTGGGGTGGCGACACGCCGGGTGGTCTCACCCAGAACGCACACTCGACGACGCGCGGGCCACGCGCCGCCCGGTAGAAATGAGCCATGACCGAACTGTGGGTGGAGCGCACGGGATCGCGCCGTTACACCGGACATAGCTCCCGCGGTGCGCAGGTGCTCGTCGGCTCAGAGGACGTCGACGGCGTTTTCACCCCCGGCGAGCTGCTGAAGATCGCGCTCGCCGCCTGCGCCGGGATGTCCAGCGACCAGCCGCTGGCCCGCCGGCTGGGGGATGACTACCGGTCGGTGGTCCGGGTGTCCGGGGCCGCCGACCGCGAACGCGAGGTCTACCCACGCCTGGAGGAAACGCTCGAGCTGGACCTGTCGGGGCTGTCCGCGCAGGAGAAGGAGCGGCTGCTGGTGGTGGTCGACCGGGCGATCGAATTGGTCTGCACCGTGGGGCGCACGCTGAAAGCCGGCACCGAGGTCGATTTCAAGGTCGCCGATGTCGGGGCCTGACGTACGGCTCACCGCTTGGGTGCACGGCACGGTCCAGGGCGTCGGCTTCCGCTGGTGGACGCGCTGCCGCGCGCTCGAGCTGGGCCTCACCGGTTACGCGGCCAATCAGGCCGACGGCCGCGTCCTGGTGGTCGCCCAGGGCCCGCGCGAGGCCGGCGAGAAGCTGCTGGCGCTGCTCGAGGGCGGCGAGGCGTGGCCGTCGAGGCCGGGCCGCGTCGACCGGGTCGTCGCGGACTGGTCGCAGCCGCAGGAACGCTTCGACGGCTTCGTCGAGCGCTGAGACCGCCCTGCTCGCCGTGACTGATGTGGCCATTGTGACCAGTGCGGCAAGCTGTGGACGCCGGCCGCATTTCGGCCCGGGCGACACCCCGCGGTGCGGGTGGCTCGGGCGATTCGAGCGGTAGTCTGGCTCGCCGTGTACCTCAAGAGTCTGACGCTGAAGGGCTTCAAGTCCTTCGCCTCGCCGACGACTCTGCGCTTCGAGCCGGGCATCACCGCGGTGGTGGGCCCGAACGGCTCGGGCAAGTCCAACGTCGTCGACGCCCTGGCCTGGGTGATGGGGGAGCAGGGGGCGAAGACCCTGCGCGGCGGCAAGATGGAAGACGTCATCTTCGCCGGCACCTCGTCGCGGGCCCCGTTGGGCCGCGCCGAGGTCACCGTCACCATCGACAACTCCGACAACGCGCTGCCGATTGAATACTCGGAGGTGTCGATCACCCGCCGCATGTTCCGCGACGGCGCCAGCGAGTACGAAATCAACGGCGCGAGTTGCCGGTTGATGGACGTGCAGGAGCTGCTGAGCGACTCCGGGATCGGCCGCGAGATGCACGTCATCGTGGGGCAGGGCAAGCTCGACGAGATCTTGCAGTCGCGGCCCGAAGACCGCCGCGCCTTCATCGAAGAGGCCGCCGGCGTGCTCAAGCACCGCAAGCGCAAGGAAAAGGCGCTCCGCAAACTCGACGCGATGTCGGCGAACCTGGCCCGCCTCACCGACCTGACCACCGAGCTGCGCCGCCAGCTCAAACCGCTGGGGCGCCAGGCCGAGGTGGCGCGCCGCGCCCAGACCATCCAGGCCGACCTGCGCGACGCGCGGTTGCGGCTGGCCGCCGACGACCTGGTCAGCCGGCAGACCCAGCGCGACGCCATCTTCGAGGCCGAGGCCGCCATCCGTCGCGAGCACGACGAGGCCGCCGCGCGCCTGGCGGTGGCATCCGAGGAACTCACCGCGCACGAGGCGGCGGTGGCCGACCTCTCCACGCGCGCCGAATCCGTCCAGCAGACCTGGTTCGGCCTGTCCGCGCTGGCCGAACGGGTGGCCGCGACGGTGCGCATCGCCAGCGAACGCGCGCAACATCTCGACGTGGAGCCGGCGCCACCCAGCGACACCGACCCGGACGCCCTGGAAGTTGAGGCCGAGCGGGTTGCGGTCGCCGAACAACAATTGCTGGCCGAACTGGCCGACGCGCGCACGCGGCTCGACGCCGCCCGCGCCGAACTGGGCGAGCGCGAGCGCGAGGCGGCCGAGGCCGACCGCGCCCACCTGGCGGCCGTGCGGGCCGAGGCGGACCGGCGCGAGGGCCTGGCGCGACTGGCCGGTCAGGTGGAGACCATGCGGGCGCGCGTCGAATCGATCGACGACAGCGTCGCGCGGCTCTCCGAACGCATCGAACAGGCCGCGGCCCGCGCGCAGCAGTCGAAGGCGGAATTCGAAACCGTGCAGGCCCGCGTCGGCGAGCTGGACCAGGGCGAGGTGGGCCTCGACGAGCACCACGAGCGGACGGTGGCCGCGTTGCGGCTGGCCGACGAGCGCGTCGCCGAACTGCAGTCCGCCGAGCGCGACGCCGAACGCCGGGTGGCCTCGCTGCGGGCCCGCATCGACGCGCTGTCGGTCGGGCTGGAGCGTAAGGATGGCGCCGCCTGGCTGACCGAAAACCACCCGGCGGCAGGGCTTTTCGGTCCGATCGCCAAGCTGGTCAAGGTCCGCTCCGGGTACGAGGCGGCGGTGGCCGCGGTGCTCGGTTCGGCGGCCGACGCGCTGGCCGCCGAGAGCTTCGGTGCGGCCCGGTCCGCGGTGGCCGCGCTCAAGCAGGCCGACGGCGGGCGCGCGGCGCTGGTGCTCGGCGACTGGCCCGCCGACCACCCGGCTTCGCGGGACGCCCTGCCCGGCACCGCCCTGTGGGCGCTGGACCTGGTCGACGCGCCCGAGCGGCTGCGGGGAGCGATCACGGCGATGCTCTCGGGCGTCGCGGTGGTCGACGACCTGGACCAGGCGCTCGAGCTGGTGGCGGCGCGGCCGCGGTTGCGCGCCGTCACCCTCGACGGCGACCTGGTGGGCGCCGGCTGGGTGAGCGGGGGCTCCGACCGCAAGCTGTCCACCCTGGAGCTGACCTCGGAGATCGACAAGGCCGGCAGCGAGCTCGCCGCCGCGGAGGCTCAGGTCGCGCAGCTGACCGCGGCGCTGTCCGGCGCGCTGACCGAGCAGACCGCGCGGCAGGACTCCGCCGAGCAGGCCCTGGCCGCGCTCAACGAGTCCGACACCGCGATCTCGGCGATGTACGAGCAGCTGGGCCGGCTCGGGCAGGAAGCCCGCACGACCCAAGAGGAGTGGACCCGGCTGCTGCGGCAGCGCGAGGAGCTCGAAGCGGGCCGCGCGCAAACCGTCGAAGAGGTCACTGAGCTGGAGAACCGGCTGCGCAACGCCCAAGAGACCCAGCACGTGCACGCAGAGGAGCCCAACCACGCGGAGGTCCGCCAGCGGATCGCCGCCGCCGCCGAAGCCGCCCGCGGCGCCGAGGTCGAGGCCCGGCTGGCGGTGCGCACCGCCGAGGAGCGCGCGAACGCGGTGCGCGGCCGCGCGGATTCCCTGCGCCGTGCCGCGGCCGCCGAACGGGAGGCACGCCTGCGGGCGCAGCAGGCGCGCGAGGCGCGGCTGCGCGCGGCCGCCGTCGCCGCGGCGGTGGCCGACGCCGGGCGGCTGCTGGCGCGGCGGCTGGACGGGGTGGTCGCGGCGGCGTCGAAGATCCGCGACGCGCTGACGGCCGAACGCCAGCAACGCGCGACGGCGATGGCGGCGGTGCGCGACGAGGTGAACGCGCTCAGCGCCCGGGTCGCCACCCTCACCGACTCGCTGCACCGCGACGAGGTGGCCAACGCGCAGGCGGCGATGCGCATCGAGCAGCTCGAGCAGATGGTGCTCGAGCAGTTCGGGATGGCGCCGTCGGACCTGATCGCCGAATACGGGCCGGACGTGGCGCTGCCGCCCACCGAGCTCGAGATGGCCGAGTTCGAGCAGGCGCGGGAGCGCGGCGAGCAGGTCGTCGCGCCCGCCCCGATGCCGTACGACCGGCCCACCCAGGAGCGGCGGGCCAAACGCGCCGAGCGGGAGCTCGCCGAGCTGGGCCGCGTCAACCCGCTGGCGCTCGAGGAGTTCGCCGCGCTGGAGGAGCGCTACAACTTCCTGTCCACCCAGCTCGAGGACGTCAAGGCGGCCCGCAAGGACCTGCTCGACGTCGTCGCCGACGTCGACGCCCGGATCCTGCAGGTGTTCAGCGACGCCTTCGTCGACGTGGAACGCGAATTCCGGGAGGTCTTCACCGTGCTGTTCCCGGGCGGCGAGGGCCGGCTGCGGCTGACCGATCCCGACGACATGCTCACCACCGGCATCGAGGTGGAGGCGCGCCCGCCCGGCAAGAAGATCACGCGCCTGTCGTTGCTGTCCGGTGGCGAGAAGGCGCTGACCGCGGTGGCGATGCTGGTGGCCATCTTCCGCGCCCGCCCGTCGCCGTTCTACATCATGGACGAGGTGGAGGCCGCGCTCGACGACACGAACCTGCGCCGCCTGATCAGCCTGTTCGAGCTGCTGCGGGCCCGCTCGCAGCTGATCATCATCACCCACCAGAAGCCGACGATGGAGGTCGCCGACGCGCTGTACGGCGTGACGATGCAGGGCGACGGCATCACCGCGGTCATCTCGCAGCGGATGCGCGGGCAGCAGGTGGAGCAGCTGGTCTCGAGCCCCTCCTAGGCGCCCGACAACGGCCGGGAATGCCTGAGGGTGAACTGACGGCGTTCAGCGTGCACTGACGGCGGCGTTTCGGCGATTTCTGCGCCCGGGAAGCACACTGGGCGCCCAGGACGCACACCCGATGCCCCCCGGGCGTCGGACCGCTTGAAACAATGTCAGCGTGTCGCAAGGTCTTTGGATCGCCATCGCGGTCGTCGCTGTCCTGGTTCTCGTCGCGGCGCTGGTCCTGGGCCTGGTGCGGTACCGCCGCCGGCGGATCAGCTTCACCGCCAAGCCGGAGCCCGGCGCGATCGACCGGTCGGGCGGCTACTCCGCGTCGTCCGGCATCACCTTCAGCCAGGGCGCGCCGGCCGACCGGCTCGACACCACCGGCCTGCCCGCGGTGGGCGACGACGCGACCATCCCGCGCGACGCGCCGAGGCGCACGATCTCCGAGGTCGAACTCCCCGAACCGGAAACTCTTGCCCCGCCCCCGGC
>NZ_MVIJ01000057.1 GCF_002086735.1 Mycobacterium scrofulaceum | reverse complement strand
GGCCCCCCACCACACCCGCCCGGTGCGGTTCGTCTGGCTGCAGACCCGCGATGTCCGGCTGCGGCTGCTGGACCGCATGAAGGACAAGTGGCGGTCCGATCTCGCCGGCGACGGGCGGCCAGCGGACGCGGTGGAGCGCCGCGTGGCGCGCGGCCAGATCCTTTACGACGCACCCGAGGTCGTCATCCCGATGCTGGTCCCCGAGGGCGCGCACAGCTATCCCGACGCCGCCCGCACCGGCGCCGAGCACACCATGTTCACGGTCGCGGTCGGGGCGGCCGTGCAGGGGCTGCTGGTCGCGCTGGCGGTGCGCGGGGTGGGCAGCTGCTGGATCGGCTCCACGATCTTCGCCGCCGACCTGGTGCGCGCGGAACTCGACCTGCCCGCCGATTGGCAGCCGTTGGGCGCCGTCGCGATCGGCTACCCCGAGGAACCCGCCGGGCCGCGCGACGCTGCGGACCCCGGAGATCTGTTGATCCGCAAGTGATACTGAGCCGATGAAAACGTTCGCGGGCAAGGCGGCGGCGTCCGCCGAGAAGGCCCGCGGCGGCTACTACACGCCGGCGCCCGTGGCCCGGTTCCTGGCCCGCTGGGTGCGCGAGGCCGGCCCGCGAATCCTGGAACCTTCCTGCGGCGACGGCGCGATCCTGCGCGAGCTGGCCCGCCTGGGCGGCCGGCCCCGCGGCGTCGAGCTGGTCGCCGGGGAGGCCGCCAAGGCAAGGGAATTCGCCCCCGTCGACGCCGCGAACCTGTTCGCCTGGCTCGCCACCGCTGAGCCCGGCGGGTGGGACGGGGTCGCGGGGAACCCGCCCTACATCCGGTTCGGCAACTGGGCGGGCGAGCAGCGCGAGCCGGCGCTGGGGCTGATGCGGCGCGAGGGCTTGCGGCCCACGCGGCTGACCAACGCCTGGGTCCCGTTCGTGGTGGCCGGCTCGATCCTGGTGCGCGACGGCGGCCGGGTGGGCCTGGTCCTTCCCGCCGAGTTGCTCCAGGTCGGCTACGCCGCACCGCTGCGCGAGTTCCTGCTGAGCCGGTTTCGCGACATCACGCTGGTGACGTTCGAGCGCTTGGTGTTCGACGGCGTCCTGCAGGAGGTCGTGTTGTTCTGCGGGGTCGCCGGCGCGGGGCCGGCCCGGGTCCGCACCGTCCACCTCGCCGACGCCGATGCGCTGGCCGGCGCGGACCTGGACGTCGAAGCGGCGCCCGCGCTGCTGCACGAGAACGAGAAGTGGACCAAGTACTTCCTCGACCCGGCCGCGATCCGGCTGCTGCGCACGCTCAAGGCGTCGACCGCGATGACCCGGCTCGGGGCCATCGCCGACGTGGACGTGGGCATCGTGACGGGCCGCAACAGCTTCTTCACGTTCACCGACGCGCGGGCCCGCGAGCTCGGGCTGCTCCCCCACTGCGTCCCGCTCGTCTCGCGCAGCGCCCAGCTGTCGGGGTTGGTCTACGACACCGACTGCCGGACGGGCGATCTCGGCGCCGGGCACCGCGGCTGGCTGCTCAACGCGCCGCGCGACCCGGCCGACCCCGCCCTGCTGGCACACATCGAGGCCGGCGAGTCCGCAGGCGTGCACCGCGGCTACAAGTGCTCGATCCGCACGCCGTGGTGGACCACGCCGTCGCTGTGGACACCCGACCTGTTCCTGCTGCGCCAGATCCACCTGGCGCCGCGGTTGACCGTCAACGCCGCCGCGGCGACGAGCACCGACACGGTGCACCGCGTGCGGCTCGCCGCCAACCCCGATTTCGACGACGCGACGGCGCTGGCGGCGGCGTTCCACAACAGCGTGACGTTCGCCTTCGCCGAGATCGTCGGCCGCAGCTACGGCGGGGGCATCCTCGAGCTGGAGCCCCGCGAGGCCGAACAGCTGCCCATTCCCCCACCGGCGCTCGCCGGCGCGGGGCTCGCCTGCGACGTCGACCTGCTGCTGAAGGCCGGCGAGACCGAGAAGGCGCTCGACCTCGTCGACCGCCACGTCCTGATCGACGGGCTGGGCCTCGAGCCCGGGGCGGTCGCGCGATGCCGCGCCGCGTGGGCCGCGCTGCGGGATCGCCGCACCCGGCGGGGTGCCCGATGAGCGTGCGGGAGTCGGCGATCGCGCTGCTGTCCGACTGGCGGGCCCCCGACCCGGCGCAGGATTCGCTGCGGCACGCGGTGCTCGCGTTCGTGCTCGCCCGCCCCGACGCCTGCCGCCGCGAGTGTGCTCCGGGCCACGTCACCGCCTCGGCCCTGGTGCTCGACCACACCGGCGACCGGGTGTTGCTGACCCTGCATCCCCGCGTGGGCCGCTGGGTGCAACTGGGCGGCCACTGCGACGACGACCCCGACGTCGTCGTCGCCGCGCTGCGCGAGGCCACCGAGGAATCCGGCGTCGACGGTTTGCGCATCGAACCGGAATTGGCGGCCGTGCACGTTCATCCGGTCACCTGCTCGCTGGGCGTGCCCACCCGGCACCTGGACCTGCAGTTCGTGGCGCGCGCGCCCGCCGGCGCGCGGATCGCGATCAGCGACGAGTCCGACGACCTGCGGTGGTGGCCCGCCGACGCGCTGCCCGACGGCACCGACCACGCCCTGGCGTATCTGGTGGCACGGGCCCTCGGACGCCGCCCGCCCGGCTAACCGCGGTTTCGGGGGCGAGTGCCCGGCTGGCCGGGCGCTCGGCGGGGAGGTCTAGACGTCGGACGAGTACCGGATGCCGCCGTCGGGAATCGACACGCCGGGCCACACCCGCGCGCCGCGCAGCAACTCGCAGCGCGCGCCGATGTCGGCGCCGTCGCCGATCACGCCGTCGCGAATCAGCGCACGCGGGCCGATGCGCGCCCCGAAGCCGATGATGGAGCGCTCGATCACGCTGCCGGCCTCGACCTTGACGCCGTCGAAGATCACCGCGCCGTCCAGCCGCACGCCGGGCCCGATCTCGGCGCCGCGCCCGACGACCGTGCCGCCGATCAGCACCGCGCCCGGGGACACCGCCGCGCCGTCGTGCACCAGTTGCTCGCCGCGATGGCCGTGCAGCGCCGGCGACGGTGCGATGCCCCGCACCAGGTCCGCCGACCCGCGCACGAAGTCCTCCGGGGTGCCCATGTCCCGCCAGTACGTGGCGTCGACGTAGCCGCACACCTTGACGGCGGGATCGGAGAGCAGGGCCGGGAACACCTCGCGCTCGACCGACACCTCGCGGCCACGCGGGATCCGGTCGATGACCGCGCGCTTGAAGATGTAGGTGCCGGCGTTGATCTGGTCGGTCGGCGGGTCCTGCGTCTTCTCCAGGAACGCGGTGACCCGGCCGTCCTCGTCGGTGGTGACGCAGCCGAAGGCCCGCGGGTCGCCCACCCGCACCAGGTGCAGGGTGACGTCGGCCTGCTGGGCGCGGTGGAAGTCGATCATCTGGCCCAGGTCGGCGCCCGAGAGCACGTCGCCGTTGAAGACCATGACGGTGTCGTGGCGTAGCTGGCCGGCGACGTTGGCGATACCGCCGCCGGTGCCCAGCGGGCGCTCCTCGGTCACGTAGTCGATCTGCAGGCCCAGCTTGGACCCGTCGCCGAACTCGGCCTCGAACACCTGGGCCTGATACGAGGTGCTCAGGACGACGTGCTCGATGCCCGCCGCGGCGATCCGCGACAGCAGGTGGGTCAGGAACGGCAGCCCGGCGGTGGGCAGCATGGGCTTGGGCGCCGACAGCGTCAGCGGCCGCAGCCGGGTGCCCTTGCCGCCCACCAGAACCACGGCATCGACCTGTGGGTTAGCCATCTCAGCGCCGCCCTTCCGCCACTTTCCGTCTCCGACTGCGCAGCGCGCCACGCACCATCAGGCGGGACCGCAGCGCCAGCGAGGCCCGCAGCGTCCAGCGCAGCGGCGCCCGCCACCAACCCGAATGCCGGTCGGCCAGGAACAGGTAGGTGCTCCGGTGGTGGGCCGCTAGGTGGCTGGCCGGGTCGTCGCCGGTGGAATGGCCCTTGTGGTGCAGCACCTCGGCCGACGGCACGTAGACGCTCAGCCAGCCGGCCCGGCCCAGCCGGTCCCCGAGGTCGACGTCCTCCATATACATGAAGTAGCGCTCGTCGAACCCACCGACTTGGGCGAAGGCGGACCGGCGGACCAGCAGGCACGACCCCGACAGCCAGCCCACCGGGCGTTCGGTGGGCTCCAGCCGCTCCTGGCGGTAGGCCGCCGTCCACGGGTTGCGCTTCCAGATCGGGCCGACCACCGCGTGCATGCCGCCCCGGACGAGGCTGGGCAGGTGGCGCGCCGACGGGTACACCGAGCCGTCGGGGTCGCGGATGAGCGGGCCCAGGGCGCCGGCGCGCGGCCATCGGGTGGCGGCGTCCAGCAGGGCGTCGATGCTGCCCGGACCCCACTGCACGTCCGGGTTGGCGACGATCACCCAATCGTCGTCGTCGTCCAGCTGCGCGACGGCGCGGTTGACCGCGGTGCCGTACCCGAGGTTGGCCCCGGTGTGGAACAACCGCACGTTCGGGTAGCGCCCGAGGGCGGCCTCCGGGGTGCCGTCGGTGGAGCCGTTGTCGGCCATCAGCACGCAGACCGGGCGCTCGGTGGCCAGCGACAGCGAGGCCAGGAACCGCTCGAGGTGTGGGCCCGGCGAGTAGGTCACCGTCACGACCGGCAGGACGTCAGTCACGCGTAGAGGGTAACGGTCGATCACCGGCAGAGGCGGCCAGCGCCGCGACGAGCGCAGCGCGCCAGGGCCGTAACGGCCGCAGCCCGGCCGCGGCGGATTCGCGGCTCGACAGCGCCGAGTAGGCCGGGCGCGGTGCGGGGCGGGGGAATTCCGCGGTGCTGACCGGCAGCACCCGCTCCGGGTCCGCGCCGCATTCGGCGAAGATCGCCCGGGTCTGTTCGAAACGGGACACCGCGCCCTCGTTGGCGGCGTGCAGGATGGGCCCCGGCACGTTGTCGTCGACGATCTGCAGCAGCGCCGCGGCCAGGTCGCCCACGTACGTCGGCGAACCGACCTGGTCGGCGACCACCTTCACCGGGCCGTCGCCCGCGGCCAGCCGGCGCATCACCGCGACGAAGTCCTTGCCGTCGCCGCCGGTGTACACCCAGGCGGTCCGCACCACGACCGCCTCGGGCAGCGCCGCCAGCACGGCCCGCTCCCCCGCGAGCTTGCTGCGGCCGTACACGCCCGCCGGGGCCGTCGGATCGCTGGGCTCGTAGGGACGCGGGACCGCGCCGCCGTCGAGGTCGCCGCCGAAGACGTAGTCGGTGGAGACGTGGAGGAACCGGGCGCCGGCGCGCGCGCAGGCCTTCGCGATGTTCTCCGGGCCGGCGGCGTTGACGGCGTAGGCGCCGGCCTCGTCGCTCTCGGCGCCGTCGACGTTCGTGTATGCCGCGCAGTTGATCACCACGTCGCCGGGCTCGACGATCCGCTCGGCGGCGGCGGGGTCGGTGATGTCCCACTCCGACGACGTCAGCGCCAGCACGTCGCGGCCCTGACTGCCCGCCAGCGAGCGCAAAAAGCCGCCCAGCTGGCCCCCGCCGCCGGCGATCACGATCCTGCTCGACATGGTTCGAGTCTGGCATGCGGGGGGAAGCGCGGGTGACGCCCGGGGCGCGCGGGGGTGAGCTACCCGCGAAGCGCCTGTGTCGCAAGTAACCTAGTGGGATGCCTGTGCAACGTGTGATTCGTGTGATTGCCACTGCGCTCACGCTCGCGGTCGTCCTCGGCACCGGGCTGGCGTGGAGCAACGTCCGCTCCTTCGAGGACGGCATCTTTCACATGTCCGCACCCTCGCTCGGCAAGGGCGGCGACGACGGCGCGATCGACATCCTGCTGGTCGGCATGGACAGCCGCACCGACGCCCACGGCAATCCGCTGTCCGCCGAGGAACTGGCCACCCTGCGGGCCGGCGACGAGGAGGCGACCAACACCGACACGATCATCCTGATCCGCATCCCCAACAACGGGAAGTCCGCGACCGCGATCTCGATTCCCCGCGACTCCTACGTGGCGGCCCCGGGCCTGGGCAAGACGAAGATCAACGGCGTCTACGGCCAGACGCGCGAGGCCAAGCGCGTCAACCTGGTCAAGGCCGGCGACTCGGCCGAGGACGCCGCGGCGCAGGGCACCGAGGCCGGTCGCGAGGCGCTGATCAAGACCGTCGCGGACCTGACCGGCGTCACCGTCGACCACTATGCCGAGATCGGCCTGCTCGGGTTCTCCTTGATCACCGACGCGCTGGGCGGCGTGGACGTCTGCCTCAAAGAGCCGGTGTTCGAACCGCTTTCGGGCGCCGACTTCCCGGCCGGCCCGCAGCGCCTCGACGGCCCGGAGGCGCTCAGCTTCGTCCGGCAGCGCCACGAGCTGCCGCGCGGCGACCTGGACCGGGTGGTGCGGCAGCAGGTGGTGATGGCCTCGCTGGCCCACCGGGTCATCTCCGGCAAGACGCTGTCCAGCCCCGCCACGCTCAGGCGGCTGGAGGCGGCCGTGCAGCGCTCGGTGGTGATCTCCTCGGGTTGGGACGTCATGGATTTCGTCCAGCAGATGCAGAAGCTGGCCGGCGGCAACGTCGCGTTCGCCACCATCCCGGTGCTCGACGGTGCCGGCTGGAGTGACGACGGCATGCAGAGCGTGGTGCGGGTGGACCCGCGCCAGGTGCAGGACTGGGTCAGCGGGCTGCTGCACGAGCAGGAGCAGGGCAAGACCGAGGAGGTCGCCTACACCCCGGCGAAGACCACCGCCAGCGTGGTCAACGACACCGACATCAACGGGCTGGCGTCGGCGGTCTCGCAGGTGTTGACCGCCAAGGGATTCGGCGCCGGCACGGTCGGCAACAACGACAGCGGCCACGTCAAGGGCAGCCAGGTGCGGGCCGCCAAGACCGACGACCTGGGCGCCCAGGAGGTGTCCAAGGAGTTGGGCGGGCTGCCGGTCGTCGCCGATCCGTCGGTCGCGGCCGGCTCGGTCAAGGTGGTGCTGGCCAACGACTACAGCGGCCCCGGCTCGGGGCTTTCCGGCACCGCGACGGTGATGCCGGCCCGGGTGTCCAACGTCGGCGCGGTGGCGGCCGACCCGAACGTCCCGGCGCCCTCACCGATCCTGACCGCCGGTTCCGACAAGCCCGAGTGCATCAACTGAGCACGCTGTCGGGCGCCGTCCTGGATCCGCTGCTGCGGGCCGACCCGGTCGGCCCGCGGATCACCTACTACGACGACGCGACCGGCGAGCGCATCGAGCTGTCCGCGGCGACCCTGGCCAACTGGGCGGCCAAGACGGGCAACCTGTTACGCGACGAGCTGGGCGCCGGGCCGGGCAGCCGGGTGGCGATCCTGTTGCCGGCGCACTGGCAGACGGCGGCGGTGTTGTTCGGGGTGTGGTGGATCGGGGCCGAGGCGGTGCTCGAACCGGGCGGGGCGGACCTGGCGCTGTGCACCGCCGACCGGCTGGACGAGGCGGAGGCGGCCGCGGCCGGGGAGGTCGCGGTGCTGTCGCTGGATCCGTTCGGGCGCCCGGTCCCCGACCTGCCGATCGGTGTCACCGACTACGCCACGGCGGTGCGCGTGCACGGCGACCAGATCGTCGCCGAACGCCGTCCCGGCCCGGCGCTCGCCGGGCGATCGGTCGACGAGGTCCTCGCCGAGTGTCAAAGTTCAGCCGCCGCACGGGGATTGACGGCCACCGACCGGGTGCTTTCCACCGCGGCGTGGTCCGGGCCCGACGAGTTGGTGGACGGCCTGCTCGCGATCCTGGCCGTCGGCGGGTCGCTGGTGCAGGTGGCCAATCCCGACCCGTCGGCGCAGCGGCGCAGGGTCGAGACCGAAAAGGTCACCCGCGTGCTGTAGGCCTCCCCGGACCCACCAAGCCGCCGATGATTCATATTGATATCGCTATATTTCAATGTTAACGTCGAGCGAGCATTCATCGACGCAACGACGACAGGGAGGTCCGGGCAATGGCGGGGTACGCACTCTTGGCGAAAGCGGCATCGACGGTGGTCACCGGCCTCGTCGGCGTGACGGCCTACGAAGTGGTGCGCAAGGCCGTGGCCAAGGCCCCCCTGCACGAGACCGCCGTGTCGGCCGCCGAACTGGGGCTGCGCGGCACCCGCAAGGCCGAGGAGGCCGCCGAGTCGGCGCGGCTGAAGATCTCCGACGTGATGGCCGAGGCCCGCGAGCGCGTCGGCGAGGAGGCGCCCACGCCCGCCGTCGGTAACGGTCACGACCACGAGCACTGATCCGTGGGCATGACCCTCGCGATCACCGACGACCCCACCCTGGCCGTCGTCTCGGACGCCGCCGGCCGCATGCGGGTGTCCGCCGGCTGGGTGCGCGGCGACTCCCGGCGCGCCGTGGCGGTCGAGGAGGCCGTCGCCCAGCAGGAGGGCGTGCGGGTTGTGCACGCCTACCCGCGGACCGGATCGGTGGTCGTCTGGTATTCACCCCGCCGCTGCGATCGCTCCGCGGTGCTGGGCGCGATCAGCTCCGCCGCACACGTCGCCGCCGAGCTGATCCCGGCCCGCGCGCCGCATTCGGCGGAGATCCGCAACACCGACGTGTTGCGGATGGTCGTCGGCGGGGCGGCGCTGGCCCTGCTGGGCGTGCGCCGCTACGTCTTCGCCCGGCCGCCGCTGCTCGGCCCGAACGGGCGGGCACTGGCCACCGGCGTCACCATCTTCACCGGCTACCCCTTCCTGCGCGGCGCGCTGCGCTCGCTGCGCTCCGGGAGGGCCGGCACCGACGCCCTGGTGTCGGCGGCCACGGTGGCGAGCCTGGTGCTGCGCGAGAACGTGGTGGCGCTGACGGTGCTGTGGCTGCTCAACATCGGCGAGTACCTGCAGGACCTGACCCTGCGCCGCACCCGGCGGGCCATCTCGGAGCTACTGCGGGGCAGCCAGGACACCGCGTGGATCCGCCTGGCGGACGGGGCCGAGGTCCAGGTGCCCATCGACAGCGTGCAGATCGGCGACGAGGTGATCATTCACGACCACGTCGCCATACCGGTGGACGGCGAGGTGGTCGACGGCGAGGCCATCGTCAACCAGTCCGCGATCACCGGCGAGAACCTGCCCGTTTCCGTCGTCGCCGGCGCGCACGTGCACGCCGGCTCGGTCGTGGTGCGCGGGCGCCTGGTGGTGCGCGCCGAGGCCGTCGGCAACCAGACCGCGATCGGGCGCATCATCAGCCGGGTCGAGGAGGCCCAACACGACCGGGCGCCGATCCAGACCGTCGGCGAGAACTTCTCCCGGCGCTTCGTGCCCACCTCGTTCATCGTCTCGGCCCTCACCCTGGCGGTCACCGGCGACGTGCGTCGCGCGATGACGATGCTGTTGATCGCCTGCCCCTGCGCGGTGGGCCTGTCCACCCCGACCGCGATCAGCGCCGCGATCGGCAACGGGGCGCGCCGCGGCATCCTGATCAAGGGCGGCTCGCACCTCGAACAGGCCGGCCGGGTGGACGCAATCGTCTTCGACAAGACCGGAACGCTGACCGTCGGCCGCCCGGTGGTCACCAATATCATTGCACTGCACAAGGATTGGGAGCCGGAGCAGGTGCTGGCGTACGCGGCGAGCTCGGAGATCCACTCCCGGCATCCGCTGGCCGAGGCGGTGATCCGCTCGACCGAGGAGCGCCACATCACCATCCCGCCGCACGAGGAATGCGAGGTCCTGGTGGGCCTGGGCATGCGCACCTGGGCCGACGGCCGCACCCTGCTGCTGGGCAGCCCCGGGCTGTTGCGCGCCGAGAGCGTGCGGGTGTCCAAGAAGGCGTCGGATTGGGTGGACCGGCTGCGGCGGCAGGCCGAGACCCCGCTGTTGCTGGCGGTCGACGGCAAGCTGGTGGGGCTGATCAGCCTGCGCGACGAGGTGCGGACCGAGGCCGTCGAGGTGCTCAAGCAATTGCGGGACAACGGCATTCGCCGGATCGTCATGCTGACCGGCGACCACCCGGACATCGCGCAGGTGGTCGCCGAGGAGCTGGGGATCGACGAGTGGCGCGCCGAGGTGATGCCCGAGGACAAGCTCGAGGTGGTGCGCGGGCTGCAGGACGACGGCTACGTGGTCGGCATGGTCGGCGACGGCATCAACGACGCCCCGGCGCTGGCGGCCGCCGACATCGGGATCGCCATGGGCCTGGCCGGAACCGACGTCGCGGTCGAGACCGCGGACGTGGCGCTGGCCAACGACGACCTGCACCGCCTGCTCGACGTGCGGGACCTGGGCGCCCGCGCCGTCGACGTCATCCGGGAGAACTACGGCATGTCCATCGCGGTGAACGCCGCCGGGCTGATCATCGGTGCGGGCGGGGCGCTGTCCCCGGTGCTGGCCGCGATCCTGCACAACGCGTCGTCGGTGGCGGTGGTGGCCAACAGTTCCCGGCTGATCAGGTATCGGCTTTAACCGCCGCGAGACCGCAACTGGCGACGGCATCCCTCGGCGAACGCGTCGCGGGATACAGTTTCGCGGCGGGAACTAGCAGCAGTCGTGGCCGCGCCAGGCCCGCACGCCCTGCCACGCCGCGGCGCCGGCGATGACCAGCCCGACCACCGGGTCGATCCGCCAGCCGCCGGACCACAGCGCGGTCGCGGCGAGCCCCACGAGCACCCCGGCCGCCTGAGCGCCGCACAGGTAGTTCTGGATGCCCTCGGCCTCGGTGGCCCCCGAATCCAGCCGCGCGCCCAGCCGGCGGTTGGCCCGGCCGAGGACCGGCATGACCAGCAGCCCGGCCGCCGTCAGCGCGATGCCGATCGCCGACGTTTCGGCGTGCTGCTCACCGGTGAGCTCGCGAATCGATTCGGCGGCGATGTAGGGAGCGGTCAGCCAGAACGACAGCGCCACACCCTGTTGCGCGCGCCGCTCGGCGCCCGCGGAATAGGTCCGCGACCCGCTGAACCGCCACACCACCATCGCGCTGGCCAGGGCCTCGGACAGCCCGCCGAGGGCCCACCCGGTCAGCGCCACCGAGCCGACCGCCAACCCCTGCCACAGGCCGATGCCACCCTCGACGAGGACCGCAACCAGGCTGATCCAGGCCAGGCGGCGCGCCCACCCCGCGTCGCGCCGCCACCCGGCGTCGCGCGTCGCGGCGACGGCGCATTCATGGGCGGTCAGCGAGGATGTGGTCACCTGCGCGAGGGTAGCGGCGATCGTGGACGG
Organism: Mycobacterium scrofulaceum; assembly: GCF_002086735.1. GTDB lineage: Bacteria > Actinomycetota > Actinomycetes > Mycobacteriales > Mycobacteriaceae > Mycobacterium > Mycobacterium scrofulaceum. The sequence continues at coordinate 18,972 of NZ_MVIJ01000057.1, read as the reverse complement.
CCGCGAGCCTCGACACCCGGTGGTAACACAACCGTGTCAAACCTGGCGGGTCAGCACCCGCTTGAGCACCTTGCCGCCCGCGTTGCGGGGCAGCGCGTCGACGAAGCGGACATCGCGCGGAATCTTGAAGCGCGCCAAGCGGTTCCGGACGTACTCCTGGACGTCGCGCTCGGTCAGCGCGGCGCCCGGGCGGACCACGACGTAGGCGCGCAACCGCTGGCCGAACTCTTCGTCGTCGACGCCGACCACCGCGGCCTCCAGGACGTCGGGATGGTGCGCGAGCGCCTCTTCCACCTCGCCGGGGTACACGTTCTCCCCGCCGGAGACGATCATGTCGTCGGCGCGCCCGTCGATGAAAAGCCTGCCCTCGGAATCGAAATGGCCGATGTCGCCGGTGGACATCAGGCCATCGATGGATTCCTTGGTGCCGCCGCCGGTGTATCCCTCGAAGGCGAGCACGTTGCCGACGAAGATCCGCCCCGGCGTTCCCGGTGGGACCCCCTGGCCGTCGCCGGTGAGAATTTTGACGACCGAGCCGGGCACCACCGCTCCGACGCAGCCGGGCGCGGCGGCCAGGTCGGCGGGCGTGGCGATGGTGGCGTAGGCGACCTCGGTGGACCCGTACATGTTGTAGACCACCGGGCCGAGCGTCGCGAGCGCTTGAGTGGCCAGCGCGGCCCCCAGCTGGGAACCGCCGACGAACACGATGCGCAGCGACGACAGGTCGAGTTCGGCCAGGGCCGCCGGCCCCAGATCGAGGATGCGCCGCAACATGATCGGTACGACGATCATCGCGCTCGCCCGATGCGCGGCCACCCCGGCCAGCGCCTGGCGGGCGTCGAAATGGCGGCGCAGCACCAGGGTCGAACCCAGCACCATCGCATACATCGCGTGGCTGAAACCCATCGAATGAAACAGCGGCACACAGCATTCGGTGACTTCCCGGCCACGGAACGGCACCTTGCCGAGCAGGCCGCCGACCGGTATCAGCGAAGAGGGCTCCGAACGGGTGGCACCCTTCGGGGTTCCCGTCGTCCCGCTGGTCGAGATGACGATCGCGGGCCGACCACCGGACGGGGGCGGCGGGCTGGGGTCGCCGCGCTCGATCAGCGCGTCCAGGGTGTCGGGCGCGGGCTTATCCGTCCAGGCCCGGATCCGGCCCAGCCGGAGCTCGACGTCCCCGACGACCGCGCCGTACTCCTCGTCGTACACCAGCAGGTCGGCGCGTTCGGAGGCGAGCATCCCGGCCAGCTGCGCGGCGCCGAAGCCGGTGTTGAGCAGCAAGACGCCGGCGCCGCACTTGGCGGCGCCGTAGACCGCCTCCAGGAAGCCGCGGTGGTTGCCCACCAGGATCGCCACGGCCGCGCCCGGGCCGAGGCCGCGCCGCCGCCACTCGCCGGCCAGCGCGTTGGTCCGCTCGTCGAGCTCGCCGAACGTGAGGGGGCCCCGCTCGTCGATCAGCGCCACCCCGTCGCGGTCCCGCCCGGCGGCGATCGCCGTCGCCGCGCCGAGCAGTCCGTAGCGGCGCACGGCGCGCAGCACCGGCACGACCCGGCCGGGCGGGACCCACCGCAATCCCCCGGACCGGGCGTACAGCAGCAGTGACCGGGCTTCCAAATCCACGCGCCGAAGAATCTGCACGCCTCGATGCTGCCGCCCGCCCCGGCCGCCGAGAAGGGCGCAACGCCACTACCGGGTGGGTCTTTCGTCACCATCGTTACTCTGGTTAACGACTCCACCGAAAGGGCACTGACGATGACGCGCACCGACAACGACAGCTGGGATTTGGCCACGAGCGTGGGGGCCACCGCCACCATGGTGGCGGCCGGGCGGGCCAGGGCCACCCGCGACGGGTTGATCGACGATCCGTTCGCCGAGCCCCTGGTGCGCGCCGTCGGCGTCGACTTCATGACGCGATGGGCCGCCGGCGAACTGAGCTCGGCAGACGTCGACGAGCCCGGCGCGCCGTGGGGCATGCAACGCATGACCGACATGTTGGCCGCGCGCACGCGCTACATCGACGCGTTCTTCGCCGAGGCCGGCGAGACCGGCATCCGCCAGGTGGTCATCCTGGCCTCCGGCCTGGACGCGCGCGCCTATCGGTTGCCCTGGGCGGCGGGCACCACGGTGTTCGAGATCGACCAGCCGCAGGTCATCGAGTTCAAGACCGCCACCATCGCCGAGCTGGGCGCCGAGCCCACCGCCGAGGTCCGCGCCGTCCCGATCGACCTGCGCCACGACTGGCCGGCGGCGCTGCGTGAGGCCGGGTTCGACACCGGGCGGCCGACCGCCTGGGCCGCCGAGGGCCTGCTCGGCTTCCTGCCGCCCGAGGCGCAGGACCGGCTGCTCGACGACATCACCGCGCTCAGCGCCGACGGCAGCCGGCTGGTGGCCGAGGTCTTCATCAACTCCGGCGACAACGGGGACGCCTTGAACGCCGCCAGCCAGAAGTGGCGGGAGAACGGCCTGGACATCGCGCTGGGCGACCTGGGCTTCCCGGGCGAGCGCAACGACGCGGGGACGTACCTGGAGCGGCACGGCTGGCGCCCGGTTCGCACACCCCTGAATCAGTTGTTGGCCGACAACGGGTTACCTTTGCAGCGCACCGACCCCGGTGCGCCGTTCGCGCAGAACTACTACTGCATCGCGGAGTTGCACACGGCCCGTTGACGGAAGGCCACCCATGGCAGACAGCACGCCCGCCAAGCCACTTGACGGGTTCCGGGTACTGGATTTCACCCAGAACATCGCCGGCCCGCTGGCCGGGCAGGTGCTGGCCGACCTGGGCGCCGAGGTGATCAAGGTCGAGGCGCCCCTGGGTGAGGCGGCCCGGCAGATCACGGCGGTGCTGCCCGGGCGCCCGCCGCTGCCCACGCTGTTCCTGCCGCACAACCGGGGCAAGAAATCGGTGGCGGTGGACCTCACCGACGACCAGGCCAAGCAACAGATCCTGCGGCTGGCCGACACCGCCGACGTGGTGCTGGAAGGGTTCCGCCCGGGCGTGATGGAGCGCATGGGCCTGGGTCCCGACGAATTGCGCGCCCGCAACCCGAAACTCGTCTACGCGCGGCTGTCGGCCTACGGCGGCAACGGACCGCACGGCAGCAGGCCGGGCGTCGACCTGATGGTCGCGGCCGAATCCGGCATGACCACCGGCATGCCGACGCCGACCGGCAAACCGCAGATCATCCCCTTCCAGCTCGTCGACGCCGCCAGCGGCCACGTGCTGGCGCAGGCGGTGCTGGCCGCGCTGCTCAACCGGGAGCGCCACGGCGTGGCCGACGTGGTGCGGGTCGCCATGTATGACGTCGCGGTCAACCTGCAGGCCGGCCAGCTCACGATCCACCTGAACAAGCCGAGCGAGGCGCCCAAGCCCGATGCGACGCCGAAACCCAAGCGGCGCAAGGGAGTCGGCTTCGCCACCCAGCCCTCCGACGCGTTCAGGGCCGCCGACGGGTACCTGGTGATCAGCGCGTACGTGCCCAAGCACTGGGCGAAGCTGTGCCAGCTCATCGGCCGGCCGGACCTGCTGACCGACGAGCGGTTCGTCGACCAGCGTTCGCGCGCAATGAATTACCCGGAGTTGACCGAGGAGCTCGAGTCGGCGCTGGCCGCCAAGACCGCGGCGGAATGGGTTGAGCTGCTGCAGCAGGGCGGCCTGATGGCCTGCCTCGCCTACACCTGGAAGCAGGTGGTGGACACCCCGCTGTTCGCCGAGAACGAGCTCGCGCTGCGGGTGGGCGCCGGCGGCGACGCGGTCACGGTGGTCCGCATGCCGGCGCGCTACTCGAGCTTCGACGCGGCGGCCGCCGAACCGCCGCCGGCGCCGGGGCAGCACAACGAGGAGTTCCTCACCGCCCCGCAAACCACCACCCCATAAGCCGTCACTGGCTGGGCAGCCGCACCACCTGGACGAAGAACTCGTCGATCTGCCGGACCGCCTTCATGAACTGGTCCAGGTCGACCGGCTTGGTGACATAGGCGTTGGCGTGCAGCTTGTAGCTGCGCAGGATGTCTTCCTCCGCCGAGGAGGTGGTGAGCACGACGACCGGGATCCGGGCCAGGTCCGGGTCGGACTTGATCTTCTCCAGCAGCTGGCGCCCGTCGTATTTCGGCAGGTTCAGGTCCAGCAGGATGAGGTCGGGCCGCGGCGCGTCCTGGAACGGACCGCGCCGATAGAGGTAGTCGAGGCCTTCCTCGCCGTCGTGCGCGACGTGCAGCCGGTTATGCAACTTGTTGTGCTCGAACGCTTCCCGCGTGATGAGCTCGTCCCCCGGGTCGTCCTCGACGAGCAGGATGTCGATCGCCCTGCTTTCTAATGTCATTGATGCGCTCCTTCCAAAGCGTCTGAGTCTGCTTCGCCAACGGGCTCGGGCGCGGGCATGGGCAGGGTGAACTCGAACCGGGTTCCCTCGGTGCGGGTGGGGTCGATCCGGATGGTCCCGCCATGGTGCTCGACGATCTTCTTGACCAGCGCGAGGCCGACCCCGGTTCCCGCGTACACCTCGCGGCCGTGCAGGCGCTGGAAGATGACGAAGACCTTGTCGGAGAACTCCTGGGGAATGCCGATCCCGTTGTCCGACACGGTGATCACCCATTCGCCGTCGTGGCCGCCGGTGCCCGGTTCGCATTCGATGACGACGCGGGGCCGGCGATCCTTGTGCCGGAACTTCACCGCATTGCCGATGAGGTTCTGCCACAGCATCGTCAGCAGCATCGGATCGCCCTTGATCCGGGGCAGGGCGTCGGGGCGCACGATCTCGGCGTCCGACTCCTCGATCGCGGTGGCCAGGTTGGCCAGGCCGGAATCCAGCGTGGTGTCGAGATTGACGTCGGTTTCGGTGGTGCCGAGCCGGCCGACGCGGGAGAACGTGAGCAGGTCGTTGATCAGCGCCTGCATCCGTTTGGCGCCGTCGACCGCGAATCCGATGTATTCGATGCCGCGCTCGTCGAGCTGGTCGCCGTAGCGCCGCTCCAGCAGCTGACAGAAGGACGCGACCTTGCGCAGTGGCTCCTGCAGGTCGTGCGACGCCACGTAGGCGAACTGTTCGAGCTCGGTGTTGGACCGGCGCAATTCGGCCGCCTGCTCATCGAGTTGCGCCTGCGCCGAACGGGAGATCTCGAGCTCCTCGACCATCCGCCTGCGCATGTTCTCCACGTCAAGCGCCATGTCGCGAACGTCCTTGGGCCGCCGCGGCGGCGAGATGCTCTCGTCGAAGCTGCCCTGGGTGATCCGCCGGCACGCCGCGGCCAGCGCTGCCAGCGGGCGGGCGACCGTGTCCCGGATCAGGAGCCCCAGCACGCCGGCGGTGACGAAGAACAGCACCACCATCGCCCCCAGGGCCCGGTCGCGCCAGGCGTCGACGCGCTTGAGCTCGGCCGCGGCGGCCGCCCGCGCCGCCGACAGGTTCGCGTCCTGCTTGTCGAAAAGGGTTCGCAGATGGTCGAATTCGGCCTTGCCGCGCTCCGCCGACGGCTTGCTGGTGACGTTCTTGCCGTTGGGCAGCACCGTGGCGATGACCGGTTCGGCATAGCTCGCCCGCCACTTGGTGGCGGCGTCCTCGATCGCGTCCAGGTCGCCCATGAGGTCGGGGCGCTCGCCCAGGCGGCGCCGGATCTCTTGCGCCGCGGCCTGTTCGCTGTGCTGCCCGTCGTAGTACGGCATGAGGAACTGCCGGTCGCCTGCGATCAGGTAGCCACGGATGCCGGTCTCCTGGTCGCGCAGCGCGGCCTGCAGTTGGAAGGCCGCCACGCGCGCCGGCTGGATGTTGTCGACGAGTTCGTGCGTCATCTCGTCGGTGCGGTTGAGCAGCGCCGCGCCGACCAGCGCGCCGGCGAGCACCATCACGCCCATGCTGACCAGGACGAGGGCGTGCCATCCGCGCACCGTGAGCTCCGACGGGCGCAGGCGGCGCAACCTCGGGGTCACGTGGTGGTCCTTTCCACCCGCAGCACGGCGATGTCGTCGGTGAGGCCGCCCTGCGGCTGGGCGAGCTGCTGGGCCCCGTCGATCAGGGCGTCGACGAAGTCCGGGCCGGGCCTGTCGGCGTGCGCCCGGGCCAGCTCGAGCAGGCCGTCCTCGCCGAGCCGGCGGGTGCCCATTCCCGAGTAGCCCTCGAACAGCCCGTCCGTCAGCAGCAGCAGGCCGTGACCGGCGGGCAGGTCCATCTCGTGCCGCGGCCAGTCGTCGTCGGCGCGCAGCCCCAGGGCGGGACCGCCCGGCGGCTCCACCCATTCCACGGTGCCGTCGCGCTGCAACAGCATGCCGGGATGGCCGGCGCGGATGGCGGTGATGCGCGGGCTGTCCGGTGGGATCTCCAGGCTGAGCACGGTCGCGAAGACGCCGGTGTCCGTTCGCTCGGAGTGCAGCACCCGTTCGAGCTGCCGCATCAGTTCGACCCCGTGCACGCCGGCGAAGGTGAGCGCGCGGAAGGCGATCCGCAAGGCCGCGCCCAGGGCGGCCTCGTGCGGCCCGTGCCCGGCCACGTCGCCGATCAGCACGCGGACGACCCGGTCGGGCGTCTGCACCACGTCGTAGAAGTCACCGCACAGCAGCGCGTCCACGCGGCTCGGCCGGTACCGGGCGACGATGTCGACGCCGGGGTTGTCCAGCAGCAGCGGGGAGGGCAGCAGGCCGCGCTCCAGCAGCGCGTTCTCGCGGGCGCGCAGCCGGGTGGCGTGCAGGTCGGCCGCGATCAGCTCGGCGCGCTTGCGCTCGATCGCGTACAGCAGCGCTCGGCGCAGCATCTCGGGCTCGACGCGGCCCTTGACCAGATAGTCCTGGGCGCCGGCCGCGACCGCGGAGGCGCCGAAGTACTCGTCGTTCAGGCCGGTCAGCACGACGATCGGGACCGTGGCGTCGTGCTTGGCGATGCGGTCCAGCGCGTCGATGCCGTTGGCGTCGGGCAGGTGCAGATCCAGCAGCACGCAGTCGGGCCGGGCCGAGGCCAGCTCCCGCTCCGCGTGCGCCATCGACTGCGCCCACACCACCCGGATGTCGGCCACGGCGTCGGCGATCAGGTCTTCGACCAACACCGCGTCGGCGCGGTCGTCCTCGACCAACAGCAACGACAACGACTGCCAAGTCGCGGCCGGGGCCACCGGGGCGCGCACCGGCATCAATTCCCGGTCATCCGAGGATGCGCGGAGGAAGCCGCACTATTCACTGAGACCCCCTGCCGCGGACAAGACCGATCCGCACGACTCTACGTGCGGCCTCACCACCCCGAATGGTTAACCGTCGGTGATCCTATAGGTCACTCAGCGCAGCAGGGCCCGTGACATGACCACGCGCTGGATCTGGTTGGTGCCCTCGTAGATCTGGGTGATCTTGGCATCGCGCATCATCCGCTCGACGGGGAAGTCGACGGTGTAGCCAGCACCACCGAACAGCTGCACCGCGTCGGTGGTCACCTCCATCGCGACGTCGGACGCCCAGCACTTCGACGCCGCGGAGATGAAGCCCAGGTGGGATTCGCCGCGCTCGGCGCGCGCGGCCGCGTGGTAGACCATCAGCCGGGCGGACTCGAGCTTCATGGCCATGTCGGCGAGCATGAACTGCACACCCTGGTTGTCGGCGACCGGACGGCCGAACTGCTTGCGGTCCTTGGTGTAGGCGATCGCGGCGTCCAGCGCGCCCTGGGCGATCCCGACCGCCTGGGCGCCGATGGTGGGCCGGGTGTGATCCAGCGTGGCCAGCGCGGTCTTGAAGCCCGTACCCGGCTCGCCGATGATCCGATCCCCCGGGATGCGGCAGTTCTCGAAGTACAGCTCGGTGGTCGGCGAGCCCTTGATGCCCAACTTGCGTTCCTTCGGACCCACCGTGAAGCCCTCGTCATCCTTGTGCACCATGAACGACGAGATGCCGTTGGCGCCCTTGTCCGGGTCGGTCACCGCCATCACCGTGTACCACGACGACTTGCCGCCGTTGGTGATCCAGCACTTGGCGCCGTTGAGGATCCAGTCGTCGCCGTCGGCCTTGGCCCGGGTGCGCATCGAGGCCGCGTCACTGCCGGCCTCCCGCTCGGACAGCGCGTAGGAGGCCATCGCGGTGCCCTCGGCGATCGACGGCAACACCTGCTTCTTGAGCTCGTCGGAGCCGCGCAGGATCAACCCCATCGTGCCCAGCTTGTTCACCGCGGGAATCAGCGACGCCGACGCGTCGACCCGGGCGACCTCCTCGATCACGATGCACGCCGCCACCGAATCCGCACCCTGCCCGCCGTACTCCTCGGGCACGTGCACGGCGTTGAAGCCCGACGCGTTCAGCGCCTCGAGCGCCTCCTCGGGAAACCGCGAGTTCTCGTCGACGTCGGCGGCGTGCGGGGCGATCTCCTTCTCCGCCAACGCCCGGATCGCCGCGCGCAGCTCCTGGTGCTCCTCGGGCAACTGGAACAAATCGAACGACGGGTCTCCGCCCCAACCAGCCATCTCAAGCCTCCTTGCTACTCGCCGGTAACTTTACCGTGCAGCTTCTGCAGCGCCTCATCCTTGGCCCGCACGCTCTCGGCCAGCCGGCCTTGAAACTCGACGAGGCGGGCCCGCAGCTCCGGGTCGGACGCGCCGAGGATGCGCACGGCGAGCAGGCCGGCGTTGCGGGCGCCCCCGATCGAGACCGTGGCGACCGGGACGCCCGCGGGCATCTGCACGATCGACAGCAGCGAGTCCAGGCCGTCCAGGCGCGCCAGCGGCACGGGCACCCCGATCACCGGCAGCGGCGTCGCCGAGGCGACCATCCCGGGCAGGTGGGCGGCGCCCCCGGCACCGGCGATGATCACCTCGATGCCGCGGCCGGCCGCGCCGCGCGCGTAGTCGAACATCACCCCCGGCGTGCGGTGCGCCGAGACCACCCGGACCTCGGCGGGGACGTCGAACTCGGCCAGCGCCTCGGCGGCGTCGGACATCACCGACCAGTCGCTGTCGCTGCCCATGATCACGCCGACCCTGGGTTGTTTAGTCATGCGGATCCCATCCGTCCGTCCACCGCCCGTGTGACAACCAGTGTGCCGCGAGCGCGGCGCGTTCACGCAGCCCAGCCAGCCCGGCCAGGTCGGCGCCGAGGAAATTGACGTGGCCGACCTTGCGGCCGGGCCGCTCCTCCTTGCCGTAGAGGTGCACGCGGGCGTCGGGCATCCGCGCGAACAGGTGGTGGACCCGCTCGTCGAGGGTGATCGCCGGCCGTTGCGGGGCGCCCAGCACGTTGGCCATCACCGTCACCGGCGCGATGGCGTCGGTGTCGCCGAGCGGGTAGTCCAGCACCGCCCGCAGGTGCTGTTCGAACTGGCTGGTGCGCGCGCCGTCCATGGTCCAGTGCCCGGAATTGTGCGGCCGCATCGCGAGCTCGTTGACCAGCAGCGCGCCGTCGGCGGTCTCGAACAGCTCGACCGCCAGCACGCCCACCACCCCGAGTTCGCCCGCCAGTCGCAACGCCAGCCGCTGCGCGTCGGCGGCGACCTTGGCGGGCAGCCCGGGCGCGGGCGCGACCACCTGGACGCAGATTCCGTCGCGCTGCACGGTCTCGACGACCGGCCACGCCGCGCCCTGCCCGAACGGCGACCGGGCCACCAGGGCCGACAGTTCGCGGCGCAGGTTAACCTGTTCCTCGGCCATCACCGGCACGCCGTCGGCCAGGAAACCGGCCGCGATCTCGCGGGCATGCGACGGGTCGCGGGCCATCCGCACCCCGCGCCCGTCATACCCCCCACGCACCGCTTTCACCACCACGGGGCCGGCTATCCGCCGCGCGAACGCGTCGAGTTCGTCGACGGTGCCGATCTCGGCGTAGCGGGGCACCGGAACGTCGAGCGCCTCCAGCCGCCGGCGCATGACCAGCTTGTCCTGGGCGTGCACCAGCGCCTGCGGCGGCGGGGCGACGTTGACGCCCTCGGCGACCAGCTTGTCCAGCAGCTCGGTCGGCACGTGCTCGTGATCGAACGTCAGCACATGGGCGCCGGCGGCGACCCGGCGCAGGTCTTCCAGGTCGGTGTGCGACCCGATCACCACGTCGGGCGTGACCTGCGCGGCCGCTTCGTCGGCGGCGGTGGCCAGCACCCGGAGGGTCTGCCCCAGGGCGATCCCGGCCTGGTGGGTCATCCGGGCCAGCTGGCCACCGCCGACCATGGCGACCAACGGGGCTACTGCGGGGGCGGCCCCCGGCGGGCGTGTACTCGGCACGGCCATCATGGTGTCACGGCGCCGGCGGCGTGTTGACCGGCGGTGACGCCGAATCGTTATGTACGATTTTGCGTCGATTTTGTGTCCGTCCGTACACTGACCACTTGTGCCCTTCGCCGAAGCCGCAATCGAGCGCATGCCCGGGTTTATTCAGCCCTATTTGCAGCGCCACCACGAACTGATCAAATTCGCCATCGTCGGCGGAACCACGTTCGTGATCGACTCGGCGATTTTCTACACGCTGAAGCTGACAATTCTGGACTACAAGCCGGTCACCGCGAAGGTGATCGCCGGCATCGTCGCGGTCATCGCGTCCTACGTGCTGAACCGGGAATGGAGCTTCCGCGACCGCGGCGGCCGGGAACGCCACCACGAGGCGCTGCTGTTCTTCGCGTTCAGCGGCGTGGGGGTGCTGCTGTCCATGGCGCCGCTGTGGTTCTCCAGCTACGTCCTGCAACTGCGCGAGCCGATGGTCTCGCTGACCGTGGAGAACATCGCCGACTTCATCTCGGCCTACATCATCGGCAATTTGCTGCAGATGGCGTTCCGCTTCTGGGCGTTTCGGCGCTGGGTGTTCCCCGACGAGTTCGCCCGCAACCCCGAGAAGGCCCTGGAGTCCGCGCTGACCGCCGGCGGCATCGCCGAGATGCTCGAGGACGAGATCGAGGGTGGGAACGTGACGCCGCTGCGCGCCTGGCGCAACCGGGCCAGCCGGTCGACTCAGCTGGGCGACTCCTCCGACCCGAGGGTGTCGAAGACTTCGTGATAAAGCAGCGCGTGCACCTCGCGCAAACGCGGAATGTCGTAGAACTCCAACGGATCCTGTGACGCCGATTCGATAATCAGCGTCCCGGTGCGAAACATTCGTTCGGTAATCCGGTCGCGGAATTCCACGCTGTTGATCCGCGCCAGCGGGATATCGATTCCGGTGCGGGTGGCCACCCCGTGCCGAAACATCACCCTCCGGTTCGTCACGACGAAATGCGTGGTCAGCCAGCTCAAGAACGGCCACAGCGTCAGCCACCCGACGATCACCAGCCAGACGCCCCAGATGACGCCGTAGATGACGTTCTTGGCCAGCTGGTCCCAATGCGTCGAGTTGAGGTATCCGGACCCGAACGACGCCAGCGCGGTCGCTAGCAGCAACGCCACGACGGGCCAGATCAACCGCTTCCAGTGCGGGTGGCGGTGGACGATAACCTGCTCGCCGGCGGCCAGGACGTTATCGGGATAACTCATGCTCGCCGACATTAGCCCCACTTTGCTGCAATGCGTCATCGCCTCGGCGCCTTAATATCTTTCGGTGCACTCAGAAAGAACCCGCAGACAGTCGGCAATGCGGGCGGTGCACGGGTCGGAATCCCTCGGCGGTCTCGGCAAGGCCGTTGGCGCCGTCGGGGCAGCGCTCGGTGTCGTGGTCCTGGGCGCAGGCCCGGCTGCCGCCGACGGCCCGGTCCAGGTCAAGAGCCGACTAGGCGATGTCTGTCTGGACGCCCCGACGGGAAGTTGGTACAGCGCGCTGTTGATCAACCCGTGCAATGGCTCGGATTTCCAGCGCTGGAACGTCAATGGCCTGCAGCTCGAAAGCGTGGCCTTCCCCGGGAGCTGCCTGACCAAGCCCAGCGATAGTGCGTTTGCCCGCCTCGGGCCATGTCTGAACATGCCCGGCCAACGATGGACCGCCCAACCCGACGGCCAGGTCACGACCGCACTTCTGGGTGCCTGCCTCACGGTCCTGGGCGGCCCTGATCCCGCGACGCTGGTCTCTACTCGCTGGTGCAATGGCGACGCCGGCCAGGGGTGGGATTACGTCCCATGACGGGGCCTGCCCTCAGCTAGCGCAAATGCACCACGTCGCCCGCGGAAACGACGACGGTCTGCGCCCCGGTGTCGATGCACAGCCTGCCCTGGTCGTCGACGGCGGTCGCGAGTCCGACGACCTCCCGGCCGCCGGGCAGGTGGGCCCGCACCCGGTTGCCCAGGGTGAGGCTCCGCGCCCGGTAGTCGGCCGCCAGCGCCCAGTCCGCCCCGCGCGCGGCGCGCCAGGCGACGATCCGCCGCCCCAGCTCGGTCAGCAGAGCGCTCACCACCCGGGTGCGGTCGGGCGACGCGAGGCCGAGGTCGGCCAGCGAGGTCGCCCCCTCGATGCCGTCGGGTGCCTCAAACACGTTGAGCCCCAAGCCGATCACCACCACCGGCCGGGCCACCTCGGCCAGGATGCCGGCCAGCTTGCCCGGGGAGCCCGGGAGGCCCGCCAGCACGTCGTTGGGCCACTTGAGCCCCACCTCGACCCCGTCGAGCAGCGGGGCCACCGTGTCGACCACCGCCACCCCGGTCGCCAGCGGCAGCCAGCCCCACCCGGCGGTCGGCACGTCGACGACGCTGACCCCCACCGACATCGTGATCTGGGTGCGGGGCGTGGCCGACCACCCGCGCCCCTGCCGCCCCCGCCCGGCCGTCTGGTGCTCGGCGATCAGCACGGCCCCGGCCAGATCCGCCCCGGACGCCGCCTGCGCGAGCAGGTCGGCGTTGGTGGAGCCCGTTTCCTCGACGACGTCGAGCCGGCGCCAGCCGAGTCCGGTACCGATCAGCTCGGCTCGTAATGCGGCCTGGTCCAACGGTGCTGGGAGGCGGTCTCGGTCCGTCACCGGACCCAGCCTAGAACTCAGCGGCGCCGGTCGAGCATGTCCAGCACGGCCAGGTGACTGAACAGCATGCTGGTCCCGATCGGGTTGCCGCCGCCGGGATACGCGGTGCCGCTGGGCGCGGCCATCGTGTTGCCGGCGGCGTACAAGCCGGGGATCGGGTTGCCCGACGTGTCGAGCACCCGGGCGGCGGTGTCGGTGCGCAGGCCGCCCTTGGTGCCCAGGTCCGAGATGCCGAACGCCGCGGCGTGATACGGCGGCGAGTCGATGGGCACCAGCGGCGAGGCGCCCCCCGAGAACGCGCGGTCGAAAGCCTCGTCGCCCCTGCCGAAGTCCTCGTCGACGCCGGACGCGGCAAAACCGTTGAACCGGGCCACCGTTGCCGCCAGGTTCTCCCCGGGCACACCGATCTCGGCGGCGAGGTCCTCGAGGGTGTCCGCGGTGTGCCACAGGCCGGCGGCGACGTACTTCTCGGTCTCCACGATGGTGACGTTGGCCGCCTTCACCGGCGGCACCTCGCCCTCCTTGTCGTCGTAGATCATCCAGTACGGCAACGTGAGTGAGCCGTCGCGCAGCTGCGCGATGATCTCGCGCCCGGCCCGGTCGTAGGCGCGGGACTCGTTGACGAACCGGTCGCCGTCCTGGTTGACGAAGATGCCGCCGGTGAACCACAGCGCGAAGGCGGACCGGCCGTCGGGATGGGTCATGCCCGGCGACCACCACGCCTGGTCCAGCAGGTCGGTGGCGGCGCCCGCGGCGATGCCGGCCCGCAGCGCCAGACCGCGACTCCCCGGGCCGCCCATGGTGTCTCGCGCCGCGCCCGGCACCCCGTACCTGCGCCGCAATTCCTCGTTGTTCTCGAAGCCGCCGGCGGCCAGCAGCACGCCGAGCCGGGTGCGGATCGCGCTGCGCTGACCATCGCTCTCCACGATCGCTCCGGTCACGGCCCCGCCGGACAGGACCAGCTCGACCAGGGCGGTGTTGCGCCGCAGCGACGCGTTCGGGTACTGACCGATGGCCGTGAGGAACCGCGCGATCAGGGCGCGACCCCCCAAGTAGTAGTCGGAGGGCGGTTGTGCGCCGAGCCGGTCGGTGTCCAGCGGTCCGCGGATCGCCTCCCGCAGTTCGGGGGCGGCGGCCACCTTCCAGGGCTTCGCGGCGATGTGGCGCCGACCGTCCAGCCGCGCCTTCGGCGCCCTGCCGTAGTAGTCCGGCCAGGGCAGCGGCACGAACTTCAGCAGGGGATCGGCCTCCAAATACTCGATCAGCGGCGCGCCGCCGCGGACGTAGGCTTCCTGCAGCTCACGGGGGGTGCGGTCGCCGACCACGGCGTGGTAGTAGGTGAGCGCGTCCTCGATGGTGTCGTCAAAGGAGCCGGGCGGGGCGGCCCGGACCAGCACCGGGTTGCAGGGAAACCACACCCCACCCCCACCGGAGTAGGCGGTGGTCCCACCGAATTTCGACGTGGCCTCGACCAGCAGCACGTCCAGGCCCTCGCGCGCCGCGGTGTAGGCGCCGGTGACCCCGCCACCCCCCGATCCCGCGACCAGCACATCGCATTCGGCCGCCCAGTCCGCAGTTCCCACCGGGCGGGCGTCCATCAGCGGAGACTACCTCGCCGCTAAGCTCGACTCCCATGACAAGCGTTACCGACTCCTCTTCTCATACCGCAGAGCCCGCAGCCGAGCACACCATCGACATCCACACCACGGCCGGCAAGCTGGCCGAGCTGCACAAGCGCCGGGAAGAGTCGCTGCACCCGGTGGGCGAAGAGGCCGTCGACAAGGTGCACGCCAAGGGCAAGCTGACCGCCCGCGAGCGCATCCTCGCCCTGCTCGACGAGGACTCGTTCGTGGAGCTCGACGCGCTGGCGCGACACCGCAGCAAGAACTTCGGGCTGGAGAACAACCGGCCGCTGGGCGACGGCGTGATCACCGGCTACGGCACCATCGACGGCCGCGAGGTGTGCATCTTCAGCCAGGACGCCACGGTGTTCGGCGGCAGCCTGGGCGAGGTGTACGGCGAGAAGATCGTCAAGGTCCAGGAGCTGGCGATCAAGACCGGCCGCCCGCTGATCGGCATCAACGACGGCGCGGGCGCGCGGATCCAGGAGGGCGTGGTCTCGCTCGGCCTGTACAGCAAGATCTTCCGCAACAACATCCTGGCCTCGGGCGTCATCCCGCAGATCTCGCTGATCATGGGCGCCGCGGCCGGCGGGCACGTCTACTCCCCCGCCCTGACCGACTTCGTGGTGATGGTCGACCAGACCAGCCAGATGTTCATCACCGGGCCGGACGTCATCAAGACGGTCACGGGCGAGGACGTCACCATGGAGGAGCTCGGCGGCGCCCACACCCACATGGCCAAGTCGGGCACCCTGCACTACGTCGCCTCGGGCGAGCAGGACGCCTTCGACTGGGTGCGCGACCTGCTGAGCTACCTGCCGCCGAACAACGCCACCGACGCGCCGCGCTACGCCGAGCCCGTCCCGGAGGGTGCGATCGAGGACAACCTCACCGACGAGGACCTCGAGCTGGACACCCTGATCCCGGACTCGGCGAACCAGCCGTACGACATGCACGAGGTGATCACCCGCATCCTCGACGACGACGAGTTCCTGGAGATCCAGAACGGCTACGCCACCAACATCGTCGTGGGGTTCGGCCGCATCGAGGGCCGGCCGGTCGGGATCGTGGCCAACCAGCCCACCCAGTTCGCCGGCTGCCTGGACATCAACGCCTCGGAGAAGGCGGCCCGGTTCGTGCGGACCTGCGACTGCTTCAACATCCCGATCATCATGCTGGTGGACGTCCCGGGCTTCCTGCCCGGCACCGGCCAGGAGTACAACGGCATCATCCGGCGCGGCGCCAAGCTGCTGTTCGCCTACGGCGAGGCCACCGTCCCGAAGATTACCGTCATCACCCGCAAGGCCTACGGCGGCGCGTACTGCGTCATGGGCTCCAAGGACATGGGCTGCGACGTCAACATCGCCTGGCCCACCGCGCAGATCGCGGTGATGGGCGCCTCCGGGGCCGTCGGCTTCGTCTACCGCAAGCAGCTGGGCGAGGCGGCCAAGGAGGGCAAGGACGTCGACGCGCTGCGGCTGGAGCTGCAGCAGGAGTACGAGGACACTTTGGTCAACCCGTACGTCGCCGCCGAGCGGGGCTACGTCGACGCGGTGATCCCGCCGTCGCACACCCGCGGCTATATCGGCACGGCGCTGCGGCTGCTGGAGCACAAGATCTCGCACCTGCCCCCCAAGAAGCACGGGAACATACCGCTGTGACGAACGAACTGAGCGACGAAAACGGTTCCGAGGCAACTGAAGCCGCGCCACAGGCACACGAGCCGCACATCCGCATCCTCAAGGGTCATCCCACCGACGAGGAGGTGGCCGCGCTGGTCGCGGCGCTGGGCTCCGTCGGGGGAGGCGTGCCCGAACCCGGCGAGCCCGAGCGCACCCGGTGGGGCCTGCCGGTGGACCGGCTGCGTTTCGCGATGTCCAACTACCAGCGGCTCACCTTCCAGCAGATGACGCACATGAAGCGTTGACCCGCCTGGTCCTCGCCTCGGCCTCGCCGGGGCGCCGCAGGGTGCTCCGCCAGGCCGGCGTCGATCCGCTGGTCGTGGTCTCCGGGGTGGACGAAGACGCCGTCGTCTCCGGACTGGGGCCCGACGCCGAACCGGCCGAGGTGGTCTGCGCGCTGGCGGCGGCCAAGGCCGAGCGGGTGGCGAACGAGCTGGACGGCGCCGTCGCCGCGAATTGCGTTGTCCTGGGCTGTGATTCGATGCTCTACCTCGACGGCGAGCTGTGCGGCAAGCCCGGGTCGGCCGAGGCGGCGGCGGCCCAGTGGCGCCGCATGGGCGGCCGGTCGGGCCGGCTGCACACCGGCCACTGCCTGTTGCGCCTGGAGGGCGGCACCCTCACCCGACGCGAGGTGGAATCCGCCCGCACCACAGTGCGTTTCGCCGCGCCCGCCGACTCCGACCTGCGGGCGTACGTCGCCGGCGGGGAGCCGCTGGACGTGGCGGGCGGGTTCACCCTGGACGGGCTGGGCGGCTGGTTCGTCGACGGCATCGAGGGCGACCCGTCGAACGTGATCGGCGTGAGCCTGCCGCTGCTGCGGTCGCTGCTGGGCCGCGCGGGGCTGTCGGTGACCGCGCTGTGGGCCGGCAACCCCGCGAACCGCGAAACATAATCCTCTGCGACCCACAACGGCGTGTCTTCGCAGACGTTTATGTGTCGCGGCGTGCGAACGGCGGCAACCGCGGGTTCTGCCCCTGGCGGTAGGCTCGGCTGCGTGGCCTTACCCCCCGATCCCAGCCCGACCCTGACGGGTTACGCCCACCCCGAACGGCTGGTCACCGCCGACTGGGTGTCCGCCCACCTGGGCACCCCCGGCCTGGTGATCGTCGAATCCGACGAGGACGTCCTGCTCTACGACGTCGGCCATATCCCCGGCGCGGTCAAGATCGACTGGCACACCGACCTCAACGACCCGAGGGTGCGCGACTACATCAACGGCGAGCAGTTCGCCGAGCTGATGGACCGCAAGGGCATCGCGCGCGACGACACGGTGGTGATCTACGGCGACAAGAGCAACTGGTGGGCGGCCTACGCGCTGTGGGTCTTCACCCTGTTCGGTCACCCCGACGTGCGCCTGCTCAACGGCGGGCGCGACCTGTGGCTGGCCGAGCGCCGGGAGACCACCCTGGACGTCCCGACCAAGACCTCCTCCGGCTACCCCGTCGTCGCGCGCAACGACGAACCGATCCGGGCCTTCAAGGACGACGTGCTGGGCATCCTGGGCACCCAACCGCTGATCGACGTGCGCTCGCCGGACGAGTACACCGGCAAGCGCACCCACATGCCCGACTACCCGGAGGAGGGTGTGCTGCGCGGCGGACACATCCCGACCGCCCGGTCCATTCCCTGGGCCAGGGCCGTCGACGAGAGCGGGCGGTTTCGCAGCCGCGAGGAGCTCGAGGAGCTCTACGGCTTCATCGACCCGGACGACAAGACCGTCGTGTACTGCCGCATCGGCGAGCGGTCCAGCCACACCTGGTTCGTGCTCACCTACCTGCTCGGCAAGCCCGGGGTGCGCAACTACGACGGATCGTGGACCGAATGGGGCAACACCGTGCGCACGCCGATCGTCGGCGGCGACGACCCGGGGGACGCTCCGCCCCGATGACCCTGCCCGCCCCGTTGGCCGAGGTCGTGTCCGACTTCGCCGAAGTGCAGGGTCAGGACAAGCTGACGCTGCTGCTGGAATTCGCCAACGACCTCCCGGCCCTGCCACCGGAGTTGGAGGAACGGGCCATGGAGCCGGTGCCCGAGTGCCAGACCCCGCTCTTCCTCCACGTCGACGCCAGCGACCCGAACCGGGTGCGGTTGCACTTCAGCGCACCCGCCGAGGCTCCGACCACCCGGGGGTTCGCGTCGATCCTGGCGGCCGGCCTCGACGAGCAGCCCGCCGCCGACATCCTCGCGGTGCCCGAGGACTTCTACACCGACCTGGGGTTGGCCGCGCTGATCAGTCCGTTGCGACTGCGCGGTATGTCGGCGATGCTCGCCCGCATCAAGCGGCGCCTACGTGAGACGACCTGAGAAATCCGGCACCGCCTCAAAGGCGCGACGGCGCGGCGCTTAGACTTCGTTCGAGTTGTAAGAAACTCTCTTAAAGACGCGCGGGGAAACACGTCCGCAGATATGCCAAACAGGAGGCGCAGTGGCTAGTCACGCCAGCTCGAGGATCTCCAAAGTGCTTGTCGCCAACCGCGGCGAGATCGCTGTCCGGGTGATCCGGGCGGCCCGCGACGCAGGGCTGCCCAGCGTGGCGGTGTACGCCGAGCCCGACGCCGACGCGCCGCACGTGCGCCTCGCCGACGAGGCGTTCGCCCTGGGCGGCCAGACGTCCGCGGAGTCCTACCTGGACATCGGCAAGCTCCTCGACGCGGCGGCCAAGTCGGGCGCCAACGCCGTCCACCCCGGCTACGGCTTCCTCTCGGAGAACGCCGATTTCGCGCAGGCGGTCATCGACGCAGGCCTGATCTGGATCGGGCCCAGCCCCCAGTCGATCCGCGACCTCGGCGACAAGGTCACCGCCCGCCACATCGCCGCCCGCGCCCAGGCCCCCCTGGTCCCCGGCAC
>NZ_MVIJ01000056.1 GCF_002086735.1 Mycobacterium scrofulaceum | reverse complement strand
TCGCGGGCCCCCTCGCCCCCGCGGCGGCCCCCGCTGCCCGGCGGAATGGCCCTGGACGGGCTGGACCAGCAGCAACGGGCTGAATCCTCGCGGTTTAGCTGGCGAGAAGTGGTCCACCGCGTGACCGGCGTCGATCTGGGCGTCGGCAAAGAGGCGCAGTACAAAGAGGACCTGCGCAGCCGTATCCGCGCGGCCGTCGGGGGCGCATTCCCCGTCGCCGTTCTCAACCTCAAAGGCGGCGTCGGCAAGACGGCGGTCGTGGAGGCACTGGGCTCGACGTTCGCCGACGTGCGCCACGACCGGGTCATCGCCGTCGACATCGATGCCGGCGACCTCGCGGAGCGGCACGGCCGTCCGCACTCACCGGGGATGGCCGAGCTGCTGGCCGACAAGGCGATCACCGACTATGCCGACGTCCGGGCCCATACCTACATGAACAATTTCGGCTTGGAAGTGCTCGCGTTGCCGGATTACGCGCAGACCGACTGGCGACTCGAGCGCCATGATGTGGTCAAAGCGTTCTCCCTGCTGCGCAACCACTATTCCGTGGTGCTGGTGGACTGCGCCAAGGCCCTCAATTCGGGTGTGATGGAAGCGGTTCTGCCCGAGGCGCGCGCGCTGGTGGTGGTGACCAGCACCTCCATCGACGCGATACGGAAGACGGCCACCACGCTGGATTGGCTGGGCAACAACGGATATCAGCCGTTGGTGCGGTCGACGGTGCTGGCGGTCAACCACGTCGAGCCGGCCAGGGTGGAGCTGTTGGCCGCCAAGGAACTGGAGCGACTGTCTGCCCGCGTCGCCGCGACGGTGGTGCTGCCGTTCGATCGGCACATACACGACGGCAAACAGATCGAGCTGGATCGACTGAGCAAGGAAAGCCGGCGCAGCTACCTCGAGATGGCGGCCGTGCTGGCCGACATGTTCCCCGGCAGGGGTGCGGAACTCGGCCGATTCCCGGCGCCCCGCTCGCCGCACTGGCCCTGAGATCGCCCGGCGGCGCCGCGCTCGCGGTCACCACTGGCCTGTTGGTGGTGACCCGCTTCGCCCGGCGGCGCCGCGCTCGCGGTCACCATTACGATCGACGGCATGAGTCTTGCCGCCAGCGCCGATCTCATGGACTACGACGACGTCCTCGCGCGTTTCGACCCGGTACTCGGCCTCGAGGTGCACGTCGAACTGTCGACGGTCACCAAGATGTTCTGCGGCTGCTCCACCGCGTTCGGCGCCGAACCCAACACCCAGGTGTGCCCGGTGTGCCTCGGCCTGCCCGGCTCGCTGCCGGTGCTCAACCGCGCGGCAGTGGAGTCGGCGATCCGGATCGGGCTCGCGTTGAACTGCGAGATCGTGCCCTGGTGCCGCTTCGCCCGGAAGAACTACTTCTACCCGGACATGCCGAAGAATTACCAGATCTCCCAGTACGACGAGCCGATCGCCGTCAATGGATACCTGGATGCGCCGCTGGAGGACGGCACCACCTGGCGGGTGGAGATCGAACGCGCGCACATGGAGGAGGACACCGGCAAGCTGACCCACCTGGGCAGCGAGACCGGGCGCATCCACGGCGCCACCACATCGCTGCTCGACTACAACCGTGCCGGCGTGCCGCTGATCGAAATCGTGACCAAGCCGATCGTGGGTGCCGGCGCCCGGGCGCCGGAGATTGCGCGCGCGTACGTCACGGCATTGCGAGACCTGTTGCGCGCCTTGGACGTATCCGACGTCCGGATGGACCAGGGCTCGATGCGTTGCGATTCCAACGTGTCGCTGATGCCGACCGGAACCACCGAGTTCGGCACCCGCACCGAGACCAAGAACGTCAACTCGCTGAAAAGCGTTGAGGTCGCCGTGCGTTACGAGATGCAGCGGCAGGCCGCCGTCCTCGCGTCGGGCGGTCAGATCATCCAGGAGACCCGGCACTTCCACGAGGCGGGGTACACCAGCCCCGGCCGCGCCAAGGAGACCGCACAGGACTACCGCTATTTCCCGGAGCCCGACCTGGAACCCGTGGCGCCCAGCCGCGAATTGGTCGAGCAGCTGCGCCAGACCATCCCAGAGCTACCGTGGCTGAGCCGCAAGCGGATTCAACAGGAATGGGGCGTTTCCGACGAGGTGATGCGCGACCTGGTCAACGCCGGCGCCGTGGAACTGGTCACCGAAACCGTCAAGCACGGCGCCACCAGCGAGCAGGCGCGCGCCTGGTGGGGAAACTTCCTGGTGCAGAAGGCCAACGAGGCGAACGTCGGGCTGGACGAATTGGCCATCACCCCCGCCCAAGTCGCCGCGGTGATCGCGCTCGTCGACGAGGGCAAGCTGTCCAACAAGCTGGCCCGCCAGGTCGTGGAGGGGGTGCTGGCCGGTGAGGGCGAACCCGATCAGGTGATGGCGTCCCGCGGCCTCGAGCTGGTGCGCGACGACTCCGTCACCCAGGCCGCGGTCGACGAGGCGCTGGCCGCCAATCCCGATGTGGCGGAGAAGATCCGCGGCGGCAAGGTGGCCGCGGCCGGCGCGATCGTCGGCGCGGTGATGAAGGCCACCCGGGGGCAGGCCGACGCCGCGCGGGTGCGCGAACTGGTGCTGGCCGCCTGCGGGCAGAGCTGACGAACTAGGTCTTGTCGTCGTTGTTCCGCGGGAATCCGCCGCCCTGCGGGAACAGCGGGAAGACCACGTCGTCGAGCTTCTCGGCGTCGCCGGCGGTCTTGTTGACGGTTGCGCCCCAGACGTTTCCGTCCGGTGACATCCGCAGCGCCCACGCGTGGGCGTGGGTGTCCTTGCGGACCACGTCGGGTTCCCCGGTGACCGCACCCGTCGCCGGCGCCAGTCGCACGGCCACCGTCATCTTGGTGTTGATCAGGTTGACCAGCACTGTCCCGTCCATCGCCGCGCACCCGGCCACGCCGGGCTTGTCCGGCCACGTCCACACCGTGGAGACCTCCGACGTTTTGGTGATGCGCTGCAACCGATCCGCCGTCGGGGTGCGGTCGGCGACATAGAGCGAGCCGTCGACCGGATCGATGCACAGACCACCGCCGGAGCCGACGCCGGAAAGCGCCGTCGTCGGCGGCGCCTGCCCGATGGTCGTCGGCTGCTCGATGCGCAGCACCTTGCCGGCCAACGACTTGGGGTCGGCGGCCGCCGCCGGATTGCCCGCATCGCCGGTCATGACGACCAGCGTGGTGGGGCTGGTGAAGATCAGCGCCCCGGTGTTTCCGGTAGCCCCCTTCGGGATGCCCGTCAGGATGTCCTTGGGGATGTCGCCGTCGGCCACCCGGATCACCCGGTTGTCGGTCGGCGTGCTGATGTAGGCGTACATCAGCCGATCCTGCGTGTAGGTCGGCGACAGCACGATGTCCATCAGGCCGCCGTCACCGGTCGGGTCCACCGGGATGACCGTCTTCACCTTCGGCTCGGCGCTCACCGAGATCTCCTTGACCGCGCCGGTGGTGCGCTCGGCGACCAGGGCGGTTTTGCTGTCGGGCCCCATGATCAGGCCGCTGGTGCTCTCCAGGCAGCCCTGCATCACGCCGGGGGCCGGGCAGGCCTTCGGGAACGGCGTGGGCGGCAGCGGCGGCGGCGGGGGAGGCGTCGAGCTGGGTTGCGGCTTGAGTTCCGGATTGGTGGTGAAGGGCTCAGACTGGGCGTCGTTGAACCGTGCGCATCCGCTCGCGACCAGCACCACCGCGCAAAGCGCGGCAAATCCGCACCGAACCGAGCGCCGTAGTCGCATGACCGACAGGCTACGGATAGTGCGCCCGCCCCCGCCACACGCCTGCGGCCGGCCGGTCCGTCGGCACCCGGTGGGAACCTCCTTCACGCCCGCCGACCGGCCCCAATCCCCGGCGACGGCCCCGGCAAAGCCCCCTGTGAGCCCGTTTCGGGCCAATCTGGGCTTGTTCGGCAGGCAAACCACCGATTGCCTGGCGAAAGCGCCGCTCAAATCCCCAATTCAGCGCCAAATGCCCTTACCCTGACACCCGTGACCAGTCAACCGAATGACGGACATTGGCAACGGCCCGGCGAATCGCCGGAACCGACCCCGGGACGCCCGGCCACGGCGCGTGTTGTTGACCCCGAGGATGATCTGACGCCGGTCGGTTACCCCGGCGACTTCAACCCCTCCACCGGAACCACCACCGTCATCCCCTACATGGGCGACCATGCCGCCGTGGGCGGGCCCAGGGCGACGGGTTACAACGTGCTCGACCAGCAGGAGCCCCTGCCTTACGTCCAGCCGCAACCCACCCGGCACGCGGCCGCCGAGCCCGCCGAGATCGACGCCGACGAACACTACGGCCGCGTGCACGACGTCGGGCGCCGCGGCACCCAGCACCTGGGTTTGCTGATCTTGCGGGTCGGGCTCGGGTTCGTGCTGGCCGCCCACGGGCTGCAGAAGCTGTTCGGCTGGTGGGGTGGCTCGGGCGTGGGCGGGTTCAGAAACTCGCTGTCGGACGTCGGCTACCAGCACGCCGACATCCTCGCCTACGTCAGTGCCGGCGGTGAGCTGGTCGCTGGCGTGCTGCTGGTGCTGGGGCTGTTCACCCCGGTGGCCGCGGCCGGCGCGCTGGCGTTCCTGATCAACGGCCTGCTGGCCACCGTCTCGGCGCGGCCGCACCCGCACACCTTCACCTATTTCCTGCCGGACGGGCATGAATACCAGATCACGCTGATCGTGCTGGCCGTCGCGGTCATCCTGTGCGGGCCGGGCCGCTACGGCCTGGACGCGCGGCGCGGCTGGTCCCATCGGCCCTTCATCGGGTCGTTTGTCGCCCTACTGGTCGGCATCGCCGCCGGCGTCGCCGTGTGGGTGCTGCTCAACGGGGTGAACCCGATCGCCTGACCCGCCTACGCGTAGGGGTTGGGCACGCGCCCGGAGCTGACCTCGGTCAGTTGCGGGAGCGTCGCGAAGGTCACCGCGGGCAAGCGCAACTCGGCGCCGCTCTTGAGTTGCGCCCGCGCCCACGAGCCCCGGTGGAAGCGCAGGCCGTCGATCTCATCCCACCGCACCGTCCGGCCGCCCAGCAGCGTTCGGACGGTCACGCCTCGATCGTCTGCGACGGTGCGCAGGCGGACGATCATCGCCGACAGGACCACGGGGATCAGCAGCAGCGGAGCCGTGGGCGGCCACAGCATCACCGGTATCAGCAACCCCAGGGTGACGAAGCCGACGGCCAGGTGCGCGATCGGGGACACCTTGATCACGACGGGTGTACGGAAAGACGAACCGGTAGCCACCCGACCATCATTTCATCCGGCGCGGGGGACCGGATGTGCGCGCGGGCCGACGGTCACGGATTTGACTGCTGAGCTGTGCGAAGGCTACCGTCGGGTGTTATGGATACCGCCGGAAAGCCCGGGATGCTCGTAGTAATTAGTCGGCGCGTTGGTGCCTGACTAGCCTCTTCGGCATTTGAAGCTATCCAGACCAACGCGCAACCCTCGTGCAGCAGATGAGCTGTCGGGGGTTTTTTGTTGCCCCCGAGCGAGATTCCCAGAGTGAATAAGGACCAAAGACAGTGAGCGCTCCCGCCAGGCCGCACGCCACCGAGCCCCAGCGTGCCGCCGACATCGCCACGGACGCGGCCAAGCCCGCCGAGAAGTCGCCGACCACCAAGCCGAAACGCGTTGGGCCCGAGAAACTTACCGGCGCCCAGTCGGTGATTCGCTCCTTGGAGGAACTCGGCGTCGAGGTCATCTTCGGGATTCCCGGCGGTGCCGTGTTGCCGGTCTACGACCCGCTGTTCGATTCGAAGAAGCTGCGCCACGTGCTGGTTCGCCACGAGCAGGGCGCCGGCCATGCGGCCAGTGGCTACGCGCACGCCACCGGCAAGGTCGGCGTGATGATGGCGACGTCGGGCCCCGGCGCCACCAATCTGGTCACCCCGCTGGCCGACGCCCAGATGGACTCGGTGCCCGTGGTCGCCATCACCGGCCAGGTCGGTCGCACGTTGATCGGCACCGACGCCTTCCAGGAGGCCGACATCTCCGGCATCACGATGCCGATCACCAAGCACAACTTCCTGGTCCGCTCGGGTGACGAAATCCCGCAGGTGATCGCCGAGGCCTTCCACATCGCCGCCTCGGGGCGCCCCGGTGCGGTCCTGGTCGACATCCCCAAGGACGTGCTGCAGGGGCAGTGCACGTTCAGCTGGCCGCCGCGCATGGACCTGCCCGGCTACAAGCCCAACACCAAGCCGCACAACCGGCAGATCCGCGAGGCCGCCAGGCTGATCGGCGACGCCCACAAGCCGGTGCTCTACGTCGGCGGTGGCGTCATCCGCGGCGAGGCGAGCGAGCAACTGCGCGAGCTCGCGGAACTGACCGGCATCCCGGTGGTCACCACGCTGATGGCGCGCGGCGCTTTCCCCGACAGCCACCGTCAGCACCTCGGCATGCCCGGCATGCACGGCACCGTCGCCGCGGTGGCGGCGCTGCAGCGCAGCGACCTGCTGATCGCGCTGGGCACCCGGTTCGACGACCGGGTGACCGGAAAGCTCGAGACCTTCGCTCCGGAAGCCAAGGTCATTCACGCCGACATCGACCCCGCCGAGATCGGCAAGAACCGCCACGCCGACGTGCCGATCGTCGGCGACGTCAAGGCCGTCATCACCGAGCTGATCGCGATGCTGCGTCACTACGACATCCCTGGCCACATCGACATGACCGAATGGTGGGCCTACCTGGACAGCGTTCAGGCCACCTATCCGCTGAGCTACGGCCCGCAGAGCGACGGCAGCCTCGGCCCGGAATATGTCATCGAGAAGCTGGGCCAGATCGCCGGCCCGGACGCGGTGTACGTCGCCGGGGTGGGCCAACACCAGATGTGGGCGGCGCAGTTCGTCTCGTACGAGAACCCGCGCACCTGGATCAACTCCGGCGGGCTGGGCACCATGGGATTCGCCGTCCCGGCGGCCATGGGGGCCAAGATGGCCCGCCCGGAGGCGGAGGTGTGGGCCATCGACGGCGACGGCTGCTTCCAGATGACCAACCAGGAGTTGGCCACCTGCGCGATCGAGGGGGTGCCGATCAAGGTGGCCCTGATCAACAACGGCAACCTGGGCATGGTGCGCCAGTGGCAGACGCTGTTCTACGAGGAGCGCTATTCGCAGACGGACCTGGCCACCCATTCGCATCGCATCCCCGACTTCGTCAAGCTGGCCGAGGCGCTGGGTTGTGTCGGATTGCGTTGCGAGCGTGAGGAAGACGTCGAGGACGTGATCAATCAGGCCCGCGCGATCACCGACCGTCCGGTGGTGATCGACTTCATCGTCGGCGCGGACGCGCAGGTGTGGCCGATGGTGGCCGCCGGCACCAGCAACGACGAGATCCAGGCCGCCCGCGGCATCCGCCCGCTGTTCGACGACGAGAGCGAAGGGCACGCCTGATGCAGACGCATACGCTGTCGGTGTTGGTCGAGGACAAACCCGGCGTGCTCGCGCGGGTGGCGGCGCTGTTCTCGCGCCGCGGTTTCAACATCGAGTCGCTGGCCGTGGGCGCCACCGAGCAGAAGGACATGTCGCGGATGACCATCGTGGTCAGCGCCGAGGAGACCCCGCTCGAGCAGATCACCAAGCAACTCAACAAGCTGATCAACGTGATCAAGATCGTCGAGCTGGACGAGGGTCACGCGGTGTCGCGCGAGTTGGCGTTGATCAAGGTGCGCGCCGACGCCGGCAGCCGCAGCCAGGTGATCGAGGCGGTGAACCTGTTCCGCGCCAAGGTGATCGACGTGTCTCCGGAGGCCCTCACGATCGAGGCCACCGGTGACCGCGGCAAGATCGAGGCGCTGCTGCGGGTGCTGGAACCGTTCGGTATCCGCGAGATCGTCCAGTCCGGTGTGGTGTCGCTGTCCCGCGGCCCCCGCGGCTTGGGCGCCAAATAGCTACGGCCAAAAACACACAAGGAGATATTCAACAGTGGCACTAGAAATGTTCTACGACGACGACGCGGACCTGTCGATCATCCAGGGGCGCAAGGTCGGCGTCATCGGATACGGCAGCCAGGGGCACGCGCATTCGCTGAGCCTGCGCGACTCCGGTGTTCAGGTGCGCGTCGGGCTCAAGGAGGGTTCGAAGTCCCGGGCCAAGGTCTCCGAGCAGGGTCTCGAGGTCGACACCCCCGCCGAGGTGGCCAAGTGGGCCGACGTGATCATGTTGCTGGCGCCCGACACCGCGCAGGCCGACATCTTCGCCAGCGACATCGAGCCCAACCTCAAGCCCGGCGACGCGCTCTTCTTCGGGCACGGGCTCAACATCCACTTCGACCTGATCAAGCCGCCCGCCGATGTCACGGTCGCGATGGTCGCCCCGAAGGGGCCCGGCCACCTGGTGCGCCGCCAGTTCGTCGACGGCAAGGGCGTGCCCTGCCTGATTGCGGTGGACCAGGACCCGACCGGCAAGGGTGAGGCGCTGGCGCTGTCCTACGCCAAGGCCATCGGCGGCACCCGGGCCGGCGTCATCAAGACCACCTTCAAGGACGAGACCGAGACCGACCTGTTCGGCGAGCAGGCCGTGTTGTGCGGTGGCACAGAGGAATTGGTGAAGACCGGTTTCGACGTCATGGTGGAGGCCGGCTACCCGCCGGAGATGGCCTACTTCGAGGTGCTGCACGAGCTCAAGCTGATCGTCGACCTGATGTACGAGGGCGGCATCGCGCGGATGAACTACTCGGTGTCCGACACCGCCGAGTTCGGCGGGTACCTGTCGGGCCCGCGGGTGATCGACGCCGGGACCAAGGAGCGGATGCGGGAGATCCTGCGCGACATTCAGGACGGCACCTTCACCAAGAAGCTGGTTGCCAACGTCGAGGGTGGCAACAAGCAACTCGAGCAGCTGCGCAAGGAGAACGCCGAGCATCCCATCGAGGTGACCGGCAAGAAGCTGCGCGCCCTGATGAGCTGGGTCGACCGGCCGATCACCGAGACGGCGTAAGTTCGTTTCGTCGAGCGTGAAGCTGTTGCGAATTTTCCGGCTGATCCTCGCAACAGTTTCACGCTCGGCGATCTAGCGCGCCGCCAGCCGGTCGGCCGTCAGGACCACCCGGCGCGCCAAATGGTCGAGGGCGTTGCCGGTGGCCTCGTCGAGCTCGCTGATGTTGTCGTGGGTGGACACCAGGCTCACCCCATACGGATTGCCGTCGACGAACTTCAGCGGGTCGGTGTAGCCCGGCGGGACGATGATGCCGCCGAAATGCATCAGGGTGATGTAGAGGGAGAGCAGCGTGGTCTCCTGACCGCCGTGCACTGTGTTCGACGACGTGAACGCAGCGTAGACCTTGTCCGCGAGCTTGCCTTCGGCCCACAGGCCGCCCAGGGAGTCGAGGAAGTTGCGCAATTGCGCGGCGGGAGACCCGAAGCGCGTCGGTGAACCGAAGATGACCGCGTCGGCCCAGACGATGTCCTCGCCGGTCGCCGCCGGAAGGTCTTTCGTCGCTTGGTAATTCGCGGTCCACGCCGGATTCTGGGCGAACGATTCCGGGTCGCGCGTTTCGGCGACATGGCGCAGGCGGACTTCGGCGCCCGCGGACTCGGCCGCGGCCGCGACGCGCCGCGCCATCGTGGTGCCATGGCCGGTGGCCGAGTAGTAGATGATCGCGAGTTTGGTCACGAGCGCATCCTAGGACCGCGACGGCCCGCGTCCAACCGCGCGTCGGCGCAGGTTAGGGCAGTGGTGAGCCCGTCAATTCCCGTCAAACGCAGCCGATAGGCTGGCCGGGTGAATCTGCCTGTTGTATTGATCGCCGACAAACTCGCCCAATCGACCGTCGCCGCCCTGGGAGACCAGGTCGAGGTGCGCTGGGTAGACGGGCCGGACCGGGAGAAGCTGCTGGCCGCGGTGCCGGAGGCCGACGCGCTGCTGGTGCGCTCGGCCACCACGGTGGACGCCGAGGTGCTGGCGGCCGCGCCCAAGCTGAAGATCGTGGCCCGCGCCGGCGTCGGGCTGGACAACGTCGATGTGGACGCCGCCACCGAGCGTGGGGTGCTGGTGGTCAACGCCCCCACCTCGAACATCCACAGCGCCGCCGAGCACGCGTTGGCGCTGATGTTGGCCGCCGCCCGGCAGATCCCGGCGGCCGACGCTTCGCTGCGCGAGCACGCCTGGAAGCGGTCGTCGTTCAACGGCACCGAGATCTTCGGCAAGACGGTCGGCGTGGTGGGGCTGGGCCGGATCGGGCAGCTGGTCGCCCAGCGGTTGACGGCCTTCGGCACGCACCTCGTCGCCTACGACCCTTACGTCTCGCCGGCCCGGGCCGCGCAGCTGGGCATCGAACTGCTGCCCCTCGACGAGCTCCTGGCCCGTGCTGACTTCATCTCGGTGCACCTGCCGAAGACGCCGGAGACCGCGGGCCTGATCGGCAAGGAGGCGCTGGCGAAGACCAAACCGGGCGTCATCATCGTCAACGCCGCCCGCGGCGGCCTGGTGGACGAGGCCGCGTTGGCGGAAGCGGTCAGCAGCGGACACGTGCGGGCGGCCGGCATCGACGTCTTCGCCAAAGAGCCGTGCACCGACAGCCCGCTGTTCGAGCTGCCGCAGGTGGTTGTGACGCCACACCTGGGCGCCTCCACCTCCGAGGCCCAGGACCGGGCGGGCACCGATGTCGCGGCCAGCGTGAAGCTCGCGCTGGCTGGGGAATTCGTGCCCGACGCCGTCAACGTCGGCGGCGGTGTGGTCAACGAAGAGGTGGCGCCCTGGCTCGACCTGGTGCGCAAGCTCGGGGTGCTGGCCGCCTCGCTGTCGGACGGGCCGCCGGTGTCGGTGTCCGTGCAGGTGCGCGGCGAGCTGGCCTCCGAAGATGTTGAGGTGCTGAAGCTTTCGGCCCTGCGCGGACTGTTCTCGGCGGTGGTCGAGGGCCCGGTCACGTTCGTCAACGCGCCGGCGCTGGCCGAGGAACGCGGCGTCACCGCCGAGCTGGCGAAGGCCTCGGAGAGCCCGAACCACCGCAGCGTCGTCGACGTGCGCGCGGTCGCCCCCGACGGCACCGCCGTCAACGTGGCCGGCACGCTGTCCGGGCCGCAGTTGGTGGAAAAGATCGTCCAGATCAACGGCCGCAACTTCGATCTGCGCGCCCGCGGCACCAACCTGGTGATCAACTACGTCGATGCGCCAGGGGCGCTGGGCAAGATCGGCACCCTGCTCGGATCGGCGGGCGTGAACATCCAGGCCGCGCAGCTCTCCGAGGACGCCGAGGGCCCGGGTGCGACGATCCTGCTGCGGCTGGACCAGGACGTGCCGAGCGAGGTGCGGTCCGCCATCGGCGCGGCGGTCGGCGCCAACAAGCTTGAGGTGGTTGATCTGTCGTGAAGCACGCCGGCGACGATGCAGAACGTGGTGATGTGGGGGCATGCCCCCACGCCGCTGCGCGGCTGGGGGTCCCCCCACCCGCTTGCGGGGGGAGGGGAGCGGCGCAATGAAATTGGCGGTGATCGGCGGCGACGGGATCGGGCCGGAAGTGACGGCCGAGGCGCTCAAAGTCCTTGACGCGGTGTTGCCCGGTGTCGAGAAGACCGAGTACGACCTGGGCGCTCGGCGTTTCCACGCCAGCGGGGAGTTGCTGCCGGAATCGGTGCTCGGCGAGCTGCGCCAGCACGACGCCATCCTGCTGGGGGCGATCGGCGATCCGTCGGTTCCCAGCGGGGTGCTGGAGCGGGGGCTGTTGCTGCGCCTGCGTTTTGAGCTCGATCATCACGTCAACTTGCGACCGGGCCGGCTGTATCCCGGTGTGAGCAGCCCGCTCGCGGGTGACCCCCACATCGATTTCGTCGTGGTGCGCGAGGGCACCGAAGGCCCGTACACCGGCACCGGCGGCGCCATCCGGACCGGGACGCCCCACGAGGTCGCCACCGAGGTGAGTCTGAACACCGCATTCGGCGTACGCCGCGTGGTGGCCGACGCCTTCGAGCGGGCCCAGCGCCGTCGCAAGCACCTGACGCTGGTGCACAAGACCAACGTGCTGACCTTCGCCGGCAAGCTCTGGTCGCGGATCGTGGCGGAGGTCGGGCGGGACTACCCCGACGTCGAGGTCGCCTACCAACACATCGACGCCGCAACCATCTTCATGGTCACCGACCCCGGCCGCTTCGACGTGATCGTCACCGACAACCTGTTCGGCGACATCATCACCGACCTGGCGGCGGCGGTGTGTGGCGGAATCGGCTTGGCCGCCAGCGGCAACATCGACGCCACCCGGACCAACCCGTCGATGTTCGAGCCGGTGCACGGCAGCGCGCCCGACATCGCCGGTCAGGGCATCGCCGACCCGACCGCGGCGATCATGTCGGTGGCGCTGTTGCTCGCCCATCTCGGCGAGGACGCTGCGTCTAGCCGGGTGGACCGGGCTGTCGAGGCCTATCTGGCAACGCGTGGGAACGAACGGCCCGCCACCACCGAAGTCGGCGAACGGATTGCCGCCGGGCTGTAGTTTCCAGTCCGGGCGGGAGCAAGCGCGCCGGCACCAACGGCGCCGCCAACACCGGGAACAGGCCGCACAACATCCAGGCGTTCGGGTATTTCGCGGCGGTGATCAAGGCACCGAAGAGCGGCGGCGCCGCGGCCGCCATCACCCGTTGGGTGGTGTTCTGGATGCCCAGGGCGCGCCCGCTCCAGAAGGGGCCGGCGAACTCGGTGATGGCCGTGGCCTCCAAACCGTTGTCCAGCACGGCGATCACGGAGACGGCGACCATCAGCGGCGCCTGGTAAACGGAATTGAGTAAGTCGGCCCAGGCCAGCAGGAAGAGCGTCACGGCGGCGCCCACCGCGATGATGCGCACCGGGCGCATTCGCGAGCCGACGCGGTCAGACCAGCGGCCCACCATGACGCGGCCGAGGGCGCCCAGCAGTTGCGAAAGGGTCACCAGACTTCCGGCGGCCGCCACCGACCAGTGCAGATTTCTGATCAGCCACACCAGCATGAAAGTGACGGTGACGGTCTGCGGAACCATCATCAGACCGGCCACGGTGTGAATTCGCCACAGCGTCAACGATCCTCGGTAGGGGCTGGACAGTTCGGAATCACTGGCTTTCTCCCGTGGCTTGCGAGGAGGGTCGATGATGCCGACGGCACTCGCGACCGCTCCCAATGCGCACGCCAGGGCCGTGAACCTCAGGCCTGCACTCGGCCCGTGTTCGGCCAGCTCGGGAATCACCAGCGCCCCCAACGCGATTCCCAGCGGTTGGGCGGTCTGGCGGAAACCCATGGCCAGGCCGCGTTGGTGCGGCGGGAACCACGCCGACACCAGCCGGCCGCCGGCGGTGTTGCAGCTCGCGGCGGCCATGCCGCCGAGAAACAGATAGACGGCCATGAGCACCATCGAATGCGTGGATGCCGCGGCGTAGGCCGCCACCGCGGTAAGCCCCGAACCCGTGGCCATCACCACCCGCTCGCCCACCCGGTCCAGCACGTAACCCCACAGCACCAGGGTGACCACCATGCCCCAGCTGGGCATCGAGGACAGCAGACCGGCTTCGTCGAGCGGGATTCCGCGCGCCGATTGCAACGACGGGATCAGAAAGGCGACGCCATTGATGAAGAGAAAGGAACTCGCCGTGGCCACCAGCGACACGACCATGATGGACCAGCGCGCTCCCGCGCCCAGCTCGCGGTCGGTGGCCGCCCCCTTCTGCATCCCCAATGCTTGCACACGCACCCGAAACCGCTGGTAATACTCGTGTGGCCGCCGCCGATGCGACGCCCGGCCATGCCCGGCGCAGCTGCCCATCAGTAGGCTCAACGAAATGCGCCTTGGTCGAATCGCCAGCCCGGACGGTGTCGCCTTCGTCAGTATCGAGGGAGAACTCGCCGATCCCGCCGCAATGATCGCCCGCGAGATCGCCGAGCATCCCTTCGGCACGCCGAACTTCACCGGCCGCTCGTGGCCGCTGGCCGATGTGCGGCTGCTTGCTCCGATGCTGGCGAGCAAGGTCGTCTGCATCGGTAAGAACTACACCGACCACATCGCCGAGATGACCGATCTCACGGGCCCGGCGGCGGCGGACCCGATCATCTTCCTCAAGCCCAATACGGCCATCGTCGGGCCGAACGTGCCGATTCGGTTGCCGGCCAATGCATCACCCGTGCATTTCGAGGGAGAATTGGCAGCGGTCATCGGCCGGCCCTGCAAGGACGTCTCGGCCGCCGAGGCCGCCGACAGCATCCTCGGCTACACGATCGGAAACGACGTGTCGGCCCGCGACCAACAAAAAGCCGACGGCCAATGGACCCGGGCCAAGGGGCACGACACTTTCTGCCCGGTCGGTCCGTGGATCGTCACCGATGTCGACCCGGCCGATCTCGAACTCCGGACCGAGGTCAACGGTGAGGTGAAGCAACACAGCCGCACCTCGCTGATGATCCACGACGTCGGCGCGATCGTCGAATGGATCTCGGCCGTGATGACCCTGCTCCCCGGCGACCTCATCCTCACCGGGACGCCTGCCGGCGTCGGTCCGATCGAGGACGGCGACACCGTCTCCATCACCATCGAGGGCATCGGCACCCTCACCAATCCCGTGGTCCGTAAGGGAAAGTCGTGACTGCCGAAACGAAAGTACGCGTCCGTTTCTGCCCGTCACCCACGGGCACCCCGCATGTCGGCATGGTCCGCACCGCGCTGTTCAACTGGGCCTACGCCCGGCACACGGGTGGCACCTTCGTCTTTCGCATCGAGGACACCGACGCGCAGCGCGACACCGAGGAAAGCTACCTGGCGCTGCTCGACGCGCTGCGGTGGCTCGGCCTGGACTGGGACGAGGGGCCCGAGGTCGGCGGACCCTACGGCCCGTACCGGCAGTCGCAGCGCAAGGACATCTACCGGGACGTCGTGGCCAAGCTGCTCGAGGCGGGCGAGGCCTACTACGCGTTCTCGACACCGGAAGAGGTTGAGGCGCGTCACATCGCGGCGGGGCGCAACCCGAAACTGGGGTACGACAACTTCGACCGGCAGCTGACCGACTCCCAGCGCGCGGCGTTTCTCGCCGAGGGCCGCCAGCCGGTGGTGCGGCTGCGGATGCCCGACGGCGACCTCGGCTGGAACGACCTGGTGCGCGGGCCCACCGCCTTCGCCGCCGGCAGCGTCCCCGACTTCGCGTTGACCCGCGCCAACGGAGATCCCTTGTACACCTTGGTCAACCCGTGCGACGACGCCTTGATGAAGATCACCCACGTCTTGCGCGGCGAGGACCTGCTGCCGTCGACTCCGCGCCAGCTGGCGTTGTATCAGGCGCTGATCCGGATCGGCGTCGCCGAGCGCGTGCCGGAGTTCGCTCACCTGCCAACGGTATTGGGGGAGGGGACCAAGAAACTCTCCAAGCGCGACCCGCAGTCGAATCTTTTCGCCCACCGCGACCGCGGTTTCATCCCCGAGGGCCTGCTCAACTACCTTGCGTTACTCGGCTGGGCCATCGCCGACGACCACGACCTGTTCAGTCTGGACGAGATGGTCGCCGCGTTCGACGTCGTCGACGTCAACTCGAACCCGGCGCGGTTCGATCAGAAAAAGGCCGACGCGCTCAACGCCGAGCACATCCGCATGCTCGAGCCGGCCGACTTCGCGGGCCGGCTGCGTGAGTACTTCGACGTCCACGGTCATCGGCTCGGGCTCGATGACGCCGCGTTCGCCACCGCCGCCGACCTGGTGCAGACCCGCATCGTGGTGCTCGCCGACGCGTGGGACCTGCTGAAGTTCCTCAACGACGACGAATACGCCATCGATCCCAAGGCCGCCGCCAAGGAACTCGGCCCGGACGCGGCCGCGGTGCTGGACGCCGCGCTGGCCGCGCTGGAGGGGCTGACGGAGTGGACCACGGCCCGGATCGAGCCCGCTCTCAAGGCCACGCTCATCGAGAACTTGGGCCTCAAACCGCGCAAGGCCTTCGGCCCGATCAGGGTGGCCGTCACGGGAACGACGGTCAGCCCGCCGTTGTTCGAATCGCTGGAGCTGCTGGGCCGTGACCGCAGCTTGCTGCGGCTCCGCGCCGCGCGCGAGAGGGTCGCCGGGTAGACGAAGACCTCGCGTGGACCTCGCGTGCGGATTGTCGCCGGAGTCTTTGGTAGTCTGCACTGCGGCTTGCAAAGGCCGACAACGGTTGGCGGCGGCGGTCTTCCGGGCGGCGCAGTACGGCTCGGGATGGCCGCTGACCAGCGGTTTTAGGCAGCCAATGGGGTATGGTGTAATTGGCAACACAGCTGATTCTGGTTCAGCCATTCTAGGTTCGAGTCCTGGTACCCCAGCAAATTCTCGCCACCTCAAGCGATTAGGTGGCCTTCTGACGTGTGAGCTATGCTGACACCTCGGATCGTGTCTGGCCCCGTCGTCTAGCGGCCTAGGACGCCGCCCTCTCACGGCGGTAGCGTGGGTTCGAATCCCATCGGGGCTACAAAGCAACTATTGGCCGGTTCCCAGGACGGCCGGTGCCGTCGATCCACCCACCGGCATGGCCGGCAGGCCGAGCTTGCGGTGATCCCACGACCGCGCGCGCTGCGCGACGATACGCACGCAGACGCGCTTGTTCATCATCTGCTCGACGAAGGGCTTCATCTCGTCGGTGTAGGGGCCGGTGTACCGCTCGAACACGCTGACCCCGACCCGGTGTGCGACGTCGGGATCGTCGACGATCTCGGCGACGCCCTCGAAGGACACCCCGCGCAGCGTGTCGTAAGTGTCGCCGTCCTCGATCAGGAAGCTCACCCGCGGGTCACGTTTGAGGTTGACCGCCTTCTGCGACTTGGCCTTGGTTTCCAGCCAGATTTCGCCGTCCACGACGGCGTACCACATTGCGGTCAGATGCGGCTGGCCGTCGGGGCCGATGGTGGCCAGCGTCCCGGTGCGGCTCTTCACGACGAAGTCGGCGATCTCGTCGGTGGACATGACGATGCTCGCGCGCTGATTGGTTCCCATGGCGGTCAGTCTGACAGGCCGCTTGCGGTCAGCTGTGCACCGGTCGCGCTCGGTGTGCGCCGATGGCGCCGAGTGTGCGTGTGCGGCGGGATTTCGGCGATTTCGCCGCCCTGGTTGCACTCGCGACGCCATCACTGCACAGCCGATGCCGCTATAGCCGGCGGGTGAGAGCCTCGGCCGCGGAAAGGAGATCGGCCGCCCAGCGCGCCCCCGGGCGCCGGCCGATGCGGTCGACGGGTCCCGACACCGAGATCGCGGCGACGACGGCGCCGCGGCCGTCGCGCACCGGGACCGACACGCTGGCCACCCCCGGCTCTCGCTCGGCCACGCTCTGGGCCCAGCCGCGCCTCCGCACCTCGGCCAGCGTGCGCTCGGTGAACTTCGCCGTCGGCAGCACCGCCTTCTGCGTCGCCGCATCGCTGTGGGCGAGCAGCACCTTGGCGCCCGATCCCGCCGTCATCGGCAGTCGCGCCCCGACCGGGACCGTATCGCGAAGGCCCGCAGCGGGTTCCAGGGCCGCCACACAGACCCGCGTGGTGCCCTCGCGCCGATACAGCTGCACGCTCTCACCGGTGGTCTCGCGCAACAGGGGAAGCACCCCCGCGCTGGCTGCCAGCAGCGGATCGTTGACGTGCGCGGCGAGCTCGGTGACCGCGGGGCCGAGGCCCCAGCGCCCCTCGTCGTCGCGGGCCAGTAGGCGATGCACTTCGAGGGCGGCGGCCAGCCGATACGCGGTGGCCCGGGGCAACCCGGTTCGCTCGCACAGTTCGGCCAGTCCGCACGGGAATTGGGCGACGGTGTGCAGGACGTCCACGGCTTTGTCGAGCACGCCGATGCCGCTATGCTGTCTCACAAGGAGATACTAGCGTCTCGTATTCTGAGATCACAGCACATGATCGATCGGCGAGCCGCGGATGAGGGAATCGAGGCGAATTTCAGATGGGATCCGGCAAGCCGCGCACCCTGGCCGAAAAGGTCTGGGAAGACCACGTTGTGGCGTCCGGGGCGGATGACCCCGAGCAAGCAGGGGCACCCGACCTGATCTACATCGATCTCCACCTGGTGCACGAGGTCACCAGCCCGCAGGCCTTCGACGGGCTGCGGCTGGCCGGCCGGCCCGTGCGACGGCCCGACCTGACGCTGGCCACCGAGGATCACAACGTGCCGACCGTCGACATCGACAAGCCGATCGCCGACCCGGTGTCGCGCACCCAGGTCGAGACGTTGCGCCACAACTGCGCCGAATTCGGTATCCGCCTCTACCCGATGGGCAACATCGAGCAGGGCATCGTGCATGTCGTCGGGCCGCAATTGGGCTTGACCCAACCGGGAATGACGATCGTCTGTGGTGATAGTCACACGTCGACGCACGGCGCGTTCGGCGCGCTGGCGATGGGCATCGGCACCTCGGAGGTCGAGCACGTGCTGGCCACCCAGACGTTGCCGCTGCGGCCGTTCAAGACGATGGCCGTCAACGTCGACGGTGACCTGCCCGCCGGCGTGACGGCCAAGGACATCATCCTGGCGTTGATCGCCAAGATCGGCACGGGCGGCGGGCAGGGGCACGTCATCGAATACCGCGGCAGCGCCATCGAATCGCTGTCGATGGAAGGTCGGATGACGATCTGCAACATGAGCATCGAGGCCGGCGCGAGGGCGGGCATGGTGGCTCCCGACGCCACCACCTTCGACTTCCTGCGCGATAAGCCGCACGCGCCGCAGGGGGCGCAATGGGACGCGGCCATGCGCTACTGGCAGGAGCTGCACACCGATGCCGGCGCCGTCTTCGACACCGAGGTCCACCTCGACGCAACGTCGTTGAGCCCGTTCGTGACGTGGGGCACAAATCCCGGACAGGGGGTGCCGCTGGCCGCGGCCGTGCCCGACCCGGAGCTGATGACCGGCGACGACGAGCGACAGGCCGCGGAGAAAGCGTTGGCATACATGGACCTTCGCCCCGGAACTCCGATGCGCGACATCGCGGTGGACGCCGTGTTCGTCGGCTCTTGTACCAACGGTCGTATCGAAGACCTGCGCGTGGTCGCCGACGTGCTGCGCGGGCGAAAGCTTGCCCCGGGCGTGCGGATGCTGGTGGTGCCAGGGTCCATGCGGGTCCGCGCTCAGGCTGAAGCCGAAGGGCTGGGTGAGGTTTTCACCGCCGCGGGCGCCGAATGGCGGCAGGCGGGCTGCTCGATGTGCCTGGGGATGAATCCGGATCAGCTGGCGCCGGGAGAACGGTGCGCGGCGACGTCCAACCGCAACTTCGAAGGGCGCCAGGGTAAAGGCGGCCGCACGCATTTGGTGTCCCCGGCCGTTGCCGCCGCGACGGCAGTGCGCGGCACATTGTCCGCGCCGGCCGATTTGAACTGATCCATTCGAGAAGATAGGGACGAGCATGGAAGCATTTCACACGCACACCGGTATCGGTGTGCCGTTGCGGCGGTCCAATGTCGACACCGATCAGATCATTCCGGCGGTGTATTTGAAGCGGGTCACCCGAACCGGTTTCGAGGACGGGTTGTTCGCCAGCTGGCGCTCGGATCCGTCATTCGTCCTCAACCTCAGCCCCTTTGACAGGGGGTCGGTCCTGGTCGCCGGGCCCGATTTCGGCACCGGCTCGTCGCGCGAGCACGCGGTGTGGGCGCTCATGGACTACGGGTTCCGGGTGGTCATCTCGTCTCGATTCGGTGACATCTTCCGGGGCAACGCCGGCAAGGCGGGGCTGTTGGCGGCCGAAGTTTCCCAAGACGGCGTGGAACTGCTCTGGAAGCTCATCGAGCAGAGTCCGGGGCTGGAAATCACTGTCAATCTTCAAGATCGAAATATCACCGCCGGAACGACGGTGTTGCCGTTCAAGATTGACGACCACACCGCCTGGCGACTGCTCGAGGGACTCGACGATATAGGCCTTACGCTGCGGAAACTCGACAAAATCGAGTCGTACGAGGCCCGTTATCCGCAGTGGAAACCGCGCACTCTGCCCACCTCCTGACGGGTCGGGAACGGCCGAATTTCCTCTCGCTCACCTAACTAACTGAGCCGATTTTCGAGCCCCGCCACGGGTCAAGGGGGGCAACCGGATTGCGAATCCGCCGATTGCCGGGCCCTGAAATTGCGCGTGGCTCTTGGAAATTTGCTGGGTGAGGGTTTACCGTGTGCACTAGTCGGTTCAAATCGAGGACCACTAGCGTCGGAGGGATTGGATGAATAAGGCAGAGCTCATTGATGTGCTCACACAGAAATTGAACACCGATCGTCGGCAGGCGACCGCCGCCGTCGAGAACGTTGTCGACACGATCGTGCGTGCGGTGCACAAGGGCGACAGCGTCACCATCACTGGGTTCGGTGTGTTCGAGCAGCGGCGCCGCGCGGCCCGGGTGGCCCGCAACCCGCGGACCGGCGAGACGGTGAAGGTGAAGCCGACATCCGTCCCGGCGTTCCGTCCCGGTGCTCAATTCAAAGCGGTTGTCTCTGGCGCACAGCGTCTCCCGTCGGAAGGACCTGCAGTGAAGCGTGGTGTAGTGGCAAGCGGCGCGGCCAAGAAGACCGCAGCCAAGAAGGCTCCCGCCAAGAAGGCCGCGGCGAAGAAGGCCGCTCCCGCCAAGAAGGCCCCGGCCAAGAAGGCGGCGACCAAGGCTCCGGCCAAGAAGGCGGCGACCAAGGCTCCGGTGAAGAAGGCGGCGACCAAGGCTCCGGTGAAGAAGGCGGCGACCAAGGCTCCGGTGAAGAAGGCCGCGGCGAAGAAGGCCGCGACCAAGGCGCCCGCCAAGAAGGCCGCGGCAAAGAGGCCGGCCAGCAAGGCGCCCGCCAAGAAGGCCACCGCGCGTCGCGGTCGCCGTTAAGGCAGCAGTCGAGTTCTGAACCGCGAATACCCTTCGGGTGGCAGCGATGCACCCGAAGGGTATTCGCGTGTTAAGCCCGCACGTTGGCCGCCAGCGAGCCGCCGATGTGATCGGCCGCCACCAGTCGGCCGCCTGACAGCGAGAGCACCCAGGTGCTGCCTTTGTGGTTGCGCGACTTGTCGGGGCGCACCCCGTCGCGTTCGCACCACCACTCGATCAGGTCGGGGATCACCTTGCCCTGTGAGCAAATGACCGGTGTGCCTTGCTGCTCGGCGATTTCCAGCATCCGCTGCCGGGCGCGCTTGGGGCTCTTGGCGTAGGACTCCTCGGTGAGGGCGGGCTCGTTGTGCACGGTCACGCCCAACTCCTCGGCCAGCGGTTCCACCGTCTGGTGGCAGCGCAGGCGGTCGGCCGCGTGCACCTCGGAGGCGCCGAACGCCAGCAGTTGCGGCACCAGTGCCTCGGCCTGCGCGCGGCCCCGTTTGTCCAGCGGCCGCCGGGTGTCGTCGCCCTTGAAGCGCGATTTCCGGCCCGCGGTACCGTGCCGGACCACCAGCACGGTATGCGTGTCGGCGGGGTGTTTTGTGAAGTGGCGCAACATTTTCCGGTCGTGCGCATAACTGAGCTTCTTCAGCGCGTCGGCCATCGGCAGCCATACCAGTTCGTCGACCTCGTTGCCGGGCGTGAAGTCCCCGCCGGTGCTGCGCGCCGCCCAGTAGTAGACCTTCTTGACTCCGGCCTCGATCGGGTAGGTCACCATGTCGAGCCGCCTGCCGAGGATGGCCTGGTGACCCGTCTCCTCGCACACTTCCCGCACCGCGGCGACGGGCGCCGTCTCGCCCGGGTCTACCTTCCCCTTCGGTAGTGACCAGTCGTCGTAGCGTGGCCGGTGGATCACCGCGATCTCCAGCCCGGGGTTGGACGAATCAGCCGGTCGCCACAACACCGCGCCGGCGGCATACACGATCCGGCTTCCCGAACGCGAACTCTTGGTCGGCAAATCAACTCCTGCAGGTCAATTCGGTTGGGGCCGCGCGCACGT
This sequence comes from Mycobacterium scrofulaceum, assembly GCF_002086735.1. Classification (GTDB taxonomy): domain Bacteria; phylum Actinomycetota; class Actinomycetes; order Mycobacteriales; family Mycobacteriaceae; genus Mycobacterium; species Mycobacterium scrofulaceum. The sequence continues at coordinate 9,089 of NZ_MVIJ01000056.1, read as the reverse complement.
GGGCGGTACGGCCGGAGACAACCGTAAATCACCACGCAGCGGGTTACGGACTGCGGTGCCGCTCCATCAACGACACTTGATGATCGCGCACGCTGTGGCCGTCCTGCGGCGACGCGATCCACTGACCGTCGGGCCCCAGCTCCCAGCACCGGGTCGACGGGTCGAGCGCGGACTCGAACAAGTCGTCCAGATATGACGTCAGCCTCGGGTCCTTCACCTGAACCAGCGCCTCGACGCGCCGGTCGAGGTTGCGGTGCATCATGTCCGCGCTGCCGATCCAGAACTCGTTGATGCGATTGAAATGCATGATGCGGGAATGCTCCAGGAAGCGGCCGAGGATGGAGCGGACCGCGATGTTCTCCGAAAATCCCTCCGCGCCGGGGCGCAGCGCGCAGATCCCGCGCACCACCACCTCCACCCGCACGTCGGCCATCGACGCGCGGTAGAGCGCGTCGATGACCTGCTCGTCGACGAGGGCGTTCATCTTGAGGCGGATGCGGCCGCCACCGTGTTCGCGGTGGGCGGCGATCTCGCGCTCGACGCGTTCGATGATGCCGGTGCGAATCCCGTGTGGGGCGACCAGAAGGTTGCGGTAGCCGACCTTGCGCGAGTAGCCGGTGAGCGAGTTGAACAGGTCGGTCAGGTCGGCACCGATCTCGGGAGACGCCGTCAGCAGGCCGACGTCCTCGTACAGTCGCGCCGTCTTGCCGTTGTAGTTACCGGTTCCGATGTGGCAGTAGCGCCGGATCGCCGACCCCTCGCGCCGGACCACCAGGCAGGTCTTGCAGTGCGTCTTTAGCCCGACGTACCCGTAGACGACGTGCACGCCCGCCTGCTCCAGCTCGCGCGCCCAACGGATGTTGGCCTGCTCGTCGAAGCGCGCCTTGATCTCCACCAGCGCCACCACTTGCTTGCCGGCCTCGGCGGCGTTGATGAGCGCCCGCACGATCGGCGAATCTCCGGATGTGCGGTAGAGCGTCTGCTTGATCGCCAGCACATTCGGGTCGGCGGCGGCCTGTTCGATGAAGCGCTGCACGCTGGTCGAGAACGACTCGTACGGATGATGCAGCAGCACATCGCCTTCCCGCAGCGTCGCGAAGATGCTCCTGGGCGTCTCGCGGTCGACGAATGCGGGGCTGGTGGCCGGAACGAATGCCGGGTCTTTGAGCGCCGGCCGGTCGAGGCTGTAGATCTGCCACAACGAGGACAGGTCGAGCAGGCCGGGCACCTCGATGACGTCACCCGGGTTCACGTCGAGCTCGCGCAGCAGCAGCTCCAACATGCTCTCGGTCATGTCGTCGGCGACCTCGAGTCGCACCGGGGAACCGAACCGTCTGCGCGCCAATTCCCGTTCCAGGGCTTGCAACAGGTCTTCGTCGCGGTCCTCTTCGACCTCGTAGTCGGCGTTGCGGGTGATGCGGAACGCGTGATGCTGAACGATCTCCATGCCGGGGAACAGCACCGGCAGGAAGGCCGCGATCAGCTCTTCCATTGGCAGGTAGCGGATTATGGCGGCCGCCTCGCCGTCGTCCGCGTGGCCGCGGCCGCCCAATTCGACGAAGCGGTCGACGTTGTTGGGGACCTTCACCCGCGCGAAGTGCTGGCCGCCGTCCTCGGGCTGGCGCACCATGACCGCCAGGTTCAGGCTCAACCCGCTGACGAAGGGGAAGGGGTGGGCGGGGTCGACGGCGAGCGGCGTGAGGACCGGAAAGACTTGCTCGTGGAAGTAGGTCGACAGTTCGTCGCGCTCAGCCTGATCCAGGTCGGCCCACGTGACTATATGTATGCCTTCCTCGGCGAGCGCGGGGCGCACCGCATCGAGGAACACCCGCGCGTGCCGGGTCGCGATCCGCTGGGTCTGCTCGCCGATCAGGGCGAGTTGCTCGCGCGGCGTCAGGCCGTCGGCGGAGCGCACCGACAGCCCCATCTCGTCGCGACGCTTGAGGCCCGCGACGCGGACCATGTAGAACTCGTCGAGGTTGGAGGCGAAGATCGCCAGGAACTTGGCCCGCTCCAACAGCGGAAGTGAGTTGTCCGCGGCCAGCGCCAGCACGCGGGCGTTGAAGTCCAGCCAGCTCAGCTCCCGGTTGAGGTAGCGGTCTTCCGGCAGGTCGGTGAGCGCGGCCGGCGTCGCGGCGGGCGGCGCTGCCACGGCCGAGTCGCCTTGATGCCACACATGCTCGTCGGGGCGCGCCTCAGCTTCGGTTTCAGTCACCCTGCGATCATTGCTCATCACCCGCCGCTGCTGCTAGCGCTCGGCGGACATCCATTCGCCGTTGGGATGACGTTCACTCTCAGGACAGGTAGGCCACCGGGCGGCCAGGAGTCACTGCTGGGCGAGGGCCCGGGCGGTGGCCGCCCCCACCCCGAGCCGGCGGGCGGCTGCGAGGTCGTCCGGAGTGTCGACGTCACAGCGCAGGCCCGGCCACGCACCGGTCAGTTCGATCGCGCCCGAACGTCGGTGCCGCGCCGACGAATCGGAGCCGAACTGCGGGTCGAGCGGGGCGCCGAAGGCGAGAAGGGCGGCGGTTCCCGTCGCCAGCCGGTCGGCGACGAAGCTGCGCCGGTGGTGCCGCGCGGCGGCGATCGCCTCGGCCAGCTCTTGCGTCTGCAGAGCCGGCAGATCACCTTGCAGCACAACGACATTCGGGAAGAAACCGCCCACCGCCCGTTCCGCGGTGGCGATGGCGTTGTTCAGTGGGTCGGCGTGGCCCGCGGGCGTCGGATCGGCCAGCACCTCGGCCCCCAGCTCGGTCGCCGCGGCGGCCGCCGCCTCGTCGGGGGTGATGACGGTGATGGATCCCAGCGCCGCAACGCGGCCGGCCGCGGTCAGGGTGTCCATCAGCATGGCCAACACCACGCTCTCCCGGGTGCGCGCCGAGAACACCGGGGCCAGCCTGGTCTTGGCCGCGGCCAACCGTTTGACGGCGACGATCAGGGCGACGTCTCTGCCCCCTTCGTCGGCTCGTGTGCCGCTCATGGATGCCATCCTGCCAGCGACCGCTCGCGGCGGACGCGCTAGCTCGCGCGACGCCCGCTGATCTAGGGTGTAGCGGCTGCAATACGCATGGAGACGACGGACGGGGGTGGTGGATGGCTAGCACACCTGCCAGTTCGACGGGCGCCGTCGCGGTCATGGGTGCCGGGGCGTGGGGCACGGCGCTGGCCAAGGTCCTCGTCGAGGCCGGGGAAGCGGCCGTCACGCTGTGGGCGCGTCGGGCCGACGTCGCGGACCGGATCAACGCCACCCGGTCGAACCCCGACTATCTGCCGGGCACGGTGCTGCCAGCGGGCGTCCGGGCCACCACCGACGCGGCGGAGGCGCTCGCCGGCGCCTCGACGGTGCTGCTGGCCGTGCCCGCGCAGACGATGCGCGCCAACCTCGAAGGGTGGGCGCCGCTGCTGTGCGACGGCGCCACGCTGGTCAGCCTGGCCAAGGGCATCGAGCTGGGCAGCTTGATGCGGATGAGTCAGGTCATCGTCTCGGTGACGGGCGTCGACACCGCGCAGGTCGCGGTGATCTCGGGGCCGAACCTGGCCAGCGAGATCGCCGAATGCCAGCCGGCCGCCACCGTCGTCGCGTGCAGCGACTCGGGGCGCGCCGTCGCCCTGCAGCGCATGCTGAACACCGGGTATTTCCGCCCCTACACCAATAGCGATGTCGTCGGCACCGAGATCGGCGGGGCGTGCAAGAACGTCATCGCGCTCGCGTGCGGCATGGCGGCCGGCGTCGGGCTGGGCGAGAACACCGCGGCGGCGATCATCACCCGCGGTCTTGCCGAGATCATGCGGTTGGGCATCGCGCTCGGCGCCAAGGGTGCCACGCTGGCCGGGCTGGCCGGGGTGGGCGACCTGGTGGCGACCTGCACCTCGCCGCATTCGCGGAATCGGTCGTTCGGCGAGCGCCTGGGTCGCGGCGGGACGATGGAGTCGGCGATGCAGGCCCAGGATGGGCACGTCGTCGAGGGCGTGACATCGTGCGAGTCGGTGCTGGCGCTCGCCTCCAGTTACGACGTCGAGATGCCGCTCACCGACGCCGTGCACCGGGTCTGCCACAAGGGACTGTCGGTGGACGAGGCGATGGCCCTGCTGCTGGGCCGCAGGACCAAACCGGAATGACCGCGCCGCCGAAACCCCAGCTAGCGGCCCGCCGCCCGGCTCGAGCGCCGCGCAACCGGTAGCCTCTTTAGGTTGTGAGTGCCAGCGGAAGCCGCGTGCGCGTCGCCGTCGTATTCGGCGGACGCAGCAACGAGCACGCCATCTCCTGCGTGTCCGCGGGCAGCATCCTGCGCAACCTCGACCCGCAGCGGTTCGAGGTCGTCGCGATCGGCATCACCCCGCAAGGGTCGTGGGTGCTCACCGACGGTGACCCGGACGCGCTGGCCATCAGCGATCGGCGGCTGCCCGAGGTGACCGCGCAGTCGGGCACCGAGCTGGCCCTTCCGGCGGACCCGTTGCGCCGCGGCCAACTGGTCTCCCTGTCGACGGGCGCCGGTGAGGTCCTGGCGTCGGTCGACGTCGTGTTCCCGGTGCTGCACGGCCCCTACGGCGAAGACGGCACGATCCAGGGCCTGCTGGAGCTGGCCGGAGTGCCCTATGTCGGGGCCGGCGTGCTGGCCAGCGCGGCGGGCATGGACAAGGAGTTCACCAAGAAGCTGTTCGTCGCCGAAGGGCTGCCGGTCGGTGACTACGCGGTGCTGCGCCCGTCGCGGTCCGCCTTGCGGCCCGACGAGTGCGAGCGGCTGGGGCTGCCGGTGTTCGTCAAACCCGCCCGGGGCGGCTCGTCGATCGGCGTCACCCGCGTCTCGAGCTGGGACGATCTGGCCGCGGCCGTCGCGGTCGCGCGCCGACACGACCCGAAAGTGATCGTGGAGGCGGCGATCACCGGCCGCGAGGTGGAGTGCGGCGTGCTCGAAATGCCCGATGGGTCAGTCGAAGCCAGCACGCTGGGCGAGATCCGGGTGGCCGGCGTGCGGGGACGCGAGGATTCGTTCTACGACTTCGCCACCAAATACCTCGACGACGCAGCCGAATTGGACGTGCCGGCCAAGGTGGACGACGACATCGCCGACGCCATCCGTGATTTGGCGATCCGGGCGTTCAAGGCCATCGACTGCCAGGGCCTGGCCCGGGTCGATTTCTTCCTCACCGACGACGGGCCGGTGCTCAACGAAATCAACACGATGCCCGGGTTCACCACGATCTCGATGTACCCGCGGATGTGGGCGGCCAGCGGCGTGGACTATCCCACCCTGTTGGCGACCATGGTCGAAACGGCGTTGGCGCGCGGCACCGGCCTGCGCTAGTGGCGATCGCGAGCGCGGCGTTGCCGGGCGCGGCGGGTCGCCACCATCGGACCAGTGGCGATCGCGAGCGCGGCGTTGCCGGGCGCGGCGGGTCGCCACCATCGGACTAACCAGGTCTAGCCGGGTTGATCGGCACCGCCGCGACGGTGCGGTCGATCACCTCGGAAAGTTGTTGGATCGGCGTCGGGCCGGATCCCGACGGCAGCGTGAGCGCCACATAGACCGGCCGGTCCACCGTGTACCACGTCGACCTGCCCGCGTCCCCCGCGGATTGCGGTTCGGGGCGCACCTCGAACCACTGCACGCGGTCGACGACCTGAATCGGAGACCCCACGACGAACCCGGCGGGGCGGTCGAGCCCGCAGCGCAGTACCACCGGCTCGCTGTCCGCACCGGACCGCCAGGCGGTGACGCCGTGCGGCGCCGGTTGCGCGACGGGCGCGCGCTGATAGTCGCCGAGCCGGTTCGGCAGGGCAACGGCCAGCGCCCGGCACGCGTCGCTGTCGGCCTGGGGCGCCGGGGCGGCGGGCACGGCGACGGGCTGCGGCGGCGCCTCGCGGTTTGCCGCGATCACCAAGATCACGCCGATCGCCGCGACGGCCACCACCACCGCGGCGATGATCAGCGCCGGCGGGGGCCCCGTGTCGACGGCGGGGCCGGAATCGGGATCGGTCGTCACCGCCCGCGCACCTCCTATCTGTGGCACAGCCTATCTGTGGCACAGCGATGCCGGGTTCTACACTGGCGCGGGCCGCTCGCGCGGGCAGTGAACAACTTACCGCAGGTCGGCGACCAGTTAGAGGCCCGCGCAGGGCGTGGATGCGCAGGAGGTGGCGTGCGCGACGACGCATCGGAACCCACACTGCAGCAGCTCGGCGAGTTCGCGGTCATCGATCGTCTGGTGCGCGGCCGCCGTCAGCCGGCCGCGGTGGCGGTCGGGCCGGGCGACGACGCGGCGGTGGTGCAGGCCAGGGACGGCCGCATCGCGGTGTCGACCGACATGCTCGTGCAGGACCGGCACTTTCGGCTGGACTGGTCGACCGCCCACGACGTCGGCCGCAAGGCCATCGCCCAGAACGCCGCGGACATCGAGGCGATGGGCGCGCGGCCCACGGCCTTCGTGGTCGCGTTCGGCGCTCCCGGTGACACGCCGGCGGCCGAAGTGGACGAGCTTGTCGGCGGAATGTGGGACGAGGCCCAGCGCATCGGCGCGGGCATCGCCGGCGGTGACCTGGTCGCCTGCCCGCAGTGGGTGGTCTCGGTGACGGTGCTGGGCGACCTGGACGGCCGCGCGCCGGTGCTGCGGTCCGGGGCGAAGGCGGGCTCGGTGATCGCGGTCGCCGGCGCGCTGGGGCACTCTGCCGCCGGCCTTTCGTTGTTGGACAAGGGCGTTGAGGGATTCGACGCGCTGCGCCGCCGCCATCTCGTTCCCCAGCCGCCCTACGGCCAGGGCGTGGCGGCGGCCGCCGGGGGCGCGCAGGCGATGATCGACGTCTCCGATGGCCTGGTCGCCGACCTGCGGCACGTCGCCGAGTCGTCCGGTGTGGCGATGGATCTGTCCACTGCGGCCCTGGCCGCGGACCACGACGCACTGGCCGCCGCGGGCGCCGCCGTAGGCGCCGATCCCTGGTCGTGGGTGCTCGGCGGCGGCGAAGACCACGCCCTGGTGGCCTGTTTCGCCGGGCCCGCGCCCGCCGGGTGGCGGATCATCGGGCGGGTCCTGGACGGGAAGGCCGACGTGCTTGTCGACGGGCACGAGTGGACCGGCTACGCAGGCTGGCAGTCGTATGACGGTTAGGGTGGCGCGGTGAGCGTCGATGCTACGAAAGGACCGGCAATGACGCCGCGGCCGTTGACCGAACTCGTCGAGCAGGGCTGGGCCGCGGCGCTCGAGCCGGTGGCCGATCGGGTCGCCGAGATGGGCCGGTTCCTGCGGGCCGAGATCGCCGCCGGACGCAGGTACCTGCCGGCGGGCCCGAATGTGTTGCGCGCCTTCACCTTTCCATTCGAAAGCGTCCGCGTGCTGATCGTTGGGCAGGATCCGTATCCGACGCCGGGACACGCCGTGGGCCTGAGCTTCTCGGTGGCCCCCGACGTGCGTCCGCTGCCGCGCAGCCTGGCGAACATCTTCGACGAATACTCCGCCGACCTGGGTCATCCACGGCCCTCGTGCGGCGACCTGACGCCGTGGGCCGAGCGCGGGGTGATGCTGCTGAACAGGGTGCTCACCGTGCGGCCCAGCAACCCGGCCTCGCATCGCGGCAAGGGCTGGGAGGCGGTCACCGAGTGTGCGATCCGTGCGCTGGCCGCGCGCTCGCAGCCGATGGTGGCGATCCTGTGGGGCCGCGACGCGTCGACACTCAAACCGATTCTGGCCGAGGGCAATTGCGTGGCGATCGAGTCGCCGCACCCGTCGCCGCTGTCGGCGTCTCGTGGCTTCTTCGGGTCGCGCCCGTTCAGCCGCGCCAACGAACTGCTGACGGGGAAGGGCGCCGACCCCATCGATTGGAGGCTGCCCTGACCGAGATGAGGGCGTTGCGGGCGCATCGCAGGGGCGGCCCGGAACAACTGACCGTCGAGCCGGCGCCGGTGCCGGTGCCGGCGGCCGGCGAGGTCCTGGTGGCCGTCCACGCCGCCGCCATCACGTTCGACGAGTTGACCTGGGACGAAACCTGGACCCGGTTGAGCCGCACACCGGTGATCCCGTCGCACGAAGTGTCGGGCGTCGTCTCCGAGGTGGCCACGGGCGTGGCGGATTTCACGCCGGGCGACGAGGTGTACGGGCTGATCGGCTTCGACCGTGACGGTGCGGCGGCCGAATTCGCCTGCGTGCCCGCGACGGACCTGGCCGTCAAGCCGTCGACGGTGTCGCACACCGTCGCCGCCGCGCTGCCGCTGGCCGGCCTCACCGCGCTGCAGGCGCTGGTCGACCACGCCGGCGTGCGGCCGGGTGAGTCCGTGCTGGTTCACGGTGGGGCGGGCGGCGTGGGCGCGTTGACGGTACAGCTGGCCGCGATGCTGGGCACGCGCGTCACCGCCACCGTACGCAGCGACGTCGGCGACCTCGTCCGCGGATGGGGGGCCGCCCGGGTGATCGATGTCCGCACCGAGGGATTGGACGACGCGGCCTACGACGTCGTCGTCGACACCGTCGGCGGCGAGACGCTGGACCGGTCGTTTCGCCTGCTCCGCCGTGGTGGCCGGCTGGTCACGCTGTCGGCGCCGCCGCCGGCGGGCAGGGCCGACGAATACGGCGTCACGGCAACGTTTTTCATCGTCGCCCCGAACCGCGAACAGCTGGCCGAGCTGGCCCGGCTGGTCGACGGCGACCGGTTGCATGTCGAGATCGCAGGGACCTTTCCGCTCGAGAGAGGGCGAGAGGCATTCGAAAGCCGGAACCGTCCGGGTCATCGCCCCGGCAAGACGGTGATCGTCGTCAGGGACTAGGTGCCCTGCTCGGCGGCCTCACGCTTACCACGTAATCCCTTGTGTCACTTTAGCTTCAGCTGTCACAGAGCGGCCGTTTTTGTCGGTGGGCGTTTCTAGAGTTTGGGGCATGGGTGCGAGTAGTCGTGAGGAGATCGTCGAGGTCATCGACGCGCTCGACGGCGACGCGGACCGCCTGTGCGACTTGTCCTTCGACGTGCTCACCACCCCGGAGCGGCTGCGCGCCTTGGAGCGGGTGGAAAGCGTGGCCCGCCGCCTACGCACACCGCAGCACGCGTTGATCAATCAGCTCGACGCCCAGGCCAGCCCCGAACAGTTAGGTGGGTCGCTGCGCAC
>NZ_MVIJ01000055.1 GCF_002086735.1 Mycobacterium scrofulaceum | reverse complement strand
CGTGGACGGTGCTGGCGGTGTCGCGACCTCATCGCCGGTTGGCCCCACGACCACTTCGCAGACGGTCACCGCGCTTCCAGCGCCTCCACTTCAACCGGGCATTGACTGCCGGACGGTGGCATGACGACACAACTCCAGCCGCCCGTCACGGTCACGCCTCCGCTGCCCACCCGCCGCAACGCCGAACTGCTCCTGCTGTGCTTCGCCGCGGCGATCACCGTCGCAGCGTTGCTGATCGTCGAGGCAAACCAGGACCGCGAATTGCGCTGGAACGTCATCACCTATGGGTTGGTGTTCCTGCTCGTATTCGGGTCGGCGCACCTGGCGATCCGGCGCTTCGCGCCCTATACCGATCCGCTGCTGTTGCCAATTGTGGCGCTGCTCAACGGACTTGGGTTGGTGATGATCCATCGGCTCGACCTGGTGGACAATCAGTTCAGCGGCCGCCACCATCCCAGCGCCACCCAGCAGATGATGTGGACGGTTGTCGGAGTCGTGACGTTCGCGCTCGTCGTCACGTTCCTTAAGGATCACCGGCAGCTGGCCCGTTACGGCTACATCTGCGGCATCACCGGCTTGGTGCTGTTGGTGATACCCGCATTGTTGCCGGCGTCGCTGTCCGAACAGAACGGCGCGAAGATTTGGATTCGCTTCCCCGGCTTCTCAATTCAGCCCGCCGAATTCTCCAAGATCTTGTTGCTGATCTTCTTTTCCGCCGTCCTGATCGCCAAGCGGGGCCTGTTCACCAGCGTCGGCAAGCATTTCATGGGGCTGACCCTGCCGCGCCCACGAGACCTCGCGCCGCTGCTGGCCGCCTGGGTGATCTCGGTGGGCGTGATGGCGTTCGAGAAGGACCTCGGGACCTCGCTGCTGCTGTATGCCTCGTTTCTGGTCGTGGTTTACCTTGCGACACAACGGTTTAGCTGGGTGGTCATCGGCCTGGTGTTGTTCGCGGCGGGCAGCGTGATCGCGTATTTCGTGTTCGCGCACGTCCGGGTCCGCGTACAGATGTGGTGGGACCCGTTCTCCGACCCCGACGGCAGCGGCTACCAGATCGTGCAATCGCTGTTCAGTTTCGCCACCGGCGGCATCTTCGGGACCGGGCTAGGCAACGGCCAACCCGACACCGTGCCGGCGGCGTCCACCGACTTCATCATCGCGGCGTTCGGTGAAGAACTCGGGCTCGTCGGGCTCGCGAGCATCTTGATGCTGTACACCATCGTCATCGTGCGCGGCATGCGCACCGCGATCGCAACCCGGGACAGCTTCGGCAAGCTGCTGGCCGCGGGACTGTCCTCCACCCTGGCCATCCAGCTGTTCATCGTCGTCGGCGGTGTCACCCAACTCATCCCGCTGACCGGACTGACCACCCCGTGGATGTCGTACGGCGGCTCGTCGCTGCTGGCGAACTACGTGCTGCTGGCGATCCTCGCCCGCATCTCCAACAGTGCCCGGCATCCCCTTCGCGGCCGTGAGCGCAAGGATTCTCCGATCGCGGCGGCCAAGACCGAGGTGATCGAGACGATATGAACACGTCGCTGCGTCGCATCTCGATCACCGTCATGGCGCTGATCGTGCTGCTGCTGCTCAACGCCACGATGACGCAGGTGTTCGCCGCCGACTCGCTGCGCGCCGACCCGCGCAACCAGCGCGTGCTGCTGGACGAGTATTCGCGCCAACGCGGCCAGATCGTCGCCGGCGGCCAGCTGCTGGCCTACTCGGTGGCCACCGACAGCCGCTTCCGCTTCCTGCGGGTCTATCCCAACCCGGCCGTGTACGCGCCCATCACCGGCTTCTACTCGCTGCGCTATTCCAGCACCGGCCTCGAGCGCGCCGAGGATCCGCTGCTCAACGGCTCCGACGAGCGACTGTTCGGACGCAGGCTGGCCGACTTCTTCACCGGTCGCGATCCGCGCGGCGGCAACGTCGACACCACGATCCGGCCGCGGGTCCAGCAGGCCGGTTGGGACGCGATGCAGCAGGGCTGCGGCGGCCCCCCGTGCAAGGGTGCCGTCGTCGCGCTCGAGCCCTCCACCGGCAAGATCTTGGCGATGGTGTCATCGCCGTCCTATGACCCCAACCTGCTGGCGTCGCACGACCCCGAGGTCCAGGCACAGGCGTGGCAGCGGCTCCGCGACGACCCCCAGAACCCGATGACCAACCGCGCCATCTCGGAGACCTACCCACCCGGATCGACGTTCAAGGTGATCACCACCGCGGCGGCGCTGCAGGCCGGTGCGACCGACGCCGAGCAGTTGACCGCGGCGTCGTCGATTCAGCTGCCCGACAGCACCGCGACGCTGGAGAACTACGGCGGCATGCCCTGCGGCGTCGAGCCCACGGTGTCGCTCAAGCAGGCATTCGCCCTGTCGTGCAACACCGCGTTCGTCCAGCTCGGCATGCATACCGGCTCCGATGCCCTGCGCAGCATGGCGCATTCGTTCGGCCTGGACACCACCCCGAGCGTCATCCCGCTGCAGGTCGCCGAGTCGTCCGTCGGGATCATCCCGGATGCGGCCGCGTTGGGCATGACCAGCATCGGTCAGAAGGACGTCGCGCTGACACCGCTGGAGAACGCCCAGGTCGCCGCGACCATCGCGAACGGCGGCGTGACGATGCAGCCCTATCTGATCGACAGCCTCAAGGGCCCCGACCTGGCCAACATCAGCACCACCGTCCCCTATGAACAGCGCCGCGCGGTGTCGCCCCAGGTCGCCGCTAAGCTGACAGAGCTGATGATTGGCGCCGAGAAGGTCGCGCAGCAGAAAGGGGCCATTCCCGGCGTGCAGATCGCATCCAAGACTGGTACCGCAGAGCATGGCACCGATCCGCGTCATACGCCGCCGCACGCGTGGTACATCGCCTTCGCGCCCGCGCAGACGCCCAAAGTCGCCGTGGCAGTGTTGGTGGAGAATGGCGGCGACCGCCTGTCCGCGACGGGAGGTGCACTCGCCGCGCCGATCGGACGGGCTGTGATCCAAGCCGCGCTACAGGGAGGACCATGAGCCCGCGAGTTGGTGTGACGCTGTCCGGCAGATACCGCCTGCAGCGCCTGATCGCCACCGGCGGCATGGGCCAGGTGTGGGAGGCGGTGGACAGCCGGCTCGGCCGGCGCGTCGCGGTCAAGGTGCTCAAACAGGAGTTCTCCCAGGATCCGGAGTTCATCGAGCGGTTCCGCGCCGAGGCCCGCACCACCGCGATGCTCAACCACCCCGGCATCGCCCAGGTTCACGACTACGGCGAAAGCCAGCTGGACGGGGAGGGCCGCACCGCCTACCTGGTGATGGAGCTGGTCAACGGCGAGCCGCTGAACTCGGTGCTCAAGCGCACGGGGCGGCTCTCGTTGCGGCACGCGCTCGACATGCTCGAGCAGACCGGGCGCGCCCTGCAGGTCGCCCACGCCGCCGGCCTGGTGCACCGCGACGTCAAGCCCGGAAACATCCTGATCACCCCGACCGGCCAGGTGAAGATCACCGACTTCGGCATCGCCAAGGCCGTCGACGCCGCCCCGGTGACCCAGACGGGGATGGTGATGGGCACCGCCCAGTACATCGCCCCCGAGCAGGCCCTCGGGCACGACGCGACGCCCGCGAGCGACGTGTATTCGCTGGGTGTGGTCGGCTACGAGGTGGTGTCGGGCAAGCGGCCGTTCACCGGTGACGGCGCCCTGACGGTGGCGATGAAGCACATCAAGGAGCCCCCGCCGCCGCTGCCCGCGGAGTTGCCGCCCAACGTGCGCGAACTCATCGAGATCACGCTGGTCAAGAACCCCGCGATGCGCTATCGCAGCGGTGGCCCCTTCGCCGACGCCGTCGCGGCGGTGCGGGCCGGCCGCCGTCCGCCGCGGCCCAGCCAGTCACCGCCTCCCGGGCGGGCATCGCCGGCGGCCATCCCGTCGAGCCCGACGACGCGGGCGGCCGCCGTCACCAGCACCCGGACGGCGGCGCCCCGGCGAACTACCGGCGGTCACCGTCCGCCCCCGGCCCGGCGCACCTTCTCGTCGGGTCAGCGCGCCTTGCTGTGGGCCGCCGGGGTGCTCGGGGCACTGGCGATCATCATCGCGGTGCTCATCGTCATCAACTCCCGCGCGGACACCCAGCAGCAGCCGCCGCCCCCCACGGTCACCGACACCGGGGGTCCGCCGGCGCCGCCTCCGGCGAGCAAGACGCCCACAGGTTTGGCGCCCGGCCCGGCGCTGCGGCTCAATTGGACGGATCGCGCGACGATAGGTAATTCTGGACTGCAGCGAGGGCCGGCCGAGCACGGGTGGGGTGAACCACTGACGCCCAGCGCGTCACCGGCCCGACACGAGATACCACGATGACCACCCCTCAGCACCTGTCTGACCGCTATGAACTGGGCGAGATCCTCGGATTCGGGGGTATGTCCGAGGTTCACCTGGCCCGCGACGTCCGGTTGCACCGCGATGTCGCGGTCAAAGTGCTGCGCGCCGACCTGGCCCGCGATCCCAGCTTCTACCTGAGGTTCCGCCGCGAGGCGCAGAACGCGGCCGCCCTCAATCACCCGTCGATCGTCGCGGTCTACGACACCGGGGAGGCGGAGACTCCGACGGGGCCGCTGCCCTACATCGTCATGGAGTACGTCGACGGCGTCACCCTGCGCGACATCGTGCATACCGACGGCCCACTGCCGCCGCGGCGCGCCATCGAGATCATCGCCGACGCCTGCCAGGCGCTGAACTTCAGTCACCAGAACGGGATCATCCACCGCGACGTCAAGCCGGCGAACATCATGCTCAGCAACACCAACGCGGTCAAGGTGATGGACTTCGGCATCGCCCGCGCGATCGCCGACAGCGGCAACAGCGTCACCCAGACCGCGGCGGTGATCGGGACGGCCCAGTACCTGTCGCCCGAGCAGGCCCGCGGCGACACCGTCGACGCCCGCTCCGACGTCTACTCGCTGGGTTGCGTGCTCTACGAAATCCTCACGGGCGAGCCACCTTTCACGGGGGACTCACCCGTCGCCGTCGCGTACCAGCACGTGCGCGAGGACCCGATCCCGCCGTCGCGGCGGCATGAGGGCATCTCCGCGGACCTGGACGCCGTGGTACTCAAGGCGCTGGCCAAGAATCCGGACAACCGGTATCAGACCGCCGCCGAGATGCGCGCCGACCTGGTGCGGGTGCACAACGGCGAACCGCCCGAGGCGCCCAAGGTGCTCACCGACGCCGACCGGTCCTCGCTGCTCGCCGCGGGCGGGAACGCGCCCGGCCCGCGCACCGATCCGCTGCCGCGGCAACCCCTCCGGCACATCGACGACGGCAACGGCGGGTCGGTCGGTCGCTGGATCGTGGCGGTCGCCGCGCTGGCGGTGCTGACCATCGTCGTCGTCATCGCCTTCAACACGTTCGGCGGCACCACCCGCGACGTGCAGGTGCCCGACGTGCGGGGCCAGGTGTCCGCCGATGCCATTGCGGCGCTGCAGAATCGCGGCTTCAAGACCCGAACCTTGCAGAAGCCCGACTCGACGATCCCGCCCGACCACGTCATCAATACCGATCCCGGCGCCAACGCGTCGGTGAGCGCGGGCGACGAGATCACCATCAACGTCTCGACCGGCCCCGAGCAGCGCGAAGTCCCCGATGTCTCGTCGCTGAGCTACTCGGATGCGGTCAGCAAGCTCAAGGCAGCCGGATTCAGCAAGGTCAAGCAGGCCAATTCGCCGTCGAGCCCCGAGCTGTTGGGCAAGGTGATCGGCACCAATCCACCCGCCAACCAGACCTCGGCCATCACCAATGTGATCACCGTGATCGTCGGTTCGGGGCCAGAGACCAAGCAGGTGCCCGACGTGGCGGGGCAGACCGTCGACGTCGCGGAGAAGAACCTCACCGTCTACGGCTTCACCAAGATCACCCAGGCGCAGGTGGACAGCACCCGTCCGGCCGGCGAGGTGATCGGCACGAATCCGCCCAAGGGCCAGATGGTTCCGGTCGATTCGGTGATCGAGCTGCAGGTGTCCAAGGGCAACCAGTTCGTGATGCCCGATCTGAGCGGCATGTTCTGGACGGACGCCGAGCCGCGGCTACGGGCGTTGGGCTGGACCGGGGTGCTGGACAAGGGTCCCGACGTGGATGCAGGCGGATCCCAGTCCCACCGGGTGGTCTATCAGAACCCGCCGGCCGGCACCGGCTGCAACCGCGACGGGATCATCACGCTGAAGTTCGGCCAGTAGCCGGCGGATCGGCCGGGAAATACGGCTGAACCGCCACCCTGACCTCGTTCTCCAGCCGGCGGACCAGTGTGTCGTCGCGGGCCCAGCCGCAGTAGGCCAGCCAGTTCGCCAGCATCCGATGCCCTCCCTCGGTCAGGATCGACTCGGGGTGGAATTGGACACCGTGAATCGGCAACTCGCTGTGCCGGACCCCCATGATGACGCCACCGCGGGTGCGGGCCGTCACCTCGAGCACCGGCGGCAGCGACTCCGGCAGGATGGTCAACGAGTGATAGCGGGTCGCCGTGAACGGATCCGGAAGCCCTTGCAGCACACCGGTATTGGTGTGGAAGACGCTGCTCGTCTTACCGTGCAGCAGTTCGGGCGCGCGATCCACGGTGGCGCCGAACGCGACCCCGATCGCTTGGTGTCCGAGGCAGACCCCGAGTAGCGGGGTGCGCTCGGCGGCACACGCGCCGACCAGTGCGATGGATGCACCCGCACGTTCCGGGGTGCCCGGGCCGGGGCTGAGAAGTACACCGTCGAACCGCTTGGCGACGGCGGCCTCGTCGGAGAGTCTGGAGTCGTCGTTGCGCCACACCTCGGCTTCGACGCCCAGCTGGCCGAGGTACTGCACCAGGTTGAACACGAAGCTGTCGTAGTTGTCGACGACCAGGATCCGCACCGTGCCAGGTTACCGCCCACCGAAAGTCAGTAGCCGATGGTTCCCATGGGTTGGGCGAAGTGCAGCCGGTCCGGCTCCGTGTGGCCGACGATCTGCACGTCGGGTTTGACCTCTTCGCGGTAGCCGAGCCCGAATCGGACGACGTATTGGCGGTAGAGGGTGACCAGGGGAGCGGCGGCCAGGGCCGCCTGCATGGCGGTCGCGTTCCCGATCGCGGTGATCGTGTAGGGCGGGCTGTAGGTGCGGCCGTTGAGCAGCAGCGTGTTGCCGACGCAGCGGGGCACCGAGGTGGCGATGATGCGCTGGTCCTGCATCTGGATCGCCTCCGCGCCGGAACTCCACAACGCGTTGAGGACGGCCTCGATGTCCTGCTGGTGCACCACGAGGTCGTCCGGCGAAGCGTCCCGCGGGAAACGCCCATTGGCGTCCCGCGGCGCGTCCTCGAGGGTGACCGTGAGCCCCGGCCCGTGCTCGGGGTTCATGTCCGCCTCGGCTGCCAGCTCGGCGGAGCGCCGCAGCATCGCCGCCAGCGCGCGATCGGAGGACCGCCCGTGCGCGGCGTCGATCTTTGCGGACAGTGCGTCCCGCTGGGCGTTGAGATGGTTCACCGACGACTGGGCCTCGCGGACCAGATCCACCAGCCGCGGGGCGTCACTGCGGCGGATTTCCGCGCCGCCGGACACCCCGTGGGTGGCGGCGAGAAGCAGTCCGGCCAGCAGGCACACCACCGGGACCCCGAAACGCCAGGGTGAAGGCGGTCCGTCGCTCATCGCTCTCCATTTTCCTGGTAGGCGTGCCGGGTGGGTTAGTCTCGTAGCGAAGCTGTGCGTGCAGCTGCGGTCGTTATCGTTGCACTCCGTCCCGCTCACCGTCTTGTTGAGGTAATCATGCCCAAGTCCAAGGTCCGCAAGAAGAACGACTTCGCCGTCAGTTCGGTCAGCCGCACGCCGGTCAAGGTCAAGGTCGGGCCCTCGAGCGTGTGGTTCGTCGCCCTGTTCGTCGGCCTCATGCTCATCGGGTTGGTCTGGCTGATGGTGTTTCAGTTGGCCGCCGTCGGCAGCCAGGCGCCGACGTGGCTCAACTGGATGGCGCAACTGGGGCCGTGGAACTACGCCATCGCCTTCGCTTTCATGATCACCGGGTTGTTGCTGACGATGCGCTGGCACTGAGCGCGGCCGGCGACGGAATGAATTCATTTTTGACTTACTTCGTTACTGCGCCAGCAACATCTCCACCACCCAATCACACGCGTGTGATTTATCCCCACTGTTGATAGCGTCTGTGGATAACTCCATAGGCCGTGGTGGGAGGGGCTGAGCGGCGTATGCAGCAAACACAATGGGAGCCCAGCATCGCGGGAATCGCTGGTTGTGGGGCTGCCGGCATTTTGATGGCTATCGCGAGTGTGACCGCAGTCACAGACGCGCCGGGGCGCGTTCTGACCGGGATTGCCGCGGCGGGTCTGATCTTGTTTGCGGGCGCGACGTGGCGCGCGCGGCCGAAGCTGGCAATTACCGACGACGGCCTGGTGCACCGGGGATGGTTCCGGACGCAGTTATTGCGGCCCGCCGACATCAAGATCATCCGGATCACCGAGTTCCGGCGCCTCGGGCGCAAAGTCCGCCTGCTCGAGGTCGAAACGGCCGACGGCGGCCTGCGGCTCTTTTCCCGCTGGGACCTCGGGACGGATCCGATCGAGGTGCTCGACGCACTCACGGCCGCCGGCTACGCGGGCCGTCACCCGCGCTGACCGGACCGGTGCGCGCCGGCCTACGAGATCGTGATCGACTCGATGACGACCGGCTCGGTCGGGCGGTCGTTGCTGTCGGTGGCCGTCGTCGAGATCGCCTCGACGACCTTCTGCGACTCGGGGTCGGTCACCTCGCCGAAGATGGTGTGCCGCCGGTTGAGGTGCGGGGTCTTGCCCACCGTGATGAAGAACTGGGAGCCGTTGGTGCCCGGCCCCGCGTTGGCCATCGCCAGCAGGTAGGGCTTGTCGAATTGCAGTTCGGGGTGGAACTCATCGGCGAACTTGTAACCCGGGCCGCCGCGGCCGGTTCCGGTCGGGTCGCCGCCCTGAATCATGAAGCCCTGAATCACCCGGTGAAAGACCGCGCCATCGTAGAACGGACCGGAAGACCCGCCCGACGCGTTCTGGGTCGAGTACTCCTTGGTGCCCTGCGCCAGGCCGACGAAGTTGGCGACGGTCTTGGGCGCGTGGTTTCCGAACAGAGCGACTTTGATGTCACCGCGGTTGGTGTGCAGCGTGGCGGTAGCGGTCTGAATGGGGCTGTTGGTCACGGCATGAGAGTCTGCCACTACGCGCGGGCCTACCCGCACCCGGTGTCACCCAAGCCCCGTCGCCGCTGAAAACGCGGCGCGCACATAAGGGTTTCGCCGGTGTCCCTATGCTGGCAGTCTGTTCAGCACGCGACGAAAGGCGGCAGATGAGCGCGAAGGCGGAATCCCGGCTGACCCCGCGGGAGCGACTGGCTCGCGGACTGACCTACTCGACACTGGGTCCGGTGGACGTCACCCGTGGAGTCGTCGGTCTGGGTGTCCAGTCGGCGCAGTCGACCGCGTCGCAGATCCGCCGCAAATACCAAGAGGGCCGCCTGGCCCACGAACTCGCCGCGGCCCAGGAGACGCTCGCCCAGGAGCTGGCGGCCGCGCAGGACGTGGTCGCAAACCTGCCTCAGGCGCTGCAGGACGCCCGGCGGGCGCGCCGCCGGACCAAGCGCCCGTGGGTGTTCGCGGGGGCGGCCGTGGCGGTGCTCGCCGGCGGGGCCGTCGCGTTCAGTCTTGTCCGGCGCTCCGTGCGTGCCAAGCCGCAGGATCCCCAGTCACGGCCGCCCAGCGTCGACGTACAACCGCGTCCCTGACGAGCCCGGGGTGCCGTATCGGGCGGTCAGGTTCCCGGCGGGCACGGCGCCCCGCGGTAGTCGCCGAACGACCACAGGTTACCCTCGGGATCGCGCACAATGAATTCGTTTGAGCCATAGGCGGTTTCGGAGAGCGGGCGGACGATGTCCGCTCCGCGTCCGGCGATGCGCCGGTAAAGGCCGGCGGGATCGGCGGTGACGACGTACGCGCCGGCGGTGCCGGGTTCGCGCGCACATTCGGCGCTGGGTTTGTGGCTGCCGAGCATGAAGCCGCCATCGCCCTCGGGCCAATTCAGCTGCGCGTGGTCTACGTCGCTGCCCTCGCCGTAGCATGCCGCGAGGGCGAAGCCGAATGTGTCGACGTAGTAGTCGATCAGCTTCTGAGCGTCACGGGCCTGCAGCGTCAGCCACAGCGTCGGATTCGATCCAGTCATGTTCGCAGTGTGCGCCGCACGAATGGCCGCCGTCTTGAATGTTTCGGAACTCCTCGGCCAGCCAGCGCCGCGGCGGTGCGCCCGCGAACCGGGTGAACTCCCGGGTGAGGTGCGCCTGGTCGCTGTACCCGGCGTCGGCCGCGACGGCGGCCAGGTCGACGGACCCACGGCGCCTCGCCGAGTCCGCGATCCGGACGGTCGCATGCCGAAAGCGCATCAGCATCGCGACGGTTTTGGGGGAGCGGCCCACCTCTTGGCGAAACAGCGTCGTCAGGTGACGTGAACTCACGCCGATCCGCTCGGACACCGCGCCCACCGGCAGACGCCCGCGACTGAGTACCAGCAGTTGCCAGGCGCGGGCCACATCGGGGCGCACCCTCGCACCGTCACGCCGCCACCACGCATGCCGCAGAACGTCGGCGATGACCGCGAACGCGTCCGGCCAGTCCCGCGCCTCGGCCACGCGCTCGTGCAACTCGGCGGCGCGGCGCCCCAGCAACCGGTTGGCGTCGAAGTCGATCGATCCCAGCTCGGCGCTGGGCACCCCGAAGAGCCCCCGCGCCGCAAGGGGATGCACCGCCAGCTGCACGCCGGCCTGCCCGCGTTGCTGCCGCACGTGCGCGGCCTGCACCTGCAGGCCGCCGAGCAGCACGGGGTTGGGCCGGGCGCTGTGAAGACCCTCGGGGGTAGCCGCCGCCTGCACCCCCTCGTCGAGGCTGACGATGAACGTCAGCGTCGATGACGGCATACCGCGATGGATGGCGCCGGGGTTCTGCAGCGCCCGGTAACCCACCATCGAGACGGCGCCGGGAGCGCACCGCGGCGGCGCTGTGACGAACTCCCAGGCGCGTGTCTGTTCGTCGGGCACGGCGTCCACGCTAGCGGCCAGCGCGCTCGGTCAGCGAAGATTTGTGGAGCCTAGGGGAATCGAACCCCTGACACCCGCCTTGCAAAGGCGGTGCTCTACCAACTGAGCTAAGGCCCCTCGACCTGACTGGGTGGTTGCGCGGGCGTGTCATCCACCGCCACGTGCCAGACCTCGACCCCGCGTCGGTACCGCGCCACCGCCACCACCACGGCGATCAGCGTGATTGGCAGGGCAAGTCTTCCACAACGTCTTGACGGGCACATGGTTGTGGGCCTAGGAGGACTCGAACCTCCGACCTCTTCGTTATCAGCGAAGCGCTCTAACCGCCTGAGCTATAGGCCCGTACTCGCGGTACGGCCGAGCGACGAGATTACCGCAATCGCCGCCCCACCCCAAAAACACTAGTGGCGATCGCGAGCGCGGCACAGCCGGGCGATGCGGATCGTCACCGCCCGGAGTCAGTCGCGGTCCGCCAGCGTCACTTCGATGCCGCCGATCAAATCGGTGGTCAGGTTGTAGACGAACGCGGCGATGGTGGCCATCGCGGTAAGCAACACGATGTTGACCAGCCCGATCAACACCGCGCCACCGAAGATGGTGCCGCTGGAGACGAGTTCGCCGCTGCTGCCGCTGGTGTTGTTGAGCAGGTCGCCGACGTTGCTGTTCAGCTTCGACCACACGCCCATGCCGCCGAGCACGAGGTAGAGGAACGCCACCGCGATCATCCAGACGAAGAACAGCGCGACCGAGAGCAGCAGGGACACCTTCAGCGTGCTCCACGGGTCGATCCGGCGGATCTGCATGCTGGCCCGCACCGGCCCGCGCGGCCGCCGGGCCACCTGCGTGCGGTTCTCGCGGCTGTCGCGGCCCTCCCGGTTTTCCGGGGCCGACGGCCGGGCGGATCCCGCGGTGGTCGAGGCCTCCGATGTGCGGTCGGCGGGCAGCTTGCGTTGCGGGCCCCGCGGCATCGGACCGGACAGGTCCGGCAACTCGCTCGCATACGCCTCGGCCGGCGGGCCGTCGCCGCGCCCCGCAGGGGCGTCGGTGTCGTGCGGCGGGTTCTTCCCCTGGGGGGGCCCGCCCGGCGCCGCGGTGCCGGAGATGAACCGGTTCAGCCGGGCCTCGACCCCGCCCGGCGGGTCGGGCTGCCGCTGCGGCGGCCTGGGCCCACCCCGCTGCCGGGGCGGGGAATCCCCGGCGTCCGGAGCGCGGCCGGCCTGCGCGGGCGGCCCCGCGCGGTGCACACCGGCGCGCTCGGCCGAGCCATCCCCATTAGGGCCGTCGCCCTTTTTGGGGGCGCCCGGCTCGTTCGGTGAGGTCACCCCGACTCCTTAGATCTCCTGCCGCGCCCGCGGGGGCGATGGCAGCCGCGTTTTCTCTGGTCGGGCCGAGTCTAATTCCCCGGCCGTTGCTCGGGCCGCCCGGATTGTTCGGCAGCTACTCGTCGGACTCCGCGGCGCCTTCCGCTTCCTCCACGACCTCGTCCGCGTTCTCCTCGGCGTTGCGCGCGATGGCCAGCAGCGTGTTGTCCTCGCCCAGGTTCATCAGGCGGACGCCCTTGGTCTGCCGTCCCGCCTTGCGGACCTGGCGCGCGTCGGTGCGGATCACGCCGCCCCCGGAGGTGATGGCGTACAGCTCACTGTCGTCGTCGACGATCAGCGCACCCACCAGCTTGCCGCGCCTCCGGTCGAACATCACCGTCAGCACGCCCTTGCCGCCGCGACCCTGCACGGGATACTCCTCGATCGCCGTGCGCTTGGCATAGCCCCCGGACGTCGCCACCAACAGGTAGGTGCCTTCGCGAACGACGTTGAGCGACAACAGGTAATCGTCGGTGTTGAACCGCATGCCCTGCACGCCGGAGGTGGCGCGGCCCATCGGACGCAGCGCCTCGTCGGTCGCCGAGAACCGGATGGATTGGCCGTTGGCCGACACCAGCAACAGATCTTCCTCCGACGAACACAGCACCGCGCCGACGAGCTCGTCGTTGTCGCGCAGGTTGATCGCCACGATCCCGCCCGACCGGTTCGAGTCGAAGTCGGTCAGCTTCGTCTTTTTGACCAGGCCGTTGCGGGTGGCCAGCACCAGGTACGGGGCGTCCTCGTAGCTGCGGATCTGGATGACCTGTGCGATGCGTTCCTCGGGCTGGAAAGCCAGCAGGTTGGCGACGTGCTGACCCCGCGCGGTTCGGGACGCCTCGGGCAGTTCGTAGGCCTTGGCGCGATAGACCCGGCCCTGCGTGGTGAAGAACAGGATCCAGTCGTGCGTGGAGCTGACGAAGAAGTGTCGCACGATGTCGTCCTGCTTGAGGCCGGCGCCCTGCACGCCCTTGCCGCCGCGTTTCTGGCTGCGGTAGAGGTCGGACTTGGTTCGCTTGGCATAGCCGGTCTCGGTGATGGTGACGACGACCTCTTCGCGGGCGATCAGGTCCTCGTCGTTGACGTCACCGTCGGCCGCGATGATCCGGGTACGACGGTCGTCGCCATGCTTCTCGACAATCTCGACGAGCTCGTCGTGAACGATCGCGCGCTGCCGTTCCGGCTTGGCCAGGATGTCTTCCAGGTCGGCGATCTCGGCTTCGATCTTGGCCAGGTCGTCGATGATGCGCTGCCGCTCCAGGGCCGCCAACCGCCGCAGCTGCATATCGAGGATGGCCTGGGCCTGGATCTCGTCGATGTCGAGCAGCTCGATCAGGCCGGCCCGGGCGATGTCGACGGTTTCCGACGCCCGGATCAGGGCGATGACTTCGTCCAGCGCGTCGAGCGCCTTGACCAGGCCGCGCAGGATGTGGGCGCGTTCGTTGGCCTTGCGCAGCCGGTAGGTGGTACGCCGGACGATGACGTCGAGTTGGTGCGCGACGTAATGCCTTATCATCTGGTCGAGCCGCAGCGTGCGCGGCACCCCGTCGACGATCGACAACATGTTCGCGCCGAAGCTGGTCTGCAGCTGGGTGTGCTTGTAGAGGTTGTTCAGCACCACCTTGGCCACCGCGTCGCGCTTGATTTCGACGACGATGCGCAGGCCGACCCGATCGCTGGATTGGTCCTCGATGTTGGCGATGCCGGTAAGCCGGCCGTCGCGGACCTGCTCTGCGATCGACGTGATGAAGTTGTCGTGGTTGACCTGATAAGGCAATTCGGTGATGACGATCGAGGTGCGGCCCCGCGAATCTTCTTCTATCTCAACGACTCCGCGCATCCGGATCGATCCGCGACCGGTGGTGTAGGCATCGTGGATGCCCTGCGACCCGACGATCAGACCGTGGGTGGGGAAGTCGGGGCCCTTCACCCGCTCGCAGACCGCGGCCAGGGTGGCTTCTTCGTCGGCCTCGTGGTTGTCCAGGCACCAGTAGACGGCTTCTGCCAACTCGCGCAGGTTGTGCGGTGGGATGTTGGTCGCCATGCCGACCGCGATGCCGCCGGAGCCGTTGGCCAGCAGGTTGGGGAAACGGCTGGGCAGCACGGTGGGTTCCTGCACCCGGCCGTCGTAGTTGGGGATGAAATCGACTGTCTCCTCGTCGATTTCCCGCAGCATCTCCATGGCCAGCGGGGTCAGCCGCGCCTCGGTATATCTCATGGCGGCCGGTGGGTCGTTGCCCGGTGAGCCGAAGTTGCCCTGCCCGTCGACCAAGGGGTACCGCAGCGACCACGGCTGGGCCATGCGCACCAACGTGTCGTAGATCGACGCGTCGCCGTGGGGGTGGTAGTTGCCCATGGTCTCGGCGACCGACCGCGCCGACTTGGCGTGGCTGCGGTCCGGGCGGAAACCGGAGTCGTACATCGCGTACAGCACGCGCCGGTGCACCGGCTTGAGGCCGTCGCGGACCTCGGGCAGGGCGCGCCCGACGATCACGCTCATCGCATAGTCGATGTAGCTGCGCTGCATCTCCTGCTGAATGTCGACCGGTTCGATGCGGTCGCCGGCTTCGCCGCCCGGTGGCAGCGTGGTGTCAGTCATCTAATCCCCTTTGTGGGTTGGCGTGCCCGACGAGCGCCTCAGACATCCAGGAAGCGAACGTCTTTGGCGTTGCGGGTGATGAAGCTGCGGCGGGCGTCGACGTCTTCGCCCATCAGGATCGAGAACAGTTCGTCGGCCGCGGCGGCGTCGTCGAGCGTGACTTGGCGCAACACGCGCACCGACGGGTCCATCGTGGTCTCCCACAACTCTTTCGCGTCCATCTCGCCCAGACCCTTGTACCGCTGGATGCCGTCCTCTTTGTTGATCTTCTTGCCCGACTTGAGCCCGGCCTCGAGCAGGCCGTCGCGCTCGCGGTCGGAGTAGGCGAACTCGGGATCGGTGCGCTGCCACTTCAATTTGTAGAGCGGCGGCTGCGCCAAGAACACGTGTCCGTTCTCGATCAGCGGTCGCATGAAACGGAACAGCAGGGTCAACAGCAGAGTCGAGATGTGCTGGCCGTCCACGTCGGCATCGGCCATCAGCACGATCTTGTGATAGCGCAGCTTGGTGATGTCGAACTCGTCGTGAATCCCGGTACCCAGCGCGGTGATGATCGCCTGAACTTCGGTGTTCTTCAGCACCCGGTCGATGCGGGCCTTCTCGACATTGATGATCTTGCCGCGCAGCGGCAGGATCGCCTGGAACATCGAGTCGCGCCCGCTCTTGGCCGAGCCGCCGGCCGAATCGCCCTCCACCACATACAGTTCCGATTTCCGCGGGTCGGTGGAGCGGCAGTCGGCCAGCTTCCCGGGCAGACCGCCGAGGTCGGTGGCGCTCTTGCGGCGCACCAGTTCACGCGCCTTGCGGGCGGCAATGCGCGCCTGAGCCGACGACACCGCTTTGTTCACCACCGTTTTCGCCTCGGATGGGTTGGCCTCGAACCAGTGGGTGAGCTGCTCGTTGCACACCTTCTGCACGAACGACTTCACCTCGGTGTTGCCCAGCTTTGTCTTGGTCTGGCCTTCGAACTGTGGCTCGGCGACCTTCACCGAGATGACCGCGGCCAAGCCCTCACGGATGTCGTCACCGGTGAGGTTGGGATCTTTGTCCTTCAGCAGTTTCTTGTCTTTGGCGTACTTGTTCACCACCGACGTCAGCGCGCTGCGGAAGCCCTCCTCGTGGGTGCCGCCCTCGTGCGTGTTGATGGTGTTGGCGAAGGTGTGGACGGACTCCGAGTAGCCGCCGTTCCACTGCATGGCGATCTCGACCTCGTGGCCGGTGCCCTTGCCGTCGAAATCGATGACGCTCTGCTGGATCGGGCTCTTGGTGCGGTTGATGTGCTTGACGAAGTCGACCAGACCGCCGGGGTAGTGGAAGGTGCGGTGCTTGACCTTGTGTGGCGCAGTCGATTCCGCGGCCTTCTCTTCGGCGGACTTCGGTGCCTCGGCGGTGTCGCTGACGACCTCGTCGACGACCTCGTCCTGCTCCACTCGTTCGTCGGTGAGGTTGATGGTGAGGCCCTTGTTGAGGAAGGCCATCTCCTGCAGCCGCCGCGCCACGGTCTCGAAGTCGTACTGTGTGGTTTCGAAGATTTCGGGGTCCGCCCAGAACCTGATCGTGGTTCCGGTCTTCTTGGTGGCCTCGCCCTGCTTGAGGGTTCCGGGCACGGCGCGGTCGTAGTACTGAAACCACTCGTGCCCGTCGCGCTTGATGGTGACCTCCAGGCGGGTGGACAGCGCGTTGACCACCGACACGCCCACTCCGTGCAACCCACCGCTGACGGTGTAGCCGCTGTTCTCGCCACCGAACTTGCCGCCGGCGTGCAGCTGGGTCATGACCACGTCGACGGTGGGGGCGCCGGTGGCGTGCATGGCCACCGGGATACCGCGCCCGTCGTCGGCAACCTCCACGCTGCCGTCATCGAGGAGCCGCACATCGACCTGGGTGGCGTAGCCGGCCATCGCCTCGTCGACCGAGTTGTCGACCACCTCCCAGATGAGGTGGTGCAGGCCCCGTTCACCGGTCGACCCGATGTACATGCCGGGGCGTTTGCGGACGGCCTCCAGTCCTTCGAGCACGGTGATCGCTGACGCGCCGTATTCGTCTTGCGCCTTCTTCTTCTGGGCAGCCACGGTCGGAATGCTCTCCTTGGGGTTTCATGCGGGCGGTTCCAGTCACCGCGTCAGTCGCATGCCCCCAGTCTACCGTGATGAGCCGTCCGCACCGATTCTCTGGGCGCGTTTCTACCTAGCTAACTGCGCCGTGCGGGCGATTTTTCTATTCCCGCCGCGTCCCGACGTGCGTCAAGGCACTTCACGCCGTCCTGGCGGCTTTGAGCCGCCTGTTGATGAAGGCGTGGGTGGGGATCGTCGGCGCGGGTCGTGGCGCTAGCCATAAGTATCGCGGGGGCCCCTTCCGGCGATGTGCCGCGGCCCCTTCCGCCACGACGGCGCGGTTGGCCCGGTGATTTTCAGCGACGTCACCACGCCGTTGCCGACGGCCGCGGCGATCTTGGCCAACAACTGGGACTGGATCATCCGCAATTGGGTGGCCCAGGCCGTCGATTCGGCGGTCACGCTGAGCACCCCGTCGGTCAACCCGGTCGGCGTCGCGTGGTCGGCGATCTGCTGGCCCACCACCGACGCCCAGTTGCCGAGCACCGTGCCCTCGGCGACCTGCGCCGACCACCCCCGCTTCTTCGCCAGGTCGCTCGCCAGCCGGCCCAGGGGTTGGGGATCGCGCGCGTCGGGTCCCGGCCCCGACCAGCTGCGCCGCTGGCCGGCGACGCGGCGCGTCGACGGCGGCACGGATCGCCCGCGTCCGGCGTCCTTTCCTTGCGCGCGGGCCGCGGCGCGTGCCTCCTCGAGCGTGCGCCGGACCAAGTCGATGCCCCGCAGCAGGCCCGGTTCCACGCCGCCCGCGTCTTCGTGGTCGTTGCCCGTCATGCCCGCACCGCCGACACCCGGCCGAGGTCGCCGTCGCGCAAATCGATGTGCACCTGCCTGGCGACCCACCCCGCCGGGATGTCTTCCACCACGGCCGCGGTGACCAACACCTGCTCCGCCGATTCCGCGACCGTGGCCAACGCTCGGCGCCGCGCCACGTCGAGTTCGGCGAACACGTCGTCGAGCAACAACACGGGCTCACCCCCGTCGGCTCTCAACAACTCGTACGCCGCCAACCGCAACGCGATCGCGAACGACCACGATTCCCCATGGCTGGCAAAGCCTTTCGCGGGTTGGTCACCCAACCACAGCTCGAGATCGTCGCGATGCGGACCGACCAGGCACATGCCGCGTTCCAATTCGGCATCACGGCGTTCGGCCAACGCCGCCAGCAGCGCGGCCTCGAGGAATTCTCGGTCGTGGCCGCCGGCCTCGGCCGCCGCCCGCGTGCCCAGGCTGCTGCGGTAGGCGATCGACGCCGGGCGCGACGCGGGCGCGAGCAGCTGATAAGCCTTCTCCACCTCCGGCGTCAACTGGTTGACCAGGTCGATACGCGCGGCCATCAACTCCGCGCCATGTTCGGCCAACCGGCTGTCCCACACATCGAGGGTCTCCAGGGCGCCGCGGTCACCGCGGTGGCGCATCCCGCCCGCCGACTTCAACAACGCGGTGCGCTGGCGCAGCACCTTTTCGTAGTCGGCGCGCACCCCGGCCACCGCCGGGCGCCGCACCGTCGCCAGATCGTCGAGATAGCGCCGCCGCTCGGCCGGATCCCCGCGCACCAAAGCGAGGTCTTCCGGAGCAAACAACACGGCCCGCAACACCCCGATCACCTCGCGGGTGGTG
This sequence comes from Mycobacterium scrofulaceum, assembly GCF_002086735.1. GTDB lineage: Bacteria > Actinomycetota > Actinomycetes > Mycobacteriales > Mycobacteriaceae > Mycobacterium > Mycobacterium scrofulaceum. The sequence goes on along the minus strand of NZ_MVIJ01000055.1, from coordinate 12,409 downwards.
CGCACCGGCGAGCGATTCAGCCGCGCCTTGTTCGCCCGCCCCGCCGCGATCTCGAGATCGATCGCGCATTCCCTGCCCTCGTTGACCACGATCGTCGACACCACCGCCCGGTCGGCGCCCGCCCGGATCAACGGTGTGTCCGTGCCTACTCGATGCGATCCCAACGTGGTCGAAAACCACAGTGCTTCAATGAGATTGGTCTTGCCGAAACCGTTGGGACCGACGAACACCGTCCGGCCCGGCTCCAACTCGAGGTCGACGTGCGCCCAGGACCGGAAATCGCGCAGTCCCAAATGCCGGACGTACACCTATCCGGGCAACCGAACTGGCATCAGCAGGTAGACGTAGTCGGTCGGCAGCGCCGCGAACGGCCCGTTCCCGGTGGGTGGGCTGTCGTCGCCGGAGGCCGGCCGCAACAGCGCCGGCTTACCCGGCGTGGTGAAACCGAACGAAACCCGCTCGGAATGGACCGCCGCCAAGCCGTCCGTCAGGTAGGTCGGATTGAACGCGATCGTCAACGGTTCACCGACGAAATCGACCGCGAGGTCTTCCTCGGCCCGACCCACATCGTCGGCACCCGCAGACAGCCGCAGCGAACCCTCGGAAAACTCCATCCGCACCTGGGCACCCCGATCGGCCACCAACGCCACCAGCTTGATGGCCTCCGTCAGCTCGGCCACGTTGATCGTTGCCACCGCCGTGTGCTCGGCGGGCAACAATTGACGGAACTTGGGGAACTCCGCGTCGAGCAACCGCGTCGTGCTGCGCTTGCCATTGCCGCTGATACCCAACAATCCGTCCTTGCCGACGCCACTGCCGGCGCCCAGCGACAACCGAACCTCGGAACCGTCGGCGCCCGCCCGGGCGGCCTCCGCCAACGTCTTCGCCGGCACCAGCACCGCGGCCTCGATGTCCGGCGACGACGCCGACCATGTCAGCTCGCGCACCGCCAGGCGGAACCGATCGGTGGCCGCCAAAACCACCGTGTTGCCTGAGATCTCGACCCGAATCCCGGTCAACATCGGCAACGTGTCGTCCCGGCCGGCCGCGATCGCAACCTGGCTGATCGCCTCCGCGAACAGGTCGGCGGGCATCGTCCCGGTCTCTTCCGGCAGGCTCGGCAGCGTCGGGTAATCCTCGACCGCCATCGTCGGCAGCGAAAACCTGGCACTACCGCAGTTCAGCGCGACCCGGTTACCGTCGACGTAGAAGTCCACGGGCTTGTTCGGCAACGCTCGGGTGATGTCCGACAACAACCTTCCGGACACCAAAACGCTTCCCGGAGAAGCGATTTCCGCCGCGACCTGGGCTTCCGCGGAGACTTCGTAGTCGAATCCGGAAATTGTCAGACCTTCGTCGGACCCGGATAACAACACTCCCGAGAGCACCGGCACCGCAGGCCGGGTCGGCAGGTTCTTCGCCACCCACGACACCGCGTCGGCGAAGGACTCCCGCACCAAACGAAACTTCAAGTCGCTGAGGCCAGCTCTTGTCGTCGCCGCGTCCATAGCGTCCCTTCACCTACCGAGCGTTTCAAAGTCCAGTGGCTAGCCTCCCCCGCTAGCACGGGGCTCCGCCACGAACGCCACTGACACGTCCTGCCAACGACGACCGCAACGGCAGTCGAAGAACAACCGTAGATCGTCGGAGGCCATCTTGAAAGCTAATCGCTCAGCCCGACAAGCCGGGTTACCGGCGGATCCGCGAAGCGGTTTCAACCAGGCGTCCCCAACGCTGTCTTTCAAAGAAGAACCCACGAAGAGATCTCAGTACTAGTAATAAGGGCTGTGCAGTCTGGGGACAGCGTCGGCTTCCCGCAGCTAGGGCGGGGATCGGGCTGTGGATCATTGCGTGGACAACTGAGCGCCGGGTGTTGGGCCGCTGGGGACGAAGAGCGGTTGTGCACGCAGGGCCGCTTAGTACACGGCCGTTTGATGGCGTTGTGCACAATCTGCGCACAACGCCCACGTGTGGCCCGTGTGACAGACGTGCGGGAAGTTTTTTGAAAATAACCGGCGTCCGGGGCCCGGAGAAGCCAGGAATCAGCGCTTGGACCGCTGGCGGATGCGAGTCGTGAGCTCTTTGACGTGATCGAAGACCTCACGCCGCTCGGCCATTTCCGACAGGATCTTGCGCTGGGCGTACATGACCGTCGTGTGGTCGCGCCCGAAGGCCTGCCCGATTTTGGGCAGGGAGAGGTCGGTGAGCTCCCGGCACAGGTACATCGCGATCTGCCGGGACTGCGCGAGTGCGCGGGTCTTGCCCGGGCCGCGAAGTTCTTCCACCGTGGTGTCGAAGTATTCGGCGGTGGCGGCCATGATGGTCGCCGCGCTGATCTGCATCGTGCTGGCGTCGGCGATGAGGTCGCGCAGCACGATCTCGGCCAGGGCCTTGTCGATCGGGGTCTTGTTCAACGAGGCGAACGCGGTCACCCGGATGAGGGCGCCCTCGAGTTCGCGGATGTTGCGCTCGATGCTGCTGGCGATGAGTTCCAGGACGTCGTCGGGGACCGCGAGCCGCTCCATCTGTGCTTTCTTGCGCAGGATGGCGATGCGGGTTTCGAGCTCGGGTGGCTGGACGTCGGTGATCAGGCCCCACTCGAACCGGGTTCGCAGGCGGTCTTCGAGGGTGGCGAGTTGTTTGGGGGGCCGGTCCGAGGAGATGACAATCTGCTTGTTGGCATTGTGCAGCGTGTTGAAGGTATGGAAGAACTCCTCCTGGATACCTTCCTTGCCCTCGATGAACTGGATGTCGTCGACCAACAAGACGTCGACGTCGCGGTAGCTGCGCTTGAACGCGACCTTGCGGTCGTCACGTAGCGAGTTGATGAAGTCGTTGGTGAATTCCTCGGTGGACACATACTTGACCCGCATCCCGGGGAACAGTCGCTGCGCGTAGTTACCAGCGGCATGCAGCAGGTGAGTCTTGCCCAGCCCGGATTCGCCCCAGATGAACAACGGGTTGTAGGCGCGCGCCGGAGCCTCGGCGATGGCCAACGCCGCCGCGTGCGCGAAACGGTTGGACGCTCCGATGACGAAGGTGTCGAAGGTGTAGCGGCGGTTCAAACTGGTTCCGCCGGCGACAGCCGGATCGGCGGGGTGCGGACGTTCGGCGAAGTAGTTCGTCCAACCCTGCCGGGCGCTCTCGGCGGCTTCACCGTTTTCGTCGGTCTCGTCGGCTTCGTCGGCGTCGTCCGGGAAGGGGCTGTCGCCCGGCGTGAACGGTTCGGCTTGGCCGAGCACGACGTCGTCGGCGTCGTCGTCGGGCGGCGCGATCCGCACCCCGAGTTGGATCTGCTGCCCGAGCCGACGGCTGAGCGCATCGGTGATAGGGGCGCGAAGGTGACGTTCGATCTCGTTCTGGACGAAACTGCTGGGCACCGACAGTAGGGCGAATCCCTCGACGATGGTCAGCGGCTGCACCAGATTCAGCCAGGCCCGCTGTTGTGGGGTGAGGGGGGCGATGAGGGTGGTGCGGTTGGCGGCTACCCCGTCCGGGGTGGGTTCTCCGTTGAGCTCGGATACGACCGCGTTCCACACGGTCGTGAAACCTGAACCGGGGTCATCGGTCAACGACGCATCCCCCTGGTTCTCGAGCATCCCGGGTCGAGGTACAACCACGCTTGGTGACAAAGCAACTGTCCACATAGTTATACACAGGTGTGGACAGGATCAGCGTATGCGAGCCACAACCTACCGGCGACGGCTCGCGATCTCCGTGCTGGAAGAAAACCTGTGCAGGTTGTCTAGGCAGCTAGTCGACCCACCATCCTCGCTTCGTTGTCGAGCGCCGTTGCAGTCTAAAACGACACTGGCAGAAGCTAACAGTTTTCCGGGCGGCTGCCAACCGTTCTGCTGCATTCCAATCGGGTTGTTTAGGGTCGGTTGGGCCTGCTTCGGCTCAGGGCCGGTGCGCCGGCCGGCTGCAGCCGGCCGGTGGGGCTACCTTTCTCGCCGGGATCAGGCGGGTGCGTTGCGGCAGGCCAGGTTTGACCAGGGGAAGCGCGGTCAGTACCCTCAAACAGTCGCCCGAAAGTCGGCGATGCGGCTGCGACCCAGGTCTGCCTGGGGACCGCGCCGGCCAGCAGCAAGGTTACCTCCGACCGGTCGCAGACGAACCCCAGCGAGACGTCTGGCCGGCCGGATGGAAATGCGAGACACAACGAGGAGAACGTCGTGGCCAAGGGCAAGCGGACCTTCCAGCCGAACAACCGGCGCCGAGCCCGCGTGCATGGCTTCCGGTTGCGCATGCGCACCCGCGCCGGACGCTCGATTGTGTCGAGCCGGCGCCGTAAGGGGCGCCGCGCGCTATCTGCCTGATTGCAACGTCGGGTTTTTCGGCGGTGCTTCCGGCACGCAACCGCATGAGGCGGTCAACGGAGTTCGACGCGACGGTGAAGCACGGAATTCGTGCGGCGCAATCCGATGTCGTCGTCCACCTCTGCCGCGCCGGTGACGGCTCAGCGGCTCCTCAAGTCGGGCTGATCGTCGGCAAGTCCGTGGGGTCGGCGGTCGACCGGCACCGGGTGTCGCGTCGGCTGCGGCACGTGGCGCGGTCCGTTCTGGGCGATCTGCACGACTCCGACCGGGTGGTCATCCGGGCGTTGCCCGGCAGCCGCACCGCGTCCTCGGCTCGATTGGCGGAGCAGCTGCGCCGCGGTCTGCGTCGCTCGCTGGAATCGGCCGGGCGGCAACGGTGACCACGCCGGGGCGAGACATGCACACGCTGGGCACCGCGGCGGTGCGGGGGCTGGTCTGGTTGATCCAGCTGTACCGGCACATGGTGTCGCCCTTGCGGCCGGCGACGTGTCGCTTCGTTCCGACGTGCAGCCAGTACGCGGTCGACGCGTTGACCGAGTACGGGTTGATCCGGGGGAGTTGGTTGGCCGCCGCCCGGCTCGTCAAGTGCGGACCATGGCATCGGGGTGGATGGGATCCGATACCCGAACGCCCGGGATGCCAGGTGAACTTCGAAGATGCCAGCGACGCGTGGCCCCGCCCGGCGGCGCGAGGGGAGAGTGGAACTCTTGTTTGATTTCTTTAGTCTCGACTTCGTCTACTACCCGGTGTCGTGGATCATGTGGGCCTGGTACAAGCTGTTCGCCGCGATGCTGGGACCGTCCAGCTTCTTCGCGTGGGCGCTGTCGGTGATGTTCCTCGTGTTCAGCTTGCGCGCGCTGCTGTACAAGCCGTTCGTGCGGCAGATCCGCACCACGCGCCAGATGCAGGAACTGCAACCGCAAATCAAGGCGCTGCAGAAGAAGTACGGCAAGGACCGCCAGCGGATGGCGCTGGAGATGCAGAAGCTGCAACGCGAGCACGGGTTCAACCCGATCCTCGGGTGCTTGCCGATGCTCGCGCAGATCCCCGTCTTCATTGGGCTGTATCACGTTTTGCGGTCGTTCAACCGGACCACCGGTGGCTTCGGTCAGCCCCACCTGTCGGTGGCGCAGAACCGCCTCACCGGAAACTACGTCTTCAGCCCCACGGACGTCGCGCACTTCCTGGACGCCAACTTGTTCGGCGCGCCGATCGGTGCGTTCATGACCCAGCGCACGGGGTTGGACGCGTTCACCTACTTCAGCCGGCCGGCGGTGATCGCGGTCGGTGCGCCGGTGATGATCCTGGCCGGCATCGCGACCTACTTCAACAGCCGGGCGTCGGTGGCGCGGCAGAGTCCGGAAGCCGCGGCCAATCCGCAGACCGCGATGATGAACAAACTCGCTTTGTACGTGTTTCCGCTCGGCGTCGTCGTCGGCGGCCCGTTCCTGCCGCTGGCGATCATCCTGTACTGGTTCGCGAACAACATCTGGACGTTCGGTCAGCAGCACTACGTGTTCGGCATGATCGAAAAAGAGGACGAGGCGAAGAAGCAGGAAGTGCTGCAGCGGCGAGCGGCCAATGCGCCCGCGCCGGGGGCCAAGCCGAAACGGAGCCCGAAGGCGGGACAGCCGGACGGGAACGGGTCGTCGACGGCCGGGGAGGGGGAGCCGGGCACCGATGCCCCCGACGGCGGAACGGCCACGACGGAGCCCCCAGCCGACAAGCTCAGTCCGGGTGGGCAGAACGGCGGCGCGGCCAACCGCGCGCCCCGACCGGGCGCGCGACCCAAGAGACGCAAACGCTGACAAGGGAGACCTGGCCGCACCGGGACGCCTGGGAGGGCGATCCCGATCGGCAAGACCCGTTGGATGAGGGAGAGAAAGACATGACCGACGCAGACACGACCACCACCGAACGCGACGCGGAGAGCGACGTCGACACGGAGTCGACCGTCGAGAACGGGGCCGGGGCCGCGGACGAGTTCGACGACCTGGAGGAGCGGTTGGTCGCCGAGGGCGAGATCGCCGGCGACTATCTGGAAGAGCTGCTGGACCTGTTGGACTTCGACGGCGACATCGATCTCGACGTCGAAGGCAACCGGGCGGTGGTGAGCATCGACGGGAGCGACGACCTGAACAAGTTGGTCGGCCGCGGCGGCGAGGTGCTCGACGCGCTGCAGGAGCTCACTCGCCTGGCCGTGCACCAGAAGACCGGCGTTCGCAGCCGGTTGATGCTCGACATCGCCAGTTGGCGCCGGCGGCGCCGCGAGGAGTTGGCGGCGCTGGGGGACAAGGTCGCACGGCGGGTGCTGGAGTCCGGCGAGCGGGAAGAGCTCGCCCCCATGACGCCGTTCGAACGCAAGATCGTCCACGACGCCGTCGCGGCGGTGCCCGGCGTGCACAGCGAAAGCGAGGGCGTCGAGCCCGCGCGCCGCGTCGTCGTCCTGCACGACTAGCGAGTTACAGCCGTGTAGTTCCGGCGCGGAGCCCTTATTGGCCGTCAGGCAAAGCAGAGGATGTTTCACGTGAAACATGTCGGCCCGGTGGAACCCTCGGCGAACGAGATCGCCACATCCGAGCCCGGCGCCGCGGCGGCAATCTTCGGCCCCCGGATCGACCTCGCCCGCCGGTACGCGGAGCTGCTTGGCGGGCCCGGAGTCGAGCGCGGACTGCTGGGGCCACGCGAAGTGGAGCGTATCTGGGAGCGCCATCTGCTCAACAGTGTCGCCGTGGGTGAGGTTCTCGAGCCGGGGGCTCGGGTGATCGACATCGGCAGCGGGGCCGGGTTGCCCGGCATCCCGCTCGCGCTCGCGCGCCCGGACATCGACGTGGTCCTGCTCGAACCGTTGTTGCGCCGGAGCGAGTTTCTCAGCGAGGTAGTCGAACAACTAGGGTTAGCCGTCGAGGTGGTCCGCGGCCGTGCCGAGGATCCATGGGTCCGCGACCGGTTCGGCGGAAGGGATGCGGCGGTGTCACGAGCGGTTGCGTCGCTGGACAAGTTGGCGAAGTGGAGTGTGCCGTTGCTGCGGACGGGCGGACGGATGCTCGCGATCAAGGGCGAGCGCGTCACCGAGGAAGTTGAACAATATCGGCGTGTGATGGCAGCATCGGGCGCCGCTGATGCCAGGGTGGTGACATGTGGCGCGACCTATTTGCGTCCCCCCGCAACCGTAGTTATAGCCCGGCGCGTAAGGCCGCCGCGCCAGCAGCCGACACGGATCGGGAAGGCCGGAAATCGATGAGCAGTCCTGGAGAGTCGGGGGCAACGCAGCCGAGCGCCGCACAGGTGCGTGCGCCCGAGGCGCCGTCCGATGCACCCGCTCCACTCGGGGACCCGGCGGCAAATGTTTCACGTGAAACATCAGACGAGTTCGACACGCCGATCGGAGCCGCCGCCGAGCGGGCGATGCGCGTACTGCACACCACCTATCCACCGCTGCGCCGACCGAGGCATCGCCGGGTCCTGACCGTCGCCAACCAGAAGGGCGGCGTCGGCAAGACCACCACGGCGGTGAACCTGGCTGCCGCCCTGGCCCTGCAGGGGCTGAAGACGTTGGTCATTGATCTCGATCCACAGGGCAACGCGAGCACGGCGCTCGGGATCACCGATCGACAGTCGGGCACGCCGTCCTCCTACGAGGTGCTCATCGGTGAGGTCGCCGTCAAAGACGCGCTGCGGCGCAGCCCGCACAACGAGCGTCTGTTCTGCGTCCCGGCCACCATCGACCTGGCCGGCGCCGAGATCGAATTGGTCAGCATGGTGGCGCGGGAGAATCGGTTGCGAACCGCTCTGGCCGACCTGGACGACCTCGACTTCGACTACGTCTTCGTCGACTGCCCCCCGTCGCTGGGGCTGCTGACCATTAACGCGCTCGTCGCCGCGCCCGAGGTGATGATCCCCATTCAGTGCGAGTACTACGCCCTCGAGGGGGTGTCACAGCTGATGCGCAACATCGAGATGGTGAAGGCACACCTCAACCCGCAGCTCGACGTGAGCACCGTCGTTCTCACCATGTACGACGGCCGCACCAAGCTCGCCGACCAGGTCGCCGAAGAGGTACGCCGGTACTTCGGGGCCAAGGTGCTGCGCACCGTGATCCCGCGCAGCGTCAAAGTGTCGGAGGCTCCCGGCTACAGCATGACCATCATCGATTACGACCCCGGTTCGCGCGGGGCGATGAGCTACCTCGACGCGAGTCGCGAGCTCGCCGAACGCGATTGACCACCAGAGCCGTGAAGGGACGACCATGACGCAGCCGTTACGCAAGAAGGGCGGCCTCGGACGGGGCCTGGCTTCGCTGATCCCGACCGGTCCCGCCGAAGGCGACTCCGGTCCCGCGACCCTCGGCCCGCGGATGGGCGACGCGGCCGCGGACGTCTTGATCGGTGGGCCCGGACCGGACCTGGCGCCGGCGGGTGCGGTGTACCGCGAGATCGCGCCGGCCGACATCGAACCCAACCCGCGCCAGCCGCGGCAGGTGTTCGACGACGAGGCGCTCTCCGAGTTGGTGCACTCGATCCGCGAGTTCGGTCTGCTGCAGCCGATCGTCGTGCGCGCCGTCCCCGGCGCCACGACGGGACCGCGCTATCAGATCGTGATGGGGGAGCGGCGCTGGCGGGCGGCCCAAGAGGCCGGGTTGGCGACCATCCCGACCATCGTGCGCGAGACCGGGGACGACAACCTGCTCCGCGACGCGCTATTGGAGAACATCCACCGGGTACAGCTCAACCCCCTGGAAGAGGCGGCGGCTTACCAGCAGCTGCTCGACGAGTTCGGCGTCACCCACGACGAACTGGCGTCGCGCATCGGTCGTTCGCGGCCGTTGATCACCAACATGATCCGGTTGCTCAAGCTGCCGATCCCGGTGCAGCGGCGGGTGGCCGCGGGCGTGCTGTCGGCCGGTCATGCCCGCGCGCTCCTGTCGCTGGAGGCCGGTCCCGAGGCGCAGGAGGAGTTGGCGAGCCGGATCGTCGCGGAGGGGCTGTCGGTGCGGGCGACCGAGGAGGCGGTGACGCTGGCCAACCGGGGCGGGACGACCACCCCGGCGCCCCAGCGGCGCAAGCCGATCCAGATGCCCGGCCTGCAGGAGGTCGCCGAACGGCTGTCCAACGCCTTCGACACGCGGGTGACGGTCAGCCTGGGCAAACGCAAGGGCAAGATCGTCGTGGAGTTCGGCTCCGTCGACGATTTGCAGCGCATCATCGACATGATGACCGCCGCCAACACCTGACCCGCCATACGGTGTAATTACGTCACTGTGACACCAGGCCGGTCACGGCTGCGCGGCGGCGCCGAGATATTACGAAACCGCATGCCTTCCAAGGACATTCGGTTACGGATCGGTGGCGACGGTAACGCGGTGAGCTTGGCGGCGCCGTGATCGGCGCCTCGGCGACAAAGCTGGCCCGATTGCGACAAACTCTCCTATCCTGGAGGGGTTGCCGGTGCAATTGACTGCAGTACCGCACAGGAGCCAGGAGGCTAGTGTCCGTTCGCATCACCCCGCTGCGCCTCGAGGCCTTCGAACAACTTCCCAAGCATGCGCGCCGCTGCGTGTACTGGGAGGTCGACCCGGCAACCCTCGGAAACCAGGACCACCTCGCCGACCCGGAATTCGAGAAGGAAGCCTGGCTGTCGATGGTCATGCTCGAGTGGGGGTCGTGCGGGCAGGTGGCGACCGCGGCCACCGACGACAGAAGCCAGAGCGAGCCGCCGATCCTGGGTTATGTCTTCTACGCGCCGCCGCGCGCGGTGCCGCGCGCGCAGCGGTTTCCCACCGCGCCGGTATCCGCGGACGCGGTGTTGCTGACGTCGATGGGCATCGAGCCCGGCCAGACCGCCGACGATCTGCCGCACGGTCTGCTCGCCCGGGTGATCGACGAACTGGTCAGGCGTGGGGTGCGGGCGCTGGAGGCGTTCGGGCGCACGCCGGCGGCCGCGGAATTGCAGGATCCGCTTGCGGCCAGTCCGGATGTGCGACCGGTGCTGGAGGCCGTCGGTGACTGCACGGTGGACCACTGCGTGATCGACGCGCAGCTCTTGCAGGACGCGGGATTCGTTGTGGTGGCGCCACATCCGTACTTCCCGCGGCTTCGCCTCGAGCTGGACAAGGGTCTCGGCTGGAAGGCCGAAGTCGAGGCGGCGTTGGAGCGCCTGCTGGAGAATGCGCAGCTGCAGGAGCCGGTTGGGGCCGGGTCAGCGGCGGGAAATACGTTGCGGGGCACCGAGATCGGCTAGGGGCCGCCGAGCCTGCCGGTCCGTTCAACGGACAGTTCGTGGGCCAGCAGTTCGGCGAAGGTGAACGTGCCGGTCGGCCGGTCGTTCTTACCCAGGAGGTAGAGCCGCTTGACCGCGGCGAGAATGCCCTCGGCGATCGCGTCGCGGGTCTGCGTGGAGATCAGCATCGCGCGGTCCTGCGGATTGGTGATATAGCCGACGTCGACCTGCACGGTCGGCATCCGGGTGAGGCGCAACAGATCCCACGTCCGGCCGTGCGTCCGGCAATCACGCAATCCCGTGCGGGCCACCACTTCTCGCTGAATGAAGTCCGCGAGGTTGCGCCCGATCGTGGACACCGAGCCGTGTGAGTTGCCGAAATGAAAGGACGCGACGCCGCTGGCCGCCGGGCTGGGCTGGCTCTCGCAACGCAAGCTGATCATCAGATCCGCCCCGACGTTGTTGGCGGTGGCCGCGCGTTCGGCGTCGGAGGGGCTGCGGTTGACCGGTCGCGAGAGAAAAGTCTCCATGCCGATGGCGGTCATCCGCCCCTCGAGGCGGCTTGCCAAATCCCACAACACATCCGCTTCGCTGATCGGTCCCGACGGACCCTGCATCAGCTCGCCGAGGTCGGTGCCGCCGCGACCCGGATCGATGATGATCCGCTTGCCCGACAGCTTAGGCCCCGACCGGCGGACCAGTTCTTCTTCGCGGATCGCGTGCGGTGAGCCGCCAGTGACGCGGGAGCTCAGAAAGTACAAGGAGCGCAACGTTTCTGGACCACAGATGCCGTCCGCGGCGAGTCCGTACTCGCGTTGGTATGACATCAACGCGTTGTGAGTCTGCAACCCGAAGTGCCCGTCGACCAGCCCGGTGTAGAAACCGAGGTCCTGAAGGCGGGCCTGCAGCGTGGCGACGTCGTCACCATAGAGCGGCGCGCCGAATTGGTGGTACAGCGTGCGCGCACCGAGCCGGTAGGAGGCCTCCTTCAACGCGCGGTAGGTGGCTTCGCCGACGATCCCGTCGACCAGCAGGCCGCGGTGTTGCTGAAAGGCCCGCACCGCCTGGTCCAGCTCGGCGTCGAAGAACTCGGGGGAGACGTGCCGTCCAGTGGCGAGATCGTCCTCAGGAGTGTCCAGCAGCCCTAGCGTTGCCAGCGTGGCCCGGACTTCGGTCACAGCTGCGCTGCGGTCACCACAGCGCAGCGCATCGCCGTATTCACGGCGCGGACTCGACATACCAAGGGCCCTCCGGGACAGACTGACAGGCTCGTATCAGGGCGACAGCTAGCAATTATTGTCGCAGATGCTTCGCGTAATCGGGAAAACCCCAGGCTGAACGTGGGGCGTGGTGGGGCGACTCAATTGCCGATCAGCTGAGGTTGGGAACGGCGTCCGAAAGCTCACGCAGCAGCGCTGCCTTGCCCTTGGCGCCGACGATCCGCTTCACCGGCTGGCCGTCCTTGAACAGGATCATGGTCGGGATCGACACCACCTGGAAGTCGCGCGCGGTCACAGGGTTGGCGTCGACGTCGAGCTTGGCGACGGTGAGCTGGTCGGCGCGCTCGCTCGCGATTTCCTCGAGGACCGGCGCTACCATCTTGCACGGCCCGCACCACGTCGCCCAAAAGTCAACCAGCACAGGCTTATTGCTGGACAACACCTCGTTGGAAAACGATGCGTCAGAGACTTCGATTGTGGCTGCGGCTTTTTCGGCGTCGGTCATTGAGGTGCTCCAATCATCTCGGTACTGCCCGGAAATTCGGTGGCGTCGCTTTGGGCGGCGGCGCTGGACTCGGCGTGTTCGGCCAGCCAGCGTTCGGCGTCGATGGCCGCCGAGCAGCCGCTGCCGGCGGCGGTGATGGCCTGGCG
>NZ_MVIJ01000054.1 GCF_002086735.1 Mycobacterium scrofulaceum | reverse complement strand
CCATGATGCCCCGGCGCCGCCGCACCCGCGCCCACGACCGCGCCACCCGCATCGCCACCGAACGCCGACACAACCGCCAAGCCCGCACCGCCGGGCGCGCCGAGTGGACCAGCTACGTCGGGCCCGCTCCACCCACCGACGACGACGATCCGCCACCCTTCTAGTTTCCAAATCTGACCCTCCGATTTGATGAGCTGCGAGCGGCTCCGGCGGTAGAATTTGTGCCTCGTCGGAGAAGGCACGATCGTGAGATGCATCGCTGAAGGTGTTGCGTTACTGGCCGTTTGCGTTCCGGTCTTCGGCGCGCCGGTGGCCGCGTCGGCCGACCCTGTCGGCACCAGCCGCGTGGCTTCGGTGGAAAGCTGGCCGGACAACGCATGCGGCGGCTTTTTCTCCTGGCACGTGATCAACGAGCTGAAGGATGCCCCGATCCGCGCGACCGTGGCGGTCCAGCGCAGAAAGGGTTCGGAGGAGTACGACGACCGATACGTCTACGACTTGGCCCGTGGCACGTCGAGTTTTGTCTCGTGCCGAAGGATCACTGCTACTGACGGCCCCGACTTTTACGACGTCACCGCCTGGTTGGCCGGCGCAGAAAAGGCGTAGGCGGGCGGCACCTCGGCAGTGACTCAGCCGTCGATGTGCGTCGGTGGGTCGGCGAAGCTGAAATCCGCAGGGGGATGGTCGGGCCCCACCACGTCGCAATGCCCGTCCGGCACGAGGTAGGAACTGGCGCCGTTGGGGATCAACCGGGCGACAGCCACGCAACGCTGCCAGGTGCCGTCGGGCTGGACGGGTCCGTCGCACTTGCTGAGGACGGGTCCGCCGTACTGGCAGCCGGCGCCGGCCGGCGGCGCCGAGGCGATCAGCCCGGCCGCAAGCAGCAGGGCGCCCAGTCCTCCGACGATGCCGCGCTTCATGGTTGCCGACGCTACCGCTTTCGCACCGGATTTTGGGATCGGTAGCGAACCATTCGTCGTCTGCTGGATCGTGTAATCCACTGAGGGCGTCGACGAAAGGCGCGAGGCGATGTCGCACGATCAGAAAATCAGGAAGGCCGTCACCGGTGCTTTGCTGGCCGGCGGCATGGCGCTGGCCGGGCTCGGGCCGGCCGCGGGGGCGGCGCGGGCCGACCGCGCCTTCGCGCCGGAATTCAACCGCCCGGTGCCCCTGGACAACTTCACCGTCCCGCACGACTGGTGCCCGGGCCAGCCGTTGCCCATGCCCGACGTCCGCTGGGACATGGGCGTGTGCCACCACTGGTACTGGGTCCCCGTCGGCGGCATGGGCAACGTCGGCCAGTTCGTCTGGGAGGGCGACGCTCCCCGCCGCCCGCTGGGCCCGCCGCCGTGCTACGGAGCCCCCATCTGCCTGCCCGGCCTGTAGGTCCCGGGCCGCGTGAGCGCCCGGCGATCGGGTAGCCCGCGGGTATGGACATCACCGTGACGTTCGTCGGCAACGCCACCACCTTGATCGCGGCGGGCGGGTTCACGCTGCTGACCGATCCCAACTTCCTGCACCGAGGGCAACACGCGTACCTGGGTTACGGGTTGGTGTCCAGGCGGCTCAGGGAACCCGCGTTGGGCATCGACGAACTCCCGCCGGTCGACGCCATCGTGCTCTCCCACATGCACGGCGATCACTGGGACCGGGTGTCGCAGAAGGGCCTCGACCACAGCCTGCCCGTCATCACCACCCCGGACGCCGCCAAACGGCTCCGGCACCGTGGCTTCGCCAACGCGCGCGGCCTGCCGACGTGGGGGCGGCACACGCTCACCAAGGACGGCACCTCCGTGACGATGACGTCGCTGCCGGGCCGGCACGCCCCGGGATGGACCCGGCGGCTGCTGCCGCCGGTGATGGGCACCATGCTGGAATTCGCCGCCGATGACGGCGCGCCCCGGCGCCGGCTCTACATCTCCGGTGACACCTTGCTCGTCGAGGAACTCAACGAGATCCCGGCCCGGTTCGACGCCATCGACGCAGGGGTGCTGCACCTCGGCGGGACCCGCCTGCCGGCCGGTCCGCGGCTTCCGTTCGGGCTGACCGTAACCATGGACGGCCGTCAGGGCGCCGAACTGGTGGCGATGCTGGGCCTGCCCAAGACCATCCCGGTCCATTTCGACGACTACGGGGTGTTCGCCTCGCCGCTGGCCGATTTCATCCGGGAGATGGAGCGCCGCGGCCTGGCGGATCGGGTCGTCGAGGTGGCCCGCGGCGCCTCGGTGACCGTCTAGAGCGGCCGCCGCCCGCAACCTTTGGGCGCCCACGCCCGTTAATACTTTGGCTGCCCTAATGCCACGGGTATATCGTTCGTCACATCCGGGACTCGACGGGGAAGGATTTGGGCGGCAACCTGGGGGGGAACGCGTAATGTTTCCGGTCTCTTAGCAACCTGGTAAACGAAAATTTCCGGCCGCGTACTCGGCATAGACAATGTGAGATGTGATGGACGTATTCGCGCCTCCCGAGGTCACCTCGACCTTGATCCACTCCGGTCCCGGAGCGGGTTCGCTGATCGAGGCCGCCGGCGCGTGGCAGAACTTGGCCGTCGAGCTGGAGAACTCGGTCGCCGTGTATGCCTCCGCTCTGTCGTCATTGATCGAGTCGTGGAACGGCCCCTCCTCGATGGCGATGCTCCAGGCCGTCCAGCCCTACCTCATCTGGCTGCGCGAGACCGCCCAGCAGGCCCAGCAAACGGCCGCCTCGGCGGAATCCGCCGCCGCGGCCTTCACCGCCGTCCGCGCGGCGGTGGTCCAACCCGCGTTGGTGGCCGCCAACCGGACACGGCTCGCGCAGCTGCTGGCCACCAACCGCTTCGGGCAGAACACCGCGGCGATCGCCGCGACCCAAGACGAATACCAGACCATGTGGGCGAACAACTCGGCGGCCATGACCAGGTACCAGGCCACCTCCTCACAAGCGACGGGCCAGCTGTCTCAATTCAATTCGCCGCTGACCATCAGCAGCCCGACGGCCGCGGTCAACCAGAACGCCGCGGTGTCCAATTCGCTGCTTAGCACGGCCGGTTCAACGGGGAACGCCATCGACTCGCTCGGCGTCACGCCGTTCGACCCGAACGCCGGTTGGTTCAGCTATTTCAGCACCTGGGGAAACCAGTTCATCTCCTCCGGGTTCCCCATCAACATGCTCAGCTACCTGGCGCAGAACACGTCGGCACAGGCGCTGCAAGGCGTGGGCAGCGACATCGGCCTCGGCCTCTCGGAGGGCGAGGGGGCGCTGGCGTCGTCGATCACCCGGTTGGCCAGCGCGGTCTCGGCCGCCCCGGGTGGCGCGCCCGGCGCGGCGATGGGCGTGGGAGTTTCGCTGGGCAAGCTGACCGCCCCGCCCGCGGTGGTGGGCCTGCTGCCGGCGACACCGACGCCGGTGCAACTCGCATCGTCGGTGTCGCCCCTGCCGGCCGACGCCGGGCTTACCGGGATGCCCGTGATGCCGATGATGGCGCCGTCGACGAACTCCGCGGGCAGCGGTTGGCGCAAGCGCAAGCAGCAGAAGTTCGAGGAGATTGAGTACGGGGCGGAACTCCCGAAGAAGGTGATACACCGACCGCCCAGCGGGGGATGAGAGCCAACAATGGTGTTTCACAACCCCGGAAGCCGAATCGCGCCACCGGGTAGTTCAACCGCGCAAAGGCCTTGCCGCGGAACGTATCTGGCGTGGGGCGAGACGTGATCGATTTTGGGCTGCTGCCGCCCGAGATCACTTCGGCGCTGATCCATTCCGGACCCGGCGCGTGGTCGATGATCGAAGCCGCCGGGGCGTGGCAGGAACTCGGCGCCGAACTCGAAGCGGCCGCGGCCGGCTACTCCTCGGAGCTGGCGGCGCTGGCGGGGACGTGGCAGGGCCCGTCCGCGACGGCCATGGTCCAGGCGTTCCAGCCCTACCTGACGTGGCTGCACACCACCGCGGCGCAATGCCAGGAGATCGCCGCATCGGTCGAAATCGTCACGGCCGCTTTCGAATTGACGCACTGGACGGTGGTGCATCCGTCGGTCGTCGCGGCCAACCGGGCGCGATTGGCGATGCTGCTCGCCACCAACTTCTTCGGGATCAATGCGCCGGCCATCGCCGAAACCGAGGCCGAGTACAACGCCATGTGGGTGAACAATTCGACGGCGATGTATCGCTACGGCGCCACCTCGCTGAACGCCGTCAAGCTGTCTCAGTTCTCGTCACCGCCGACCGTTGCCAACCCGTCGGGGGTCACCACCCAGGCCACGACGGTGTCAGCAGCCAACACTCTGGCCGCCGCGACCAACACGGGGTCGGTCATCGACGCGCTCGGCGTCACCCCCTTCGACCCCAACAAGGGCTGGTTCGGGTATTTCAGCACGTGGGGAAACCAGTTCATCGCCGGCGGCATACCGGTGAACCTGCTCAGCTACCTGGCGCAAGTCAGTGCGGCGCAATCGCTTCAGGGCGTCAGTGGCGACATCGGTCAGGGCCTGGCGGAGGGTACGGCCGCGTTGTCGTCGGCGGAGGCAAGGTTGGTGAGCGCCCTCGGCGCCGGGGCGCTGGCGCCTCGAGGCGCGCTGGGTGCTTCCGTGTTGGTGGGCAAGCTGAGCATGCCGCCCGCGGTGGTGGGGATGTTGCCCGGCGCGCAGCCGCCGGTGCAGCTCGCCTCGGCGGTGTCCGCGCTTCCCCCGGGGGCATCGCCGCCGCCCGGGATCCCGATGGCCCCGATGCGGCCGCCGGTGGGCGGCAAGGGTGGTCGTGGGGGCGACGGTCGGGACTACCACGACATCGAAATCGGCGCGGAGCTTCCAGGTACGGTTATGAAACGACCGCCGTCAGCGGGATAGCTTATCCACCAAGGCTTTTCGGCTGTTCGGCTGTGGTGGAGCGGGTTCGTCCTCGGCCAGCGTGAAGTAGCTTTCCTCCTCCTGCAAGAAGTGCAGGCGTAGCAGGGCATGCAGCCCGTACAGGCACGCGAGCAGGTCGTCGACCTGGTCGGGGCCGATCGCCCCGCTGCCCTGGGCCAGGGCCAGGTGGGCGCCGATCCGGTCGGAGAGTCGCTGGATTTCCGCGTGGGTGCGGCTCATCGGGGCGGTCGCCTCGCTGGTGCCCAGCGGGTGGGCCAAGGCGGGATAGAGCTGCGTCTCCTCGGCGCGTTCGTGCGGGATGATCCGCTCGACGAGCACGGTGTGCGCGCGGCCGATCGCCTCCAGGGCCGAGCGATCGGCCGCGGCGGCCAACCGGTCGGCGGCATCGCGCAACACATCCACCGCGTCGCGCAGCTCGTCGTGTTCGGCGTCGAAGCGCCGCAGCAGCTGCTCGGTCGGCGCGGGCAGGTCCACCTCGATGCCGGGATTGCCGCGCAGGGCGCGCAGCGCGTTGAGGATCACGGCGACGTCGATCCCCTCCTGCACCAGCGCACCGACGGCCGGGGGGAGCCAGCCGACGGCCGCGACGGCCATCGCGGCCAGCGACAGGACCATGCCGACGACCGCGCTCTGCACCGCAATGCGCCGCGACCACCGGGCGATGTCCATCGCATCGGCGAGCCGCTCCAGTCGATCGGTGGTCAACACGATGCTGGCGGCCTCCGAGGACGCGGTGGCTCCGCGGGCGCCCATCGCCACCCCGACGCTGGCCGCGGCCAACGCGGGTGCGTCGTTGACACCGTCGCCGACCATCACGGTCACCGCGCGGTCCCTCTCGGCGCGCACGGCGGCCACCTTGTCGGCCGGACTCTGTTCCGCGTACACCTCGTCCAGACCCAGCACGGCCGCGACCTCGCGGGCGGGCTGGGCGCGGTCTCCGGTCAGCATGACCAATCGGTTCAGCCCCGCGTCGCGTAACCGGCGCACGGTGCGCGGTGCGTGGCGGCGCAGCGGGTCGCGCAGCAACACCGCGCCCGTGGGCCGGCCGTCGACGCACACCCATGCGATCGCGGCGCCGTCCAGCAGGGCGCGGTTGACCACCGCGCGGGCCCATTCCGCGTGCGCGGTGTCGTCTGCGAGCTTGCCCACGTGCACCCGCCGGCCGTCCAGGGTGGCGGTGACGCCCCGGCCGGGCTCCTCGTCCACGTCGGTGGGCAGCGACAGCGCCAGGTCGCGGGCCCGCGCCGCGGTGACGATCGCCTCCGCCAGCACGTGCGGTGACATCTGGTCCACCGAGGCCGCCAGCCGCAGGATGTCGACTGCGTCGCGGCCGGGCGCGGCGGCCACGTCGATGACGACCGGGCGCCCCATGGTCAGCGTGCCGGTCTTGTCCATCACCAAAGTCGTTGCGTGCCCGAGGTTTTCCAGGGCGCCCCCGCTGCGGATCACCACACCGCGACGCGACGCCCGCGACAGCCCGGACACGATCGCGACCGGCGCCGCCAGCAGCAGCGGGCACGGGGTCGCGACCACCAGCACCGCCACCGCCCGCACCGGCGACCCGCTGGCCAGCCAGGCCGCCCCGGCCACCAGCAGCGTCAACGGCAGGAACCACGCGGCGTACCGGTCGGCCAGCCGCACCACCGGGGCGTTCTCGGCCCCGGCCTCCGCGGCCAGGCGGACGATCTGCGCATAGGTGCTGTCGGCGGCGGTGGCCGTGGCCCGCATCTCGAAGGCGCTGCCCGCGTTGACCACCCCGCTGCGCACGGGTTCGCCGTCGCCGCGCTCGACCTGCAGCGGTTCGCCGGTCAGCACCGATTCGTCGAGCACCGCGACCGCACCGGCGATCCGGCCGTCGACGGGCACCACCTCGCCCGGGCCGACCACCAGCAGATCGTCGACCGCCACGTCCTGCAGCGCGACGACGTCCACCGCCGAGCCGACGCGGCGGCGGGCGAACCGCGGCGCGTGTTCGAGCAGGGCCCGCAGGTCGTGGGACGCCCGGCGCTCGGCCGCCGCCTCCAGGGCCCGCCCGCCGGCCAGCATCACCGCGATCAGCGCGCCGGCGAGGTACTCGCCCACCAGCAGCGTGCCGACCAGCGACAGCACCGCGATCAGATCGACCCCGAACCGGCCGCGGCGCAGCGCGGCCAGCACCCACACCAGCGCGGGGAGCACCGCGACCACCGTGCCCGCGATCCAGCAACCGTCGGCGATCCGCCGTGCGCCGGCCAGCCAGGCGATCCCGCCGGCCGCCAGCGCCACGACGGTCGCCGCGGCCAGCGCCGGCTCCAGCCAGCGGGTCAACCTCCCGCGTGCCGCAGCATCCATGGCCCTCAGCTTGGCCCGGCGTTTTCGCGCCGGCTAGGGCCGGATGGACGCGGATTGAGGACTCAGGTCACTAGCAGGCGCCGCCGCCCGCTGGCGAGCATGGGGACGTGACTGAGACATCTTCCGCCGGTTCGCTCCCGATCTCGACCATCACCGGCGACCCGGTGGCCCGCGTCCCCGCCGACGCCACGATCGCCGACGCCGCCCGGGCGATGGTGACCTGCGACGTGGGGGCCATCGCGATCGGTGACGACCCGCGCCCGGCCGCACTGGTCAGCGAGCGCGACATCGTGCGGGCGGTCGCGGCGGGGCGGAACCTCGCCACCACCCCGGTCGTCGAACTGGCCAGCACCAAGCTGGTGTGGTGTGCCGCCGACGCCTCGGTCGACCAGGTCGCCGCCCGGATGATGGACCGCTACATCCGCCACGTGCTGGTGGAGCGCGACGGCGCGCTGGCCGGCATCGTCTCGGCCCGCGACCTGCTGGGCGTCTATACGGATTTCGATTCCTGAGGCCGCGACTGGTGGCCGCGTTGGTCGGTGGCCCAGCGGCGCAGGATGAGTTTGCGGATCTCGCTGACCCACAGGACCGTGCTGGCGACGGCGATGCACACCAGCCACTGGCTCACCGAAAGCGGCGTGGTGGTGAAGGCCGCGTTGAGGACGGGCAGCTGAACGACGGCCACCTGCAGCAGCGCCGATAGCCCGATCGCCGCCCACAACCACGGATTGGCGAAGAACCGGTGGAAAGCCGACCGCGTCTCCGAGCGGGCGTTGATCGTGTTGATCAGCTGCGCGATCACCAGCACGGTGAAGCCCGCGGTGCGGGCGGTGTCCACGGACGACGGCAACGGACCGTCGGGCGCGTACAGGTGGATCGTGACGAGCGTGGCCGCCGCGACGGTGGCGCCGATCACCACGATGTTGTTCCACATCCGCGCGTCGATGACGCGGTCCGACGCCGCGCGCGGTGGCCGGCTCATGACCTCTTCCGTCTGCGGATCCACGCCCAGCGCCAGCGCCGGCGCGCCGTCGGTCAGCAGGTTGATCCACAGGATCTGCGTGGCCAGCAGCGGCAGCGCGACCGTGTCGCCCTGCGACAGCCCGACCGCCCCGGCCAGCACGACGCCGAAGAAGACGGTGAAGATCTCGCCCATGTTGGAGGACAGCAGGTAGCGCAGTGACTTCTTGATGTTCGCGAAGATGCCGCGGCCCTCGCGGATGGCCTGGACGATGGTCGCGAAGTTGTCGTCGGCGAGGATCATGTTCGCCGCTTCCCTGGCGACTTCGGTGCCGCTGCGGCCCATGGCGATGCCGATGTCGGCGGACTTGAGCGCGGGCGCGTCGTTGATGCCCTCCCCGGTCACGGCGACGATCTCGTGGTCGGCGTGCAGCGCGTCGATGATGCGCTGTTTGCCCGCCGGGTCGATCTGGGTGTACTGCGAATGCCGGCGAACCGTTTCCCGGAGCTGCTCGTCGTCCAGGGCGGCGAGATCGGCGCCGGACACGGCCGACTCGGCGTCCTCGATGCCCAGCTGGCGGGCGACGCGCGCCGCCACCCGGGGGTGGTCGCCGGTGATCATCACGACCCGGACCCCGGCGCGGCGCGCCTCGGCGATCGCCGCCGCCGCCTCCGGCCGGGGCGGATCGGTGATCCCCACCATGCCCAGGTACACCAGGTCCCCGTCGGGCCGGTAGGCGACCGCCACGGCGTGCAGGGCGTCCAGCGCGAGCCGCTCCGCGTCGGCGCGGATCGCGGCCCGTGCCGACGCGTCGAGCGGGGCCAGCCCGTCACCGGCCCGCATGCCGGCGCAGCGGCCGAGCACCTCGTCGGGGTCGCCCGTCGTCGCGCCGGCCGGGTCCGGCGGCAGCCCGTCGCCCAGCTTGGCGCGGGCCACCAGGAAGGCCGCGCCGACGGGGTCACCCCGCACCGTCCACCGGCCGTCCCGCAGCTCGAGGGCGGCGTCACCCGCGGACGCGGCGCCGGCGGCGAGCACCAGCGCGGCCTGGCGCCACAGGTCCCCGCCCTCGTCCAGCGCGACCCCGCCGCGCTCGAGGCGACCCTCGGGCCGGTGCCCGGCGCCGGTGACCGTGACCCCGCCGAGGGGGGTGACGACGCGCACGATCGTCATCTCCCCGGTCGTCAGGGTGCCCGTCTTGCCCGAGCACACCACCGACGCCGAGCCCAGGGTCTCGGCGGAGGACAGCTCCTTGACGACGGCGTTCTGGCCGGCCATCCGCCGCATGCCCAGGGCGAGCACGACCGACATGATCGCCGGCAGGCCCTCGGGCACGGCCGCGACGGCCAGGGAGACGCCCAGCAGCACCGCCGTCACCGCGTCGTGGGCGCTGTGGATGCCGAAGACCCCGACGATGGTCGCGATGACCACGACCGCGATCACCAGCACGGCGATCCCCAGCAGCCGGCTGGCCCGGGACACCTCCCGCTGCAGGGGTGTCGGCTCGTGGTCGACGGTGCGCACCAGGCCGGCGATCTGCCCGGTCTGGGTCGCCATGCCGGTGGCGGTCACCACCGCCCGCCCGGCGCCCGTGGTGACCGCGGTGCCCTTGAACACCATGTCGGCCCGGTCGCCGAGCGCCGCCGACTCCGTCAGCGTCCGGGCGTCTTTGAGCACGGGTTCGCTGAGGCCGGTCAGCGCGGCCTCGGACACCTCCAGGCCCGCCGCCGAGAGCAGCCTGGCATCGGCCGCCACCGCGTCGCCCTCGCCGAGCAGCAGCACGTCGCCGGGCACCACCTCGCTCGCCGGGACGGTGCGGGGCGCCCCGTCGCGGACCACCGTCGCCGAGGTCGCGGCCATCCGCGCCAGCGCGCCGACCGCGCGCTCGGCGCGCGACTCCTGGGCGTAACCCAGGAGCGCGTTGAGCACCAGGATGACCGCGATCACCACCGCGTCGACGGGCCAGCCGTCGGCGCCCTCGACGACCCACACCGCCAGCGAGGCGATCAGCGCGGCCAGCAGCAGGTAGATCAGCGGGCTGCGGAACTGCGCCAGCAGCTTCCGCCAGGCC
Organism: Mycobacterium scrofulaceum; assembly: GCF_002086735.1. GTDB lineage: Bacteria > Actinomycetota > Actinomycetes > Mycobacteriales > Mycobacteriaceae > Mycobacterium > Mycobacterium scrofulaceum. Next base: position 22,486 of record NZ_MVIJ01000054.1, on the reverse strand, counting down.
GGCGCCGGCGGAACCGTTGCGATGTCGTTGGTGCCCACCGCGACGAGCCGGCGCCCGGCTTCCGCCGCGGTCAACCCCGCCTGCGGGTCGGTGCGCAGTCGTTCGACGACGGCCGCGGCGTCCAGGAGCGCGGGGTCGGGGTCGAGCAGGGCGGCGTCCACCGGGCGCGCTCAACCGGTCAGTGCTGGCTGGCCGGCAGCGGCGACGCGGCTTGTCTGCGGGACTCCATCATCCGGTTGCGGACGATGTGCTCGACGAGGATCCGCACGAAGGTCTGCACGGGCGCGTCGACGAACTGCTCGGCGGCCTCCTCGGACCAGCGCTTGATCTGGGCGGTCCGCCGCTCGTCCTCGAGCCCCTCGTGCCGCGCCAGCTTGTCGGCGACGTCGGCCACGGACCGCGCCACCGTCGAACGGGCGTGCGACGGCGGCACGTCCTCGGCGGGCGCCCCGGCCCGCTCCAGCGCTCGACGGGCGGCCTCTTCGCCGGCGTCGGGGCGGATGACGTGCAGCGTGAGGTGGTGGCCGTCCGCGCCGATCAGGATGACGCTGGCCGGCTCGTCGCTGGTGAACGCCAGCAGTTCGACCGTGTGGCCGCCGATCTGCGCCAGCGGCGGGTGTCCTGCCAGCCGTTGCGGCGGTAGCCCACCATCACGACGGGACCGAGCCGTTCGGACACCGACGCCAGCAGGCCGGGCAGTTCGTCGACCAGGTTCGTGGTTCGCGGCCACCAGGCACCGTCGATGTGCTCCGAGACCGACCGGTAGGGCTTGAGCTGTAAGCGATTTTCCATATGCACGCCTCAATCGTGGTCGGCGCCGGCCGGGCCCGACAGGGTCGGCCGCACCGAACCGGTGTGACCTTGTGCCCTTTCCTCGTCGCCCGCCGGCTCGCCGCCGAGCCAGCGCCGCTGCACGGCCTGCGACGCGCGCGCCAGCAGGCCCGGCGCGACCGCCGACAGCGAGCTGGCCGCGGTCGCCGCCAGCAGGCCCTGGCCCCAGCCCAACGGGTCCAGCGGGGTGCACCCGAACAGCTGGCTGAGCCCCGGGGTGCTGATCACGACCGCGAGGGCGCCCAGCGAGCCGACCGACGTCACCACCACCAGCGGGGCGCGCGAGTCGACCAGGGTCTGGGTGAGTTGCGCACCGACCAGCGCGACCAGCGCGACGGTGGCGGCGCGGCGTGGTGGGCCGGTCACGCTGGCCATCGCCCAGCCCGCCGTGGCGCCGATGGTGGTCGCCGCACCGCGGATGCCGATCGCCCGCCACATCGCCGCCTCGTCGCGGTCGACGCCGGCGGTGCCGGTTTGGGGACTGACGGCCAACGCGGCGGCCGGCAGCGCGTCGGTCAGCATGTTGACCAGCAGCATCTGGCGGGCGTTGAGCACCGAACGCCCGGTGAGGATGGTGGTGATCAGCGCGAAGCACACCTCGCCGAGGTTGCCGCCCAGCAGCATCGACACGGCCGACTGCACGCGCCGCCACAGCTGCTCGCCCTCGTCGAGGGCGTCGAGCAGCGCCTCGATCCGTTCGTCCAGCAACACCACGTCGGCCGCCGTGCGGGCCGCGTCGCTGCCCCGCGCCGCCACGCCGATGCCCACGCTGGCCGCCCGGATCGCGGCGGCGTCGTTGACGCCGTCGCCGACCATGGCCGTCACCAGCCCGCTCCGCTCGAGGGTCTGCACCACGTCGATCTTGTGTTCCGGCGTCATCCGCGCGAAGACCACCCGCGACGCCGCCGCGGCGGCCCGGCCGTCGGCGGACAGCGCTTCCCAGTCGCTGCCGGTGATCACCTGGTCGGCGGTCACGTCGATGCCCAGCTCGCGGGCGATCACCGCCGCGGTCGCCGGGTGGTCGCCGGTGATCAGCCGGACGCCGATGCCGCGCTCCCCGAGTTCCCCGAGCACCGCGCCGGCCGCCGGCCGCGGGGTGTCGGCGAGCCCGAGCAACCCGATCGGGGTGAGCCCGGCGCCGCACAGGGCCTCCAACCGGTCGGGGTCCGCCGCCGCGGCCGCAGCCTGCTTCGCGCTGAGTCGCCGTTCGGCCACCGCCAGCACCCGCAATCCGTTGGCCGCCATCTCGTTCACCTGCCGGGTCAGCGAATCGCCGTCGTTCAGCAACGCCGACGCGAGCACCTCGGGGGAGCCCTTGATGGTCAGCCGGGTGCCGACGAGCGCGGCCGCGAACGGGCGGCCGGACTGGAACGGCAGGAACGCGTCGCGGGTCTCGCGCTCCCGCGGCGGCGCGCCGCCGCGCAGCGCGGGGTCGCCGGCGGCCTGGTGTATCGCGTCGTCGGTGGCGTGCTCGACGCGGTGGCTGTGCCGGGCGTAGCTGGTGCTCACGGCCGCGTCCAGCACCTGTCCCGGGGCGAAGCCCGCCATCGGGCGCACCGATTTGACCTTCAGCCGGTTCTCGCTGAGCGTGCCGGTCTTGTCGAAGCACACCACGTCGAGCCGGGCCAGCGCCTCCACCGAGTGCGGGTTGCGGATCAGCACGGATTCGCCGGTGAGCCGACGCGCGGCCGACAGCTGGGCGAGCGTAGCCACCAGCGGCAGGCCCTCCGGGATGGCGGCGACGATCAGCGTGACCGCGCTGGACACCGCCTCGCGCAATCCGGTGCCCCGGGCCACGCTGAGCAGCCCCACCAGGGCCCCGCTGGCCACGCTGAACGGCAACGCCCGGCGGGTGATGTGCCGCAGCTGCCGCTGCAGCCCGATCTCCTGCAGTTTGCGCGGGGCCATCGCCAGCGCCCGGCGCATCTCGGACCGCGACCCCACGGCGGTGACGACGGCCACCGCGGTGCCCGCGACCACCGTGGTGCCGGCGTAGAGCATGCAGGACCGCTCGGCCAGCGGGGCGCCCGGCGTGGGATCGGTCTGCTTGGCCACCGGCAGCGATTCGCCGGTCAGCGTCGACTCGTCGACCTCCACGTTCGACGCGTGCAGCAGCCGGGCGTCCGCGGGCACCACCTCGTCGGCGTGCACCTCGATGATGTCGCCCAGCCGCAGCCGCTTGGTCGGCACCTTCTCGCGGCGCTGCGCGTCCAGCGCGCCCACCCGCCGTCGCGCCGGCGGATCCTGGACGGCGAGGAGGCGGTTCAGGGTGCGCTCCGCGTGCAGCTGCTGCTCGGCCGACAGGGCGGCGTTGACCAGCAGCACGCTGCCCACCAGCACCGCGTCCAGCGGCGAGCCGAGCAGCGCGCTGGCCGCCGCGCCGGTCGCCAGCAACGGGGTGATGGGGTCGGCCAGGTCGCCGCGCATCTCGTCGAAGAAATCGCGGACCGCCCCCCACGACTTCACGCTCGTGTCGTGCAGCGCGCGCAGCGGCGGGGGCTGCTGCCACCACGCGGCCGCCTCCTCGCGCTCCTCGCCGGTGGGGCGGGGCAGCAGCCGCTGCACCTCGGTGACCGGCAGCGCATGCCAGTCGTGCGCGGTTTCGGGCTCCGGCAGGGGATCGCGCAGCGTCTTCAGCGCCGCCCGGTAGCCGAACCACAGGCTGGCCGCCATGCCGACGTTGACCGACGCCGAACTGCGCCCGGGCACACCGGGAATCAGCATCAGCGCGCCGATCGCCGAGGCCGAGGCGGACAACCGGACGGCGCTGTCGGTGGCGGCGCGCGCGGCGGGCAGCGCGTGCAAGACCCGCCAGGCGCCGGTCAGGTCGTTGGCGATCACGTCGGCGGCCCACGGCGGGGAGTGCCCGGGCCGCAGCACCCCGATCGTCACGTCGGACCGGTGCGCCGCCCGCATGCCCGAGGTGGTCAACAGCGCCACCGTTTTTCCGGCGGCCTTCAGTTCGGCGACGGCCGCCGCCACCGCGTGGTCGACCGACCCGTCGGCGGGGTACAGCTGATCGAAACCCTGTGCCAGGGAACGCAATCCGTCGTCATCGAGGGAATAGACGCGCGGCTGTGACCGCCGCGCCTCGGTGAGCACCGCCGCCGCCAACGGATCGCGGACCGGGCTGATCAGCGCCTCGCCGACGCTGCCGGCGCCGGGGATGTCGGCCAGCGGGTGCCAGCCCGGTTTCAGGCCGTCGCCGTCCAGGGCGGCGCGCACCGCCTCCCAGGCGTGGGCGCGCGCCGAGTTCTCCACGCCCAGCACGCGGCTGACCGTCAATTCGTCGGTGTACAGCGCCCGCGGGTCGATCATGATCGCGTCGACCCGGTCGAGTGTCCGCAGCACGCGGGGGCGCAGCACCAGCGCGTCGTGGCGGGCGGCGAGGCCCCGATTCATCGTGCAGCCGAACGCTTCCCGTACCGTGCGCAGCGGTTTGGGGACGGCGGCCAGCGCGGCGGCGCCCGCCGCGTCGGGGTTGCGGGTGAGCAGGCCGACCGCCGCGGCGGCGCCGATGCCGGCCGCGCCGGCGCGGTTGGCGTAGCGCTCCGCGGGCCCGTCCGGCGGGGCCGGGTTGCCGACGGGTGCCGCGGTCGCATCGTCGGGCGCGGGGCCGCCGGCCCAGCCGGGTTCGTGCCGGTTCCACGCCAGCCTGCCGTTCCACGCCTCGGCCGCCAGCATGGTGCGGGTGGCGGCCTCGGCGGCCGCCGCCGTCGGCGACAACGTCAAGGCGGCGGTGGCCGCGTTGACGATGCCGAACAACACGTCGGTGCCCTCGGGGCCGAGGCGGCGCTCGAGTTCCCGGCGCACCCGCGGCAGGTGGTCGGCCACCGTCGGCGGCACCGCCACCAGGTCGGGCAGCCGGGGCAGCCGCAGCAGGCTGCCGGTCAGCGAAAGTCCAAAGCCCACAGAGGCCGCCGTGGCCGCGACCATCCGGCCCATCAGCAACGCGTCGTCGCCCGGCAGGCTGGCCGGCAGGTGCCGGTGCGCGCCGCCTCGGTCCCGGCGTTCGGCGCCGGCGACGACGCGGCACAGCTCGGCGGCCGAGGGCCCGTCGTCGTCCACGGTCACCACCACCCGCGCCAGGGTGCGGTTGAGGTGGGCCTGCCGGACGCCGGGCATCGCGCGGACGCCGGCGAGCGCGTCGGAGGCGATCGCCGAGCCGTGTTCGCCGTCCAGGCCGCGCACCTCGATCCAGCGCCGCGCGCCGTTACTGCTGGCGCGCCGGGCCGGTGGGCCGCCCACCGCCTCGAGCACCGCACCCGCCGCGGCGCGGGTCAGCGCCGGAACATCCGGCGTCGCCCGCGCCAGCGACCTGCCCATGGTCACCGCGACGTGGCCGCCCAACAGGGCGGTGCCGGCGGCGATCTCGGTGCCCACGACGGCGACGCGCAGCGGCGCCGTCAGCAAGCCCAAGCCGGGCAGGCCGCGTCGTGTGCTCACCGTGTTCTCCCGGCTCAGCTAATGTCCGAGTGCCCTCGGCTCCGCAAGGGTGACAGCGGCAGCTTAACGGCCGGTGACGCGCACGGGAAAAGTCATTCAGGCCCTTTTCGTGGGGCTTTCGTCCCTTGTGAAAAACGGTCGCATTGGCCACCGTTGCGCTATGCGAACCGCTTACCACCATCAGCTGGACGAGTTGAGCGTCCAGCTCGGCGAGATGTGCGGCATGGCCAACGACGCCATGAGGCGCGCCACCGACGCCCTGTTGGAGGCCGACCTCGACGCCGCCGAACAGGTCATCCGCGAGCACGACCGCATGGTGGCGATGCGGGCGCGGGCGGAGCGGGAGGCGTTCGACCTGCTGGCGCTGCAACAACCGGTGGCCGGCGAGCTGCGGGTGGTGTTCAGCACCATCCAGCTCATCGCCGACATCGAACGCATGGGCGCATTGGCCGTGCACGTCGCCAAGATCGCCCGCCGCGAGCATCCGGACCGGGTACTGCCCGACAGGGTCCGCGCGAGTTTCGCCGACATGGCCAGGGTGGCAATCGGCTTGGGGGACAGCGCAAGACAGGTGCTCATTTCCCGCGACCCGCAGCAGGCCGCCCGGCTTCGCGAACAAGACGACGCGATGGACGAGCTCTACCGGCGGTTGTTCAGCGTGCTGCTGGACAAGGACTGGACGGACAACATCCCCGCGGCCGTGGACGCGGCGTTGCTGGGCCGCTTCTACGAGCGCTTCGCCGACCATGCCGTGGAAGTCGGCCGCCGGGTCATCTTCATCGTCAGCGGCGACCTGCCCGCGCCCGACGAGATCACCACCTACTGACGGGCGTTGGCAGCGCCGGCTGAGAGGATGACCTCGTGCAGGTCGCGCCCAACATTCACGGTCGCCTGTGGCGCCACGGTAAGCCGCAGGACGACTTCGTGTTCGGCGAGGTCTCGGAGTACCTGCGCGAGCCCGACGCCCTGGTCTGGGTGGATGTGTGCGAGCCGGACCATGACGCGTTGTGCGGCCTGGCGAGCGAACTCGGCCTCAACACCTGGGCCGTCGAAGACGCCGTGGCCGCCGCCGAGCGGGTCAAGGCCACCGCGTACGACACGCACACGTTCTTCACCGTCTACGCCGTCCACGTCGAGGCCGAGGGCGGCGACCAACCGCGCCGGCTGCTGTCGATGCAGCGGATTTCGGCCTTCGTCCTGCCCCGCGGGTTGATCACCGTGCGCCTGACGGCGGATTTCGACATCGCGCAGCTCACGCGGCGCTGGGAGGAGATCGGGGCCCAGCAGTACGGCGTCGGCGCCCTGGTGCACGGGTTGCTCGACGTCGTGGTGGACAGCCACTTCGCCGCGGTGGAGGCGCTGGACGACTGCGTCGAGGCCATCGAGGACGAGCTGTTCGACGGCACGCCGCGCCAGGCGAGCTTTCAGCGCAGGACATTCCAGATGAGGCGAGACCTGGTGGCGCTGCGGCGGGTGGCGCTGCCGATGCGGGAGGTGGTCAACTCGATCCAGCACCACCGGCGCGAGGTCGGCACCGCCCCCGAGCTCGACCCGCTCTACGCCGACCTGTACGACCACGTGCTGCGCGTGTCGGAGTGGACGGAGTCGTTGCGCGACATGGTCACAACGATCTTCGAGACGAACCTGTCGCTGCAGGACGCCCGGCTCAACACGATCATGAAGAAGCTGACCGGGTGGGCGGCCATCATCGCGGTCCCCACCGCCATCACGGGCTTCTACGGCCAGAACGTCCCCTACCCGGGCTTCGGCCACCTCGCCGGGTTCATCGCCAGCACCAGCCTGATATTCGTCCTGATGGTCGTCATCTACGCGATGTTCAAGCGGCGCGACTGGCTATGACCACCGAAACGCGACCGGACTCGGCGGCCACCACCACAAAGCGGGTCGCCGCCGCTTCCGTCGACGAGGTGCTGCGCTGGCTGGACAGCACGGCCGCCGGGTTGTCGGCCGCGGAGGCCGCGGCCCGGCTGGCGCGCTACGGGCCCAACGCGGTGCGGACCCATCGCGTCAATGTCCTTGCGGTGCTGGGTCGCCAGCTGCGCAACGCCGTGCTCATCCTGCTGGCCGGCACCGCGATCGTCTCGTACTTTTTGGGCGACAGCATGCAGGCGGTCATCATCTTCATCATCCTGGCGGCCAGCATCGGCCTGGGTTTCGTCAACGAGTACCGCGCCGAACGGGCCGCCGCCGACCTGCATGCCAGCGTGCACCACAACGCCGTGGTGCGCCGCGACGGGAAGTTCGTCTCGCTCGCCGTCACCGCGCTGGTGCCGGGCGATGTGATCCGCCTGTCGCTGGGGGAGGCGGTGCCGGCCGACGTCCGGCTGATCGACGTCAACGGTCTGGAATGCAACGAGAGCATCCTGACCGGGGAATCGACCGGATCGGAGAAAACGCCGGAACCCGTGCCACCCGGAACCGACGTGGCCGACGCGACCGACCTGGCCTTCATGGGCACCATCGTCAGCGCCGGCGAGGGCACCGGGGTGGTGTACGCCACCGGAAAGGACGCCGAATTCGGGCGCATCGCAGCGGGTTTGGACGAACGTCAGCCCGAAACCGGCTTTCAGATCGGGCTGCGCCGGTTCTCCTACCTGCTGCTGCAGGTCGCCATCGCGCTGATGGTGATCATCTTGATCAGCAACCTGCTGCTGGCGAAGCCGATCATCGACTCGGTGCTGTTCTCGCTGGCGATCGCGGTCGGCATCACACCGCAACTGCTGCCCGCCGTCGTCAGCACCGGCCTGGCCACCGGGTCGCGCCAGCTGGCCAAGGCGAAGGTGCTAGTGAAGCGGTTGGTGTGCATCGAAGACCTCGGCGACATCGACATCCTGATCACCGACAAGACCGGGACCCTGACCGAAGGCCGGATCCGCCTGGTGGACACGGTCGACCCCACCGGTGCGCACAGCGACGCGGTCCGCCGGCTCGGGCTGCTGGCCACCGATGTGGACCCGGAAACCGGTGGGGCGAGCGCCAATTCGCTCGACGCCGCGCTCTGGGAGTCCGCGCCGGCGCACGAACCGGCCGGCGGTGCCGTGCGCAGGGTCGCGATGCTGCCGTTCGACCACGAACGCCGGGCGACCTCGGCACTGGTCGACGACGGCGGAAACCGGGTGCTGGTGGTCAAAGGCGCACCCGAACAGGTGCTGGCGCAGTGCCGGACCGTCGCACCCGAGACCGACGAGGTGCTTGCGGCGCTGTTCGCGCAGGGGCGCCGGGTGGTGGCCGTGGCCGCCAGGCCGGCGCCGGCGCTGACGACCCTCACCAGGGCGGACGAACGCGACCTGTCGCTGGCGGGGTTCCTGGTGTTCGCCGACGAACCGAAATCCGCCGCGCGGCAATCGCTGGCCGAACTGGCCGAGCTGGGCATCGAGCTGAAGATCGCCACCGGCGACAACCCCCAGGTCGCCGAAAAGGTCTGCGCCGACCTGGGTTTGGCGTCCAAGGGCACCATCACCGGTGCCGGGCTCGACGGGCTGGGCGACGAAGCGTTCGCCGGGGTCGCGCAGGACCACACCATCTTCGCGCGCATCTCCCCGGAGCAGAAGGCGCGGCTGATCACCGCGCTGCGGCGCACGGGGCGGTCGGTCGGCTTCCTGGGCGACGGTGTCAACGACGCCCTCGCCCTGCACGCCGCCGACGTGGGGATCTCGGTCGACAGCGCCACTGACGTGGCCAAGGACGCCGCCGACGTGGTGCTGCTGGAAAAGGACCTCGGGGTGCTGGCCACCGGGGTGGCCGAGGGACGGCGCATCTTCGCCAACACCATCAAGTACGTCCTGATGGGCACGTCGAGCAACTTCGGCAACATGTTCAGCGCCGCGGCCGCGTCGGCGCTGTTGCCGTTCCTGCCGATGCTGCCCAGCCAGATCCTGCTGAACAACCTGCTCTACGATTCCTCGCAGCTGGCCATCCCCACCGACCGGGTCGACGCGGCGCAGCTGCAGGCGCCCTCGCATTGGGACGTCGCGTTCATCCGCCGGTTCATGTTGATCTTCGGCCCGATCAGTTCGCTGTTCGACTTCTTGACCTTCGGCTTGATGCTGGGCGTGCTGCACGCCGGCGCCGTCGAGTTCCGCACCGGGTGGTTCGTGGAGTCGCTGGCGACGCAGACGCTGATCATCTTCGTCATTCGCACCCGGATGGTCCCGTTCTTTCGCAGCCGCCCCAGCGCGTTGCTGGCCGTCACCAGTCTCACCGTGGTCGCCGTCGGTGCCGGGCTGACGATTTCGCCGCTGGCCCGCACCCTGGGCTTCACGCCGCTGCCGTGGCAGTTCTTCGCCGTGCTGGGCGCCTTCGTCGCGTGCTACCTGGTTCTGGTCGAGCTGGGCAAGCTGCTCTTCTACAGCGAGCCGACGCGCCCCGTCGGGCGGCCGCACCGCACCCGGGGAAGCGCGTACCGCATCCGGCGACGCGCCGCGCGCTACCACTACATCGAGCGGCGGATGCGGAAGCGGAACTGAGCCCTAGTGTGCGACTTCGATGCCCGGCAGATCCGAAAGGCCTTGCTGGATTCCCCGGTCGACCTTGTCCATCAGCGTCGTGCTGCCCGCCGGAGCCGTCTCCTGGCAGCTGCAGCTGAGGGTGTTATAGGGGCTTGGGTCGGCGTTGGCCGTTGCTGTCATCCAACCAGCAGCGCCGAGAGTGAGTGCAACGCCGACCAAACGTTTAGGAATCATTTGGCCTTCGAGTTCTCGAGATAGGTTCGTCTCCAATTCTACCCGTGCGCTTGTCACGAACCTGTCAACTGGTTGTTAACTTTCAGCCCTGACCGCCGTACTTCGGGCAGTACGCCCGGATGCTCACGCCGACGAAATAACCGGCGTGGTAGCCGTCGAGGTGGCTGTTGGTCATGACGTCGTTCGCCACCTGTTGCGGTGCGATCCCCGAATCGAGTTGCGCGCACACCAGGTGACCCGACCGGATGGCGGTCTCCGGCGATTCGTAGTTGATGCCCTTGGCCGTCAGCGCCGCGAGGAAGGCGTCGTCGGTGGCGGTGGCGTGGGCGGCCGGGGTCGTCCCCGGCACACCGAGCAACCCAGCCGCCGGCACAACGCCGACAGCCGACAGCAACAGCAGCAGGCTGGGGTTGCGAATCTGGGTCCTCGTCATTTCTGATACTCCCGTGACATCGAAGTGCCGTTGCTCGCTGACAGCGGGGGCTGCCCGAATATTCGCACGCTGCGACGTCGCACGGTGCAGGATCAATGATATTGCGATCATCGCCACACCCGGGTTTGCTCAGGCGCCGGCCCCGTCGGTGTACTGACGGAATGCCATACGTGCGTTGGTTGTCGCTGGCCGTTGTGGTGGCGTGCTTGGTCGGTTGTGGTGTGAGGCATGTGTCGGCGGCCAGCGCTCGGGATGCTTCCGGAACGTTTCGTTCCGGCGGCATTGACCGAACTTACCTGTTGCACGTGCCGCCGGGTAGCCCGGTCGGGCTGGTGCTGAGCCTGCACGGCGGCGGCGGCACCGGGAACGCGCAGCGCGGGCTGACCGGTTTCGACGCCGTCGCCGACGCCCACAACCTGCTGGTCGTCTATCCCGACGGGTACGACAAGAGCTGGGCCGACGGGCGCGGGGCGTCGCCGGCGGACCGCAGGCACATCGACGACGTCGGCTTCCTGGTGGGGCTGGTGGGCAAACTGCAGGACGACTACGGCATCGCCCCGGGACACGTCTTCGTCACCGGCATGTCGAACGGGGGCTTCATGTCCAACCGGCTGGCGTGTGATCGGGCCGACGTGTTCGCCGCGGTCGCGCCCGTGGCGGGCACCTTGGGCGTGGGCGTGGGGTGTAACCCGTCGCGGCCGGTCTCGGTCTGGGAGGCCCACGGCACGGCCGACCCGTTGGTGCCGTTCAACGGCGGGGACGTGCGCGGGCGGGGCGGGGTCAGCCACGCCATCTCCGCCAACAGCATGGTGGACCGGTGGCGTTCGGCCGACGGCTGCCAGGGCGATCCGGCGGTCGACGCGCTGCCCAATGTCGGCGACGGCACGGTCGTGCACCGCTTCGACTCCACGGCGTGCGCGTCGTCCACCGAGGTGACGTTCTACCGGATCGACAGTGGTGGCCACACGTGGCCGGGCGGCAGGCAGTACCTGCCCAAGGCGATCATCGGGCCCACCACCCGCGCGCTCGACGGGTCGGAGGCGATCGCGCAGTTCTTCCTGGCGCACGCCCGGGACTAGTGGCGATCGCGAGCGCGGCGGGGCCGGGCGCTGCGGGTCGCCGCCGTGGGGCTAGTGGCGATCGCGAGCGCGGCGGGGCCGGGCGCTGCGGGTCGCCGCCGTGGGGCTGGTGGCGATCGCGAGCGCGGCGGGGCCGGGCGCTGCGGGTCGCCGCCGTGGGGCTGGTGGCCAGGCGCGCGTCAGCGTTGGCAGGACGGGCACCAGTAGGTGACCCGTTCCCCGGAGCCGTCGTAGTCGATGCGGGTGCCGCAGCGACGGCAGCCCTGGCCGGCCCGCCCGTAGACCCACAGCTGCCGCCCCGTCCGGGTGTCGCCGGTGGTGCAGCGGTTCCACCGGAACCGGTTCAGCCACAGCATGTCCCGTGCGCGGGAGACCAGCCGATGCGGGTCAGCCACCGCGCTGACCGGCGCGGTGGGCAGGTGCCCGCTGAGGAAACACAGCTCGTTCGCGTACACGTTGCCGATCCCGGCCAGCACCCGCTGATCCAGCAGCGTCTCGGCGAGGGGCCGGTCCGGGTGCGCGGCCAGGTTGGCGGCGGCCAGGCCGGCGTCCCAGTCCTCGCCGAGCAGGTCGGGCCCCAGGTGCGCGACCGCGTCCGCGTCGCGGTCGCGCTCCAGGATCTCCAGGACGCCCAGGTCCACGCCGACGGCGCACACGGCGCCGGCTTCCAGGACGATCCGCGCGCGGTGGTCGACCCGGACCGGCCGGTCGCCCACCCGCCAGCTGCCGTCCATCTTCAGATGCGAGTGGATGCTCGCCGGGCCCACCCGGATGAACAGGTGCTTGCCGCGGCTGAGCACCTCGTCGACCGCCTCGCCGGTGAGGTCGACGGTCGCGTAGCGCGGGACGCGGACGTCGCAGCGCGTCAGGGTGCGACCCACCAGGTGCTGGCGCAGCAGGGCCGCGGTGTGCCAGACGGTGTCTCCCTCGGGCATGGCTACCGCAGCCTCACCGCAGCCGAAGCCCGCGCGGGGTGCGGGCGAACCCCGCTTCGGCCAGCGCCTCAGCGGCCGGGTTGGGCCCGCCGGCCTGGGGTTGTAGCGCCGGGACCCCGTCGATGCGCTCGACCAGGATCGCCGCCACCCGCCGGGAGCCCACCAGGTCGGCCAGCGCCGCGCCCGCCGCGCCATGGGCGGCGGGGTCGCCGGTGAAGGTGAGCAGGGACCGCCCGCCGCGTTCGAGGAACCAGGCCAGGTGGCCGTCCACCAGAACGACGAGCGCGCCGGCCTTGCGGCCCGGCCGGGCGCCCTCGGCGCTCGAGGCGGGCCACGGCAACGCGGCGCCGTAGGGGTTCGCCGGGTCGGCGGCGGCCAGCACGACGGCCCGGTATTCCGGTCGCTCGGGGTCGATTCCTTCGCTGTAGCTGCGCAGCCGGTCCACGGTCGACGCGACGGCGAACTGCGCCCCGCCCAGCGACTCGACGAAATAGCCGCGCTGGCACCGGCCGGCTTCCTCGAAGGTGCTCAACACCTTGTAGAGCGTGGCGAACCCGCCGGTGACGCCCTCGGTGGCCACCGCCCCGCGGGTCAGCACGCCGTGCCGGCCCAGCAGCAGCTCCGCCTGATAGTGCGCGCGCATCGTGGAGTCGGGCTCGGCGGCCGGCAGCGCCGACCATCGCCCCGCCACCGTCGGGTCGGCGGGGCGCGTCTGCGCGTGCGCGACGCTGTACCGGCTCAGCCGCGGGGGCCGGTGCGACCGGTGCGCCGGGACCGAGCGCCTGCGGCCGCCCGCGGCGCCGAGCACGGCGCGCACCGGGGCGAACGTGTCACCGGAGACCCAGCCGGCCCAAATCAATTCCCAGAGCGCGGTTTTCAGTTCCGCGTCGGGGATTCCGCCCTGGGCGAGCTGGCGGAAAAAGTAGGCGCCCCCGCCGGTCAGCGTGTCCAGGATCGCCCGGTGGGCGTCGGTGAAGTCGATCTCGGCGGGCTCGGCGAGGGTCAACGGCGCGGATTCGCCGACGTGCAGCGCGACCCAGCCGTCGCTGGCCGAGATCGGCCCGGCGCCTTGCCACGTGACCTCACCGCTGGCCAGCAGCTCGTCGAGCATGGCGGGGGCGTAGTCGCGCACCCGGGGGCCCAGCACCAGCGGTTCGACCGCCGAGGCCGGCAGCCGGACGCCGGCCAGCTGGTCGACCACCGACATCAGGCCTTCCAGCCCCGAATGGTTCGGCGAACCGGGACCGGTCACCCCGTGCCAGGCCGGCAGGAACCGGCCGTACGCGGCCGTGCTCACCGGCTCGACCTGTGCCCGCAGCGCGGCGAGCGACCGCCGCCGCAGCACGCGCAACACGTCGGCGTCGCACCACTGTTCGCTCCCGGCCCCGCCGGAGAACTCGGTGGCGGCGACGAAGTCGCCGCGCACCAGCCGGCCTTGAGAACCGGAGGGGTCGGCCAGCCGGCTCAACACGTCGGCCGTGACCCGCAGCCCCAGCCCGAACCGGCCGGCGGCCTCCGCGGTGGTGAACGGGGTGTGGGTGCGGGCGTAGCGGCCCAGCAGCTCGCCCAGCGGGTCGGCCACCGCCTCGGTGAAGGCGGCGGGCACGCCCAGCGGGACCGGCGCGCCGACCCCGTCACGCAGCCGGCCGATGTCCTCGATGGCCACCCACCAGTTGCGGCCGGCGAACGAGACGGGCAGGGCCCGCCGCGCCGCGAGCAGGCCCTCGAGCCAGCCGCCCACCTCGGCGCCGCCGGACCGGGCGGCGATCTCCTCCTCGGTCATCGGACCCAGCAGCCGCAGCAGGTCCGCGACGCCTTCGGCGTCGCGTGCGGCCCGGTCCTCCGCCAGGTGCTGCAACTGGCGGCCGGTCGCGGCGATGACGTCGGGGTCGAGCAATTCACGCAGCTCTACGCGGCCCAGCAGCTCGGCCAGCAGCGTGCTGTCCAGCGACAGCGCCGCGGCGCGGCGCTCGGCCAGCGGGGTGTCGCCCTCGTACATGAACGCGCCGACGTAACCGAACAGCAGCGACGCCGCAAAGGGGGACGGCCGCGCCGTCTCCGCCTCGAGGACCCGCACCTTGCGCTGCGCGATGCCGGCCATCAGCGCCGTAAGGGCGGGGACGTCGTACACGTCCTGTAGGCACTCGCGGACGGTCTCCAGCACCACCGGGAAGTCGGGGTACTTGCGGGCCACGTCCAGCAGTTGGGCGGCCCGCTGGCGCTGTTGCCACAGCGGCGATCGCTTGCCCGGGTGCCGGCGGGGCAGCAGCAGCGCCCGGGCCGCGCATTCCCGGAACCGCGACGCGAACAGCGCCGAACCGCCCACCTCGGCGGTGACGACGGGGTCGATCTCTTCGGCGTCGAAGACGAAAAGATCGGCGCCGGGCGGGGTTTCGCCGGTGTCGGAAAGCATGTCCGGCAGCCGCACCACGATGCCGTCGTCGGAGGCGGTCGGCTTCTCGTCCAGGCCGTAGCGTTCGCGCAGCCGGCGACCCACCGCCAGCGCCAGCGGGCCGTTCACCCGCAGCCCGTACGGCGAGTGCAGGATCACCCGCCAGTCGCCCAGCTCGTCGCGGAACCGCTCGACCAGCAGGGTGGTGTCCGTGGGCACCACCCCCGCCGCGGCCCGTTGCTCGTCCAGCAGCGCCCACATGTTGTCGGTCGCGTAGGCGTCGAAACCCAAAGCGGCGCACCGGGCGTTGAAGTCCTCGCGGCCAAGCCCGGCCAGCTCGCCGGTGAACGCGCCGAGCGCGGCGCCCAGCTCGGCCGGGCGCCCGGCGTCGTCGCCGCGCCAGAACGGCAGCCTGGCCGGCTGCCCGGGCGCCGGGATCACCAGCACCCGGTCGTGGGTGATCTCGGTGATCCGCCAGCTGGTGGCGCCCAGCGAGATCACGTCGCCGGGCCGCGACTCGTACACCATCTCCTCGTCCAGTTCGCCGACCCGCGAAGGCTTTTCCGACTCGCTGGCCAGGTAGACGGTGAACATGCCGCGGTCCGGGATGGCGCCGCCGGAGGTGACGGCCAGCCGTTGCGCGCCGGGCCGGGCGGTCAGCGTCCCGGTGTCGCGGTCGTAGACCAGCCGGGGACGCAGCTCGGCGAACTCGGTGGACGGGTACTTGCCCGACAACAGGTCGAGGGTCGCCTCGTACACGCTGCGCGGCAGCGTCGCGAAGGGCGCGCTGCGGCGCACCGTGTCGAACCACCGGTCGGCGTCCAGCGGCTCCAGCGCCGCGGCCGCCACCGTCTGCTGCGCCAGGATGTCCAGCGGGTTGGCCGGCACCCGCATCGTCTCGATCTCGCCGGAGAGCATCCGCTGCACGGTCACCGCGCAGCCGATCAGGTCGGTGCGGTGCTTGGGGAACAGCACCCCCCGGGACACCTCGCCGACCTGGTGGCCGGCCCGCCCGATGCGCTGCAGGCCGCTCGCCACCGACGGCGGCGCCTCCACCTGGATGACCAGGTCGACGGCGCCCATGTCGATGCCCAGCTCCAGGCTCGACGTCGCCACCACCGCCTTGAGCAGCCCGCGCTTGAGGTCCTCTTCGACCAGGGCGCGCTGCTCCTTGCTGACCGAGCCGTGATGCGCGCGCGCCAACTGGGGGCACGTCCCGCTTGCGGGGGACGGTTCGGCGCCGTAGGTCTGGCCGCTGCCCATGATGTGCGCGGGCGCCCCACCCGCCACCTTCGGGTTGGTCTCGCTCGGCAGGCCCACCCCTAAGCGTTCGGCGTGGATCTCGTTGAGCCGCGCGGTGAGCCGCTCGGCCAGCCGCCGCGAATTGGCGAACACGATGGTCGAATTGTGCGCTTCGATCAGGTCGACCAGCCGCGCCTCGACGTGGGGCCAGATGCTGGGGGTACCACCCGCTTGCGAGGGAGTGTTCGCCAGGTTGGCCATGTCGGGCACCGGCACCTGGACCGACAGCTCGACGGTCTTGGCCGCCCGCGGCGCCACCACCCTTGTCCGGCTCGTCGGGCCCGCCCCGGACAGAAACCGGGCCAGCTCCTCGGGCGGGCGCACCGTCGCCGACAACCCGACGCGCTGCGCGGGCGGCCCCTCGCGCAGCTGTTGCGACAAATCCTGGAGCCGCTCCAGCGACAGCGCCAGGTGGGCACCGCGCTTGCCCGCGGCGATGGCGTGGATCTCGTCGACGATCACCGTCTGCACACCGGCCAGGGTTTCCCGCGCCGCGGAGGTGAGCATCAGGAACAGCGACTCCGGGGTGGTGATCAGCACGTCGGGCGGCCGCGCGATCAGCTGGCGGCGTTCGGCGGGCGGGGTGTCACCGGAGCGGACGCCGACGCTGATGGCGGGCGGCGGCAGGCCGCGCCGCTCGGCGATGCGGGTGAGGCCCGCCAGCGGGGTGCGCAGGTTGCGCTCGACGTCCACCGCGAGCGCCTTGAGCGGGGACACGTAGAGCACGCTGGTGCCGGCCGGCCGGTCGGCCGATCCGGCGAGGGAATCAAGTGCCCACAGGAAGGCCGCGAGCGTCTTGCCGGATCCGGTCGGCGCGACCACCAACGTGTCGTCGCCGTCGGCGATGGCGTCCCAGGCCTGGGCCTGCGCGGTGGTCGGCCCGGCGAACGTGCTGGTGAACCATTCGCGCGTGGTCGCGCTGAACCGGCTCAACGGGTCGGGGGTGGTCACCCCACCATGGTGCCAAGGCGCACCGACAACGGCGCGGGCTAGCGCGGTTGGATGCGGGCGGTCGCCATCGCGTGGGACAGTTCCTCGGGTATCTGCGGCACCCGGGCGATGGCGTCGAACAGCGAGTGCGCGCACGCGTCGGCGAGGCGGTCGGCGTTGATCGTCGGATCGATGATGCGCTGGCGGCACAGCTCGAAGGTGAACGCCAGCCAGCCGTGGCAGATCACCCGGAGGTCCCGCTCGACGTCCGCCTCCAGCTTGGCCCCCGCGATGTCGGCGACGAGGTCGTGGATGCGGCTCATGATGTGCTCGAGCTGGCGGTTCTTGGCTTCGTCGTCGACGCCCAGCAGGACCGGGTCGGACCGGCCCAGCCCGACGTAGGCGGCCCACGCGGCCTCAGGATTCTGCTCGTGGTAGGCCATGTACGCCATGACCCCCATCCGCACCTCTTCGTACATGGTCAGGCCGGTGGCGTCGTCCATGTTGGTGGTCTCGTAGAGCCGGTCGGCCTCGTCCTTGACCACCGCGGCGAAGAAGGCCCGCTTGTCGGGGAAGTAGTGATACATCAGCGCCCGGGACACCCCGGCACGCTCGGCGATCTCGTCGATCCGGACCTCGTCGTAGGGTCGCTTTCCGAAGACTTCCGCCCCCAAAGCGAGCAGCTCAGCGCGTCGATCCTCGGGGGACAACCGCCTTCGGCCTGTCGGCATGTCAGAGATAGTACTCATCGGTTCTGAGACACCGACCACATTGTGTCTTTTCGGACCGCACGCCCCGTGCCAGCGGGAATCGCCGAACCCGCGACGGCGCCGCCACGCCCGGGGGGATCGTGCGGCGACGGGCGCCGCGCGGGGCGCCGGGCCGCGGCCGGCCCGGGCGGTGGCAGTTTATAGAGTTTGCCGGCGGGTATATCTCCGGTGCGCGTATTCCGCTAGTGCCAGCGCGGTTGCGGCGTCCGGTCGTCGGATCACAGGTCATCGCGCGGTAACCATTGCGACGCAGCAAACGATGAATAGGACGTTGGCTACCCGGGGGACATTAAGGGGCACCCGATGCACAAAGCGGATGAGCGATCCGGTGGTGGTGATCGCTTGGGACAGGAAGACGGCGAAGTGCGCGCCGCCATCCGGTTCGCGGTGGCGGCCGCGGCCGCGGCGGTCGGCTTCGTGGTGATGGCCGCGCTATGGGTGAGCACCTGCCCGAGCAACGGCGTCGACACCGTCGCCTGCGGCGCACCGCAGCGGACGTTGCTGGCGCTCGGGGGTCCGCTGATCCTGCTCGCGGCGGGCCTGTGGGCGTTTCTGCGCACCTATCGGGTGTGGAAGGCGCAGGGCACCTGGTGGGGATGGCACGGGGCGGGCTGGTTCCTGTTCACCCTGATGGTGCTGACCGGGGCCCTGGGCGTGGCCCCGATCGCCGGCCCGGCGCTGACCCTCTGATCGGCTCTCGCCAAACCCGCCCGGGCGATCTACCGTTGATGGTGCAACCCGTATTGAGCTGCGCATGAGTCAAGTTCTCCATGAGGAGCAGCCATGGGAGACACCTTTCATGACCCCGTCGACCATCTGAGGACCACGCGGCCACTCGCCGGCGAATCGTTGATCGACGTGTTGCACTGGCCCGGGTATCTGCTGGTGGTCGCCGGCGTCGTCGGGGCGTGCGGAAGCCTGGCGGCGTTCGGTAGCGGCCATCACAACGAGGGCATGACCGCGGGCGTGCTGGCGGTCATCGCCGCGGTGCTCGGACTGGTCTGGGTCGCGTTGGAACACTGGCGGATCCGCAGGATCGCGGAGCGCTGGTACGCCGAACACCCGGAGGTCCACCGGCAGTGGCCGGCCAGCTAGCCGGGTGTGCGGGGCGGCCCGCCTAGGGCGCCCTCACTTTATTTGCCGCGAAGCCACCGCGGGGGGTTACCGGCCCTGTCGAGTGGGTATCAGGTGTGCACCATGATGAGTGCCGGAAAGGTTCCGTCTGCGTGGTCACCCCATCATGGGGGCCAGGATCACGAAGACACCGACATAGATGCCTACAACGAGAACGACCAACACGACGAGCGCGATCCCGGCGATCAACGCCACGCGCTTGAGCCGTCGCGTCCGAACCGCTTCGGAGGTCTCCGGCCCGTCCATGTGGGGCCGAGTACCCGGCGGCAACCATGACTAATCGGCTCGAACGTACGGTCCACGGCGGTCTGCGGGGCAGTAGTAGTGTCAGTCAAAATTTGCCGGGAGACCAGATGAACGATGCGGGATTGCGCACCAACAAGCGTCAGCGCGGCCATCGCGCCGTCGAATTGCACGTCGCGGCGCGGCTGGAGAACCTCGCGATGCTGCGGACGCTGGTCGGTGCGATCGGCACCTTCGAGGACTTGGACTTCGACGCCGTGGCGGACCTGCGGCTCGCGGTCGACGAAGTGTGCACCCGGCTGATCCGCTGCGCCACGCCAGACGCGACCCTGGTCGTGGTGGTGGACCCGCAGGACGACCAGCTGGTGGTGGAGGCGTCCGCGGCGTGCGACACCCACGACGTGGTCGCGCCGGGCAGCTTCAGCTGGCACGTGCTGACCTCGTTGGCCGACGACGTCCAGACCTTCCACGACGGTCGCGAACCCAACCAAACCGGCAGCGTCTTCGGTATCACGCTGACGGCGCGACGGGCGGCCTCCAGCAGGTGACACCACCAGCTGCCGGCGGTTCGGTCTCGCGCCCGAACGAATACGCCGATGTCCCGGAAATGTTCCGTGAGCTGGCGACCGTGGACGCCGGCTCGATGGAGTTTCAGCGTCAACGGGACAAGATCGTGGAGCGTTGCCTGCCTCTGGCCGACCACATCGCCCGCCGGTTCGAGGGCCGCGGCGAGCCGCGCGACGACCTCGTCCAGGTGGCGCGGGTGGGACTGGTCAACGCGGTCGTGCGGTTCGACGTGGACGCCGGCTCCGACTTCGTGTCGTTCGCGGTCCCGACGATCATGGGCGAGGTCCGCCGCCACTTCCGCGACAACAGTTGGTCGGTCAAGGTACCGCGGCGCCTCAAGGAATTGCATCTGCGTCTGGGAACCGCCACCGCGGACCTGTCGCAACGGCTCGGACGGGCGCCCACCGCAACCGAACTCGCCGCCGAACTCGGCATGGACCGCGAGGAGGTCGTCGAGGGCCTGGTCGCGGGCAGCTCGTACAACACGCTGTCCATCGACAGCGGTGGCGGCAGCGAGGAGGACGAAGCCCGCGCCATCGCCGACACCCTGGGCGACGTGGACACCGGCCTGGACCGCATCGAGGACCAGGAGTCGCTGCGCCCGCTGCTCGAGGCGCTCCCCGAGCGGGAACGAACGGTGTTGGTGCTCAGGTTCTTCGAATCGATGACGCAGACGCAGATCGCCGAACGGGTCGGCATCTCGCAGATGCACGTCTCCCGGCTGCTGGCGAAGTCGCTAACGCGGCTGCGCGACCAGCTGCAGTAGAACTTCGCCGCCGGCCCGCAGCGGCTCCAGCAGCGGCTCGGCCATGGGCGTCGTCACCGGCAGGGTGCCGTCGGGGTCGCAGATGCGCAGCAACCGCGCCACCGCCGGGCTCGGCGCCATCGCCCAGTACGCCTGGGCGCCGGAGCAGACGACATTGATGCGATGCAGTGCCGAAAATCCGGCCGTGCCAATGAATTTCAGGCCTCGCAGGTCCAGGATCACGCGCCGCGAGCGATCGACGACGTGCCGGACGTACGCCGCGAGCTGATCGGCATTGGCGGCGTCGAGTTCACCGTCCACCGTGATCAGGGTCCCCGACGGGTCCCAGCGCGCGGTGAACTGCGCCGCGCGGCTTTGCTGCCAAGATTGGGCCACAGGCATTACTGACTCCATCCGTCGAGCAGGATGCTGCGGAAACGTCAGGCGGGGATGAACGGGAATGCAGGGAGCTCATAGCTTTCCGCGCCCTTGACGTGATCCGGACGGCTGTGAACTCAACCTGACCCGAACGCTACCCGCGCCGGACCCGGTCGACAACTGTTTCCCAGGAATATTGTCCGGCCGGTTATTTGATTTCGGCGAGCACCGTGCCCTGGGTGATGGCGGCGCCGGCCTCGACCGCAAGGCCGGTGATGACACCGTCCTTGTGCGCGGTGACCGGGTTCTCCATCTTCATCGCCTCGAGGACCACGACCAGGTCGCCGGCGGCGACTTCCTGTCCCTCCTCGACCGCGACCTTGACCACGGTGCCCTGCATCGGGGCGGTCACCGCGTCACCGGAGGCGGCGGCACCCGCGTGCGCGCCGCGCTTGCGCGGCTTGGGCTTCTTGCGGATGACGCCGGCCGGGTCGGCGGCGGAACCGTTGGACAGGGCCAGGTCGCCGGGCAGCGACACCTCGAGCCGGCGCCCGCCGACCTCCACGACCACCGTCTGGCGCGGCCGGGTGTCCTCCTCGTCGAGGGGCTCACCGCCGGTGAACGGCTCGATGGTGTTGTTCCACTCGGTCTCGATCCAGCGGGTGTGCACCGAGAAGCTTTCGCCGTCGCCGATGAAGGCGGGGTCGGACACCACGGCGCGGTGGAACGGGATGACGGTGGCCAGCCCCTCGACGTGAAATTCAGCAAGAGCGCGGCGGGCGCGTCGTAATGCCTCTTCACGGGTGGCGCCGTACACGATCAGCTTGGCCAGCATCGAGTCGAACTGCCCGCCGATCACCGAACCGGCTTCGACGCCCGAGTCCAGCCGGACGCCGGGGCCGCTGGGAGTGTCGTACCGGGTGACGGGGCCGGGGGCCGGCAGGAAGCCGCGGCCGGCGTCCTCGCCGTTGATCCGGAACTCGATGGCGTGGCCGCGCGGCGTGGGATCCTCGGTGAGGTCCAGCTTTTCGCCGTTGGCGATCTTGAACTGCTGCAGCACCAGGTCGATGCCCGCGGTCTCCTCGGTGACCGGGTGCTCGACCTGCAGCCGGGTGTTGACCTCCAGGAACGAGATCAGGCCGTCCTGGCCCACCAGGTACTCGACGGTCCCGGCGCCGTAGTAGTGCGCCTCCTTGCAGATGCGCTTGGCCGACTCGTGGATCTCCTTGCGCTGCGCGTCGGTGAGGAACGGCGCGGGCGCCTCCTCCACCAGCTTCTGGAAGCGGCGCTGCAGGGAGCAGTCGCGGGTGCCGGCCACGATGACGTTGCCGTGCTGGTCGGCGATCACCTGCGCCTCGACGTGGCGGGGCTTGTCCAGGTAGCGCTCGACGAAGCACTCGCCGCGGCCGAAGGCGGCGACGGCCTCGCGCACCGCCGACTCGTACAGGTGGGGGATCTCCTCGATGGTGCGCGCCACCTTCATGCCGCGGCCACCGCCGCCGAAGGCCGCCTTGATGGCGATCGGCACGCCGTACTCCTCGGCGAAGGCCACCACCTCGTCGGCGTCCTTGACGGGGTCGGGGGTGCCGGGGACCAGG
>NZ_MVIJ01000053.1 GCF_002086735.1 Mycobacterium scrofulaceum | reverse complement strand
CATCAATGGCAAACAGGTGGTCCCATGCTCATGGCAAAACCAGCTCTGAAGTGGTCCCTTTCACCTGGCAGCCGACACAAGTGCGAGGTAGTCGATGAACGTCGCACCGACGAGCTCACGGCCGGCGACCACCACGAGGCCATGCTGACCCACGTCCACCTGGACAGCATCCCCAGCATCAGTGTGGCCTACAACGATCCGCATTTCAGCGCCCACGATGGGCTTAGGGCGTGACGAGCTCAAAGGCCGCCAGGACGTCGGTGAGGGCAGCGTCCATGTCTGCCAGCGTGATTGTGCTAATGCTGCTCAGGTCGGCGGTGAGCAAGTCCACCGTCGGGTCCGCTGCGATGCGGGCTTTGGCTTTGCGCAGGGCTTGTTCAATGACGGTTCGGGCGAACCGGCCGTTGGCGGCGACATCGATGAGCATGTGTGGTTCACCGGGGCGTGTACTTGGCGTGTTGCATAGCCACTCAGCGTTGCTGCTGAAGCGCGAAAGAGCGGAGGGTTCGATGGCCACATGGAACCGCGCTGCGAACAGCTCAGCGATCCGTACCAGGTCGTCGGTGTCGCAGGAGGTGAATTCGAGCTGGAACGGGAACCGTGACCGCAGTCCCGGGTTAGCGCTCAAAAGCCGGTTCATTGGGCTGGCGTAGCCAGCCATGGCGATCATTGTGTCGTGGCGATGGTCTTCTGCCCACTTCATGATGACGTCAACGGCGATGTGGCCGAAATCGCGCTCATTATCCGGTTTGTAGAGTTCGGGTGCCTCGTCGATGAACAGTGCACAGCCTTTGGCAGCTTGCAAGATCGCTGATGTTTTCTTCTCGGTGCCACCGATGTGCTCGTCGACAAGATCCTTGCGGGAGACTTCGATGAATTCTGGCGATTCGAGGATGCCCAGGCCGAAATACATCTCGCAAATCAGCCGTGCTATCGAGGTTTTCGCGGTCCCCGGCGGGCCGACCAGAGTCATGTGCAAGGTGTCGCGCTCACCGATCTGGACGCCGCGCTCGGCCATCTTCTGGTCGTAGACCTTGACGAACTTGAGTTCCTTGACATGCTCTTTGACGCGGCGGAGCCCAATGAATTCGTCGAGTTCGCGTTCGGCGCGCTCCAGCACACGTACGGCTTCCTTGCGTTGCCGGGCTCTGCGCAGGTCGGCCACGCTCGGTCCAGAATCCGGGTCCCACCGATTGGACCGGGCGGCAATCACGTCTGGGGTCGTGACGGTGACGCCGTAGCCGGGGTCATCGAGCGCGGCGGCGGCGTCCGGGCGCAGTTGACCGTCTACGCTGGCTGCGCTGAACTCTTTGCGGGCGGCGGCCTCGTCCCCCAACGCGCGGTGGCACAAGCCGCGATATACGGCCGCCTCGGCCAGCAGGTGCGAGGTATCGATGCCGCTCTGGTCGAGCTTGGCCTGGTCGGCCTGCGTCACGACGGATGTCAATGTGGCCAGCGCCGCCTCGAACTGTCCCAGCCCGGTTTGGGCGATTCCTTTGAGCAGCCGTGTGGCGGCCTCCACGATTCCACCGCTGCTCGACGAGGCCTGCGAGGTCCACGTCAACAAGTCTGGCCAGCGGCGCGTCAGGAAAAACATTGTGGCCCCGATGAACCGGTGTATCTGCGCTTGCGCGGGCTCGACGGTGAGGTCAACCCCGTCGAGGATCTTTTCGGCCTGGTCGTAGTCGCCTTGGCTAACAAGTGTCGCCGCGTAGGCGATGGTGATCCCGGTCGGAGTGTGCGGGTAAAGGTCAATGAGGAATGGCGTAGACACGGTTGGCGCTAGCGCAGAATCTGCCAGGCCAATCCGACGCGTTTCGCGATGCAAAGTCGATAGCGCATCATATGCGCCGCGCATGGTGTTAAGGCTGACGTCGCCAGCAACCGCCAACCCCATCCACGCGTCGCACATGCCGGGATCCATGTCGGTGGCCTGCGTGAAGGCTTCGCGCGCTCCCGCGTGATCGGCCACGGGCCCACCGAAGCCCAGGCGGCTAATCCCGATGTCGAAATAGTCACGGGCACTCACTGGTGATAGTCCCTTGCTCGTGGTCGAGGTGGTGACGGAAATTCTACGGGCGACTCAGACAGCTCGAACGATCGCTGCTGCTCAGATGATGTATCTAGCGGCAGGCCGGGGTCCTCATCAGGGGTTGCCGACGGGGGCGCCTGGTGGCGACCCACGCCCTGGGCCGGGCGGCGCGGATGGCTCGGTAGCGATGGCAGCCCATCTGAGCCGGCCATCGGCGCCACCTCGCCTTGATCTGGTTCCCCTGGCTGGCCGTTGCTGAGGGCATTGGACGCCGCCAGGTGCGGGCTGGTGTCGCTGTCCGGGACGCCTTGTTGGGACCCGGGGTCTGAGCCGTTGCGGTGGTGGTGTCCGCGGATGTGCTGGACGGTCTTTTCGGTGATGACGGCGGGAATCACCACCTCTGGCGCGGCGGCCGCGGCGGCGCCTTCTGCCGCTGTGGCGCCGGCCCCCTCTGCTGCCGCAGCCGCGGCATGTCCACCTGCGGTCGCCGCGGCCTCGCTCGCCCCGGCCTTTTCTGCTGCCATCCGGGTGGTGGTGGCCCCGGTCGTCCGGGTCGCCGTGGTCTCCTCCTCACCGCGCATCCGGCTGGGCCGAGGTTTGACCGCATCGAACCCCGGCGTTGAGGTGTCGGCGTCGCCGTTAGAACCGTCATCGTCGCCGGCGCCATCGCTATCGCCGCGTCGCGCGACCCGTCGAAACAGCCCGCGCGCTTTGCGTCCCGCCTCGGCGTAATCGTTGTACTCATCGCGCACAGCGCCGCTTGTGGAGCACCACGCCCCAGTGATGTGGTGGGCGATCGTGCCCAAACTGTCTGTGTAGAAATGCTTGTCGATGTAATGGAACAAGAAGATGCCTACGACCGAACCCAGGCTCACCAACAACAGGCGCGGGACCGCGGTGGCGCCATGCCCCAGTTGCGGCGTGGTGAGCGCCCACCCCATCCCGACCGCACTCAACGCCAAAAAGACAGTGAAGATCATCATCTCGACGCCATGCAACAACACCTGCGAGACGCAGCGCACCGCGTATTTCTTGCCGCGCTGCCAACCGCTCATGCCGACCATCGCCGCGGGAACCACCACGATGCAGTAGTAGGTGGCTTTGGCACCGACCAGCAACGTGCTCACCCCGACGTACCAGATGAACAGGCCGATCCAAAACGCGGCGAACAAGAACACCAGCCCCAGCACAAAGTCGTTGGCCCCCAATTGTTGAGCGTGCGCCAAGGCTTGGGGAGCACCGCATCCGGCCATCGCGTGCGCCGGTCCAGGACCTTGGCTATGCGCGGCCAAGATGGCCTGGGACCAGGCCTGGCGGCAGGTGCCCACATCATCAACGACCATGCCGAAGTTCTGTAACTGTAGAGCTGGTCGCGCCGTCGAAGACACCAGCTGCGCCAGCAGGGCGTCGAGCTGGGTATCCAATGACTGGCCCGGAGCGTACGAACTCTGGCGGGCGTCCTGGGCGATCTGAAAGCCTGTCGCTCGACCCATGCCCAGCAGGCCGTGATCGCTGACTAGATCGTCAATGGGGTCACGAAAGACCGTCCACACCAATGCAGCTAGCACCGCGGCGGTGCCTAGCAGATTGCGGGCCTGGGCCGGCCGCCCTCGCTGTTGGTGATACCCCGCCAACACCACACAAACCGCGACCGCCAATGGCCCCAGCCACATCTGGTTGACGAGCATGTTCACTGTAGCGAAAACGGGGCGCCCGATTTGAACGAGGGCCAAGAGCCACGAGCTCGACATTGCAAATCGCAGAAGCCACAGCGCAATCCCGATAGCGAATACGACAAGAGCAGCTTCATTGGTCAGCCACCAGGCTGCGGTGGTATGCGCGATCGCGGTTTGGGTGGCTTTGACGATCCACGACCCCCACGATTCGGGATCGAACGCGCTGACGTGTTGGCCGTTGTTGAAGGTGGCTTCGGTGGTATCGACCATCGAGAGGAAGTAGTCAGCGATCGGCACGTTGTCCAAGTCATGCAGTCCCGTCCACCCCAGAGCAGCGGCACCCACCGCCGCCGAGGCTTTAGGTGCGGCCACCACCGCCCACAGACACAGCACGTAGACACCTGTCATCGCGCCGATCACGCGGCGCAACCGTGGGTGCTCAACTAGCCAGACTGCGAGGGAATCGCTGGCAGTCATGCGATCACCGATGCGGTGCTATCGAATGCGCGTGCCTGCTCTTCGGTTGGCGCGCCGAAAAATTGAACGCGTGCGGGACGTCCAAGTTCGTCGACTAAGAATCCCTCGCCGAGTCGGGCACGATCGACCGCCCCGGCCTCGGTGGCGTAGCCGCCCCATTCCCCGCGATCAGAGAACACGTCTTCATCAGCGGTGGAGCCAGGACTGGTGTCCTCGCTTAGTGCGCTGACAAGCTCTGGATACATTTCTGGGTCGATGCGCGCCCACTTCAGTGTCGCGTAGGCCAGTTCAGGGTCTTGAACACGAAAGATCCATTTTTGTGTGACAAACTCATCCCCCATGCGGGCAAGGTCCCTGAAATCCTGTGTGATGAACCAGATTCCACTCGCGTGCTTACGGCCCCGCCGAGTGAATTTGTGCGCAATGCGTGCCGTGGTGGGAAAGGCAAGCAGTTCGGCGCACTCCTCGAAGATCATGACGTCGAATACGTCGAGGCGGTCGAACATGTATCGCTGCTCTAGCTCAATGAGCAGGCCATAGATAGCCATTCCGGCGCGCTGGGTCCCCGACAGTTTCGCGTAGAGATCGGCGTTGGTGAGATCCTCGGTGCTGGGCAAGCCCAGGTTGCCGGTCAGGTAGACCGTGGCCGGGGAGTCTTCTGGCCGGTAGGGCGGCAAGTGGTCATCGAAAAGCCCGGGAAAATCCTCCTGGGCTGTTTCTAAGCGCAGCAGCAACTCGTCGTTGTCGGCGTCCGGCTGTGAACGCAGATAGTCCAGCAGTGTGCGGTGGCTCGTAATCCCTTGCCTGGCCCGGGTTTCCGGTCGCACCAAACGTCGGTAACGCTTGGCAAGCAGGCTGTCATAAGACAGCCCAATCCAGGGCAGGATGTGCGAGGCCGCGATGCGCCCTGCCAGGTGCGCTGGGAAGATCACCAGCGGGTCATACAAGTACTGCGGCGTTGTCGGGTCGATGAACCGTACACCCTCGATGGGTGTGAGGGCCTGCTTCCATTCAGCGATTGTGTCTGGCTCGAACACCACAACGCGTCCGCCACGCAGGATCAGTTCATACGCCGAGAGTTTGGTGCGGTTGGACTTCCCGCCGCCGGGATCGCCGACGACGGCCAGCCCGGTGTTCTTGTTTCGGCGCGCAGTTCCCTCGGGATCGTGAAGGATGATCGCCGGTCGCATCGTGGTCTGGTCGATGGCCAGCGCACTGCCCTTGACGTTGCCCACGCGGCCCGAAATCAGCGGCAAGAACAGCGACCACTTATGTGCGCTGGTGGGATTGCGAAATTCATCGAGCGGGCAGGTGTTTTCACTTCCGGTATTGAATGCCTTCCACAGCAACGCCTGGGCGCCACGGTGGCGTTTGACAGCGATGCCGACTGTGTCAAGCTCCTGGCGGACCTGTTTGACCGCATCCTCCAAGACCCGCGGTGAGTCGGCACCGACCGCAATCATCACCGTGTGGTCAAGCTCGCGTTCGGCGGGATTGCCGTTCAGATGCGATGTGTAGGCCCGCGTGCGCGCTAGCTTCCTTGGCAATTCGTCGTTTTCAGCTCCGCGGTGACCACGCTGACGCATCTGGTCTTTGATGTTTTTGGTGTAGCGGAAATTGCGGGCTTGCGCATCCTGGGGTGTGCGAATGTAAATATGTTGGGTCCACTCAATACTGGCCTGGGTGTTCACGTTGAGCAGCGCATTCAGATACGAAGCGCGTGGAAAGGCCAGGCCTGTCTCCGGGAAGTGCTCGACGGTCAAAAACGACTGGTAGCTCGATCTGCAGGTGGGCTCGTGGGGATCATAGACGCGAACCAAGGCTTTGAAACTGGGTCGCCACCATGGCCGCCCGGCGTTGTCGCCTTCATCGAAAGCGATGGTAGGGAAATCGTGAGCGCTCAGTGAGGACGGCCCCGTGCTGGCCGCTGGCATCGGCTCATGGATGACGCCGAGCATGGCGCGATGTCGCCGATACCAATGGATTTGCGCTGGACTAGCCGCGCGAACGTGAAACTCATCAGGTAGGGCACCACAGATCTGGCGGGCAACACTGGCGTAGTGCTGAATCGATGTGCTTGAGTCTTTGTCACGCCCGCTGACCCAGTCCCAAGCCCGCCTGCCCTGTCCGAGCGGTGTGCGTCCCGCGGTGCCAGCATCGACTGGCACCGTTAGCCAAAACCGTGGGCGCACGGGACCGCGATATCCCTTGGTGATCCACTTGTTCGCTTGGGCGATAGTTGGGACCCAGTGCTTGCACTGCCCAATCCATGTCGACTTGTTGGTGTGCGGACCCACCATTGCCCGCATGATGGCGTTTTGGTCCTCGGCGACCAGCAACCCGCGCACTTGCGAGCCTGAGGGCAGGTAGCGCCCCAAGTTCCGCGTCAGCCTGGCGGCTCGCCGGTGGACGTCAAGCGAGCGCATATTGACCGACAAACCATCGATCAAGAATTCGGCATAGACGCCTCCGCCGGTGAAGACCAGATTGTCCTCGACACGTTCAGGAGGGTCAAAACTGGAGTCAACACGCAGCTTCCTCTCAGCGGCACGAGGCTGCGAGGTGATCAGGTGAGGTGGCCGAATAGTGTTGCGGGCAAAAACGAGACGTGCTGAAAGAGATGGACGTCCCTTGGGCAAAAGTAGCCGCATCAGCCCAACGGTCACCACACAGAGCACCACCCCGCCGGCGAGGACCGGAAGCGTGGTTCCGGCGGGCTGGCTGTCGACCCATAGCAGCGTGGGACCCGCGATCGCGGCAATGGCCACCCATTCCACCCCGCGGTAGGGCCCGCCGGGCCATTCCTGCCCGGGAGCGGCTTCCCCGATCTGGATGTCGATGTCGCGGATGCCCGACCACGCTTCGGCCTTGTCGACGGGCCGTGGTGGGGCAACTGGGCCGGTGGTCACCATCCGCGGGTATTGGAGTGGCCAACGCTGCCGGGCAGGTGCTCAAATTCCTGGTTACCGCGCTGATACAGCCCGACGATGTGGGCTACGACAACTGCAAGAGCCACCCCGCCGGCGATTGCCGACAATCCGGCACCGGTGCCGCGCTTCCAATGGTCTCTCATACCGCGCACGATGCCGCTGCCCAGGAAGTATGTGCCGCCGACTGCGACGATGATGTAAAGCACTTCGTGGCTCATGTTGATCACGCCGGCCCCGGCAGCCACATTTGTCGTGTGGGTAGCCAACGTCTGTAATGTTAGCTGTCTAATCATGATCAATCCCTCTTTCTCTCAACGTGAGTGATGGTCAGTGCGGTGCTACCGCCGTGGTGGGCACCGGTGTCGGTGTCGCGTCAGCCAACAGCGGGATCGCGTCGATCTGGGCAACAAACCAGGTGCCGCCCACCGAACGCAGCGTCAGGGAATAAGACAGCGATACGAGGGTGTAATCGGATCGGCGCGCCGAAACATCGATGTGCGTGGCTAATTCGTTGTTATCGGAGGGAGCATCGGGTGGAGTGTTGTCGGCCTGAGCAGCAGTCACTGTGGCCGAGGAGTACGACCCTACGGCTGTGATGCCCGAGTCGGTGGTGATAAACCGTTCCAGTCCACCCGAGGTGGTTAAAAACGACGTCGCAAACCCAGACAGCATCGTAAAAAGTGGGCTGTTGGCAGCGATTGGTGCTGAATAGCCCAGCGGCACATAGGCTCCCGGAGGCGGCATATCGACTCTGCTGATCCGATCAAGAGCCTGAATGCCCATATCCCGGTATACCGCCACCGGCAGCTGGTAGAAAGCCGTCGTCGGCGGCGCCGACGGGTAGGGCAGTTCGTCGATTTGAACCTTCACGCTATAGAGCACGATGTCGTTGGAAGAGGTCTTGCGCTTAGATGCCCACGCCGCCGGGTTCGACACCGTCATCGACGATGTCGTGGGCAACTCGTACTTTTGTCCCCCGGGAAAGCAGCGTGTCAAATTCGAAGCACCCGAGGTGGTTCCGACAAGTAGCCCTTTCACGCAATTCACGGCGAAAGCCTTCACGGGATCGGTCTCGTTGATCACGTCGCGGGCCACCGCCGCCACTGGTGCTGGTTCAGGGGGAAAGACAAACCCCCACAGCAGGGCGATACCGTTGATGGACGAACTGGCCACAAGAATCACAAGAGCGACCCGGCCGGCGCTGTGGCCCAGCACCGTGATGCGCTTCTTCCATACGTTGCTGATTCTCACCACATCGTCCTCATGTCGCCTGGTGCCCAATGACTTTGATGCTCGACACCGCGAAGGTTCCATCACTGGGATCGGTGTCGTGTCCCGACCCAAAGCCGGTCGGGTCAGGCCCGTTGGTCGGTTCCGGGCCGGTGGCCGGGGTGGGCCCACCCAGGATTCCGCCGAACGGTCCGCCGTCTGGGGCCGACACGCTGGGCTGGGGGGCTGCGACCGGACGGCTGGTGTGCCGAATGATCACAGTGATTTTTGAGGCGCTGATCCCGGGAATCAGTTTGACCGCTTCGCCGTGAGCATTGCCGGTGTCCTGGTCGACGACCGTGTGCGCAGTGTCATTGAACTGCCACTGCAGCAACGTGACCACCCGATGCTGTAGCCATGGGTCACCGCCGGACCCCTGGGCCGCAGCAGTATCCCCCGGCACGATACTGACCGCCGTGATCACGTAAGCGCGTTCGATTCCGGCGGGCCCGAGCGTGATATAGAGCGGTTGTCCATCCGTATGCCGCACGCAGATCCACGGCGATGGCTTGTCGGGATCGGCAATCGATTTCGCCGAAGTTGAGGCGCCCGCCGGGCAGTCGGCTGAGGCGGTAAACGGCAGTGGGTGATCGCCGCCATCAGCAGGAGTCGGCGCTGGTGCTGCCGCCATTGTCGGTGCGGGGCCCGATTTGACTGCGTGCTGGCGCAGACTCGGCGAAGGGTTGTCGGGACCTGAGAGTGTGACGCCCAGCGTGGTTATCACCGTTGCCAACAACACGACGCCAGCGAACGCGCCGAGTACCCACGGCGTAAATCGGCGCGTACGCCGCTCCGCCTCGTGATCTAAATCAGCGTCGGCACCGGGGCTTTCGTTTTCTGCCGAGTCGGTGTGGTCGTCGCCGTCGGAAACGAACGCACCCGCAAAGGCGTCGGCACTTTGATCCTCGCCGAAGGGTGCGGCGTCGTTGTCGCTGATCGCGCCATCATCATCGGGATGCTCGTCGGCTGACTCCCCGGCCGCGCCGCTGTCGAGGGTGTCTTGGTCGTGTTCTGCATCGGCGTCGAGATTCACCCCAATCTGACGCAGCCATTGCTGATCAGAAACCGAGCTCACGGCCGCCGCCGCCCCGAACGGTGCCCGCTAGCCCGGCGCGGCGTGAATTTGCGCCGGTGATGGTAGGTGGCCGGCAAACGCTGCACACGCGGCAATGCCGTCGCCGAAACCTTGACATAGCCGTCGTCGCGGTCAGAGGCCAAGCCGGTGTCCTCACCGCGCACCACATACATGCGTTCGCGATGAGCAATTACCGGCGGCAGCGGTGTGGATGGCGCCGCCTGCGGTGGGCCTTGGGGAGCGGTCCGGCTCCAGTCCTGCTTAAGACGCTCCTCGTCGGCCGCCCCTCGGGCGCGGTGTGCGCCTATTAGCTTGGCCGCTCCCCACAAGCACGCCGCCGCGACCAGCAACGGAGCGAGTTTGATGAGCAGTTCGACGATCGCCAACACGATCGCGGCGATGACTGTCATCAGCACTGCGGCCGTCGCCACAAGCCCCTTCATCGCGGTGTCCCTTCGTCGTCTCGGCGCCGCTAAATCGGGTGGGCGCCTATGCACGCAACCGTAAGCGGTAATAGGCAAGGTTGTCCACATGGTTAGACGATAATGGTTGCGTTTAGGTAGTTTTGTGGGCGTGATTGCACCTAATGATGGGCCAGCGCGACTCGACTACTTCGTCTCTGAACGGCTGGCGGTCCTGCACATGTCCCGTGTCGAACTGGCCCGCCGCGGCGGACCCAACCGCTCGACACTGCACAAATCCAGTAACGGCTCACGCACCATGTCGCTGGCCACGCTGGCCCGACTCGATGAGGCGCTCGGGTGGGCCCACGGGTCGTCAAGGGCGATCCTTGACGGCGGGGTCCCAGCCACACCACCGCCCCAAGACACCCACGTACACACCGTTTTGCACGCCGTCGAAGGCCTCGTCGAGCAATGCCACTCAATCTTGGCCGACGCCCGTCAGCTGCTCACCGAACTCCTGACAAGCCGGGACCCGGCCGAGCATGCCCGCTGACATTTTCGACGACCAACGCCGAGCATGGATAGCCGCACACGCTGGGATATTTGTCTTCCAAAAGCGTCGCGCCGAGCTGCTCGCCAAAAAGATTCGCGCTCGCACACGCAGCCATGTTGGTGCCCGACCCGACCCACACGACGACGTCGTCGCCCTGCCACTACCGATGCGCTCCGCCACCTCAGCCAGCGGATCATTTGAAGTCGCACTGGTGCTAACCTGTGCGGCCATCGCGCCGCTGGGCTGGTTGGCCGGCAAACTCGCCTACGGACTAATCGTCACGCTCATCCCCGAGCGGCTCCGCGCTTACCCGATACCGGCACTGCTCTGGGGCGCCGCGCTCGCAGCGCTGCCCTTGCCGTTCTATAACCCCTCCCCTAGTCTCTGGGGCGAGCTGATCATCCCCTGGCTTCTAACACAACTGCCCGCAACCCTGCTCACCGCAGCCGTCTGCGGGGTCCTCGAAGGCTGGCTAGCCGTGGAAGGATCCAGCGACTGGTGGCCACTGACACCCCAAGCTGTCGAGGTTGACGACGACCTCATTCTCGGGCCGACGCTGCCCATCACCACCGTCTTAGATCCACTCCCCGAACCGGGCTCCGCCCGCCGCATACCGCCATCCCTGCACGCGCGCCGGCGAACCCCACCACCTATCCACTGGGTCCCCATCCTTGGCGGGACTGCGGTCATCGCAGCGATCTCCATCTGGTGTCTCATTTGCGCAATCAGCGTCCTGTTCGGCTCCACCAACCAGCACCTCGACACGGTCAGCTCCCGGTCAACCTCGATGCAGCTATTCGCGAACTGAGTTCGCTGCTCGGGGCCAACTCTGGCGCGCTGATGCCTACACCGCTTTGCAAAAATTGGGGTGTGAGCGGGGGGTGGCGGCACAGATACGGTTCAAGGTATGGATCGGGGTACGACCGTAGACGCAGTTGTGCATCGGGTGTTAGCCGCGCTCGAGCGAGCTGGCCAGGTTTGTGACACGCCGCCGGGTTCGCAGTCGCTCGAGGCGATGCGGCAACAGATCATTGCCATGCTCAGCGATCCGCCGTGGTATCTCAACACCTCGGCCGGGCAAGTGCTGTTCTTGAAGATCCTGCGTCAAATCGCCTCAGACGCAAGCGATATCGTGAAAAACACGCGTCAGGACCCAGGGTCATGTGAGGGCAACATTCGTCGGTAGGTCCGCAGCTGGAGTGCTACTGCGGACACGGCCAGCGTCGAGAAACGCTTGATCGCGTCGACAGCAAATTAGTTGCAGCACAGGCAGATTACACGGTGCAGCTACCCGGAGCTGCCCAGCGGTCGCACTTGGGAAGCTGGACGCGAGCACCGAGACCAATGCGTCAGTCATAGATTGCGCCCGTCGCGGCAACCGCCCGTCAACCCCACTGCGCCTTTTTGATTCGCCGCTGAACCGCCTGGTCGAACAGAGCCAGGAACTCGGTCCAGTCTGGAATATGAACTCGCTCGCCAGCCGTGCCGCGCTGCAACAGCTGGGCTTCTTCCCGGCTTTGGGGAAGCAGTTCCTGCCAACCGATCGCCTGGCCGAATTGCGACGATTGGCCCCGACTCCCCCCTGTGGGCTCATAGGCTTCGGTACGTCGGGTTGTCTCTCCCAGCCAATGTGAGGCCTGTTCGAGCAAATGGCGCTCGTGAGCTCCATACATGATCAGCGTGCCCGGAAACATCTCCCGCAGCGCTTCAGCGTACTTGGACCCAAATACAACGTCGAAATGCGCCGACGCCTGCACCGTCGCCAAGATGTTGACACCCAGTCCCGCTGACTCCCCCACGTAGGTCAACAGATCCGGCAACGGACATGAGTTACATACCTCGTCGAGTTCCAGCAGCAGCGGATGCGTCAGTTGATGATTGGCCATCTTGCGGCGGAAATGACGCACGATGGAATCGATCAGAGCCACCGCGGCTCCGGCGACCGAGCCGGTGTTCGGGGCGATCACAAACAATGTGGCGTCCGGCTCATCAAGCATGTGGACGTCGAATGACTCCACAGCGACACGTTCGACCGCGCTCAAGTACGGTGCTCCCTCGTCGGCGCTCAAACCCAAGCGCAGCCACGGTGTTACGGCCTTGGACACCGTGATCTTGATGCTGTCACGCAGCCGGGAATCCATCCCGGCGATAACAGAATACAGCGGGGCCGCGAGTTTCGGTTGTTCGCAAAGCCCGTAAGCGGTCAGCCACGACGGGCGTCCGAGCTCGGGGATGGGTTGGTCGCCGCCGGTTTCGTCGATACCGAAATCCTGCACGGCATCGAGCACCCAGGGCATTCCCAAACTGTTGCCCTGCGGGCTGGCCGCGTACAGCAGGCATGCCAACGGCGGTGCGGCCTGACTTTCCCAAAGCCCGCCCGCAGCAACAGCGTTGCCGCCCGATGCGCCACTGAAACCCACGCCCGAGGTCGCGAGCATGGTCTCAGCAACGGTCAGTGCTTCATGGGCGCTGGCGATCGTGCGGGTCGGGTCGGTGACCATACGCCTAACCCCGGCCGGCCATACCTCAGTGTGCTCAGGCCGCAGATCAATCACACCGGTAATCCCGATATTGCGTCGTGTTAGAACAAGCTCTGCCAGGTCGGGTTTCGACGACACCAAAACTTCCGGCCCAGGATGCACGAGCGCCGCCGGGGCCAAAATCCTGCGTGTTTTACCCGTACGTGTTGGTGCGCTTACCAGAATGTGAGGTGCTGTCTCCGCACGCACGGCAACGTTTTGGCGATTGTAGGTGAGGCCGCAGTACGGGGTGTACGGTTCGTTGACCACTACGTCATCATGGGCGCCACTGGCCGCGAACGTCTATCAAAGCAGCGACATTCGCGATCGCCGGACGTAGGTCACTGCGGCGGAAGCTTCGGGTTTACACCGCCGCTGCCGAGTGGAGCGCCGTCGCCAGTATCCGGTTCACCGTTGTGTGGTGCAGCTTGAGTTCCTCTGAGATTTCACCCGGCTTTTGCCCGTCAGCGTGGCGGCGCAGCACAGCGTCAATGATTTCTGCAGGCTGCTTGGTTCTTTTCGATGCCATCACTGTGCGTACGGCGTGTTCATGACGCTCTCGCGGGGGCACAGCGGCGTCCACTCTTGGAACCGATGACAGCGACCGGTCCGGCTCGACCGCCACCATGGCCCTATCACGCTCACCTGCTGAGGACCCAGCGACTGGCAGAGGTGTCGCCGACAGGGACACCGGGACGTCCTCCTCGACGAGGGCCGGCGGCGCCTCGGCGCGGCTGTGTAGGAGCCGGGTCAGGGCTACCAGCGCAACGGTGGCCTGCGCGGTCGTGACGTCAATGATCAGCGGCCACAACCATGCCAAGCTTGGGCGGATACCGCACCGGATAGCCAAGCTGCACAACGCATCAAATGACAGGCGAAACGCACCGGCCCCCAGTAACAGCGTCATGATCACCGCCGCCCAGAACGTCAAGGTGGGCCGGCGGTGCACCTTGATGAGCAGCGAGAGCCCTTCCGTGGACCCGAGCAATACCAGAGGTGGGGCCGTGGCCACCGCGGCCGCCAGCGCCGGGGCGACGTGATCGGCCTGCACGATCGCGTGTAACGCGTTGCCAGCGATCGAGGCCGCGCTTGCTCCTATCAACACCACCCAAAAGAAACGCACTGCGCGCCGGTGGGTTTTCGGATCGGTATCGGCGGGAGTGCTGCGGGCGCTATCGCAAGCCATACCCGCAATCGTGCACTCCCACCCCGGTATTCGTCTACCAAAGTCAGCCACATTGGGAGGATCGATTACCGCAGATAAGCATCCTCGTTGCGGAATGTCACAGACCTCAACGTGGTGCGAAAACGCTGTGTTTTCACGGTGATTCGCTCGCCCCGCTGTTCGATACGGATATCGGGTGCAGCGCTGGCGGGCACATCGCCGACCGTGATCGATGTGCGCGCGGGTGGGTAGTTGTTGACGCGACCATTGTGTACCACCATCGTCGGAGGACGTGGCGGCTGGGCTGTGACGTCGCGCGTCGTCCAGATCCGTGGGGAAGCAGACGTCATTGTCCAACGCCCAGTGGGGTCGTAAACGGCGACCTGTTCGCCTGCTGCGGCCGCCCGGCGAATCAGCCGTTTCACCGCCTGGTCATCATCGGCGTGCAGAGCAATTCGGGTGGGGGCCGCGGGATCTGATATCGGCATCAACAGCATAGCGTCTCGCAGTTCACCCAGCAGAACACCCGATGCGCCGGCTACGACAGCTGTGTTGAGTTCGGTAGTTACTGGCGTTGATGGCAACCTCAGCCGCCTGCACCCAGGCAAGGTCAGCGCCAACGCTTCCCACTGTCGGCCCGCCATCGGGTTGAGCACCAGCCGCGGCGAGCTGGCAAGCGGTTGCACGGTGGTCAACCGGACGAGGGCTGAAGCCCGCACGCCGGCAGGATCGCTGCGCAACGCGATCACCAGGGTCGTGTGGTCGCTCTGGTAGGCCCACACGTCGTCGAGTTGAGCAGAGCGCACGTCACTGGCGCTGAAGAAATACGCTGTGACATAGGCCTTCCCGCCGCGCTGCAGATTCGTCCAGCGGTCCTGGTAAGAAGCTGTCGCGTTTTCGGGCCCACCCAGGCTGGCCGCTACCGCGTCGTTCATCTGCGCTGCGGTCAAAAGCCTTGCACGACAGTTTGTTTGGCACAGCGCTCTGGTGATGCGCTGAGAAGCCGCCACCGCCGCGCCGATCGTGTCTCGCCGCCACAGCAGTCCAGGCAGAATGCGGTCGCTGCGCGTATCGAAGCGGACTACCAACGTCACGCTACGCTGACCGGCCGCCGGCAGCCCCCGTAGCGCCGCTTCATACAGTTCGGCATAGTTGTCTCTGGCTGTGCGGCTGCCCTCGCAGATGATGTCGACATCAACACTCAACCCGCAGCGCTGCATCTCTTGTGCGATTACGCTAATCGGCACGGTATTAAGTGTTTTGGTGTGGTCGGCGTGCAATAGGGTGGGGATGTAAGGCTTGCCCAGCACAGTGATCATCGTGGACACGGTGTGCCCGTCGATCACAACACCGACTGTGTGCTCGTTGAGGGTGACATCGACCGGTTGAGGCAGCTGGAGTCTGCGCACCCGGCGGCGCGTCCAGGACATGGCCCGCCACGCCCACTGCCACACGGTGCGCTCCCGGAAGGTCAGCACACAGATCACCAGTCCGGTCGCGGCGCCGCTGGCGACGGCGATCGGCCACGAATCCAGCGTGGCGCTCAGTGCCAGCGCAACCAGACCTGCGACCACTTCGCCGGTGACCACGGCGCGGGGTGCGATACGGGCCGAGACAAACCGTTGCTTCATCAGATTCGCTCCCTGCGACGCGAGACGGTCAGGCCCACAGCAAGTCCCAATACGCTGACGACGGCGAGACCGGTGATGGCCATCGCGACCCAGCCCGGACGTGCGTCGCGTGGCGGGGGCGGGGCCGGCACTTTCAACTGGGCGCGCTGAACCCCGGGGGCAAACGTCTCACCCGGCGGCACATCCCAGGTCAGCGCCGCAACGGGGTCCACAGTTCCATAACCGACCACGTTGTCACGTCCACCAGCGGGAGGGTGCGCGGTGGCCTCTAACCGGTGGATCACTTGATGGGCTGTCAGGTTGGGAAATTTGGCCCGCACCAAAGCCGCCACTCCCCCGACGAACGCCGAGCTAAACGAGCTACCAGCGATAGGGTGCAGCTTGTCGTCATCGACTGAACCGTTGATCACCTGCCCGCTCGTCGACAGCCCCACGATGTCGGCTCCCGGCGCAGCCAGTCCTACCCACGGGCCGTGCAATGAGGCGGCGTCGCCGCTGGCGGGAACGCCGGTCGAATCGGTGGCCGACACCGCCAACGCGTAGTCGCTAAACCATGCTGGGGTGGCGATCGTTTTGACTGACGACCACCCCCGAGTGGGATCACCCGGTAATGGGTCCGGGTTTTGCCCATTGCAGCCCTGGGCATGAACGTTGCCCGCCGCGGTCACGATCACCACGTCGCGGTCAACCGCGGCATAGTGGACCGCGTCGGCCAAGGCGCTTTGATCCTGGGGCTTGGCTGTCGAGATGCACGACACCACACTGATGTTGATCACTTTGACGCCCAGATTCGCCGCGTGCACGATCGCGCGAGCCAACGAATTGATGTCACCGGCGCGGCGAACATCCTCGGGGTTGTCGACCACGCCGGGATCAACCAGGCCGAAAGTCTGCGCGGTCTGGCGAATCGACAGCAGCACCGCGTCTGGGGCGATGCCGATCAGCCCGTCTGGACCACCACCGGGCGACGGTTCCAGCGGCGCCGGCCCGCGAGCGTGGCCGAGAGTAACCGGAGACGGCGGCATACCCACCCATGATGGCTCGTCGGGCGGCGGCGGCGGCGGCGGTGGTGGCGGCGGCGGCGCCACCGTTTGGGTCACCGTGACCGTCGGCGGAGGCGGTGGCGGTGGAATCGCGCGCGGCGGCGGAGCCCCGGCCGGCGGGGCCGCAGGCGCCGCCCACGCCGGCTTGGGGACCAGTGCGAGCCCTGAAGGCGCCGCCCCAATCAGTGAAGCCACTACTGTGCCGTGCCCGTCGCAATCCGATAAGCCGTCGCCAAACGGGCCCATGACATAGTCCCCGCCAGAAACTAGGTGCGGCAGCCGAGGTTGTGCAGCCACGCCGGTATCGATAACCCCGACGACCACGCCAACACCGGTGGATTCTTTCCACGCTTCTGGCATGTTCATCAGCTGCAGCGCCGCGGGCAACTCACGCAAATCACTGCCGGGCAACACGCCGGTTGTTGTGCACGCCGCGATCTGGCGCATCGGCTGATCCGGCCCGGGTGCGGGATCGGGCGGGGGTGGCCCAGGCGGCACCACCGGGGGATCAATCGCGCCGGCCACGCCGCCAGATACGGCAACCAGTGCTGCGGCGAGCCCGATCGCGCCCAGCGTACTCACGGCTTTAATCATCAGCCGTGGACCGCATTTCGTACCACCCACAGCAGATTCAGCAGCCAGATCGCCCATGGCACAACGAAAATCAGCAGAATGTACTCGCTGACTTCGACGGCGCGGTTTACCGGTGCGCTGATCCGCGCATTGGGCACCACCAGCGCTCCAAGCAGGCCCGCCCCGGCCAACATTAGCGCTGCGCCAACACATATCAGGGTGACAACCGGCGAAGCCGGGTTGGGAGCGCTTGCGTATCGTCCGATCACCACCGCTACCGCGACGACCGCACCAACGGCCAGCATCACCGATTGATTGCGATCAACAAACGAGCGCGCCCGGAGCAGAAAGATTGCGCAAATCCCCAACGTGAATGCCAAAAACCGCCACCCGCCGCCAGTTTCGGGCATCACTGCATAGCGCGCGGCCGCCACCAACACCACAGCGCCGCCAGCCAGCAGACCCGTCACGATGGCGGTGCCGCGCCGAGCCCACGTCGCGATCTGCTCAACGGTTTCATTGCCCGGACGCTCCACCGGCGACACCGTGTTTAGGGCAGCGCCTTCTCGAGTCTCAAACACCCCCCGGTTAGTGACCGAAGGAAACCATGGCCCGGGCACTCCGGCCCCCACGATCCCGATGCTGGTTGCAAACGTCACTAGCACCAGGTCCGCTACCAAGAAGACGACCGCCAGATGCGCTGGCAGCACTCGCCAACCGCTGGCGTGGATCGCCGCCACCGCGCCCGCAGATAACCCGACCACAGCCATCCCCGCAAACACAGTCAGATAGCGGCCGGTCAGCATCGTCAATGCCGCCACGCCGGCCAACACGGTGGCCGTCGCGGCCACCACATGCCAGCCACCGGGTGGTCCCGGCACCGACATCGCCGCGCCTGCACCGGCGCAAATCAGCGCCGACCACACCAGGAAGTCCGCCGATCGGCGTCGCTGCTCATCTCGTGCCCGCGTCGCCGCCCTCGCCGACACCAAGAAAACGGCGGCTAATCCCCACGACACCGCCGCGGGCAGCCAGCCGTGCTGTTGCCACCACAACTGCGCCAACATCACCTCGGCCCACGCGACCAGCGCTGCGAAAAGCCCCCCGGCTACCCGACGCGCGACCGTGACATCGACTGTGGCGAACTGCTGGCGTGCTGAACGAGCCAGCGCCGTCGACACCTCCTCAATGACAGGTGCGAAGCGTTCGGTGGCGTCAGTAGGCAAGAGACACAACAAGTCCCCGTCGTAGACACGGCTGTCATCAAGGGATCGCTGCGGATCGAGCGGAGTGGCGTCTGCACGGCACAGTTGAAAGGTCAACGTGTCATCAAGAGGTGCCCGCCCGCGATCTTTGAGAATCGCATTGACCCGCGGGATGAGGTCCTCGATCACCGCAATCAACGCCACCCCAGCAGGCAGGACGTAATCGATGAGCGTGTCATCCCCGACCAGCAAATGAACCTTGCACAGCCGAGGGACTTCCGGCGCCTGTTGTGCGGAATTGGCGGTGGTCATCGGGCATCGGCCGCTGTCGAGAACCCTGCCGCCAATGCGGCGGCGGTCTTAAGCACCGCCCTGGCGGTCTTAGGGTTGACCCTTCGAAGGTCCAACTCGCCCGCCGAGGCGATGTGGGGGTCAAAGGGTACCTCGATAATGCGATCGTTTTTGACCCAGCTCCCGAAATGCTCCCTGAGTGTGGCGACCAGTTTGGCCGCCTCCTTACGATCCTTCCGATTGCGCGCCGGGCGAATGTGGTTGATCACCAACACTGTTCGCGACAGCAACTGGTGATAGCCTTCGTCGCGCAACCACTCGAAATTGGTGCTCGCGCCTTCGGCGCCGTCCGGGACGGCCGAGGCCACCATCAACACCGCATCGGCGCGCTCGAACACACCCTTCATCACCTCGTGTTCGAGATCGACACCGCAGTCAACGAAAAGCACACTGTAGAACCGTTGTAGACGCATATGGCCCTTGCTGAACTCATCAGCGGTCAACCCCTCCCCGCGAGCGCCTCCATGGCGCGGGGAAGCCACAACGTCTAAACCAACTTGGTTGTGGCCCGTCAAGGCCCCAACATCGGCGTAGCGATGAAGATTAAGGTCGTCGTTAATCGCACGCAGCGATGACGCCTTGGGATCCACCCGAGCCGCCAAATTTGCGGCCTGTGCCGGATCGGCGTCGACAGCGACCACTTGGTCGTTACGATTGCGTGCAAACTCACTGGCGGTCGCGACAGTCATCGCGGTCTTGCCCGAACCGCCCTTGCCACCAAGCACCACGACGGTATAAGTGCCACGCAAATTGGCCCCGATCGCAGCCTTGAGGCCACGCACTGTGCGCTCGTCGCTGGACTCACCGACGTTAATCAGCCCACCAGAAACCTTGAGCAACGCCCTGCGCCACCCCTTGGATGGCGCCTCCTTGTGTGGGGCAATCAAGTCCGTGGCGCGCAGGTGCTCTCGCAGCGCGTCCGAAGACCGTGGCGTGCCCGCGGTGCGAGGCGACGGTTGGGGTGTTGGCGCACGCCAACCATGTTCTTCTGCCGGCGGATACGGACGCGCAACCTGGCTGGGATCTGCGTGACCGGCTGGCTGCGGTGCGCCGTGACGCCCACCGAGCGCCGCCTCCGACACTCCCTGCGGTGGGCGGCCCAATTGACTTGAGGAACCGTAGCTTTCGCTGGGCGTCCCCTGCTGATGGGGACCGGCCTGCTGCGCCCACGGAGGTGGCGGAGGGGTGTCTTGGCCCTGGGGTGCCAAGGTGCCCTCCGGGGGCGAAAACCGCGGCGGCTGCCAACCCGGGGCTTGTTGGGGCGCCGAAGACGGCGCCGGCGTCGCATCCTGGGCGGGGAGCCCAAGAGCGGCCTCCGGGGGTGAAAACCGCGGCCGCCCATCATCGCTCGTCGGTTCGCCGCTGTTGTTGGGATGGCTGGGCTCAACTGCGCCTGGCGCGGGCTGCGTCTCGGGCGGCGGACCTGCCGCCAGGCCATTGAAAAAGTCGCGTTCCTCACGCTCATGCGGACTTGTCATACCGTGTCCCCTCGTCACCAGACGTATTCGAATTTCGCTTAGCGCCACATAATTTGGCCACAGCGCGACAGTAACAACCACGGTTTTCATCCGTCTACAACGGACACCATATTCGCCTGTATCGAAATTTTATGTCCGCTGATGAGTCGCCCAGCCGCGTCCCGAGGGCAAAGTTTCGAGCAGCTCGACCACAGCCGTGTGGATTGCGTGATCGGCGCCGGGCAGCAGTGTGGTCCATTGCCTGCCGTCAGGACCAACGCTGTTGCTGACAACGACGCGGCCGATCAAGGTGTCAGCCACGGTCACCGCCATCGGCGCCCGCGCCGGGCCACTGATAGAGAATTCGGCCGCGCCGATAACCGCGCGGGTGGTGCCCCGGTCGGCGACCGCTTCGACTAGCCGCGCCTGGGGAACTGAAAGTCCAACCTCTACGAGGCCCGCGATGATGTCGATGGCGGGGTTGGCCTGCCAGGCCGACAGAACTGTATTGAGTACCGCTGCTTCGCTATTGATGCCGTGGAATTGGGCCGGGTCGGCCGGCCCTATCGTGTCGACGACGACGTGCGCGATCTCGGTCCCACCCAGCGGGGTGACCACAACCTCATCGCTGGTGTCTTGGCCCGGGCGCCAGAGCCGCGCGGCGGCCACCCACGCGTTATCGCGCCGGCACAATGTCACAACTCGCTGGGGAGGCCGCTGGGCGTACCACCGTGCCAGCGCCTCGGCGGCCTCAATCGCGTCCTCCGGGGCGGTGAAGACCGCTGGTGGGCCTTCAAGCCGCTCCGGTCGGATCTCGGGGCGGGTAATCGTCACGTCAATCTCGACGTCGGGACGCCCCAAGGCCCGCACCCAAGAGGCCACGCTGGGGTCAACCTCGCCGCCCTGACAAATCCCCGCGTTTTCGAGCACCTCCATCCCGGGGTGAGCCGCGATGGTGGCCTGCACCGCCCCAATGGGCCGGATCTTGAGGGCAGGTGGCAATTGAGCCACACCGCAAAGCGCGGCTGTCAACCACAAACCTTCCGACGTGGTCGACAGCCGCGCTGCAACCGCGGTTCCGGTCTCGGTCACAAGCCCCGGAAACCAGCCTGGACCGCGTGGTCGGTGCCCAGCGCATTCGTCGACGCGTGCCCCTGGGCCTGTCCATGGCGCTCGATCGTGGTGAACACCGCCTGGAACGCCTGATCGATCTCGTGCATGGCGACCTGGGCAGCGTCAGAACCATGCTGCGTCCAGACTGTGGCGACCTGGTTGATTGTTCCCATGGCCCGGGTACGCAGATCGTTCATGTGAGCGACCAGCTGCGCCTGGGCCGACACGTGATCGGCGATCATGGCGTGGTCGTAACGCATTGAATCCATAACCATTCTCCTCTGAAAGTCGTTCGATGTCTGAAAGATTGGCCGCGGTCAGGTCGACTGGATGGAGCCCAGCGCCGCGCGGTTCTGCGCGTTCGTTTCTTGGTACTGGTGCGCCGAGCGCTTCATTATGTCGATGACGCTCTGAAACCGCTGGCTGACCTGTTGGCCGGTCCGGTTGAT
Organism: Mycobacterium scrofulaceum; assembly: GCF_002086735.1. Lineage (GTDB taxonomy): Bacteria > Actinomycetota > Actinomycetes > Mycobacteriales > Mycobacteriaceae > Mycobacterium > Mycobacterium scrofulaceum. The sequence goes on along the minus strand of NZ_MVIJ01000053.1, from coordinate 11,299 downwards.
GTCCTCGGTGGTGGCCATGGAGGCCAGCGCCGCATCACCACTAAACCCAGTACCGGTGAGGTTCTGGTTCATGGTGACATAACGGCCCAACGCCGACAGCACCTCTTGTTGAATGTTCGACAATTGACTTGCGCCCGAAAGCATCTGGGCGACATCGGCGTTCAACGCCATGATGGTGTATCTCCTTCACTAGCAAGTGGTTACCGCTGGTTCGATCAGTTCAGCAATGACCCGGGCCCCTGCCGGGAGTTATCCTCCCTGCCCGACGTGGACCACGCCCTCAGACGTGAGCACCGGCGCCGCATGCGCGGAGGCCGGTAGCGTGATCGTCTTATCCTGCTCGCTGACATCGGCATATTCACTGCCGCGTCCGGAGCGCCCCGTTGCCGCCATGGGTCCATACATTCCGGGCGCCATGGCTCCTCTGCCCGCTGCCGCGCCGCTTCGCAGTCCCGCAGCCGGTTGCTCGTCTGTTTCAGCGCCATCAGCCACGTCGGCCCACCAGCCGCCCGGCACGCCCACAGGCCCACCTAGCCCGCCAGCAGACGGTTTCGTCAACGCCGCGGCAACCGCTGACGCGCCCCCGGCGAAGCCGCCGTTGGCGCCACTTAGTCCCGACCACGGTGCACTGGCTGCGCTGAATCCCGGTGCTCCCCCGGCTGGGGGCCCACCCAATCCACCGGACATTCCACCGGTCAGCGCCGACAACGGGCCCATCAGGCCGCTTAGTTGGCCACTGGCACTCGACGGGAGCTGCCCCAGTGACTCCAGTGGTGAACTGAGCGAACTCATCATTTCGGTTGGCGCCTGGGTGAGTTGGCCGAGCAACGACTGTCCAGACTCTTCCAGGGGCGGCTGACCGCCTTGACCCGCCTGCAACGGTGGAGCTTTTCCCTGCGGCGCGTTACTCGTGACGCCCTGGCCGGTGCCCGTCGTTGCGGGCACGCCCTGCCCCGCGGTCGTGCCGGTGGTCGCTGGCTGCGGTGCCGGGGTTTGCCCACCAGTGGGCGACCCTGCGGCCTGCACGCCTGCTCCCGTGCCGTTGAACACGCCGCTCGAGATCCCAGTGGCCACGCCTGTGCTGATCCCACTGCCAGCCGACACCACTCCCCCACCGGCGCTAATGCCCGACCCTAAGGCCTGCACGCCAGCACCAACCCCGTCGCCGACCAACCCTGCCAAGCCGGCCGTCGCCCCCAGCGGATTGCTCATATCAGGCAACGTCGGCAAGGGAACGGTCAGCGCGCTCACGACAGGGGCCATAGCGCCCAAGTAGCCGACCATGGCCCCGGCGTTCTGCGACCAATACTCCCCATATTCAGCATTCGCCTCGGCGATCGCTGGGGTGTTGATCCCCATGAAATTTGTTGATTCCAAAGTGGCCTCGCGGACCCGGTTGGCCACCACCACTTCATGAGGAATGGTCGCGGACACGGCCGCGCTGTACGCAGTCAACCCAGTTTGGATGGTGGCCGCCGCAGTCTCTGCATGCAGCCCGGCGGTCTGCTGCCAGGCCGCCATCGGCGTGGCACTATCGAGCATCCCCATTCCGCCAGAGCCCTGGAAAACCGGCGCGGTCGCGATCGCGGTCACCGACTGCTGCATCCCTTGCTCGAAGTGCGTGGCCGCAGCAGCCGTGTAGGCGGTGATCTGTGGGACGTGCGCCGTTGGACCCGCGCCCATCCTGGTCAACCGAAATGCGTTGATCTCTGGTGGGATACCCCAGTACATCAGTGCACCGCCGCGCTACAGCGACAGCAGCGCCTTGCCGACCGCATCCATAGCGGTGTAGGTGGCCGCCGACGTAGCCACGGTGGCTGCGAACGCCTCCCGCTGAGCCACACCTAGAGCACCTGCCGCCAAGAACTGCGCGCCGTGCGCGGCGATAGCTTGAGCGAACATTGCCGACACTTCCTCGCCGCCCATCGGCAGCACAGCGCCCATCGCTGGTGCCCCAGCGGCAAGAGTGGCCGCCGTGGTCGCCCCGCCTGCGCCCTCTGATGCTGCCTGCGCCGCCAGCGCCGGCGCCTCAATGAACATCATTGCAATCCCACCCCTGTCCACATATCCCATTCGCCCCACGAGCAATAAAGCCGCCGTTTGATGCGACGATAACCGCCCCCAGGGACACCGGCAACCAAACCTCCGACATTCCACACAAGGCAACACCCCCTGTTTCCCGACACCCTCTACGGCGCCGCTCACCTGGCGAAATACCGCCACGCATCACCGAGCGACAAAGGCCCATGCCGACGCATGAATCGGTCCAGATCGACCGCTTAATCAGCTACTGAACCGCCCAGCACGAACTGCGCAGCCGCACGCGCACGCTCCTCGATGGTTTTCAGCCGCAGAATCGACTGCTCGGCAGCACCGGCGGCCGACCGCGCCTCCTCGGCAATCTCGGTGAGCCGCGCTGCGACGAGCTGGGCCGAGCGAGTCACCGGCGCGCGTGGACCCGGTAGGGGTTGGCCGGCCAACAAGGCCGCACACGTCCCGGCCTCCCAGCCCAGCGCCGAGCCGATCCTATCCAGCGTGGCCGCACGAGACGGGACCATGCCATGGTTGATCAGCCGCGAGATCGTAGGCCGCGCCACGCGCGCCAGGCGTGCCAGATCATGTTTGGACAACCCCTGTTCTAAGCGGGCTTGTTCCACCGCGTGGACGAGCAGCCACGCGGGGTCATCCTCGCTCAATGGGCGCTCGCCGGGAACGCGATCTGCACCGGCGCCACCATCCGGTCAGTGACGTACAGGCCACGACCGGGGTCAGCTGGCACGGCTTTCGTTTTGCCGACGATCGGCCCTTCATCAGGGTCGCCGTCCATTACCACGACAGGTGCTTTGGCCTTGAGCAACTCCCCGATTATCGGATTGGTCAGCGTGCGGCCCCACTGAGCGATCCGCCGCGACACGACCAGGTGCAGGCCGACCTCTTTACCCCGCGCAATAAACCGCGCCAGCGGGCCCAACGGGTATCCGGTTCCTGCCACGAACCCACCAGTGTCCCAACTAGCAAGGGTCTCTTCACGATCGATGAAGACAAAGATCTCTGGCCCGCTCCAACGCCGCGTCCCCGCAGCCAACTCCGCCTGGCTTAGGTCTGTCATCGGCATACGTTCAGTCAGGATCGCCCCCAGGCTGTCACCCAAGGCACGCACCTGGTCCTCCCGGAAAACGTAGGCGCCCAAATGTTCACCTTCGACCACGCGCAGCAACTCATTATGAGGGTCCACCACATAGATCTGGGCCTGCTCGGGCCCGTACACCCGCATCACAGCTTGGGCCACCGTGGCCAACCCGCTCGACAATCCACATTCAGGCCGACCGGTAAGCAGCAGATGCGGGGTCGCAGCGAAGTTCGCGACCGCCGGCTCCAAACCGATTTCTGAAATCCCGAACGGCACGACACCACTCCAGTCGACCCCACCCGGCCCATGCTCACGCTGCTCCCATTGCGCGAAGACCTCGTCGATACCGACGATTTTGGGCAGCATCCGTACCCGCGCGGCCGCACTGTCAGGTCCAGCGAGCCGCTGAATTGGCTCAACGGCTGCTGCCACGTCGGCGCGCCGCCCTTGCACGGTTATCTCCGGTAACCCGGCCTGAAAATGGTACCCCTCCATCGTCGTGCCGCGGCCCCTGATCTTGACCACGTTGACCTGCTCGACCTCACCGCCAGTGTCGTCCTCTTCGTCGAGGAACATCTTCTGCTCCCCGAAGGGAACGTCGCGCGCGACCTTCACATTGTTGACCGTCATGTCATCGTTGTCACCGAGCTTGAGCTCCACGTTGCTGGTGAAATTCTTGGTCATTCCTGACGGGAATTTGTTGGCCACCCAGCCACTGGTCGACACAATGGCGTGCACCCCAACATCGGGTCCTTTAGCCAAGATTCGTTCCACGTCAGAAACCAACAGCTCCCAGTTCTTCACAAACGTTGGCCAGCCATCGATCACCAAAAACACATCGCCGAACGAGTCTTGAGGCACCTCACCTGGCACGCCGCCAAATTTGCGTTCACGCAGCTTGGTTAGCGTCAGACCTAGCTTGGTGAACGCCTGCTCGCGCTGATCGATCAGCGCCAGCATCTCGGCGATGATTCGTTTGACCTGCTCGGGGTCCACCTCGCGTGCGAAACCACCGACGTGCGGCAAACCAGCTACCAGGTTGAGGTCCGGCCCGCTGAGTGCGATGACGTAGAACTGAAGCCGCCGAGGATGATACAACAAAGCGGCACCCGAGATCATCGTCGCGATGGCCACCGTCTTACCCGATTGCCCCATACCAATGACCGCGCAGTTACCTTCGGCCAGATTGGGCGCATAGACAAGCTGGCGGTGGTCGCGCGGCCTGTCTTCGATCCCGACCGGAAACATCAGCCTCGAGAGCTCGCTTTGGGCCGAGCCATAGTCGACATCCCACGGTTGGCCCCGCAACCGCCGCACCAGCTCATCAGCAGGGACCGGCTGCAGCGGCGGCAGCCACATCGCTTGCAGTGGAGGAAGATTCAGCCGATTCAAGCAATCCACCGTTGCCTGCACCTGTTTGACGGTGCGGCCATCGGCGCCAATGATGGCGCGTGGTTCCGGGATTTTGGTCTGCTCGCCCTCGCCGTCGCGGGCCATCTGCAGAGCAGGCATACCGACCGCCTGGAACTCTTGTGGCTCAAGGTAACCGGCTTCCTGCCTGGCCGCAGCAGCTGCTGCCCGTTGGGGCGGTACATAGCTCTTGAGCACGAACGCCGTCTGAAACCTCGTCAGGTTCTTGTTGGCACCTACCTTCAAAAGCCCAGCCCCAGCAGGTTTTTTGGGCAGATGATTGGCCTCATCGCTACCCAACACCTCGTGGGAATCGGTGTCGCCGACAGTTCGCAGCGCCACCCGCACCGGGATGTTACTCATGATGCCGCCCTGCATCTGGTGGCCCAGCCGCTGCGACCCCATCACGAGGCGAAGCCCCTGCGAGCGGCCCTGGCGGCCGACCTCGTCCATGACCGCTTTGGCTCCGTCATGTTCAGCGAACATCTGCGTGAACTCATCGACAATCAGCAGCAGGTGCGGCATCGGCCGCAACTTCTCCTTCTTGTGAATGCGCAAATACTCATATTCAGCGATGTCACTGACCCCAGCCCGGTCAAGCCAAGACTTGCGGCGCTCCATCTCGCCGTAGAGGACATCTTCCATCCTCACAATCCACAGGCGATCGTTACGCAAGTTGCTCATCGCCGCGACGCAGTGCGGGAATCCCGCCACCAAATGCGCCAACGCACTACCCTTAAAGTCAAACACCGCGACCTTCAACGAGTCTGGCGAATGCGTCAAACACGCCGACGTAATCAACGCCGTCAAAAACACCGATTTACCACTCCCAGTCGTGCCGACGACGACGACGTGATGGCCCATCCCCTCGAACTCGTGAGTCTCCTTCAAGTCGAGGGCCACGGGCTGTCCATTGCGTGGATCAATACCGATCGGGAACCGCATCCACTCCCGACCCCACTGCAATTCGCCCTCGTCGTCTTGCAGCGGCGGACCCAGCCGCGTCGCCGCCCAGGCCTCCTCCACATCGATATCGCCCGGATCAGCGTGGCCGAGAATCTCATACAGATCCACGACCTTCGATGCGGCGGCAGTCGAACTTTGCGTTACCCGCGAATCTGCATGGTATCTAGCCATTTTGCGCGCAAACGCGACCGCGGACGCCGTGTCCAGCGTATCGGGGAGCGCGAAAAACCCCTCCTCGTCATATGCCCCGTCGCGCTTGACATGCAATGTGAACTCAGTTGTCATCCGCCGCGCCCTCCTTGACCACTACACGCACAAAGGTCACGCCCGCGACCCCCCCAACGCCCCTGCGATTCAACGTGTCCCATTCACTATCCACACGGAGCTGGTCGTTGATCACAAGCCAATGCGGACGTACCCCGTCCGCGGCGCCAGGGTCCCCGTAATTCTTTCGAGCGCCATGCAATTCGTGACCAACCGCCGCATCCATCGCCGTCGGCGACGTCCACACCATTCGCAACGGCCCGCCACTATCAAAGAGCTTGTCGTGTTGGCAATGCGGCAACCACTTGACCCAATCCCATCGTGCTGGTTCGTCGGTGACGACCATGACTTTCAAGTCCTGCGGTGAATGGAAGCAGGCCGCCTGACAAATCATCGCCCGCACCACACCGTGGACTGTGTCCGGACCATCCTCACCCACCAACGTCATCAGCGGAATCACCTTGAGCGACAGCGGTTTAGCGATCCCACTAATCTTGGACTGCTCCAACAAAAACTTGCGCAGCGCGTCATAGCAGACTGGCTCATAATCGGCCGACTCCCCCAACCGAGGCTTAGCCAGCTTCTTCGCCAAATCCGAAGTACCGGTTCCGAAACGGACAAAACCAAAGTGCATCGCCAAGTCCTCAGCAGAACCCGATCGCTCCCACATCCGCGGCGACCCGACCAACCCACGCAGCATCGCCGGTTCGGGATGCAAGAACTGGTAATTGGCGAACTGACGCTCGGCGTCACTTTGAATCACATCACGTGTCTGGTCGAGCTCGTCCATGTAGGCACGGCGCTCTTCTTCCAACGCCTGCGGAGACAACGCCTTATCACCGCCACCAAAACGGCCCTGCATAAACACCCCGGCGAACGACACAATCATCATCACCGGCACAAACAACGAAAACAAACTCATCGGCCCCGAGCGCAGCCCCGGTTGAGTCAAGATCATGGCCATCATGCCCAAAAACGCCGCGCCCATGACTGCAGGCAAAATGATCTGCGCCTTCGTCATCGGCAACCGGCGCGGCGCGATCGGAGAATCGCGTACCGACTGCATGCCGCCATCAACTTTGGGCGCCCTCAGCCGCCGAGACGGGCTGAAACGAATCGTCGACAACCTTCTCCCCCTCCTATCCGCCGGCCCGTACGTTGGTCTTCGTCGGCAACACAGCCACCGCGTCCGACGGGCTATGCACCGTCAACGCGGCCGCCCGCGACAACTCCGGTCCCGCAGGCCACACCTGCAGCATCGACCACGGCGCCGGACGAACCTGAGATAACACCAGCCCCAACGCCTGCACGCTATTGTCGTCAAACGGCACACCATAGCGCGACCCGGTGGAGCTAGTCAGCCACATCGTCTCGCGCGCAGGCGAATCCAATGCCTGACCAGTAGTGCTAACAAACGTCGATGCACCATCACCGACCAAGACCTGATTCGCTTGCACCCCGCCATTGCCGGCACCCACCAACGGCACCATCTTCGCCCGCTGATCCGCGCGGATGGGCAACCCCCGACCCGAAATCACCGCGAGCCGCGCCTGACGCTCGCTCACACTCCACTGCCACGCCACACACGAAACCGGCCGACTGCCCGCATCAACCAGGCGCACAGGCGACCGCGGATAATAATCCACATCAAGAACATGACGCAGCGGAATATGCGCCAAATGATCCGGCGATATCTGCGGCGGCGTGGCTAAACCAAACGAATCATGCTGGCGCAGCATCGAAGCCACCACAGGCGAGACCTCTTGAACCCCATCTGCCAGCACCACATAAAAGCGGTCCGACTGTGCAGCCACATCCCGGCTCGCCACCACCGCACCGACAACAACCCCCGCCCCCAAATCCACCTGACCGGGCCCACCGGCGCCAGGCACCGCGGGAACAGCCAGCGGTCCCCCCGCCGGCAACGCGTCAAAAAGGGCCCGCGACATCCCCGTCGCCTGCGCCCCGGGCGCAATCCCCAGGGGCCCGGCGACCGCGGACTGAGACAGATCAATCGGCATCCGAACACCATTAGTCACCAGGTGTACCTGCGGCCCATAAGACAACAACAAGGCCTCGCTGCCGGCGAGCTCTCCCGCCGCCTCCCCGAGCAACAACTGCCCATTGATGCCCGTCACCAACGGCGAACCACCAACCGTCGTCGGCGCCGTGTCGCACACAGCCCAGCGCGAAACCTGCGGAGACACCACCGCCGGTGTCTCCACCGGAGCGCCCTGGATCCCCACCGTCGGCCCTTTGGGCCACTTCGCAATCTCCCCCGATGCCACAAACGTCGGCCGATCCGGCGACCCAGCAATCAGCTGCGCCGACACCAGATTCAACGCCGGATACAGTCGCTTGTCGACCACCACAAACAACGCCCCCGACGAACGATCAGCAACGATCTTCGACGAGTCGTCGATCACCCCCGCCGGGCGAAACCACCCGTACACGAACGCCCCCACCACGAGCACCACACCCAACACCGCCGACAACATCAACAGCGTGCGGTGCCAGCGAACCGGATTGATCTCCATGCTCACCGAACGGCGCAGCAACGCAAACGACAAGCGTCGCCGAACAAAGAAATGACCCGAAACCTGCGTCTTAGACGCCAACTTCAACGGCACACCGGCACCGTACCGCCCCCCGCTACACCCCCGCTACCAGCACGTCCAAATTGAATGAAAACCCAGAACACCGCAGTGGCGCCAGATCGCTACAGGTACCGGGCTTTCAGGACCTTGACCGCCAGCGATCGGAGTCCGCCCCAAAAGCGAAGTCGCCCTACCCATCAGGATCGCAGCTCACTCCTGGCCGCCGACCATCTCCTCGAGTTCGGCCATCGACTTAGTAAGGCTCGCCAGCCCGGGACGACGGCCCTATCCCGTGCGACGGCCGCCATGAGGCGGCGCGCATTCTCACGCGAACCTAGCAGGTACACCGTTTCGCGCCCCGAATCGTCGTCATCGGCGTACATGGGCCCGTCCGTAACCGTGACTGGCAAGCTGAATCTGTGGTAGGTCGTCCTCGCACCATTTAACGCAACCTGCGTCGGCGCCACCAGCCGGAGTACCCTCACGACAACTGTCCTGCTCAGAGTAGGATAAATGGTATGGCGAAAGCCAAAGTGTCCGTAATGATTGAAGAGGCCGTGCTGGCGGCGGCCGATGCGGACGCCCAGGCGGCCGGGCTGAATCGTTCAGAGATGATCGAACGAGCCCTGCACAACGAGCATCTCCGAATCTCGCTCGAGAACTACACAACACACACTGTGCCAACGCTCGACATCGACGCCTACGCGGAGAAGGTCTATCAGGCGAACCGGGCCGCTGGCCTGTGATCACACCCGGAGACATCACGCCAGGCCGCGACACCAACCAGGAACTGTACGTTGTCGTACTATCTAACACGATTCACCTCGCAGCCGCCACCGGCCAGGTGATCATCTGCCCCTTCATTCCCGGTGAAATCCCCAGCAGCACAATGGCTATGATCGTCACAGTGCTGCAACCCAAAGGGGTTGTCTTACCGGAGCTCATCCAGTGGCTTCCTGTCGCGGCCCTCGACCAACCCATCGGCAATATCGGCGGCATCGCGCTCGCTGACACGACCACGACCGCCGTCACCGCGCTCATTTCCTGACCCTCAACGTACTATCCCCGATCGCAACTTGCCCCCAATCCGATAAGAATGTCCCCGAGATTGCGTGAGAACAGACACCAATTTCTCGGGCAACCCTGCGCGCGTGGCCGCGGCGGTGGATGGATGGGTGCTTCCAGCGAATACCGCTTATTTCGTCACTGTGACGACTCGGCGTCTCTCCTCCAACGATCCGGCCATCACCTCGATCGCCAAATCGAGGCCCAGCTACCACGTACTTATAAGGCGTGCTCCTATAACGGTTTTCGCCAGCGCTCGGCGGTCAATCCTGATCACTGCATCCCACGTCGCACGCCGCGGCACCTCACGCTACGCCGCAGCCGAGCTCGGATTCGACCACGCGCCATAACAATTCAAATTTGGTGCCAAAATCTCCATGGGTAGGCCGTCGCCGCAGCGTAGACCATATCCGCTACGTCGACCGGTCGCCGCTCCCAACCCTGCAGCAACTCCATCGTGCGTGCGGTGACCCACTGCGCCTGATAACGCTCGCGATCTCCTGTGGAGGCCTCCGGCCGAGGCCGGTTCGCGCTGAGGTTCACGTAGTACACGGTTGAGGCGATCCGGTACTGGTTCCATACCTCCTCCGAGATGTGGTCGCCGGTGCCCAGCACATCCCACATCTGCCGCAGATCGAGCGTCATCTCCCCCGACATCTTCACAGCTTCGATCATCTGCACAGCCAGCGGCACAACGACCTGATTTTCAACCATGCGCGTCTCAGGTTCAGTGGAGGTCGTCTGCTGAACCCGGGCATACACCTCCGGGTGCAACGCTTCGAGACGATGCATATGCATATCGTCGAGAATCGGGCGGATGTAAGCACCGTCATCGAATTCGCGTTGACAAACCGCGTATTCGACCCCTGGCACCCGACCGTAGGGGCTGTCCGCGGTTACTGCCATGGCAACCAGATGCGTTCCGCCGCGGCCGCGCAGCCGTGCATATTCGGCTAGCACCTCGGCAGGATCGGATGACCCGAACCAGCCTTCCCGAAATTGGTTGTCTACCAACTTATCTGCCGTCAACAGACGGGCAGTACGTGGCAAGAACACTCCCCGCGGAATGTAACCAAAGCCTTCGTTGGACATCACCACGCACTCGGTGGCCCCGCCAGCCTCGCGGCGAAATACGCCCACGGCCCACTCAATGCACGCGTAATTAACAATGTCGCTGTCACGACGGAGCTTGCGCGCCAACACTTTTGCGGTTGCCAGTTCGGCTGACTCCGGTCGTCCACGGTTGCGGGCGCCAGCTCCGGCGCTGACAACACTTGCCGGCACAACCACCGCCCCACCCGATCCGACCGTCGATCCAGCTGCCGGCCCGGTTGTCGGCGCGGAGCCACCCGGTGTGGCCGTGTTGCCAGCAGGGGCGACGGGGGCTGCAGCACTTGCGCCACCCGCAGCTACGGGGGCCGCGGGAGCGCCCATACCCGGGGGCGGAAGCATCATCGCCGCCGGTGCAGCACTCGTCGGCCCGCCAGACGTGGCAAGCCCCGGCGCTGCGGGGCTGACTGCCGGAGGGGTCGCACCTGCTCCTGTCAACCCGGCCGAAGGAACGCCCGCACCCGAAGTCAGCCCTGCCGCTGGAGTTGCGGCTGCTTGCCCTGCGGCCGGCGTTCCAGTGCCGGTCGCAGGCGGCAGCGACCCCAACGCCGATCCGGCTGAAAGTCCTTGGGAGAACGCCGGTCCCAACTGTGCCGGTGCCCCGGCTGCTGGTGCGGCATTAGCGGGCAGGTTCCCCAGCCCGGCAGCCTGAGTACCGGGCAGCTGCCCCATACCGCCGGGCAGCCCGCCAGCACCCCGACGCCGATCAGCAGCGGCCACGCGAGCGCGCGGGGGGTGGTCACAGACCGGTCGACCG
>NZ_MVIJ01000052.1 GCF_002086735.1 Mycobacterium scrofulaceum | reverse complement strand
TGGCCGGCATCTACGCCCAGGTCCTCGGCGTCGACCGCGTCGGCATCGACCAATCCTTCTTCGACCTCGGCGGCGACAGCATCTCGGCCATGCGCCTGATCGCCGCCGTCAACACCGATCTCGACGAGTACCTCTCCGTGCGCGCCCTGTTCGAGGCGCCCACGATCGCCCAGCTGGCACCGAGGATCGGAGAGGGCACCGGACGGCTGGAGCCGCTGATGGCCGGGCCACGGCCCGCGGTCGTGCCGCTATCGTTCGCCCAGAGCCGGCTCTGGTTCCTCGACCAATTGCAGGGCCCCTCACCGGTTTACAACATGGCTGCGGCTATGCGGCTGCGCGGCCGGCTGGATACCGACGCGCTGCACGCCGCCCTGCGCGACGTCGTCGCCCGCCACGAAAGCCTGCGCACCGTCTTCGCCGCACCCGAGGGAACCCCGCAGCAGGTGGTCATCCCCGCGGAGCGAGCCGATTTCGGCTGGCAGGTGATCGACGCCGGCGGCTGGCCGGCGAGCCGGCTGGACGACGCCGTCAAGGCCGCCGCCCGCGACACGTTCGACCTGTCGACCGACATTCCGTTGCGCGCCTGGCTGTTCCGCGTCACCGACGACGAGCACGTGCTGGTGGCGGTGGCCCACCACATCGCCGCCGACGGCTGGTCGATCACTCCGTTGGTGCGCGATCTAGGGGTCGCGTATGCCAGCCGATGCGCGGGCGAGGCGCCGGGCTGGGCCGAATTGCCCGTGCAGTACGTGGATTACACGCTGTGGCAACGCGCCCAGTTCGGCGACCTCAAGGACGGCGACAGCCGCATCGCCGCGCAGCTGGCCTATTGGGAAGAGGCCCTGGCCGGCATGCCCGAGCGGTTGCAGCTGCCGACCGATCGGCCCTACCCGCAGGTCGCCGACCAGCGCGGGGCCACGGTGCCCATCGACTGGCCGGCGGACCTGCAGCAGCAGGTCGCCGCGGTGGCCCGCGAGCACAACGCGACCAGCTTCATGGTGATCCAGGCCGCCCTCGCGGTGCTGCTGGCCAAGGTCAGCGCCACTTCCGATGTGGCCGTGGGCTTCCCGATCGCCGGGCGCCGCGACCCCGCCCTCGACGACCTCGTCGGCTTCTTCGTCAACACCCTGGTGCTGCGCGTCGACGTGGCCGGCGACCCCACCTTCGCCGAGTTGTTGGACCGGGTGCGCGCGCGCAGCCTGGAGGCCTTCGAGCACCAGGACGTCCCCTTCGAGGTGCTGGTGGAGCGGGTGAACCCGACCCGCAGCCTGACCCACCACCCGCTGATCCAGGTGATGCTCGCGTGGCAGAACTTCGGCGGGCAGGACAACGACGCCGCGACCGGGCTGGCGCTGGGCGACGTAAGGGTCAGCTCCATACCGCTGGACACCCAGGTCGCCCGCATGGACCTGACCTTCTCGCTGGCCGAGCGCTGGACCGAGGGCAACGAGCCCGCCGGCATCGGCGGGCGGGTGGAATTCCGCACCGACGTGTTCGACGCCGAGAGCATCGAGACCCTGGTCGGGCGGCTGCAGCGGGTGCTGGCGACGATGACCACCGATCCCGCCCGCACCGTGTCGTCGGTCGACCTGCTCGACGGGGCCGAACGCGCCCGGCTGGACGAGATCGGCCACCGCGCGGCGCTCACCGCGCCGGCCGCCGCGCCCACGTCCATCCCCGAATCGTTCGCCGCCCAAGTCGTCCGCACGCCGGACGCGCCGGCGCTCAGCTGCGGCACCCGGTCCTGGACGTATCGCGAGCTCGACGAGGCCGCCACCCGATTGGCGCAGCGGCTGGCCGGCCGCGGCGCCGGGCCCGGGCACACCGTGGCGCTGCTGTTCAACCGATCGGCCGAGGCGATCGTGGCGATCATGGCGGCGCTCAAGACCGGGGCGGCCTACCTGCCCATCGATCCCGCGCACCCGGCGGCCCGCATCGGCTTCATGCTCGCCGACGCCGCGCCGGTCGCCGTGCTCACCACCGCCGACCTCGCCGACCGCATGGCCGACCACGACGTGGCGGTGATCGACGTCGACGATCCGGCCGCCGAGGCCCAGCCCGCCACCGCGTTGCCGGCCCCGAGCGCCGAGGACGTCGCCTACCTCATCTACACCTCGGGGACCACCGGTGTGCCCAAGGGCGTGGCGGTCAGCCACCGCAGCGTCACCGGGCTGATGGCGTCCGCGGACGCCTGCCTGCCGGACGCCGGGGTGTGGTCGCAATGGCATTCCTACGGCTTCGACGTGTCGGTGTGGGAGATCTTCGGCGCGCTGCTGCGCGGTGGACGCCTGGTGGTGGTCCCCGACGCGGTAATCCGGTCCCCGGAGGACATGCACGCGCTGCTCGTCGGCGAGGGCGTCAGCGTGCTGAGTCAAACCCCTTCCGCCGCAGCGATGTTGAACCCGGCCGGCCTGGAGTCGGCCGCCCTGGTGGTCGCCGGCGAGGCCTGCCCGACCGACCTGGTGGACCGCTGGGCGTCGCCCGGGCGCGTGATGATCAACGCCTACGGTCCCACCGAGGCCACGGTGTACGCCGCGATCAGCGCGCCACTGACGCCGGGTTCGGGCGTGGTGCCGATCGGCTCCCCGGTGACCGGGGCGGCGCTGTTCGTGCTCGACGAGTACCTGCGGCCGGTGCCGCCCGGCGTGGTCGGCGAGCTGTACGTCGCCGGCGGCGGGCTGGCCCGCGGCTATTGGCGGCGGGCGGCGCTGACGGCGTCGCGCTTCGTCGCGTGCCCGTTCGGCGGGCCCGGCGACCGCATGTACCGCACCGGCGACCTGGTCTGCTGGGGCGCCGACGGGCAGCTGCAATACCTGGGCCGCGCCGACCAGCAGGTCAAGATCCGCGGCTACCGCATCGAACTCGGCGAAATCCAGGCGGCGCTGGCCGAGCTGCGCGGGGTGCGGCAGGCGGCCGTCGTCGCCCGCGAGGACCGCCCCGGGGACAAGCGGCTGGTCGGCTACGTCACCGGCTCGGCGGACCCGGCCGGCCTGCGCGCCCGGCTGGCCGATCGGCTCCCGGCGTACATGGTCCCGGTCGCCGTGGTGGCGCTGGACGCGCTGCCCCTGACGCCCAACGGCAAGCTCGACACCCGCGCCCTGCCCGCGCCCGAATACTCCGACGCCGACCGCTACCGGGCGCCGGGCAACCCGGTCGAGGAGACCCTGGCCGGCATCTACGCCCAGGTGCTCGGCGTCGACCGGGTCGGGGTCGACGATTCCTTCTTCGACCTTGGCGGGGACAGCATTTCGTCGATGCAGGTGGTGACGCGGGCGCGCGCCGCCGGGCTGACCTGCAGGACGCGTGACATCTTCGTCGAGCAGACGGTCGCCCGGCTGGCCCGCGTGGTCGGCGTGGCCGACGGCGACGCCGACGCCACCGACGAACCCACCGGCGCGCTGCCCGCGACGCCGATCATCCGGTGGCTGCAGGGCGTGGACGGCCCGGTCGACCAGTTCAACCAGACCATGGTCGTGGAGGCGCCCGCCGGGGTGACCGAGGCCGACGTGGTCGCGGTGTTGCAGGCCCTGCTGGACCGGCACGCGATGCTGCGGCTGCGCCTGGACGAGGGCGCCGACGGCTGGTCGCTGACGGTGCCGGAGGCCGGCTCGGTGGACGCCGCCGAGCGCCTGCGCACCGTGGACGCGCTCTCCGATGCGGCGGTACTCGCGGCGCGGTCCCTGCTGGACCCGGCCCGCGGGGTGATGCTCAGCGCGCTGTGGGCGGCCGGAACCCGGCAGCTGGTGCTGATCATCCACCACCTGGCCGTCGACGGCGTGTCCTGGCGAATCCTGTTGGAAGACTTGAACATCGCCTGGGCCCAGCGCCGCGGCGGCCAGCCGGTGGCGCTGCCGCCGGGCGGCACGTCGTTCGCCCGCTGGGCCGCCCTGCTGGACCAGCACGCGCACGCCCCGGACGTCGTCGGGCACGCCGCCGCCTGGAAGCGGGTCGCCGCGACCCCGCCCGCGTTGCCGGCCGTGCGGCCCGAGATCGACACCTACGAGACCGCCGAACACCTCTCGGCGCAGCTCGACGTCGAGACCACCCGCACCCTGCTCGGTGAGGCGCCCGCGGCGTTTCACGCCGGGATCAACGACATCCTGCTGATCGGTTACGCGCTGGCCTGGGCCGAGTTCCTTGGCACCGGCGGCGCGCCGCTCGGCATCGACGTCGAGGGCCACGGCCGCCACGAGGAGCTGGGCGCCGGGGTGGACCTGTCGCGCACCGTCGGCTGGTTCACCACCAAATACCCGGTAGCCCTGAGCGTCGGTGAAATGCCCTGGACGGGCGTGGTTTCCGGCGATCCGTCGCTGGGGGCGGCGGTCAAGGCCGCCAAGGAGCAGCTGCGCGCCCTGCCCGATCCGCTGAGCTACGGGTTGCTGCGCTACCTCAACGCCGAGGTCGACCTGGACGGCGCCGACCCCACGATCGGCTTCAACTACCTGGGCCGGTTGGGCGGCGCGGCGGCCGAGATGTCGGACCAGTTGTGGCGTGTCTCCCGCGACGGCTCGTCGACCACCGCCACCAGCACCGCGGTGCCCATGCCGCTGATGCACACCGTGGACCTCAACGCGGGCACCGCCGACACCGAGGAGGGCCCGCGGCTGCACGCCAACTGGACGTGGGCCCCCTCGGCGCTGGACCGCGAGCAGGTCACCCGGCTCAGTCGGCTGTGGTTCGAGGCGCTGGCCGGCATCTGCGCCCACGTGCGGTCCGGCGGCGGCGGGCTGACCCCGTCCGACGTCCTGCCGGCCCGGCTGGCCCAGCGGCAGATCGACGAGCTCGAACGGCGGACCGGCATCGCCGACATCCTTCCGCTGACCCCCCTGCAGGAGGGGCTGCTCTTCCACGCCACCACCACCCGCGGCGCGGATTCCGGCGACCTATACGTGGTGCAGCTCGACATGAGCGTCACCGGGCCGCTGGACCGGGACCGGCTGCGCGAAGCCGTGCAGGCGGTGGTCGACCGGCACCCCCACCTCGTCGCCCAATTCTGCGACCAGTTCGACGAGCCGGTGCAGATCATCCCCGCCCAACCCGTGATGGCGTGGCGGTACGTCGAGTTCGACGGCGGGACCGACCCCGACGAGCGGATCCGGGAGCTGTGCGCCGCCGAACGCGCCGCGGTCTGCGACCTGGCCGACCAGCCCGCCTTCCGGGTGGCCATGGTCCGCACCGCGGAGAACCGGCACCGGCTGGTGCTCACCATCCACCACGTCGTGCTGGACGGCTGGTCGGTGCCGATCCTGGTGAACGAGACGTTCGCCAGCCTCACCGGGCAGCGGCTGGCCCCGGCGCCGCCGTATCGCAGCTTCGTCACCTGGCTGGCCGGCCGCGACCTCGACGCCGCGCGGGCGGCGTGGGGCGAGGTGCTCGCCGGCTTCGACACCCCGACGCTGGTCGGACCGCCGCACGCCATGGAGCCGGCGGCGCGCGGTCTCACGACGGTCACGGTGTCGCCCGAGACCAGCCGCGCGCTCGCCGAACTGGCGCGGTCCTGCCAGACCACCGTCAGCACCGTGCTGCAGGCGGCGTGGGCGCAACTGCTGACCTGGCTGACGGGCAACTACGACGTCGCGTTCGGCACGACGGTCTCCGGCCGGTCGGCCGAGGTCCCCGGCGCCGAGGCGATGGTGGGCCTGCTGATCAACACGATCCCGGTGCGCGCCCGCATCACCCCGGCGACCAGCACCACCGATCTGCTGGAGCAGCTGCAGGGCGCACACAACGAGACGCTCGAGCACGAGCACCTGTCGCTGAGCGAAATCCACCGGATCACCGGCCACGAAAAGCTGTTCGACACGCTGTTCGCCTACGAGAACTATCCGCTGGAAACCTCCGCGATGGCGGTCGACCACGAGCTGTCCATCGCCGACTTCAACGTGTTCGAACGCAACCACTACCCGCTGACGATGCAAGCCGCCCTGTCCGGCGACCGGCTCGGCCTGCGGGTGGAATACGACGCCGGCCTCTTCGCGGAGCACACCGTCGAGGCGCTCACCGAGCGGTTGGAGCGGGTGCTGGCGGCGATGACCGCCGACCCGGCCCGGCGGCTCTCCTCGGTCGACCTGCTCGACGGGCCGGAGCACGCCCGCCTGGACGACATCGGCAACCGGGCGGTGCTGAGCCGCCCGGCGCCCGAGCCGGTCTCGATCACCGAGATGTTCGCCGGCCAGGTCGCGCGCGGGCCGGATGCGCCGGCGATCGGCTGGGGCGAGGAGTCGATGACCTACCGCGAGCTGGACGAGGCGGCGAACCGGCTGGCGCACCTGCTTGCCGCCGAGGGCGCCGGCCCCGGAACGTCCGTGGCGCTGCTGTTCTCGCGGTCGGCGCAGGCGATCGTGTCGATCCTCGCCGTGCTCAAGACGGGGGCGGCGTACCTGCCGGTCGACCCCGCCGCCCCGGGCGCGCGGATCCGGTTCATGCTCGCCGACGCCGCGCCGGTCGCCGCGATCACCACCGCGGGACTGCGGTCGCGGCTGGACGAGAGCGACGTCCGGGTCATCGACATCGAGGATCCGCGGATCGACCGCCAGCCGCCGACCGCGCTGCCGGCGGCCGAGGCCGACGGCGTCGCCTACCTCATCTACACGTCGGGGACGACCGGCGCGCCCAAGGGCGTCGCGGTCACCCACGACAACGTGACCCGGCTGATCGGCTCGCTCGACGCCGGCCTCCCGGCTCCCGGTGTATGGACCCAGTGCCACTCGTACGCCTTCGACGTGTCGGTGTGGGAGATCTTCGCCCCGCTGCTGCGCGGCGGGCGCGTCGTGGTGGTCCCGGAGTCGGTGGTGCGCTCACCCCAGGACTTCCGCGCCCTGCTGCTCGACGAAGGGGTCAGCGTGTTGACCCAGACCCCGTCGGCGGTGGCGACGCTGGACCCGGCCGGGCTGGACTCGGTGTCGTTGGTGATGGCCGGTGAGGCCTGCCCGCCCGAGGTCGTCGATCGCTGGGCGCCGGGCCGGGTGATGGTCAACGCCTACGGCCCGACCGAGACCACGATGTGCGTGGCGATCAGTGCGCCGCTCGCGGCGGGCTCGGGCACGCCGCCGATCGGCTCACCGGTGCCGGGCGCCGCGTTGTTCGTGCTCGACGCCTGGCTGCGGCCGGTGGCGCCCGGGGTGGTAGGCGAGCTGTACGTGGCCGGTGGCGGTGTGGCCGCTGGCTACCTGGGACGCGCCGGCATGACCGGGACGCGGTTCGTGGCCTGCCCGTTCGGCGAGCCGGGGGCGCGCATGTACCGCACCGGCGACCTGGTGTTCTGGGGCGCCGACGGCCAGCTGGTGTACGTGGGCCGCGCCGATGAGCAGGTCAAGATCCGCGGCTACCGCATCGAACTGGGCGAGGTCCAGGCCGCACTGTCCCGGCTGGACGGCGTCGACCAGGCGGTCGTGATCGCCCGCGAGGACCGTCCCGGCGACAAACGCCTGGTCGGCTACGTCACCGGCACCGCCGACCCCGCCGAGGCGCGCACCGCGCTGGCCGGGCGCCTGCCCGTCTACATGGTTCCGGCGGCCGTGCTCGGGCTCGACGCGCTGCCGCTGACCCCCAACGGCAAACTCGACACCCGCGCCCTGCCGGCACCGGAGTACAGCGGCCGCGGGTACCGGGCCCCGTCCAACGCGACCGAGGAGATCCTGGCCGGCCTGTTCGCGCAGGTGCTCGGCGCCGAGCGGGTGGGTGTCGACGACTCGTTCTTCGACCTCGGCGGTGACAGCATTTCCGCGATGCGCCTGATCGCCACGATCAACACCCACCTGGCCGTCGACCTCGCGGTGCGCACCCTGTTCGACGCGCCCACCGTGCGGGACCTGAGCCGGCGACTGGGCACGGACGCGACGTCCACCGAGGAGGTCGTCCCCGTCCAGACGCTGAAGCGCGGCGCCGGCATGCCGGTGTTCTGCCTCCACCCGGCGGGCGGCGTGAGCTGGCCGTATCAGGTGCTCGGCACGTACCTGGACTGCCCGCTCGTCGGGATCCAGCAGGCCCTTCGGGACGGCGAACCCGAACCGCGGTCGATCCGGGAGATGGCCCAGAACTACGCCGACCGGATCCAGGCGTTCTACCCCTCCGGCCCCTACAACCTGCTCGGCTGGTCGTTCGGCGGGGTCGTCGCCCACGAGGTCGCCGTCGAGCTCCAGCGGCGCGGATGCGTGGTCTCGCGCCTGATCCTGCTCGACGCCCAACCCACCATGGACGGCGCGGTCGACGGCGCCGCCATGCCGGACGACGCCCTGGGCGCAGAACCGGGGTCCCCGCGATCCGAGCGGCTTCTCGAGCTGGTCGCGGGGAACGCGCGCGACAACGTCGCGCGCTACCGCAGCCATGAGCCAGGCGTCTTCCGCGGGGACATCACCGTCTTCTCGGCCACCCGCGACGCGGACGAGCGCGGCGCGTTCCTGGTGCGGTCCTGGCGGCCCTACGTCTCCGGCGACGTCCTCGCGTATTCGGTCGACTGCGGGCACGACGACATGCTGACCAACGAGGCGGTGGGCCTGTACGGACAACGGCTCAGGCACCTGCTGGTCCTTGCCGAACGCCGGCTGGAACTGACCCAGGGTGGTCCGCACGCGCCGCGGGACCGGAAGCTGCCCGGGGAGCGCGCCGGATAACGGCCGCGTCAGTTGCCGGTCGCACCCACCCTTTTCCGCGATCGTCGCCGCGAACTGCCCCGGCGAGGCGATGGATTTCACGGTGGCCGTACGGGCGCCCCGCATCCGCCTTCGGTATGGTCCAAGGAGTGTGCGGAGTCACCGGGGAGGTACGGCTCGACGGGCAGGTCCCCGATGTAGCAGCGGTGTCAGCAATGGCCGCCGTGATGACCCGAAGGGGTCCCGATGCGTCCGGCGCCTGGTCGCAGGGCCGCGTCGCGCTCGGTCATCGTCGCCTCAAGATCATCGACCTGAGCGAGGCCGGCGCGCAGCCCATGGTCGACCCGGAGCTGGGCCTGGCCATCGCGTTCAACGGCTGCATCTACAACTACAAGGAGCTGCGCGGCGAACTCACCGGCCATGGCTACCGGTTCTTCTCGCATAGCGACACCGAGGTCCTGCTCAAGGCCTACCACCGCTGGGGTGACGACTTCGTCGGCCACCTGCACGGCATGTTCGCCTTCGCCATCGTCGAACGCGACAGCGGCCGGGTGCTGCTCGGCCGCGACCGGCTCGGGATCAAGCCGCTGTACGTGACCGAGGACGGCAACCGGATCCGGTTCGCCTCGGCGCTGCCGGCGTTGCTGGCCGGCGGCGGCGTGGACACCCGCATCGACCCGGTCGCGCTGCACCATTACATGACATTCCACTCGGTGGTGCCCGCGCCGCTGACCATCCTGCGCGGCGTCCGCAAGGTGCCGCCGGCGTCGCTGATCGCGATCGAGCCCGACGGCCGGCGCACGCTCACCACGTACTGGACCCCCGATTTCACCCGGCACGCCGACCGCGCGAGCTGGTCGGAAACCGACTGGGAAGAGGCGGTGCTCGACGCGCTTCGCGTCGCGGTCAAGCGCCGGCTGGTCGCCGACGTGCCGGTCGGCTGCCTGTTGTCCGGCGGCGTCGACTCCAGCCTGATCGTCGGCCTGCTCGCCGAGGCGGGCCAGCACGGCCTGATGACCTTCTCCATCGGCTTCGAATCCGCCGGCGGCGTCGAGGGCGACGAGTTCCGGTGGTCCGACATCATCGCCCGGCGCTTCGACACCGACCACCACCAGATCCGCATCGGCACCGACCGGATGCTGCCCGCGCTCGACGGGGCGATCGGCGCGATGAGCGAGCCGATGGTCAGCCACGACTGCGTCGCCTTCTACCTGCTGAGCCAGGAAGTGGCCCGCCACGTCAAGGTGGTGCAGTCCGGTCAGGGCGCCGACGAGGTGTTCGCCGGCTACCACTGGTACCCGCCGATGGGCTCGCCGGCCGCGGCGTCCCTGCAGGGCTCGGTCGCCGAGTACCGCGGCGCCTTCTTCGACCGGGATGCGGCGGAGCTGGCCGGCCTGCTCGGGCCGGGCGTCCTGGCGCCGGGCGACCCCAGCGAGCGCTTCGTCGCCGAGCACTTCGCGCGCGCCGGCGCCCAGACCGGTGTCGACCGCGCGCTGCGGCTCGACACCACCGTCATGCTGGTGGACGACCCGGTGAAGCGGGTCGACAACATGACCATGGCCTGGGGCCTGGAGGGACGGGTGCCGTTCCTCGATCACGAGCTCGTCGAGCTGGCGGCGACCTGCCCGCCCGAGTTGAAGATCGCCCACGAGGGCAAGGGCGTCCTCAAGCAGGCCGCGCGCCGGGTCATCCCGTCGGAGGTCATCGACCGGCCCAAGGGTTACTTCCCGGTCCCCGCCCTGACCCACCTGGAGGGGCCCTACCTCGACATGGTGCGCGACGCGCTGTACGCGCCGGTCGCCAAGGAACGCGGCCTGTTCCGCACCGAGGCGGTCGACGCCCTGCTGGCCGACCCCAACGGCAAGCTGACCCCGCTGCGCGGCAACGAGCTGTGGCAGATCGCGCTGCTCGAGCTCTGGCTGCAGCGACACGGCATCACGGGCCCGGTGGCATGACCGTGACCGATCCCCCCGGCGACCACACCGAGGCGATCACGATGGGCCTGCACGACGCCTCGCCGCCGGAGCTGGTGGAGGCGATGGCCAAGGACGTCGAGCTCGAATTGGGCTGGGGGCGGCTTATTTTCGGCCAGACCTTCGCCGACGCCCACGAGTTGGTCGAGGCGCTGCGCCGGGAGGGCCCGGGGCGCCGGGACATCTGCATCTATGCGCGCGAATCGCACGTGGTGGTCGCCGAGGCGCCGACCGAGCTTTTCATCGACCCCAGCCACACCTACCGGCTGCGGTTCACCGACTCGATGAAGGCCGAAGACCTGTCGCCCGCGCCGCTGGGGGTCACCGTGCGGACGCTCAACGACCCGGTCGACGCCGACGCGATGAACCGCGTCTATGTGCGCTGCGGAATGGTCCCGGCCGGCGTCGACGTCATCTGGCACAACCACCTGCACGTGCCGGCGGTGATCTACCTGCTGGCCGTGCGCGACGCCGACGGAGCGGTGGTGGGCACCGTCACCGGCGTGGACCACGAGCTGCTGTTCTCCGACCCGGAGCAGGGGTCGAGCCTGTGGACGCTGGCCGTCGACCCGGCCGCCGGGCTGCCCGGGATCGGCGCGGCCCTGACCCGGGCGCTGGCGGAGCGGTTCCGCGACGCGGGCCGCGCCTACATGGACCTGTCGGTCGCGCACGACAACGCCGCCGCCATCGGCCTGTACGAGAAGCTGGGATTCCGCCGCGTCCCGGTGCTGGCGATCAAGCGCAAGAACGCGATCAACGAGCCGCTGTTCAGCCCGCCGCCCGAGACGATCGACGACCTGAACCCCTACGCCCGGATCATCGCCGACGAGGCGCTGCGCCGCGGCATCTGGGTCGAGGTGCTCGACGCCGAGACCGGCGAGATGCGGCTCACCCACGGTGGCCGCAGCGTCGTCACCCGCGAGTCGCTGTCCGAGTACACCTCGGCGGTCGCCATGTGCCGCTGCGACGACAAGCGCCTGACGCGGCGCCTGGTGTCGGAGGCGGGCATCACCGTGCCGCGCGCCCGGCTGGCCACCTTCGACGAGGGGGACTACAACTTCCTCAGCGAGGTCGGGGAGGTGGTCGTCAAACCGACCCGCGGGGAGCAGGGCAAGGGCATCACGGTCGGCGTGACCGCCGACAACGGGCCCGACGAGCTCGCCGCCGCCCTGGCCCGCGCGCGTCAGCAATACCCCGACGTGTTGATCGAGCAGCGGGTGCAGGGCGACGACCTCCGGCTGGTGGTGATCGACGGCCGGGTGGTCGCCGCCGCGCTGCGGCTGCCGCCGGAGATCATCGGCACTGGTGAGCACAGCATCCGCGACCTGATCGCGGCCGAAAGCCGGCGGCGCTCGGCGGCCACCGGCGGCGAGTCCCGTATCCCGCTCGACGACCTCACCGAGTCGACGGTCGCCGAGGCGGGCTGGACGCTCGACGATGTGCTGCCGCAGGGCACCCGCCTGCGCGTTCGGCGCACCGCCAACCTGCATCAGGGCGGCACGATCCACGACGTCACAGCCGTGGTGAACGCCGAACTGTGCCGCGTCGCGGTGACGGCGGCCGAGGCGATCGGCATCCCCGTGACGGGCATCGACCTGCTGGTGCCCGACGTCACCGGCGCCGAGTACGCCTTCATCGAAGCCAACGAGCGACCGGGGCTGGCCAACCACGAACCGCAGCCCACCGCCGCGGCCTTCATCGACTTCCTGTTCCCCGGCCACCCGGGCCAGCCGCAAGCCTGGACTCCCGAGGAGTCGCGCGCCGACCGTGGCTGAGGCTTGGCCCGCCCCTCGCCTGGGTAATTCTCTGTGCACTCAGATAGGAGCCAGATGAGCGGAAGCGTGCAAACCGGAACCATCGAGACCCATGTGCCGGCGCGGCTGGACAGGCTGCCCTGGTCGCGATTCCACTGGCGCGTGGTCATCGGGCTCGGCGGGGTGTGGATCCTCGACGGGCTCGAGGTCACGATGGTGGGCAACGTGTCGGCCCGGCTCACCGAGAAGGGCAGCGGCATCGACCTCAACGCCGCCCAGATCGGGATGGCCGCCGCGTTCTACATCGCCGGTGCGTGCCTGGGCGCGCTGTTCTTCGGTCACCTCACGGACCGGTTCGGTCGGCGCAACCTGTTCATGTTGACCCTGGCGGTGTACCTGGTCGCCACCGTCGCGACCGCGTTCGCTTTCGCGCCGTGGTATTTCTTCGTGGCCCGCTTCTTCACCGGCTCGGGCATCGGCGGCGAATACGCCGCGATCAACTCGGCGATCGACGAGCTGATCCCGGCCCGCGTGCGCGGCCGCGTCGACCTGATCATCAACGGGACGTACTGGCTCGGCTCGGCCGCGGGGGCGGGCGGCGCGCTCGTCCTGCTCGACACCTCGAATTTCGCGCCCAACATCGGCTGGCGGCTCGCGTTCGGCGTCGGCGCCATCTTCGGCATCTTCGTCCTGCTCGTCCGGCGCAACGTCCCGGAGAGCCCCCGCTGGTTGTTCATCCACGGGCGCGACGAGGAGGCCGAGCGCGTCGTCGGCGAGATCGAGGAGTCGGTGCAGCAGGAAACCGGTGAGCCGCTGCCCGAGCCGCACGGGCGCAAGCTGAAGATCCGCCAGCGCGAGACGATCTCGTTCCGGGAGATCGCCAGGGTGGCGTTCAAGCTGTATCCGCGGCGCGCCGTCCTGGGGCTGGCGCTGTTCACCGGGCAGGCGTTCCTCTACAACGGGGTGACATTCAACCTGGGCACGCTGCTGAGCGGGTTCTACGGTGTGCCGTCGGGGACGGTGCCGCTGTTCTTCATCCTGTGGGCGCTCAGCAATTTCGTCGGCCCGCTGGCGCTTGGCCACCTCTTCGACAGCGTCGGCCGCAAGCCGATGATCACGGCGACCTACCTCGGGTCCGCGGTGGTGGCCGTCATCCTCGCGGTCCTGTTCGTCACCCGGACCGGCGGGGTCTGGGCGTTCATCGCCGTGCTCGCTGTCGCGTTCTTCCTGGCCTCGGCGGGCGCGAGCGCCGCCTACCTGACGGTCAGCGAGATCTTCCCGATGGAGACCAGGGCGCTGGCGATCGCGTTCTTCTACGCGCTCGGCACGGCGATCGGCGGCATCACCGGCCCGTTGCTGTTCGGCCAGCTGATCAACTCCGGGCAACGCGACCAGGTGATGTGGTCCTTCCTGATCGGCGCCGCGGTGATGGCGATCGCCGGCCTGGTCGAATTGTGGCTCGGGATCGCCGCGGAACGGCGCCCGCTCGAGGAGCTGGCGTTGCCGTTGACCGTCGAAGACGCCGAACACCACGGGCGCGAGACCACGTAGCGGGCGCCGCGACTTCTGTTCGCAACCATTGCGGCGATACCGTTGACGCGGGCGTAACAAGCCCGCCATCGAGAGTTCCTACAGTGAGCCGGTCCACTGTCCTCGAGGACACGTTGTGGGCCCCCTTAGCGATAGGAATTCCATTGAGCGGCAACGCGGTCCGCCTGCAGGCGATCAACAACGTCGAGGCCTATGTCCCCCCCGCCATCAGCTTCGTCCCGGGCGAGCTGCCGGGTGAGATCTTCGGCTCCAACGTCTTCACCAAGGCGGAGATGCAGGCACGGCTGCCCAAGGCGGTGTACAAGTCCATCGTGGCGACCATCGACAAGGGCGCCAAGCTGGACCCGGCCGTCGCCGATGCCGTCGCGGTCGCCATGAAGGATTGGGCGTTGGAGAAGGGCGCCACCCATTACGCGCACGTCTTCTACCCGATGACGGGGCTGACCGCCGAGAAGCACGACAGCTTCCTCGAGCCCGTCTCCGACGGGCAGACACTCGCCGAGTTCGCCGGCAAGACCCTGATCCAGGGCGAGCCCGACGCGTCCAGCTTCCCCTCGGGCGGGCTGCGCAGCACGTTCGAGGCGCGCGGCTACACCGGTTGGGACGTGACCAGCCCGGCCTATGTGCTGGAGAACCCGAACGGCAATACGCTGTGCATCCCCACGGTGTTCGTGTCGATGACCGGCGAGGCGCTCGACTACAAGACGCCGCTGCTGCGCAGCCAGCAGGCGATGGGCGTCCACGCCGAACGGATCCTGACGCTGTTCGGCCACCAGGACCTGAACAAGGTGGTCTCCTTCTGCGGGCCCGAGCAGGAGTACTTCCTCGTCGACCGGCACTTCTTCCTGGCGCGGCCGGACCTGATCAACGCCGGACGCACCGTGTTCGGCGCCAAGCCGCCCAAGGGCCAGGAATTCGACGACCACTACTTCGGCTCGGTACCCGAGCGGGTGCTCGGCTTCATGATGGACACCGAACGGGAGCTGTTCAAGCTCGGCATCCCCGCCAAGACCCGGCACAATGAGGTCGCCCCCGGCCAATTCGAGGTGGCACCGATGTTCGAGCGGGCCAACATCGCCTCCGACCACCAACAGCTGCTGATGACGGTGTTCAAGACGCTGGCGAAAAAGCATGGCATGGAATGCCTTTTCCACGAGAAGCCGTTCGCCGGTGTGAACGGGTCGGGCAAGCACGTCAACTTCTCGGTGGGCAACTCCGAGCTGGGTTCGCTGCTGGTGCCCGGAGATACGCCGCACGAGAACGCGCAGTTCCTGGTGTTCTGCGCCGCGGTGATCCGCGCCGTGCACAAGTTCGGCGGGCTGCTTCGGGTCTCGGTCGCGTCGGCCACCAACGACCACCGGCTGGGCGCCAACGAGGCGCCGCCGGCGATCATCTCGATCTTCCTCGGCGAGCAGTTGGCCGACGTGTTCGAGCAGATCGCCAAGGGTGCGGCCACGTCGTCGAAGGGCAAGGGCACCATGATCATCGGCGTCGACACCCTGCCGCCGCTGCCGACCGACCCCGGCGACCGCAACCGCACCAGCCCGTTCGCGTTCACCGGCAACCGGTTCGAGTTCCGGGCGCCCGGCTCGGGGCAGACGGTCGCCGTCCCGATGATCGTCCTCAACACGATCATGGCCGACTCGTTCGACTACATCGCAACCACTTTGGAGAAGGCGGTCGCGGACGGGGAGGACTTCGACGCGGCGGTGCAAAAGCTGCTCACCGAGATCATCACCGACCACGGCGCGGTGGTGTTCAACGGGGACGGTTATTCGGAGAACTGGCAGATCGAGGCGGCCGAGCGCGGCTTGCCGAACCTGAAGACCACGCTGGACGCCATCCCGGAACTCATCAAGCCGGAGTCGGTCGAGGTGTTCGAGAAGTACGGGGTTTTCAACGAGCGCGAGCTGCACAGCCGCTACGAGGTGCGCCTGGAGCAGTACGCCCTGACCATCGGGGTCGAGGCGAAGCTGGCGCTCGAGATCGGGACGACCGTCATCCTGCCGGCGGCGCTGCGCTACCAGACCGAGCTGGCGCAGAACGTCGCGACGTTGAAGGCCGCCGGGATGGAGCCGAACCGGGCTGCGCTGGAAGCGGTTTCGGCTCCGCTCGCCGACCTGACCGCCGCGCTGGCGGCGTTGACGGCGGCGCTGACGGGCCACTCGGCGGAGACGGCGCTCGAGGAGGCCAGGCACGCCCAGGAGGCGCTGCTGCCGGCGATGGAAGCGGTGCGCGCGGCCGCCGACGCGCTGGAAGGCGTTGTCGCCGACGACTTGTGGCCGTTGCCGACCTACCAGGAGATGCTCTACATCCTCTAGGGGTCAGCCGTAGGCGTCCCACCAGGTGTGCAGGTCCTCGACGGTGGCCGGGTCCCCGGACACGTCGTTGAGCATCAGCTTCTCGTCGTTGGTCCAGATCACGTTCGGGTGGTTGTTGTAGGTGCCGCAGGCGATCAGTCCGGCCATGTCGTTGGGCGTCTGGTCGTAGTGCCAGCTGACGGGTGAGCGTCCCTCGCCGGGGCAGTTGACCAGGCTGACGTTGGCGATGTCGTCGGTGAACGCCCGCTTCAGCCGGTCGGGCGTCGCGAACAGCCCGTAGGTGGCGTGGCTGGGGCCGCCGGGCTGGTTGTTCTGCCCGCAGGTCACCATCGCGACCGCGTGCACCCAGACGCTGCCCGACTCGGGCGTCGCGGGCGTGCACGTGCCGGCCAGGTAGCCCGGCGGGAGCAGGCTGAGCAGCCGGGCCTGGTCGTCGTTGGGGGCGGCGGTCGACGGCGGCGGGGTCTTCGCGACCGTCGCCTTGGCGTGCCGCTGTTCGGTGGGTCTCAGGATGAGCCACAGCCCGACAGCGCACACGGCGAGCGCCACGACGGTGGCGGCGGCCACGACCGGCCAGCGGCGGCGCTGGACCGGGGCGCCCGGGCGCCCGGGACCCGTTGCGCCGGAGACGATTTCGCTGTCGCGCAGGATGGTTTCGGCGCGTTCGCGTTCGGGACTGCTGAGCGCACGGTGCGCGGCCTCGGCCAGCGCACCGGCGGTGGGGTAGCGCTCGATCGGGTTCTTGGCCATGCCGCCCGCGATCACCGCGTCGAATGCCGGGCTCACCCCGGAGCCCTGCTCGCTGGGCTTGGGGATGGGCTGCATCAGGTGCGCGCTGACCAGCATTCCGGTGCTGTCGGCGCGGTAGGGCGGGGTCGCCGTCAGGCATTCGTAGAGCACACAGGCCAGCGCGTAGACATCAGCGCGCGGCATCACCTCGTCGCTGGAAAAGCGTTCGGGCGCCATGTATTTCAGGGTTCCGACGGCGGTGCCCAGTTGGGTGAGCTTCTCGTCGGACTGCGCACTGGCGATCCCGAAGTCGACGAGATAGGCGAAGTCGTCGCCGGTGATCAGGATGTTCTGCGGCTTGACGTCGCGGTGGGTCACCCCGGCCGCGTGCGCGGCGTCCAGGGCCGAGGCGACCTGGTGGACGATCGCCGCCGCCCGCGGCGCCGGGAGTGGCCCCTCGCGGTCCAGCAGTGCGCCCAGATCGACGCCCTCGATGAGGCGCATCTCCAGATAGAGCTGCCCGTCGATCTCGCCGTAGTCGTGGATCGGGACCACGTGGGGCTCCAGCAGCCGCCCCGTGATGCGGGCCTCGCGCTCCATCCGCTTCCGGAACACCGGGTCCTGGCTGAAGGTGTGCGACATCAGTTTCAGCGCCACGATCCACTGTTTGACCGTGTGCTCGGCCTCGTAGACCTCGCCCATGCCGCCGCGCCCGAGCAGCCGCTTGAGACGGTAGGGGCCGAACATCGTTCCCGCCCGCGAGCCTTGCGCGCCGGTCATCGAGTGGCTCCCATCAACGGCCGGCTACCCGAGGAGTTTGGTCAGCCAGGTCGGGTCCTGACAGTTCACCGACGTGTTGCCGTCCCACACGAACGGTGTGGAATTCGCGCCCAGCCCGGACAGCGTCGCGTATCCGTTCGCGGATTTCGCCTTGCCCGTCGCGACGTCGTCTCCCGACTTGATGCAGGTCATGACGTCGGCGTCGGCGCCGACGGTCTTGGCGAGCTGGGCCAGCTCGCCGTCGGTGCGGTCCTCCGGCGCGTCCTCGGCCGGCTGGAAGTTGCTGGCGAACAGGCCGGAGTAGAAGTCGAGGTAGAGCTTGGGATCGTTTTGCGCCGCGACGCAGTACGACGCCGCCACCGCCCGGGTCGAGTAGTTCTTGCTGTGCGACTTGTCGTCGAGGAAGTCCAGCAGGTGGTAACGCACCGCGAGCTTCTTGTTGTTCACCGCGGTGTCGATGTCGCCCGCATTCGACCGGATGAAGCTGCCGCAGGGCGGGCAGATGGGCTCGTTGAAGATGTCGATCGTCAGCGGCGCCGCCGAGCTGCCCACGAACACGCCGTCGTCGAGGACCCGCAGCGCGACCGCGTCCGGCGCCGGCGGTGGCTTGGTCGGCTCCGGCGGAGACGACGACTCCCACGGCCGCACGACGGCGAGGACCACGCCGACGATGGCCGCCACGGCGACGCCGGTGACGCCGACCCAGAGCCACGGTTTCCTGCTGGGCCGCGGCGGTGGGCCCCACGCCGGGGCGGTGCCGGGGGTCCAGGCGGGGCCGCCGGCCCATCCCGTCGGCTGGGGCACCGGACCGCCGGGGGGCGGCGCCGCCCACATCGGGCCGGAGGAGGGGGCATGCGGGGGAGCGGCCTGGGCGATAGCGCCCGGTTGCCGGCCCGCGAACGCGGCCGGCGGCCCCGCCACCTGGCTGCGCTGCAAGATGTCGGTGGCCCGGTCCCGGTCCGGTTCGGCAAGGGCGGCGTACGCGGCCGCCGACAGATCACCGCAGGTGGCGTAGCGGTCCGCGGGGTCCTTGGCCATGCCGCGGGCGATCACCGCGTCGAACGCGGCGGGGATGCCGGGCCGCGCGACGCTGGGCTGCGGGATCGCCTGGTGCAAGTGCGCGCCCATCACGCTGACCTGGTCGCCGGTGTAGGGCGGGGAGCCGGTCAGGCACTCGTACAGGACGCAGGCCAAGGCGTAGATGTCGGCCCGATGGGTGACCTCGGAGTCGCTGAACCGCTCGGGGGCCATGTACTTGACGGTGCCCACGGTGGTGCCGATCTGGGTCAGCTTCTCGTCGGCGCTGGCGCTGGCGATCCCGAAGTCGACGAGGTAGGCGAAGTCGTCGCCGCTCACCAGGATGTTTTCCGGCTTCACGTCGCGGTGCAGGACCCCGGCGGCATGCGCGGCGTCGAGCGCCGAGCCGATCTGGCGCACGATGGCCACCGCCCGCGGCGGGGACAGCGCTCCGTACCGGCTCAGCATGCCGGCCAGGTCTTTGCCGTCGATCAGCCGCATGTCGACGTACAGTTGCCCGTCGATCTCGCCGAAGTCGTGAATCGGGACGACGTGCGGTTCTTGCAGCCGCCCCGCGGTGCGGGCCTCGCGCTGCATGCGGGAGCGGAACACCGGGTCGTTGGACAGGGTCTGCGACATCAGTTTCAGGGCGACGATGCGCTCCCGCACCGTGTCCTCGGCCTCGTAGACGTCACCCATGCCCCCGCGGCCGACCAGGCGCCGCAACCGGTACGGACCGAACTGCGAACCCGCCCGCGAATCCGCGCTCGCGTCACCCATTCCGACTCCTCAGCCACCGACCGTGCGCAGGCATAAGGCTAAGGTTTCACAGCCCGCTGGGCACGGCGAATAGCGAAAGCCAGCTAATCCGATGGGCGCGGTCAGCGGAGTTCGTCGTCACCGCTGGCGCGTTCGGTCAGCCCCTCGCGGGACAGGGCCCGCACGAACCCGAACGCCTGCATCCCGGCAGGGCCGGGGTTTTCGGTGATCCAGTCGTTGATCTTGCCGAACGCGCTGGCCAGGTCGTCGCGCTTGACGCGGACGAGGTAGGTCATCCTGTCGTCGTCGGGATCATCGATGGATTCGGCGACGGCGACGGGGTTCTTGAAGGCGTACGCGATCCCGTGCACGGCGTCGTGGTTCAGCGCCCATTGAAGTTCGCTGGGTCGCAGCCGGTTCACCGCCAGGTTGCGGTAGTCGTGGTCGTCCTGTGAATTGCTCACCTGGCCGATGGTCCTCCTCTGTAGGGCTCGAGAAAGTGGACGGCGAGGAACTGAAAACGATGCCGCGCAGGGGATTCGATACGACGGGGCAACCCGGCATTTCCATCATAGGAAGCAGCTTCGCCGGCTGCATGTCGAGCGCGGTCAGCGCCGGTATTTCAGGAACACGTAGTCGTCGCAGACCAGCGCGTGCTCGAGGCGCATCGTCACCGGCGCGGGCAGCGCCGACGGCGTCAGGCGGCCCACCGGCTGGCTGGCGGCGAGCTTGGGGGCCAGCGTCACGCAGATCTCGTCCACGGCGTCGGCTTCCACCAGCTCGTCGAGCACCGTCGGGCCGCCCTCGCACAGGATGCGGTGCATGCCCCGGGCGCGCAGCAGCGCGACGGCGCGCGCCACGTCGACCGAGTCTTCGCCGGCCACCAGCACCTCCCGCCGGTCGCCGGGCTCGTCGCGCGCCGCCGCGGCCCCCGCGCAGGTCACCACGATCGGCGGCCGGTCGGGCTCGCTGAGCAGCCTCGACGGCAGCCGGCCGCTGCGGCTGATCACCGCGATCGGGGGCGGCGGGCCGTGGCCGCCGTCGACGAGCCGCACGGGACCGTAGTTCTCGGCGCGCGCGGTGCCGGCGCCCACCAACACGACGTCGGCGAAGCCGCGCAGGATTTTCAGCAGCCGTTGATCGGTGGGGCACGACAGCGGGCCGGCCCGACCGCCGAACGCGGCGGCGCCGTCGGCGCTGAAGATCATGTTGGCCCGCACGCCCCGCGCGGGATCGGCGTAGAACGACGCGAGTTCGGTGACGTCGGCGACGGTGCCCACCCGGGGGATCACGGCTAGGCCTCGTGGCCGGGTTCCAGATGGCGGACGTCGCCGAAGGACACCCAGCTCTCCAGTTCCCGCGGCGGGTTGCCGTCGATCGGCGCGAGCAGGTGCCCGACGTGGTCGCCCAGCGAGAAACGCTCGCGGATCTCGCCGACGAACCATGCGGCCGCGTCGTCGAGGATGGGCATCCCGGCCGGGCCGATGTGCCACGCGCAGCGGCCGAACTTGTCGACCTCGTCGCCGGTTTGGCTGCCGAACAGCTCCACGGTGGCGAGGTGCTCGTGGTCGAACACGTGCACCGCCAGGTGCGTCGCCTCGGCGGCGACCCGGAACGTGTGGTTCTTCCTGGACAACCCGACCAGGAATCGGGGTGGGTGGATGCTGGTCTGGCTGGCGAATCCGACCAGGCAGCCCGCCGCGATGCCGTCGGCCCGCGTGGTGACGACGTACATCGGGTAGTTCAGCACCGCCACCAGCTTCTCGAACGCATCTTCTCCCCGGTCGGCCATCCGCTCAGTCTTCCCGTTCGGCCCGCGGGGCAACCGCGCGGCGCGCCGCTAGGGCTGGCAACAGGCCGCTTCGGGCCCGTCGGCGGGTGTTCCGAAGGTGTCGGAGTCCGCGATGACGGTGTAGACCTCCCAGCGCTCCCCGCCGGGCCCGGTGACCCACACCTTGTCCTGGTTGGCGAAGCAGCAGGTGGTGTCCAGCTCCTCCTCGGTGACCAGCTCGCGTTCGGTGAGGCGGGCGATCTCGGCGTGCACGGCTTCGCTGGAGGCGACTTCCACGCCCAGGTGGTTGAGGCTGCCGCCGTGACCGGGGTTCTCCAGCAGCACCAGTTTGAGCGGGGGCTCGGCGATCGCGAAGTTGGCGTAGCCGGGCTTGACCTTGGCCGGGTCGGTGTCGAACAGCTTGGAGTAGAACGCGATCGCCTCGCCGAGGTCGTCGACGTTGAGGGCGAGCTGCACACGAGACATGGGGGGTCCTTACTTCGGGTGCGGTTACGGGGTTGCGCCGGGCGTTGTAATCGGCAGGAGTTCGGCGATCAGCGCCTCGACGCGGGTGGCGATGTCGTCGCGGATGGCGCGCACCGCGGTGAGCGGTCGGCCGGCGGGGTCGGGCACTTTCCAGTCCCGGTAGGACACTCCCGGGAAGTAGGGGCAGGTGTCGCCGCAGCCCATGGTGATCACGACGTCGCTGACCCGCACGTCGTCGCCGGTGAGGACGGTCGGGGTGGCCGCGGTGAGATCGATGCCGAGTTCGGCCAGCGCCGCAACGGCGACGGGGTTGACCTCGTCCGCGGGTTGCGTTCCGGCGGAACGAACTTCGACGCGCCCCCCGGCCATCCGGCTCAGCAGGGCGGCGGCCATCTGCGAGCGTCCGGCGTTGTGCACGCAGACGAACAGGACGCTCGGCTTACCGGTCATCGCGTCCGCCGAACAGCCGGGCGCGCAGGGCAAGCGAGACGTAGACCAGGCCGACCAGGACGGGCACCTCGATCAGCGGGCCGACGACCCCGGCGAGCGCTTGCCCGGAGGTGACGCCGTAGGTCGCGATGGCCACCGCGATGGCGAGCTCGAAGTTGTTGCCGGCGGCGGTGAAGGCGAGGGTGGCGGTGCGGGCGTAGCCGAGGCGCAGCAGCAGTCCCAGCGCGTACCCGCCGGCCCACATGATCGCGAAGTAGGCCAGCAGCGGGATCGCGATGCGGGCCACGTCCCACGGGCGGGAGGTGATCTGATGGCCCTGCAGGGCGAAGAGGATCACGATGGTGAACAGCAACCCGTACAGCGCCCAGGGCCCGATGCGGGGGAGGAACCG
Organism: Mycobacterium scrofulaceum; assembly: GCF_002086735.1. Classification (GTDB taxonomy): domain Bacteria; phylum Actinomycetota; class Actinomycetes; order Mycobacteriales; family Mycobacteriaceae; genus Mycobacterium; species Mycobacterium scrofulaceum. The sequence continues at coordinate 10,977 of NZ_MVIJ01000052.1, read as the reverse complement.
CGTCTCGTACCACTGCCGGCCCCGGAATCGTTCGCCCAGCCGGCGGGAGAGGTAGCCGGCCAGCAGCGGAATGCCGAGGAAGACGAGCACCGCCTTGGCGATCTGCCAGGGGGAGACGTTGATGCCGGTTTGGGGCAGGCCCAGCCATCCCGGCAGCACCGACAGGTAGAACCAGCCCAGCGCGGCGAACATCACCACCTGGAACAGCGAATTCAGCGCGACCAGCACGGCCGCGGCCTCGCGGTCCCCGCAGGCCAGGTCGTTCCAGATGATCACCATGGCGATGCAGCGGGCCAGCCCGACGATGATCAGGCCCGTGCGGTACTCGGGCAGGTCCGCGAGCAGCGACCAGGCCAGCATGAACATCACGGCGGGCCCGACCACCCAGTTGAGCAGGACGGACGACACCATCAGCTTGCGGTCGGCGGTGACTTCGTCGAGCCGGTCGTAGCGAACCTTGGCCAGCACCGGATACATCATGACCAGCAGGCCGGCCGCGATCGGCAACGAAACCCCTTGAACGGCAACGGCGCTCAGGGCCGACCCGAGCCCTGGAACGATTCGTCCCAGCAACAGTCCGGCGACCATCGCCGCGCCGATCCATACCGGCAGGAGGCGGTCCAATGTCGGGAGGCGGGTCGTCGCCGCGGCCGGCGTCGAGGCGCTTGTTTCGGTCATGACTGCAGGACCGACGAAAGTTGCTGCAGCGCCGCGGGAATCACCCAGTAGTAGACCCAGGTGCCGCGTCGCTCGCAGTCCACCAGCCCGGCGGAGCGCAACAGCTTGAGGTGATGGGAGATCGTCGGCTGGGAGAGGTCGAAGGTGGCCGAGATCTCGCAGACGCAGGCCTCGCCGCCGGGGTGGCTGGCGATCAGGCTCAGCATCCTCAGGCGCACCGGGTCGCCGAGCGCCTTGAACATCGCCGCCAGGTCGGTGGCCTGCGCCTCGGCCATGGCGGCGGTGCCCAGGGTGGGACAGCACGCCACTCCTTGATTTGACATCCTTCTATATAAACACTTATCGAATCAGTGCGCCACCCTCGGCTCGCGCGGCTCGCCGACTACGCCAGGCAACCCTGAACGGTGTCGATGTGTGCGATGGATCGTGTCGTCACCCACCCGGCGGCCGCACTCCGGGACCAATTCGGCGTATCCTCCGCGGGGATGGCGGCGAGAGAGACTACGGTTCCTCGATGCGGACGGAGCATCGGCTTCCTGCTGCCCGCCCTCGACGCCGCCCCGGCGAGGCGATGACCATGTCGCTTCGTCGGCGTGACCTCTTCAGATGGGCCGCGCTGGCCGCGAGCGGAGGCGCCGCCGCGGCGTGCGGGCGGAGCGGGCCGCCCGGCGGCAACGCCGACCACACGCTCCGGATCGGCACCACCGCCGTCGAATTGGCGCCGGGCCACCTCGTCACGACCTTGACCTACAACGGCCAGTTCCCCGGGCCGCTGCTGCGGTTCAAGGAGGGCCAACGGACCACGGTGGATGTCTTCAACGACACCGGATTTCCCGAGCAGCTGCACTGGCACGGTCAGCACGTGGGCGTCGACGTCGACGGCTCCGCCGAGGAGGGCACGCCCTACATCCCCGCACACGGCATGCGGCGGATCTCCTTCGTCCCCGGCCCGGCGGGTTTCCGCTTCTACCACACGCACGTGGTACCTCGCTCGGACCTGTCCCGCGGCCAATACACCGGGCTGGTCGGCCCCGTCTACATCGAGCCCCGCCAGGATGCCGGCACCTACGACCAGGAAATCTTCCTGACGCTCAAGGAATTCGAGCCCACGTTCAGCCGCGGCGGCGACATGGCCAGCGACTTCCTGCCCGGCGAACAGGACCCGGATCTGCGGGCGAGGGGCGAATCCGCGATGGCGGCCTCGCTGGCCCGGGGCGAACCCCGCGGCTACGAGGTCGGCTACGGCGCGTTCGCCGTCAACGGCCGCATGCTCGGCCACGGCGATCCCATCCGGGTGCGCACCGGCCAACGCGTGTTGCTGCACGTCCTGAACGGCAGCGCCACCGAAAACCGCAGCCTGGCGCTGCCCGGGCACTCCTTCAACGTCATTGCGCTGGACGGCAATCCGGTGCCCCGTCCGGCGCCCGTGCCGGTGCTGTGGCTCGGCGCAGGCGAACGCGTCTCGGCGCTGGTGACCATGACCAACCCGGGGGTATGGGTGCTGGGCGACCTCTCCGACGACGACCGCGGCCGCGGCATGGGGGTGGTGGTCGAATATGCCGGGCGCGGTGGGGATCCGCAATGGGGGGCGCCCCCGCCGTTCGCCTGGGACTACCGGCTCTTCGCCGCACCCGGCCAGCAAGCGCCGCCGCCCGAACGCACCATCGAGATGCTGATCGAGAAGCGCAACGCCGCCGACGACGGGTTCAACGCCTGGACGATCAACGGCACGGCCTTCGACATGGACACCAACCGGCCCGTGCTCGACGTGCGCCGCGGCGCGCGCTACCGGCTGCGCTTCCGCAACGCCAGCGACGACCTGCACCCGATGCACCTGCACCGGCACACGTTCGAAATCACCCGATTCGCCGGCACGCCGACGGCCGGCGTGCGCAAGGACGTCGCGATGCTGGGCGGCTACCAGAGCATGGAGGTCGACTTCGTCGCCGACCAGCCCGGCCTGTCGCTGCTGCACTGCCACCAGCAGATCCACATGGACTACGGCCTGATGCTGCTGCTCAACAGCGGCTGACCTCAACCGAGCGGATCGTTCTCCCGTACCCCGCGATACATGCCCCACCGCACGATCCACGGCATCACCACCCGCTCGACCGACCAGGACGGAAACCGGAACGAATGCCCGGTGGGCAGAAAGACCTCCAGCCCGTCGGGTTGCGCGCCCACCAGCGAACCCCACCGCCGCGTCGGCGCCCGGTAGGCGCCCGGCCGCCCGCCGCCGAGCTCGGCGCGGACGTTGCGGGCCACCAGCGCGTCCCCGCGGTTGCGGGCCGAGCTGCGCAGGGGGTCGGTCGCCGCGACGTCGCCGACCGCGAAGACACCGGGATGGCCGGGCACCCGCAGCTGCGGCGTCACGCGCACGAAGCCGCGCTCGTCGAGCAGCTCCGGCGGCAGCCAATCGGTGTTGGGCCGCACCCGTCCGATCGCCCACAGCACGGCGTCGGCGCGGGCCGCGGGTTGGCCGGTGCTCCAGCGCACCGGGTCGGCGGTGATCTCCTCGCCGGCGAACCCGTCGGGCAGGACGGCGCGGTGGCCCGGGTGGACGCCCACGCCCAGGCCGGTGAGCCGGTCCCGGATCCGGCTCCAGATGCGCGGGTGGTAGGCCTCCAGCGCGGACGGCCCGGGGAAGTACAGGTCGACCCGCTTGCCCGGCCAGGTGGCGGCCATGTTGAGCGCGCTGCTCACCGCCGCCGCGCCGCCGCCCACGACGATGACCGAGCCGGCGGCGGCCAGCCGGTCATGCGCGGCGCTCAGCTCCGCGCCGACCTCGGCGGCCGATTGCAGCGTCGGGCGTCGCCAGAAGCCGTTGCTGACCCCGGTCGAGATGATCAGCGCGTCGTACTCCTCGGCGACGGCCGCACCGTCGGCGCCTTCGCCCACGACGGTGCGGGCGGCCAGGTCCAGCCCGGTCAGCCGGGCGTGCACCGTCCGCACCCGGTCCAGGCGACGGAACCTGTCGAACGGAATCCAGTAATCGCGGGCCCAGTCGTCCGGGCGGGACAGCCGGACACCCAGTTCCTGACCGCTGACCAGCGCGGGCTTGACGGAGATGCCGACGACGTCGGCGTACCCGGAAAGCCGGATCGCGGCCAGGACGCCCGCGTCTCCGAGCCCGGCAATGACGACACGCTTGCGGTTCATGCCGACACTCGCCGGGGCGGCCTGGGGACGAAGCGCGCAACCCGGTCGATGACGCGCTGGTAGTCCGGCCGGCGCTCGAGGCTGCGCTTCTCCATCATCGGGATGCTGGCGCCCAAGAACATTGCCAGCATGGCCAACGCGCCGCCGAACAGCCACCAGGCGTCGGCGGGTGCCGCCGCGACGCCGAACAACGCCAGGGCAACCCAGAAGCCGAACTCCCCGAAGTAATTCGGGTGGCGAGACCATCCCCACAGCCCGCGGTCCATCACCTCGCCCGACTGCCGGTGCCGGACGAATCGGTGTAATTGCCAATCCGCGGCGGATTCCAGCGCCACCGCCGACAGACCGACGACGAATGCGAGCGCGGTGAGCCACCCGACGTCGTCGCCGCCGCGGGTGAGGCAGACATATACCGGCAGCATGCCCGCGAACACCTGCAGCGTAGGGATGAGGTGGATCGCGACGAGGTCGACGGCGAATTCCCAGCTGCCCGCCCGCTCGCGGAACATGCCGTAGCGCCAGTCCTCGTGATGTAGGCCCGGGAAGCCGTAGACCCAGTTGGCGGTCAACCGGATCGACCAGACCACAACGAGCACGGCGACCAGCCAGCACCGGAGTCGGGACGTGCCCGCCTCGCTCCACCAGTAGCACGTCAGCAGCGGCGGAATCACGCTCCAATATGCGTCGTAGAAGCTCGAGTTGCGATACGCCCGGCTGAAGGCGAACACGGTCAAGGTGGCCACTACGTCGGCCACGAGCGTGTCCAGCCACAACACGCCCGTTGCGGGACCCCAGGCCAGCCAGCCGGCGCCGGCCGCGATGGCGACGATGTAGGCGACAGCAACGATCGCCAGCGACCGTGACTTTGTCATCGCCGTCCTCATCGACCGGAGCGCCCGCCTCCTTCAACGACGCCCGGGTGCGTCCCCACCCTGGGCCAAGGATCGACAAAATGTAACACGTTCTAGCCCGGCGCCCCGGCGGCGGCGGCCGCACTGAGCGGTCAGTGCAGCGCGGCGCTGGCTAACCCGGGTAGGGTCGCCCGAACAGTCACTTCGGTGGGGTAGGGGTTGCAGGTTCAGACGCCGATGGCCGCGCAGGTGCGTACCGCCCTGCGCGCGGCCGTGCGCGCGTCGGCCCCGCGCCCGGCCGCCGCCCGGCGCGCGGCCAAGGACTTCGAGAAGCCGGGCCCGGCGGCGCTGCTCGCGGAGATCCGCTGGGCGTTCACCCCGCCCCGCGCCTGGTTGATGGGCGTGGTGGCCAACGTGATCTTCGCCGCGGCGTGGCTGCTGGTGCAGCCGCTGACCATCGGCCGCCACCACACCGATTGGGTGATCCTGGTCGGGACCTACTTTTCGTCGTGGGTGCTGGCCGACGTCACCACCACCAACCTGTTGGGCGCCGATCACTACCGCGTCCTGGCGGGTTTGTCCGGCGGCGTGCCGTTCTGGCGCATCCTGGTGATCAAAAACCTTGCCCTGCTGGCGATCGTCGGGCTGCCCACGCTGGCGGCGGCGATGGTGCTGACGCTGTGCCTGGAAACGCCGGGGCGGCTGGGGATCACGATCCCGACCGTCGCCGTTCCCATCGTGTCGTGGCTCGGGGTGGGCAACGCCATCTCGGCCCTCAATCCGGTGAGCGTCGAGCCGCTGATCCGGCGATGGCGCCAGCGCGGGGATCGGCGGCGCACCGGCAGCTGGCTGGCGGTGCTGAGCCTGCCGTACGCGCTGTACTACGTCGCCGACCCGATGAACGGGGTCGAGCACAACGTGCTCTGGACCAGGGTGCCCGCGATGATCTGGCCGGTGTTCGGGCGCGACACCAAGAGCTTCGTGCACCTGGCCATCGCCGTGGCCGTCTGGATCGGCGGCACCCTCGCCGCGGTGTGGTGGGTGCGCAAGCGCGGGTTGGTGATTCGGTGATCGCGCCACTTGAGGCTTGGCCTAACGCGAATCTCACCCGGGCGACTCCGATTGCACCGCGTGGCGGGCCGCGATGTAGCCGTACACCAACCCCTGTGCGATCGTCGCGCCCGCACCCGGGTAGGTGGTGCCGAACGCGTTGGCGGCGGTGTTGCCGATCGCGTACAGCCCGGCGATCACACTGCCGTCCTCGCTCAGCACCCGCGCGTGCTCGTCGGCCGTCAGCCCACCGCAGGTGCCCAGGTCGCTGAGCACCATCTTGACCGCGTAGAACGGGCCGTCGAGCAGCGGGCGCAGGTTGGGGTTGGGCGTGACGGTCGGGTCGCCGTAGTACCGGTCGTAGGCGCTGCGGCCCCGGCCGAAGTCGGGATCCTGACCGGCGCAGGCGCTTTCGTTGAACCGGGTCATCGTCGCGAGGAACTCCGGCACCGGAACACCGATCCGCGCGGCCAGCTCGGGGAAGCCGTCGGCGCGCGCCGCGACGCCCGCGTCGTACCAGGACTGCGGGATGCGCATGCGTGGATACAGTTCGGCGCCAAAGACATAGCTGTTGCGGTAGTGCTGGTCGAAGACGATCCACATCGCCTCGACGGGGCTGCCGGATCGCTCCAGCTCCAGGAGCCGCTGCCCGAACGACATGTAGTCCGACGACTCGTTGGTGAATCGGTGGCCGTCCTGGTCGACGATCAGGCAGCCGGGCAACGACCGCTCGGCCAGCATCACCCCGGGCGGCCGGCCTGGCAGCGGTGCGACGCCGGGAAACCACCACGCCTGGTCCATCAGGTCGATGCCTGCGCCCAAATCCTGCGCCGCGCGGATGCCCTCGCCGACGTTGGTCTCCGCGCCCAGGCTCCGGTTGGCACCCAACGACTCGGTCTGGAATTTCCAGCGCATCTCCATGCTGTGGTCGAAACCGCCGGTGGCCAGGACGACGCCGCGCCGCGCGGTGATCGTCACCTCGCGGCCGTCGTGGCCGACGACCGCACCGGTGACGTGATCGGCGTCGCCGGTCAGCCGCAGCAGGGCGGTGTCGGTCCACACCGGAATGCCGGCGCGCAACACACCGGCGAACAGGCCGGCCGCCAGGGCCTGGCCGCCCGCCGCGTAGCGGCGGCCCAGCAGCCGTCCGCCGACCCCCTGCGCCACGCGCTTGGCCAGCGTCGGGATGCCGCGGCGCGGCACGCGCGCGACCAGGTTCATCCAGCGGTAGTCGGCGCCCGTCGTCGGAATCGCGAAGCCGGCCTCCAGCACGCCCGGCCGCAGCCGGGTGCGGTAGTCGCCCAGGATCGACAGGTCGAGCGGGCGGCTTTCGCAGGTGCGGCCCGCGGCGCTGCCGCCCGGTTCCTCGGGGTGGTAGTCGGAGTAGTCCCGGGCCCAGAACAGGCGCAGCGGAGTCGTGCGGCGCAGCATGTCGACCGTCGCGGGCACGTGCGCGACGAACGCCGTGGAGCGCTGCGCGGGCGCCGACCCGGCCACCACCGACTCGAGGTAGGTCGCGGCGCGCTCGGCGGTGTCGTTGGCGCCGGCCTCGCGCAGCACGGGGCAGGCCGGTAGCCAGAGCGCGCCGCCGGAGCGGGCGGTCGAGCCCCCGACGTACGGCGACTTCTCCACGATCAGCACCGACAGCCCGCCCTCGTGCGCGGCCAGCGCCGCGGCCATGCCGGTTCCCGAGCCGACCACCAGCAGGTCGACGGTTGTGTCGGCCACCGGCATACCGGCAGGGATGGTCGCGCTGTGCGGGCTCACGCTGTGAACGGTATGCCGGGCGGGGTGGCAGAGGAAGGGGCTGGAACAAGCGGCTCCACAAAGCGGGCGACAGGAGTTAAATCAGGGGCTATGACATCGCAGTCGGAAGCCGACGAGGTGCGTCTGATCGAGGCGCAGGCGGCGCCGTCCCGGTTCGCCCGCGGTTGGCACTGTCTGGGACTGATCCGGGACTTCGGTGACGGCACGCCGCACCCGGTCAACGCCTTCGGGCAGAAGCTGGTCGTCTTCCGCGGCGGGGACGGCGAGATCAACGTGCTCGACGGGTACTGCCGGCACATGGGCGGCGACCTGTCGCAGGGCGAGGTCAAGGGCAACGAGATCGCCTGCCCCTTCCACGATTGGCGCTGGGGCGGCGACGGGCGGTGCAAGCAGGTGCCCTACGCCCGGCGCACCCCGCGGCTGGCCCGCACGCGGGCCTGGACCACGCTGCAACAGGACGGCATGTTGTTCCTGTGGAACGATCCGGAGGGCAACCCACCGCCGCCGGGGATCACCATTCCACGCATCGAGGGCGCGACGAGCGACGACTGGACCGACTGGCACTGGTACACCACCGTCGTGGGGAGCAACTGCCGCGAAATCATCGACAACGTGGTCGATATGGCGCACTTCTTCTACATCCACGGCTCGTTGCCCACGTATTTCAAGAACATCTTCGAAGGTCATGTGGCGACGCAGTACATGAACGGCGAGGGCCGACCCGACCTCGGGGGCACGGTGGGGGCCGAGATGCTCGGCACCACCTCGGTCGCTTCCTATTACGGCCCGTCCTTCATGATCGACGACCTGACCTACCACTACCGCACCGGTGACGCCCACTCGATCCTGATCAATTGCCACTACCCAATCGACGCGAATTCCTTTGTGCTGCAATACGGCATCATCGTCAAGAAGTCGGCGGCCATGCCCGCGGATCAGGCCATGCAAACCGCGATCAAACTGGGCGACTACATCAAGCTCGGGTTCGAACAGGACGTGCAGATCTGGCGGCACAAGGCACGCATCGACAATCCGCTGCTGGTCGAGGAGGACGGGCCGGTCTACCAGCTGCGCCGCTGGTACCAGCAGTTCTACGTCGACGCCGCCGACGTGACGCCGGACATGGTGGACCGCTTCGAATTCGAGCTCGACACCACCCGGCCGTACGAGGCCTGGATGAAAGAGGTCGAGGACAACATGGCGGCCCAGGCGGCCGGTCCGGCGCGATGATGCTGGATTCGTCGGTCAGGGCGGATAACCGGCTCGACGAGATGCCGATGGTCCCGGTGGCATGCCGCAATTGCGGGGCGCGGGTGCTGGCGCGCAAGAGCAGCTGGAACCAGACCAGCGTGCAATGGAACGCCGACGCGACGGCCCGGTGCGCCGAGCTCGCGGAGGCGCGCAGGATCTCCCCGCACGCCGGCCGGGCCGTCTTCCTGGTCTGCTCGGCGCTGAGCGAGTCGATCCTGGATGCGGTGCGCCGGGGCGCGCTGTCGATCGTGGACGAGGCCTGACCGCCGCGGCGACCGGGGCGGGTCGGTGCGCCTATCCTTCGGGAACTTCGCCCTTGTGCCGCGGGCAGTACGCGTCGATGCTCGCGCCGACGAAGTAGCCGGAGTGAAATTCCGGCAGCCCGCTGCTCTTCATCACGTCTTCCATCACGTCCATCGGCGTGGCACCGTTGTCGAGCTTCACGCAGACAAAGTGACCGGCTTCGATCTCGTGTGTGGGAGAGAGTTTGTCGCCGATGCCTTGCGCCTTCAGCTTCGCCACGAACGCGTCGTCCGTGGTGTCGGCGTGCGCGATCGGTACTGCCGCGAGGAGGCCGATGAGCGCGAGCCCCGTGGCGAGGAGCAGACGGGTAACCATTTTTGGGTGCTTTCAGATGTGAGATATCGTGCTGACACCAAGTTAAGCCGCCGGGCCTGATGCTTCGACCTATTTCGGTGTAATTCTGGCGGTCAGTGCGACCGCGGTTCCAGTTGGACGGGCGTTTGTACATGTGTTGTTCACTTGTCGGCCAACGCCGGTCCCCAGGCGATGCCAGCCCGGTGCCGTCCCGCGCTGACGCGGGTCGGGTCGCGACGGCGGGAACCGGCTCCCAGTTGCGTTATGGGCAGGTGCACAACGGATTCCCAGTCCACCATAAGGTCGGCGGGACTGCCGTTTGCGGCGAAGGTGGGATATTATCTGAGGCTGCCGAAGGCGGCGTCGAAGCGACGGTCGTGGTTCAGCTTCCAGCCGAAGGAAGTACGAACATAGGAACTAAGTTGAGAAGCAACCGATTTAGTGCCTTCACGTGCGTCTCGGCCTGCATCGCGCTGATGCTGTCTGGGTGTGGCAGTGACAAACAGGCAAGTGCGCCAAACTCGTCGACGAGTTCGCCGGCACCGGCGAACGTGAGTTGCGGCGGGAACAAGACACTCAAGGCCAGCGGCTCGACGGCCCAGGCCAATGCGATGGCCCGGTTCGTGAAGGCGTTCGAGCAGGCATGCTCGGGCCAGACGCTCAACTACACCGCCAACGGATCCGGCGCCGGAATCAGCGAGTTCATCCGTAACCAGACCGATTTCGGCGGCTCGGACTCACCGCTGATTCCGGCCGAGTATGCCGCCGCCCAGCAGCGCTGCGGTTCGCCGGCGTGGAACTTGCCGGTGGTGTTCGGCCCGATCGCCGTCACCTACAACGTCAATGGCGTCACGTCGCTCGTCCTCGACGGCCCCACCGCGGCCAAGATCTTCAACGGCGCCGTCACCACCTGGAATGATCCCGCGATCCGTGCGCTGAACCCGGGTATCACCCTGCCCGCCGAGCCCATCCATGTCGTGTTCCGCAGCGACTTGTCCGGGACGACGGACAACTTCCAGAAATACCTCGATACCGCGGGCGGCGACGCGTGGGGCAAGGGCGCCGGAAAGACGTTCAACGGCGGCGTCGGCGAGGGCGCCATGGGCAATGACGGCACCGCCGCGGCCGTCAAGCGCACCGAGGGCGCGATCACCTACAACGAGTGGTCGTTCGCCCAGGGGCAACAGCTCAACATGGCGAAGATCATCACGTCGGCCGGCCCGGATCCCGTTGCGATCAGCGCGGACTCGGTGGGGAAGACGATCGCAACGGCCGGTGTCATCAACAAGAACAACGACCTTGTTCTCGACACGATCTCGTTCTACCGGCCGAGCCAGCCCGGCTCATACCCGATCGTGCTGGCGACTTACGAGATCGTCTGCTCGAAATATTCCGATCCCCAGCTCGGTACGGCTGTAAAGGCTTTCCTGCAGAGCACCATCGGCGCGGGCCAAACCGGCTTGGCGGATCACGGCTACATTCCCATCCCGGACGCGTTCAAGGCCAGGTTGTCGACGGCGGTCAACGCCGTCTCCTGACCGGTCACCAGCCCTTGGCCGCGGATCGGCCGGCGCGGCGGCCGTAGAAGCTGCCGTCGCCCAGGGAGATGCCGCTGGCGTAGCCC
>NZ_MVIJ01000051.1 GCF_002086735.1 Mycobacterium scrofulaceum | reverse complement strand
CTCGCTCCAAACACGGTCAGCCATGCAGCTCCTTCCATCAGGAGCTCAGACTGTCAACAACCTCAGTCAGTTTTAGACCTAGGCGCGCAGAGCCACCGGGAAGTTCAGCCGAAGCGCTCGATGATCGCCGCGGCGATCCGGTCCGGGGCGTCCTCCTGGATGAAGTGCTTGGCGGTGGGCAACTCGACCAGAACATGGTCGGGAAAGGCCGCCCGCATCCGCGGGAGGGTCGGGCCGGGCCGGAACGCGAAGTCCTTCATGCCCCAGACGAACAGGGCGGGTTTGGCGCCCAGTTTGGCCGGCACCTCCCGGGCGAGCCGGGCCAGCAGCGGATGGGCGGCCAGGATCTGCTTGGGCATCTCCGCGACGCCCTTGCGTGCCTCGGGGTTGGGCTGCACCGCCCGGTAGTGCTCCATCACCGCGTCGCTCGGGCGGTGCTCGGTTCCCGCGGGGACGAGACGCTCGACGAAGAAGTTGTGCCGCAAGATCGCGTATTGCATTGGGGGACTTGACATCACCCGGCTGAACAGCTTGGGCGTGAAATCGTCCGCCGGCCAGAACCAGGTGTTGCCCAGGACGACGCCGCGCACCCGCTCGGCGCGCTCCACCGCGACCGCCATGCTGATCGGTCCGCCCCAGTCCTGGCCCATCGTCAGGTAGCCGTCCAGTTCCAGGTGGTCGACGAACTCGCCGACTACCCGGGCATGCTCCTCGATGGTGTACCCGAACCCCGCGGGCCGGTCCGAGAGCCCGAACCCGAGGTAGTCCGGGGCGATGCAGCGGAATTTGTCACGCAGCGCGAGGACGATGTTGCGATACAGGAAGCTCCACGTCGGGTTGCCGTGGAACAGCAGAATCGGCGGGCCCGTAAACCCTTCGGGGCCTTCGTCGATGTAGTGCATGCGTCCCCGCGAGCTGTCGAACCAGCGCGACTGGAACGGGTAGAGCGTGGGGTCAGGGGTGAAATCGATGCTCATGGCGCTCCTTCGGTAGCGCTCACGATGCTAGAACCGCGGTGTGACATCCCGCGGGCCGGCGACGCGTCAGTACCGGCCGAAGGCCAGGGCGACGTTGTGCCCGCCGAACCCGAACGAGTTGTTGATGGCGTACCGGTAGTTGCCCCGCCGGGGATTGCCGGACACCACATCCAAGTCGATTTCCGGGTCGAGGTTCTCCAGGTTCAACGTCGGCGGAACGACCTGGTCGCGCAGCGCCAGCACGGTCAGGATCGACTCGACCGCGCCGACCGCGCCCACCGAATGCCCCAGCGCGGATTTGGGCGCGTACACCGCCGGTTTGTTGGCGCCCAGCGCGTTGTTGATGGCCTTGCCCTCGGCCAGATCGCCGATCTGTGTTCCGGTGGCGTGGGCGTTGACGTGGTCGATGTCGCCGGGCGTGAGGCCGGCCAGCTGGATGGCGCGGGTCATCGCGTGGCCCGCGCGTTTCCCGCCGGGATCCGGGGCAACCATGTGGTAGCCGTCGGACGTGACGCCGGCCCCCATCAACCGGGCCAGGATGCGCGCCCCGCGGGCCTTGGCGTGCTCCTCGGTTTCGAGCACCATCAGCGCGCCGGCCTCGCCGAACACGAAACCGTCGCGGTCCTTGTCGAACGGGCGGCACGCACCGGCGGGATTTTCGTTGTTGGTCGACATCACGATCCGCATGTTCGCGAAGGCGGCGATCGGCACGGCCTCGATCCTGGTCTCGACGCCGCCGCAGATGGCGACGTCGGCCTCGCCGAAGACGATCGCCTGCCAGGCGCGGGCGATGGCCTCCGAACCCGACGCGCACGCCGACACCGGCGTCATCACGCCGGCCCTGGCGTGCCGTTCCAGCCCCACCGCCTGCGCTGCGGCGTCGGGCATGTACTTGCTGACGGCCAGCGGTGAGACCGCCTTGACGCCGCGGGCGCGCAGCGTGTCACGGGTGAACACCAGCTCCTCGCCGGAACCGAATCCGGTGCCGATGGACACCAGCAGGCGGTTGGGGTCGACCTCGGGGGAGCCGGCGTGGTCCCAGGCCCGCCGGTTCACGATGGCCGACATCCGCGCCAGGTAGCCGGTCCTGCGTAGCTCGGCGGGGTTGAGCTCGCTGTCGAATTCCTCCAGCAGGTGCCCACCGATGCGAACCGGCAGGTCGAACTCCTCCACGAACGGGTCGTCGAGCGTGCGGATTCCGCTTTGGCAGTCGAGCAGCAACTTCCAGGTGGTCTCCGCGTCGGTGGCCAACGCGGTGGTCATGGCGATGCCGGTGACGACCACGTCCGGAAGTGCTTGTCCAGTGATCATTTTCGTCATTGCTGTTGTGGATCATCCTTTCGCGGCGCCACCCCGGTCGTCTGCACCGACCCGCGCGTCATCGGGGCACCCTCCGGATCGAGCGCAAGACGCTCGCCCGGAAACCTTCGCACTGCTCCCCATAGCGTCGGCCGTGGAATCGACCTCGATCGAGCCTAGCGGCAAGTTGCCGTCCCGACCGTGAAGCCCCGCCCAAACGTTCTCTCGCCGTCGCCGCGCCTCAGCTCAGGAAGGCGTTGAGCGCCGCGGCCAGGTCGGGCGACGCGGAGGTGGTCAGGTTCTGGTAGCCGCCGCCGCTGAGCTGGGCGACGGCCTCCCAGGTGGCGCGGTCCGGGTCGGCGCCGAAGTCGATGACGTTCACCGCGATGGGTTTGGCCGGGTCCGCGCTCTTGCGGATGAAATCCTGCAACCCGGCGCCGTCCAGGGTCTGGTCGGTGTGCGGGCCGGCGGTGATGACCAGGATCGAGTTGGTCTGGCCCGTGCGGTAATTGGCCTGCAGATCCTGATAGAGCATGCGCAGCGTGGTGAACGACACCGCACCGCCCGGCGACGAATACTGCTTGTCCAACGCGGCCGTCAGCGCCGCCGAGCGTGGCTGGCCGTTGACCGGGTCGCTCAGCGGACCGCCGGGCACCTCGGAGCGTCCCTCGTGGCCGTCGAACGTCCACAGGCCGACCACCGAGGTGGGCGGCAGCGCCTTGATCTTGTCCTGCAGCGCCGCGATCACGTTCGCCAGCCGGGTCTTTCCGCCCTCCTGGCCGGGCATGGACTGGTCGAGCATGATGGTGGCGGCCAGCCCGCTCGACGGGGTGGCCATCGCCTCGGCCAGCGTCGCGCGCATCGCCTCGTCGCCCACCGACAGCGTCGCGGGCAGCGCGGGGAACGTGGTGACCGGGCTGCTCGGCGGCGTGACGCCGTTGACCCGGAAGCCGGCCTTGGCCAGCTTGTCGAGCTGGTCCGGCTTGTGCATGAAACGGGCGAACTCGCTGGCGGCCGACGTCTGCTCCTGGGTCAGCCACGAGCCGCTGAGCAGCACCGTGGGATAGTCGGCGACCGGGACCGGCCCGGGCGGCAGCCACGAGGCCAGCATGCTCTTGGCGTCGGGTAGGGATTGGCCCCGCTGGAACAGCTGCTGTTCGGTGGTGACGACCGCGTGCACCGGGGCGGTCGCGGCGTCACCGGGCTTCAGCAAGGCGTTCATCGCCTCGGTCAGCGAGTTGTCCGCCAGTTTGGGTTGCCCGCTCAGCAGGGCGCGCACCGCACCCGTGCCCTGCGTCGCCGGTGCGCCGGCGGGCACCGATGCCGCCGCGACCGCCTCCCCGGCCAGGAACGCCGCGTCCCCGTTGCCGTTCATCGGCAGAGCCAGCCGCAGCGGGCCCCACCCCGGCAAGTTCACCGCGGCCAGGCCGTTCGGGTTGGTCTGCAGCCCGGGCAGCGCCGCCCAGTTCTGGCCGGCCAGGGCCGACGCGAGTTCGGGCCGGACGGCCAGCACCACCGGCGACGCCACGAGCGAGCGGCTGTCGGTGATCGTCTTCTGCGCCGTCGCCCCGGCGAGCCGCGCCGCGGAGACCGAGCTGCCCGGGATCCACAACGCGGGCTGCCCGCCCAGCTCGGCGGGCCACTTGCCGATGAAGCCGTTCAGCACCGCGTCGGAGCCGGCCGGCTTGACGCTGACCTCCATGCAGTGGTCACCGACCGGGCCGGCCGAGGAATTGTAGCTCTCGGCGAACTGCCGCACGGAGTCGGCGATCGACGGGTCGGCGATGACGGCGACGGTCTCCTTGCCGCCCACGCAACGGCCGGCGGCCCGGTGCGAGCGGTCGGACAGCGCGTCACCGAAGAAACTCCACAGGATGACGGTGCCCACCACCACGATCACGGCGACGAGCGCCACGATCACGCCGACGCTGACTCCCCGGCGCCCGCCCTCGCTGCGATGGCCGCCGCGCCACTCGCCGAGGCCCCGGTGGCCGCGGGCGAACAGCGACGGCGACGAGGCCGGCGGCTCGGCGCTCGACGGGCCCGGCCGGCGCGGCGGAAACTCCGGGTACTCATCAGCGGTGCCGTCGGCGAACGCGTCCTCGTCCGCATCAGGTTCGTCGTCCGCATAGCGATCGTCGTCCGCATAGCGATCGTCGTCGGCATAGAGGTCGTCGTCGGCGTAGCGGTCGTCGCGCGGATAGCCGCCGTCGTCCGCGTGGTCCTCGTAGTCCTCGGTGACGGCGTCCCGACGATCGTGATCCGTCTCGCCGCTTTCGCGCGGCTCGCCGACGGAGTCCTCAGGGTCGGGCAAACTGTGCCTACCCATAGCGGTGCCCGTCGCCTTTCCGTCGATCCATCCGACTTGTTGTCAACCCGCCGCTGATCTTAGCGATCAGCCGCATCGATGCCTGCTGAGCCCGATTAAGGCACGGGCTCAGTTTGATTGCGCGGCGCGGGCCTTCACCTCGCGCCGACGGCGATGCAGGATCGGCTCGGTGTAGCCGTTGGGCTGCTGCGTCCCGGTCAGGATCAGGTCCTGCGCGGCCAGGAAGGCCAGGCTGTCGTCGAAGTTGGGCGCCATCGGCAGGTACGCCGCGTCCTTGGCGTTCTGCTCGTCGACCAGCGGCGCCATCCGCTCCAGGCTGGCCCGCACGTCCTCTTCGGTGATCACGCCGTGGCGCAGCCAGTTGGCCAGCAGCTGGCTCGAGATCCGCAGCGTGGCACGGTCTTCCATGAGGGCCACGTCGTGGATGTCGGGCACCTTCGAGCAGCCGACGCCCTGGGCGACCCAGCGCACCACGTAGCCGAGGATCGACTGACAGTTGTTGTCGAGCTCCTCGCGGATCTCCTCGGGTGCCCAGGCCAGTTCCTTGGCCAGCGGGATGGTCAGCAGTTCGTCGATGGTGGTGCGCTTCTGGCCGGCCAGCTCCTCCTGCACGGCGCCCACGTCGACGTAGTGGTAGTGCATCGCGTGCAGGGTGGCCGCCGTCGGCGAGGGCACCCAGGCGGTGGTGGCGCCGGCCTTGGGCTGGTCGATCTTCTGCTCCACCATGTCGGCCATCAGCTCGGTCATCGCCCACATGCCCTTGCCGATCTGCGCCTTGCCCTTGAACCCGGCGGCCAGGCCGATGTCGACGTTGGCGTCCTCGTAGGCCTTGATCCAGGTGCTGTTCTTCATCGCGCCCTTGCGGATCATCGGACCGGCCTCCATCGACGTGTGGATCTCGTCGCCGGTGCGGTCCAGGAAGCCGGTGTTGATGAACACGACACGGTCGGCCGCGGCCTTGATGCACGCCTTGAGGTTGACGGTGGTGCGCCGCTCCTCGTCCATGATGCCGACCTTGAGGGTGGCCTGCGGCAGGCCCAGGACGTCTTCGACGCGGCTGAACAGTTCGCAGGTGAAGGCGACCTCGTCGGGCCCGTGCATCTTCGGCTTCACGATGTAGATCGACCCGGTGCGGCTGTTGGCCAGGGGGCCGTTCGCGTCGCCGGTCTTGAGCCCGTGGATCGCGGTGAGGCCGGTGAACAGCGCATCCATGATGCCCTCGAACACTTCATTGCCCTCGGCGTCCACAATGGCGTCGTTCGTCATCAGGTGCCCGACGTTGCGGACGAACAGCAGGCTGCGGCCCGGCAGGGTCAGCTGCCCCGCGCCGTCTGGGGTCGTGTAGGTGCGGTCGGAGTTCAGCACCCGGGTGAAGGTCTTGCCGTCCTTGGCGACCTCCTCGGACAAATCGCCCTTGTTCAGCCCGAGCCAGTTGCGGTAGCCGAGCACTTTGTCGTCGGCGTCGACGGCGGCCACCGAGTCCTCGAAGTCCATGATCGTGGTCACGGCCGACTCCAGCACCACGTCCTTGATGCCGGCGCGGTCGGTCTTGCCGACCGGCGATTCGGGGTCGATCAGGATCTCGATGTGCAGGCCGTGGTTGACCAACAGCACCGACCAGTCGGGGGAGCCGAGTTCGCCGGTGTAGCCGGCGAACTTCTCCGGGCTGGCCAGTCCGACGGACCCGTCGGCGGTCGCGACCTTCAGCCGGCCGTCTTCGACGGACAGGCCCGTCGCGTCGGCCCAGGAGCCGGACTCCAGCGGCACCGCCCGGTCGAGGAAGTTGCGGGCATAGGCGATGACCTTGTCGCCGCGGACCTTGTTGTAGCTGGTGCCCTTCTCGGCGCCGTCATCCTCGGGGATGACGTCGGTGCCGTAGAGGGCGTCGTACAGCGACCCCCAGCGCGCGTTCGCGGCGTTCAGCGCGAAGCGGGCGTTGAGCACCGGCACCACCAGCTGGGGGCCCGCGGTCGTGGTGATCTCGTCGTCGACGCCCGACGTCGTGATCGTGAAGTCCTCGGGTTCGGGGAGCAGGTAACCGATGTCGGTGATGAACTGGCGGTAGGCGTCGACGTCGAACGGCTCGATCACGCGTTGCCGGTGCCACTTGTCGATCTGGGCCTGCAGCTCGTCGCGGCGGTTGAGCAGCTCCTGGTTCTTCGGGGTGAGGTCGGTGACGACTTTGTCGACTCCCGCCCAGAAGCTGTCCGGGTCGATATCGGTGCCGGGCAGGGCCTCGTTGTTCACGAAGTCGTAGAGCACTCGGGCGACGCGCAGGTTCCCCGCCGACACGCGATCAGTCATGTTTCTCCTCCAAAATGAAGCCTCACCAAGCCGCCATTGGCTTGGAGTGGCAATGTCCTCAGCGTACCGAGCAGCAGCCCGTTGGGCGTATCCGCCCGACTCGCCACACCAGGTCAGGCCGCGCTGGCAGCTCCAACCATGCCGCTGCGGCGAGCCCGGGAATCGAATTCCAGCAACGCGTTCGCGCGCCGGGGATCCTGCGCCCTCCAGCACTTTCTTGACTGGTAGCCGTTGAAAATCATACGGGCCCTGCACATCCCGCCCGGTGCCCCCTATACGTCACGCATCGTGCCGACGAGGTCTTCCACCAGGTCTTCCATCGCCACCATCGCGACCACGACCCCGCCGGCGCCGGTCACCAGAGCCAGGTGGCTGTTGCTGCGGCGCATCCGCGAAAGGGCATCGGCCAGCGGCAGCGACCGGGGCAGGCGCGGCAGGGGGCGCACCATCGCGAGGTCGATCACCGTCCGCGGATCGTCACCAAGCGTCAGCATGTCCTTGATGTGCAGGTACCCCACGAAGTCGCCATTGACGTTGGCGACCGGAAACCGCGAGTAGCCGGTCTGGGCCAGGGCTTGCTCGACGGCGCCGATCGTCGGGCCGGTGCCCGCGGCGGCCACCGGCACGGCATGGACGTCGGCGAGCGGGACCGCCACGTCGCCGACCACGCGGGTGCCGATCTGCAGCGCCCGGGTCAGCCGGCTGTGCTCCTCGCGGTCCAGCAGTCCCTCGGATTCGGATTCGGCGATCATCTCGCTCAGCTCGACGGGGGAGACCGTGATCTCGAGCTCTTCCTTGGGTTCCACGCCCAGGGCGCGGACCACCACGCTGGCACACCTGTTGTAGAACACGATGAACGGCCGCGCGGCCCGCACGTAGGCCAGGTAGGGCGGCACCAGCAGCATGGCCGTCCGCTCGGGACCGGCCAGCGCGACGTTCTTGGGCACCATCTCACCCAGCAGCACATGCAGCGTCACCACGATCGCCAGCGCGATCGCGAACGACAAGGTGTGCAGCAGCGTCGGGTGAATGCCGGTCAGGCCCAGCGCCGTGCGCAACAGGCTGGAAACCGCGGACTCGCCGATCCGCCCGAGCAGCAGGGAGGCCGCCGTGATGCCGAGCTGGGCCCCGGCCAGCATCGCCGGGAGCTGCTCCCCGGCCCGCATCACCGTCACGGCCCGGGCCTTGCCCTGTTCGGCCAGCGCCTCGAGGCGGTCGCGCCGGGCCGAGATCAAGGAGAATTCCGCCCCGACGAAGAAGGCGTTCACGCCGATCAGCAGGATGGCCAGCACCACGCCCAGGGTGTCGTTCATCGGGGTCCCCTTGCCGCGGGGCCGTCGTCGTCACCGCGCAGTTCGATCAGCTCGAGCAGGTCGATCCGGCGGCCGTCCATCCGGATCACGGTCGCCTGCCAGCGCAGCGAGGTGTCCAACAGCCCGTCGGCGTCCAGGGCCGGCAACTTCACCGTTTCGCCGGCCACCGGGATGTGGCCGAACTCGCGCAGCGCCAGCCCGCCGATGGTCTCGTACGGCCCCTCGGGCGCCCGGAAGCCGGTGGCGGCGGCCACCTCGTCGATCCGCAGCAAGCCTGAGACGCGCCAACCGGTCCCGGCCGGCACCACGTCCGGGGTGGCGTCGTCGTGCTCGTCGCGGACGTCGCCGACGATCTCTTCGATCAGGTCCTCGACGGTCACCATGCCCGCGGTGCCGCCGTATTCGTCGACGACCATCGCGGTCTGCAGCGGGTTGGCGCGGATCTGGGCCATCACGGCGTCGCCGTCCAGGGTCGACGGCACCGCCGGGACGGGTTGCGCCACCGTGGTCAGCGGCGTGCGCGCCCGGTCGGCCGCCGGAATCGCCAGCACCTGTTTGACGTGCGCGATGCCGACCGTCTCGTCGAGGTCGCCGTCGACGATCGGGAACCGGGAGAACCCGGACTCGGCGGCCGCGGCGACCAGGTCGGCGACGGTGTCGTCGGTCTGCAGCGCCACGATCTTCGACCGGGGCGTCATCAGTTCCTCGGCGGTCAGGGCACCGAACTGCAGGGAGCGGCGCACCAGCGCTGCGGTGGCCGGGTCAAGCGAGCCGCTGCGCGCCGACGACCGCACCAGCGACAGCAGCTCCTGCGGGGACCGCGCCGATCGCAGTTCCTCGGCCGGTTCGACGCCCAGTTGGCGCACGATCCAGTTGGCCACGCCGTTGGTGAGCCGGATGGCCGGCGTGAACAACAGCGAGAACAGCAGCTGAAGGCCCACCACGGCCCGCGCGGTGGACAGCGGCCGCGCGACGGCCAGGTATTTCGGGACCAGCTCGCCGAACACCATCGACACCGAGGTGACGATGACCAGCGCCAGGAAGGCCATGATCGCGTCGGCCACCGAGTCGGATATCCCGATCGCATCGAACCAGGGATGCGGCAGGTTGGCCAGCATCGGGTCGGTCAGGTAGCCGGCTGCCAGCGTGGTGGCCGAGATGCCCAATTGGGCGCCGGACAGCTGAAACGACAGCTTCTGGTGGGCGCGGCGGATGGCCCGGTCACGTCGGCCGCCGCCCCGGGCGTTCGCCTCCACGGCGCTGCGATCCAGCGTCGTGAGCGAGAACTCGGCCGCGACGAAGATCGCGTTGCCGAAGATGAGCACCGCGATGGCGACGACGCTGATCACGGTAAGGGTGACGTTCATCGGTCACGCCGTCCGGCGGCCGGGGGCCCTGACCGACGGGCCGGGGAAAGCTCCGCATCGGGCGGCTCCTCCGACGGCCGCCGCGCCGACAAGCCCATGGCCTGCACGGGTGCCTGCGGCACGTCGATCCCTTCACTGCCCACAACCGATGCGGACGCGTTCGCCTCCGTCTTTGCTGACTCATGGTAGCCCGGGCCGCCGCGCCGCCAATCGGCCACCGTTTGCCGCGGTGCGGACCCCGACCCACCCGACCCGACTATGGGTTGGCTAACCTTACTCGGGTAGTCTCTGCGGACTATGGCGTCCGAGGCCCCACCCGAAACCCATCCAGCCCAGGTGCTTCCCCGTGAGCGCTTCGACCTCGCCGACGAGATCGCGCGCATGCCCCGGCCGCCGGTTCCCGCTCTGGATCCGCCGTTCGCGCTGCGCATCGCGCGACGCGAGGACGCGGGCAAGGTGTCGGAATGGATGAACCGGCCCCACCTGGCCGCGGCCTGGGAATACGACTGGCCGACGCCGCGGTGGGAGCGGCATCTGGGCGCCCAGCTCGACGGGACGTATTCGCTGCCGATCCTGGGAAGCATCCGCGGCAAGGATTGCGCCTATCTCGAATTGTATTGGGGAGCAAAGGATCTCATCTCACGATACTACGATGCCGAGCCTTGTGACCTCGGCCTGCACGCGGCCATCGCCGAACCTGCCCTGGTGAACCGCGGACTGGGCTTGACGCTGCTGCCGCGCATCGTCGCCAACGTCTTCGCCCTCGAGCCCCGCTGCCGGCGCATCATGTTCGACCCCGATCACCGCAACACCACGGCGCGCCGCCTGTGTGAGTCCGTCGGATGCACGTTCCTCGGCGAGCACGACACCCGAAACCGGCGCATGTCGCTGTACGCGCTCGAGCGTCCCTCGCCGGACTCGAAGACCGGGTGACCGGGGCGCCCATGTGGCCCGCCGCCGAGCTCGCCCGACACCGCGGCCGGACGACCACCAGGCTGGGCGTGTTTGCTGGCGGTGGGCGCGTCACCAGCCCAACGGCAGCGGGTGGCCCTCGGCGAAGCCCGCGGTCGACTGCACCCCGACGACGGCCCGCTCGTAGAGGTCCGTCAGGTCGGCGGCGCCAACGTAGGTGCACGTGCTGCGCACGCCCGACGTGATGTGGTCGATCAAGTCCTCGACGCCGCCGCGGTCGGGGTCCAGGCCCATCCGTGAGGTCGAAATGCCTTCCTCGAACAGGGCTTTGCGGGCGCGATCGAACGCCGTGTCGGCGGCGCTGCGGGCGACCACCGCCCGCTTCGACGCCATGCCGTAGCTCTCCTTGTAGGGCTGGTCGTCGCGGTCGCGCATCAGGTCGCCGGGCGACTCGTAGGTGCCGGCGAACCACGACCCGATCATCACGTTGGACGCCCCGGCCACCAGCGCCAGCGCCACGTCGCGCGGATGCCGGACGCCGCCGTCGGCCCAGACATGTCCGCCCAATTCCCTTGCAGCCGAGGCGCATTCGACCACCGCGGAGAATTGCGGACGACCGACGGCGGTCATCATCCGGGTGGTGCACATCGCGCCCGGCCCGACCCCGACCTTCACGATGCTCGCCCCGGCGGCGAGCAGGTCGCGGGTGCCCTCCGCGGAGACGACGTTGCCGGCCACCAGCGGCACGCCGAGTTGGAGGGAGGAGACCGTGCGGATGGCGTCGAGCGTCTTGGCCTGGTGCCCGTGCGCGGTGTCGATGACCAGCACGTCGACACCCGCCTCGACCAGGGAGCGCGCCCTGGCCCCCACGTCGCCGTTGATGCCGACGGCCGCGCCCACCCGCAGCCGCCCGCGGGCGTCGACCGCGGGCGTGTAGAGGCCGGTCCGGACGGCCCCGGTGCGGGTCAGCACGCCGGCCAGCGTGCCGTCGGCGTTCGTCACCACCGCGACCCCGATCGGGGCGTGCTCGAGCAGGTCGAAGACCTTGCGCGGGTCGGTGCCGACCGGGGCGGTGACGAAGTCGGTGGTGGCGACGTCGCGCACCCGGGTGAAGCGGTCCACGCCGAGGCAGCACGATTCGCTCACCAAGCCCATCGGGCGGCCCTCGAAGACGACGACGGCGACGCCGTGCGCGCGCTTGTGGATCAGCGCGGTCGCGTCGGACACCGAATCGTCGGGGGCGAGCACCACCGGGGTGTCCAGGACCAGGTCCCGGCTCTTGACGAACTCCACGGTCTGCTGCACCGCGGTGATCGGGAGATCCTGCGGCAGGATGACCAGCCCGCCCCGCCGCGCGACCGTCTCGGCCATCCGCCGGCCGGCCACCGCGGTCATGTTGGCCACCACCACCGGGATGGTGGTGCCGGAGCCGTCGTCGGTGGACAGGTCGACATCGAAGCGCGAAGCGACCTCCGACCGGTTCGGCATGATGAAGACGTCGTTGTAGGTCAGGTCGTAGCCGGGCCGATGCCCGTCGAGAAACCGCACGCCTTCCAGTCTTCCAGGACTACGCGGGTACCTCGCTGCGGTCCCCGCTCCAGAGGGTGTGGAAGCGCTTGTCCGGGTCGTCGTCGATCCGGCCGTAGGTGTGGGCGCCGAAGAAGTCGCGCAGACCCTGCGTCAGCGCGGCGGGCAGCCGCTCGGTGCGCAGGGCGTCGTAGTAGGACAGTGCGGAGGAGAAGCCCGGGATGGGGATGCCCAGCCGCGTCGCGGTCACCACGACCCGGCGCCACCCGTCGATCGCCGCCTCGATCGCGCTGCGGAAGTACGGCGCGACGATCAGCGTCGGCAGGTCGGGGTCTTCGTCGAACGCGTCCTTGATGCGGTTGAGGAACTTGGCGCGAATGATGCAGCCGCCGCGCCAGATGGTGGCCAGGTCGCCCGGTGTGATGCCCCAGTCGTATTCGGCGCTGCCGGCCTGAATCTGGTTGAAGCCCTGCGCGTACGCGATGATCTTGGACGCGTACAGGGCCTGCCGGACGTCCTCGGTGAACTGCGTGGCGTCGCTGGGTTTTGCACCCAGCTCGCCCGAGGCCAGCCCGGTGGTGGCCTTGCGCTGGGTGACCGAGCCGGACAACGCGCGGGCAAACACCGCCTCGGCGATGCCGGTCACCGGGACACCGAGGTCCAGGGCCGACTTGACCGTCCAGCGGCCGGTGCCCTTCTGCTCGGCCTCGTCGAGGATGACGTCGACGAGCGGCTTGCCGGTCTTGGCGTCGGTCTGCCGCAGCACCTGGGCGGTGATCTCCACCAGGAAGCTGTCCAGATCGCCGGAGTTCCACTCGTCGAACACGTCGGCGATCTGCTCGGCGGTCTTGCCCAGGCCGTCGCGCAGCAGCTGGTAGGCCTCGCCGATCAGCTGCATGTCGGAGTACTCGATGCCGTTGTGCACCATCTTGACGAAGTGGCCGGCGCCGTCGGGGCCGATGTGGGTGCAGCACGGCACCCCGTCGACGTGCGCGGAGATCTCTTCCAGCAGCGGGCCCAGCGACTCGTAGGACTCGGCGGGCCCGCCCGGCATGATCGACGGCCCGTTGAGCGCGCCCTCCTCGCCGCCGGAGATGCCGGCGCCGACGAAGTGCAGGCCGCGCTCGCGCATCGCCTTCTCGCGGCGGATGGTGTCGGTGTAGAGGGCGTTGCCGCCGTCGATGATGATGTCGCCTTCCTCCATGGCGTCGGCGAGCTCGTTGATCACGGCGTCGGTGGGGTCGCCGGCCTTGACCATGATCAGCACCCGCCGCGGCTTCTCCAGCGCGTCGAGAAACTCGGCGATGGTCTCCGAGCGCACGAACTTGCCCTCGTCGCCGTGTTCTTCGAGCAACGCGTCGGTTTTCGCGACCGACCGGTTGTGCAGCGCCACGGTGTAGCCGTGCCGGGCGAAATTGCGTGCGATGTTCGAGCCCATCACCGCGAGGCCGGTGACGCCGATCTGCGCGGTAGCGGTGTTGGCATTCGGGGGAGAATCCGACGAACCCATGTCTTCGCCTCTCAGGTCGGAGAACGGTGCGAAAAGCTTTCGGTCACACTGTGGCACAGCCGACCAGCGGCCGCCCGGGGTGATGGCCCGGTGCCGCCTCAGAGGTTGAACAGCCGCCGCAACTCCGTGAGCCACGGCACGGCCAGCGCGATCGTCGGGACCACGAACACGGCCACCGCGGCCAGGTACGCGGCGGCCGACAGCGCCAGGCTGTTGCCGCCCCCGCCCAGCCGGCGCACGCGGACCACCGTGCTGGTGCCACCCGCGGCCAGGGCGCCCGACGGCGCCCGCCCGGAAGCGCAGGCGACCAGGGCCCGCGCCAGGGGAGCGCGGCCCGCCGCGCGCACGGCGGCGTCGTCGGCCAGCAGCTCGACGAGCAGTTGCACCGCGCCCAGCGCGTTCGCGCTGCGCACCAAACGGGGGAACGCGGCATGCACCGCGGTGAAGGCCTCCAGGACGAGGTCGTGCCGGGCGCGCAGATGCGCCCGCTCGTGGGTGAGGATCGCCGCGACCTCCGCGTCGGCGAGCGTGCTCAGCGCCCCCTCGCTGACCACCACCCTGCTGCGCACGCCGGGCAAGCAGTAGGCGAGCGGCTGCGCAACGTCCAGCACGCGAAGGTCGCGCGTGCGGGCACACGGCTGGGGGAGCGCCGCGTCGTGGCCGACGCCGACCAGGTCGACCACCATGCGGTGATGGGCCCGCCGCCGCCGGTTGGCGATGGCGACCCGAACCACGGCGACCACCAATCGGGCGCCGACCAGCACGGTCAGCGCGAAAACGCCGACGTAGGCAACCCACAGCGGCCAGCCGAGGCGGCCCGCGTCGCCGACGATGCTGGTGGTGGGCCGCCCGTCGGGGCCGGGCATGAGCAGCCGGGTGGCGATCGCGATGCCGGCGCTGAACGCGGAGAGGACTGCGGCCAGCGCGACGGCCTGCCACAACACCATCGCGGCGCGGGGAGCGCGCAGCGGCCAGCTCGCGCGTGCCAACATGGCCGGCACCGGGCCGACGAGCAGCACCGCGAGGATGGTGAAGGCCAGCGCGGACACGCTGCCAGTCTCCCTCAGTCCTCCGGCGACACGCCAGCGGATGGCGCGTTGTTGCGTTGATTGGCTTCCAGTTCGGCCAGCGCTCGCCGCAGGGCGTCCGCCTCGTCGGCGCCCACCCGCTCGACGAAGTGGACGAGCGCGGCGTGCCTGCCGCCAGAATCCTCGGCCTGGGCGAGGGCGTCGACCATCAGGCCGGCGACCAGCTCGTCGCGGCCGTGCACGGGTGCGTACCGGTGGGCCCGGTCGTCACGGATCTGGGAGACCAGATTCTTCTTGGCCAGCCGCTGCAGCACGGTCATGATCGTCGTGTAGGCGAGGTCGCGGCGCGCCGACAACGCCTCATGAACCTGGCGGACCGTTTGGGGTTCCTGCGTGGACCACAAGTGATCCATCACGGCCCGTTCCAGATCCCCAAGCCGGGTCAGTTTGGCCATAGTGCGTTGTCTCCTGAGGGTCGAGCACCATCTTACTCCCGATTACTACCGACGGTCGTACCGAAGGTCGTCGCCGCGCCGCCGAAAAGGTGCTTGCGAAATTAGGGCAGCCTTGCCTATGCTAACCGGGTCGAGCGAACACCGACCGCGGCGAGTCCTGAGGGCTGCAGTGACCCCCGGTCTACTCGATCGGCGAGCCCCGTGCCCGAGTGGCACGGGGCTCAGCCGTTTCCGGGGCCGTTTCTGGTCGGCCTCGCGCCGGGAGCGGTGCCGACCGACCGATGGTGTAGACACAGAACGTGCCACCGCCCCCGGAGACGACGACCCCGCCGGATTTCACCGCGCCCTTCGATCAGGAGATCGGGCTGCAATTCACCGAACTCAGCCCCGACGGCGCCCGGGCCCAGCTCGAGGTCACCCCGAAGCTGCTGCAGCCGATGGGCCTCGTGCACGGGGGCGTCTACTGCTCGATCATCGAGAGCATGGCCAGCGTGGCCGCCTACACCTGGCTCGCCACCCGCGGCGGGGGGAATGTCGTGGGAGTCAACAACAACACCGACTTTCTGCGTTCCATCGGCTCGGGCATGGTGTACGGCACCGCCGAACCGATCCACCGCGGCCGGCGCCAGCAGCTGTGGCTGGTGACCATCACCGACGGCGACGGCCGCACGGTGGCCCGCGGGCAGGTGCGCCTGCAGAACCTCGAGGCGTAACCCGGCCGGGGCCGTACACGTGGCCGGGCGCCGGCGCCCGCGGGGGGCGTGGCAGGATCGGAGAGCGTGCTCCTTACGCCGCACGAACAAGAGCGATTGCTGTTGTCCTACGCCGCCGAACTGGCACGCCGACGCCGCGCCAGGGGCTTGCGGCTGAACCACCCGGAGGCCGTTGCCATCATCACCGACCACATTCTCGAGGGTGCGCGCGACGGCCGCTCCGTCGCCGAGCTCATGGCCAGCGGCTGCGACGTGCTCAGCCGCGACGACGTGATGGAGGGGGTGCCGGAAATGCTGGCCGAAGTCGCGGTGGAGGCGACCTTCCCCGACGGCACCAAACTCGTCACCGTTCACCACCCGATCCCATGATTCCGGGCGAAATCCTCTACGGCAGCGGCGATATCGGCATCAACGCTTACGCTGAGAGCATCGAGATGCAGATCATCAACACCGGTGACCGTCCGGTGCAGGTGGGCAGCCACGTCCACCTTCCTCAAGCCAACTCCGCGCTCGCGTTCGACCGCGCCGCGGCGCACGGCTATCGGCTGGACATCGCGGCGGCCACCGCCGTGCGCTTCGAACCCGGTGTGCCCCACACCGTCCGGCTGGTACCGCTGCGTGGACGCCGGGAAGTGCACGGGCTGACCCTGAACCCGCCCGGACGGCTGGACGCCTGATGGCCAGCCTGTCGAGGGACCGCTACGCCCAACTCTTCGGCCCCACCGCCGGGGACCGGATCCGGTTGGCGGACACCGATCTTCTGGTGGAGATCACCGAGGACCGCAGCGGGGGACCGGGGTTGGCCGGTGACGAGGCGGTGTTCGGGGGCGGCAAGGTGCTGCGCGAGTCGGTGGGCCAGGGGCTCGCCACCCGCGCCGAGGGGGCGCCCGACACCGTGATCACCGGTGCGGTCATCATCGACTACTGGGGAATCATCAAGGCCGACATCGGTATTCGTGACGGCCGCGTCTCCGCGATCGGTAAGGCCGGCAACCCCGACACCATGACGGGCGTGCATCCGGACCTGGTGGTCGGGCCGTCGACCGAGGTCATCGCCGGCAACGGCCGGATCGTCACCGCCGGCGCCATCGACTGCCACGTGCACCTGATCTGCCCGCAGCTGATGCCCGAGGCGCTCGGCTCCGGGATCACGACGATCATCGGCGGCGGCACCGGGCCCGCCGAGGGCACCAAGGCCACCACGGTGACACCGGGTTCATGGCATCTGGAGCGGATGCTCGAGGCGCTCGACGGCTGGCCGGTGAACGTCGCGCTGCTGGGCAAGGGTAACACCGTCAGCGCCGAGGGGCTGTGGGAGCAATTGCGCGGCGGCGCTTCGGGTTTCAAACTGCACGAGGACTGGGGGTCCACACCGGCGGCCATCGACGCCTGCCTCACCGTCGCCGACGCCGCCGGCGTCCAGGTGGCGTTGCACACCGACACCCTCAACGAGATGGGGTTCGTGGAAGACACCCTGGCCGCCATCGCGGGGCGGTCGATCCACACGTATCACACCGAGGGCGCCGGCGGCGGCCACGCTCCCGACATCATCACCGTCGCAGGCAAACCCAACGTGCTGCCCAGCTCCACCAACCCCACCCGCCCGCACACGCGTAACACCCTCGACGAGCACCTGGACATGTTGATGGTCTGCCATCACCTCAATCCCCAGGTGCGCGAAGACCTGGCCTTCGCGGAAAGCCGTATCCGGCCGTCGACCATGGCGGCGGAGGACCTGCTGCACGACATCGGCGCGATCTCGATGATCGGCAGCGACTCGCAGGCGATGGGCCGCATCGGGGAAGTCGTGATGCGGACCTGGCAGACCGCGCACGTCATGAAACGCCGCCGCGGCGCCCTGCCCGGCGACGGCGCCGCGGACAACATGCGGGCGCGCCGCTACGTCGCCAAGTACACGATCTGCCCGGCCGTCGCCCACGGCCTCGACCACGAGGTCGGATCGGTGGAGGTGGGCAAGCTCGCGGACCTGGTGCTCTGGGAGCCGGCGTTCTTCGGGGTCCGGCCGCACGCGGTGCTCAAGGGCGGCATGATCGCATGGGCGGCGATGGGGGACGCCAACGCGTCGATCCCGACGCCGCAGCCGGTGCTTCCGCGCCCGATGTTCGGCGCGGCGCCGGCCGCGGCGGCCGCCACGTCGGTGCATTTCGTTGCGCCGCA
Source organism: Mycobacterium scrofulaceum (assembly GCF_002086735.1). Lineage (GTDB taxonomy): Bacteria > Actinomycetota > Actinomycetes > Mycobacteriales > Mycobacteriaceae > Mycobacterium > Mycobacterium scrofulaceum. The sequence goes on along the minus strand of NZ_MVIJ01000051.1, from coordinate 15,839 downwards.
GGCGATCGAGGCCGGCCTGGCCGAAAGGCTGGCGGTCAACCGGCGGCTGGTCCCCGTGCGCAACACCACCGGGCTCGCCAAGGCGGACCTGCCGCACAACGACGCGCTGCCCGACATCGAGGTGGACCCGGACACGTTCACCGTGCGGATCGACGGCGAGGTCTGGCAGCCCGACCCGGTGGCGGAATTGCCGATGGCGCAACGGTATTTCCTGTTCTGACGATCCATGTCCGCACTGGCGACGCTGCTCACCCTGGCCGATTCCCGACTGCCGGCCGGAGCCCACGTGCATTCCGGTGGCGTGGAGGAGGCGGTCACCAGCGGGCTGGTGACCGACCTGGACCGGCTGGAAGCGTTCCTGCGCCGCCGAATTCGAAGTTCCGGCCTGGTCACCGCCTCGATCGCGGCGGCGGTCCATCGCGGTGACCTCGGCCCCGAAGCGGCCGATCTGGAGACCGATGCCCGCACCCCCGCACCGGCCGCCCGCGAAGCGTCACGCAGCCAGGGCCGCGGGCTGGCCCGGCTGGCGCGGCGGGTCTGGCCGGACGCGCGCTGGGACGACATCGGCGCGCAGCCGCACCTCGCCGTCGCGGCCGGGCGGGTCGGTGTCGTCAGCGGGCTCGCCCCCGAGCAGACCGCCCTGACGCTCGTCTACACCACCATGACCGGCTCGGCGACCGCCGCGCAGCGGCTGCTGGCCCTGGACCCGGCCGACGTGGCGGCGTGCACGTTTCGGCTGGCGGACCTGTGCGAGCGCACCGCCACCGAAGCCGCCGCCGGGCTGTCCGACCTGTCCGACCCGCTGCTCGACACGCTCGCCCAGCGCCACAGCGAACGCGAAAGGCCGCTTTTCGTCTCCTGAAAAGCGCCGCGCGGCAGCTACTTCCGGGCCGGCTCCGGAATGGCGTCGGCGTGGGGCGCGTCGCTCTTGGTGTGGGCCCGGGTGAACGCGAGGTAGAGGATGCCCAGGGCGATGATGGTCACCGACATCAGCAGGATGATGTAGTCGTCGTACCAGGGCTGGTGGGAGTCGCGCGGCCAGGCGAGGTTGACGATGGCCGCCACACCGTAGATCAGTGCGCCGATGTTGACGGGCACTCCCCACCGGCCCAGCCGGTACTTGCCCGTGGGCACCCAGCCCTTGATCCGCGCCCGCAGGGCGGCCAGCACGACCATCTGGAAGGCGATGTAGACGCCCACCGAGCCGAAGCTGACCAGCTTGGTCAGCGCGTCGCTGGAGATCAGCGACCCCACGATCAGCACCGCCGGGATGATGACCGCGATCAGCAGGGAGTAGGGCGGCACGTGCCGCTTGTGGTCGAAGCGCGCCAACAGCTTGGAGCCGACGATCATGTCGTCGCGTCCGTAGGAGTAGATGAGCCGGCTGGCGGCGGCCTGCAGGCTCAGCGCGCAGGATACGAACGAGATCAACACGATGCAGAGCACGATCTTGGCGCCGACGCCGCCGAACGCCGTCTTCAGGATGGTGTCGATCGGATCGGGGTCCTTGCCGCTGATCACCGCGCCGAAGTCGGTGACCGACAGGATCAGGCTGAGGCAGACGAAGGTGGCCGCCGACCCGCCGACGTAGATGGTGCGGCGCATCGCCTTGGGAATCTGCACGCCGGGGTTGCGGACCTCCTCGGCGACGTCGCCGCAGGCCTCGAAGCCGAAGAACTGGTAGAGGGCGATGAGGCTGGCGGCCAGGAAGGCGTACGTGTAGCTGTGCTTGCCCTCGGCGCCGAAGCTGTGGAACAGCACGCCGAGGTTGTGGTGGCGCTGCGTGCACAGCAGCCAGACGCCGACCACGATGGCGCCGATCAGTTCGGCGCTGAAGCCGAAGATGGCGAAGTAGCCGAGGATCTTGGTGCCGGTGAGGTTGATGACGGTCGCCAGCGCCAGCATGATCAGCGCACACAGCACCGTGGCATGCGGAGAAGGCTTGAAGCCGAAGACATCTGCCACGTACGGGCCCGCACCGTAGGCGGCGTCCGCGAGCAGCGCCAGCAGCGTGAACATGTAGACCCACCCGGTCATCCACGCCCATTTGCGGCCCCACAACCGGCGCGCCCAGGGGTAGACGCCACCGGCCACGGGGAACTGCGCCACCACCTCGCTGAAGACCAGCGCGACCAGCATCTGTCCGACGCCGGCGATCAGCAGGCTCCAGATCATCGGTGGGCCGGCGGTGGCCAGCGCGAACGCGAACACCGTGTAGATGCCGACCACGGGTGAGAGGTAGGTGAAGCCCAACGAGAAGTTCGCCCATGGGCTCATGTCCCGCTTGAAATCGGACTGGAAGCCCAGAGCCTTGAGCTGGGCCTGGTCCTCGTCGTCGAGCGTGCTCTCCGCCGGCACGCCGGCGGGCTTCGTCGCCGAGGTGGCGGTATTCAATTCGTCTTGCGTCGCAATCGGATTCGAGTCGACGGCCAAATCGCCTTCCCAACCCGCCGCGGACCGTTTGGCCGGCTTTGTGAAGAACATCTGCGCTGATTCCAATCGTCGTCGAGAGAGTTCCGGTGAAGTCCCGCCAGCGGACGGCGGGTGTCGCTACTTCTGCGTTGCCTCCTTGATCAATGTCGCGGCCGTGCGCTTGAGGACGTCTCGCTGCCGGGTGAAGTCGGCCATCGCCTTACGCAGTGCGATGAGCTCGTCGCGTTCGCTGGATGCACCGTCGTCCTCGGCGGACGCATTGGTCGCGGCCCAGCGCGCGGCGGGGTCGTCGTGCATGCCGGTCTCGCCGGCCAGCGCGGGAATCACCTTGTGGCGCGCGCCGGCTCGCAGACGCCCCTGCTCGCCGCGCGGCGCGTTGACCACGCTGGCCACCGGGCCCATCGGCGGCATGCCGCCGTAGAAGCCCGGTGCGACTGCGCCGGCCTGCGGCAGGCCGTCGAGCCCGGCGCTCGGCAGCGCGGTGGCGGCGAGCCGGATCGCCGGGGACGTGCTCCACGACTGCGGGACCGACAGCTTGCCGATCGAGGCCGCCTCGCCGAGGCCCGCCGACACTCCGGGTGAGGCGGCCGGCGCGGACGAAATCACCAGTGCCGAACCCGCCCCCGACACCTGGGACGCCGCGCTCGCCGGTGCCGACAGCGAGTCGACCAACGGATTCCAGGCCGCGGCCACCGGCGGCGCGAGGGTCAACAGTGCACCGGAGGCGTCGAAGTTGAGACCCTCGGAGAGGATCTGGTAGCCGATGGTGTTCTCGCTGAAGTTGTTGAACAGGTCCACCAACGACCCCCCCGACCCGGCGGTGGTTCCTGACGATCCCGCCGACGACTGCTTCAGCAGGTTGGGGATGTTCGACAGCGTCGACGTGGTGTTCGACCCGCCGGTCGCCATGGCCTTCATCACCGCCGAGTTCTGGTTGGTCGACCCGGACTGGTTGGTGGTCTGCTGCGGCGCGGCGAACGGCGTCACCTGCGTGGCCGCCGCCGAAGCCCCGGCATAGCCGTACATCGCCGCGGCGTCCTGGGCCCACATCTGGGAGTACTGCGCCTCGGTGGCCGCGATCGCGGGGGTGTTCTGCCCGAGCACGTTGGTGGAAACCAGCGACGCCAACAACGCCCGGTTCACCTCGATCTCCGGCGGCGGCACGGTGGCCGCGAACGCCGCCTCGTAGGCCGCGGCGGCCGAGCCCAGCTGGCCCGCGGTCTGCTGGGCCTGCGCCGCGGTGGTGTTCATCCACGACACGTAGGGCGCAACCGCCGCCGCCATGTTCCCCGACGACGCACCGACCCAGGGGCCGCCGGTCAGCTCGGACACGATCGCCTGGTACGAGGCCGCGGCCGAACTCAACTCGGTCGCCAGCTTCTCCCAGGCCGCCGCGGCCGTCACCAGCGAGCCCGCGCCCGCGCCCGCGTACATCCGGGCGGAATTGACCTCCGGGGGCAACGCCGCGAAATCGACGGTCACAGCATCGCCTCCTTGATCAGGCGGGCCGCCGCGTCACGCTCCGTCGCCACTTCGGAGATCTCCTTGCGCAGCTTCTCGAGCTCCTCGCGTTCGCGTTCGCTGAGCGCGCTGGCGACATGCTTGCGTGTCCGTTGCGGCGCGGGAGCCAGCACCGGGGCGCGCTCGTCGGCCGCCGGCCCGGCCGGTCCCGTCGGGACGACCTTCTGGCCGGCGCCGGAGCGGGCGCGGGTCTGCTCGCCCCTGGGCGCGTTGACCAGACTGCCCACCGGGGGGATGCCGAAGAAGCCGCCGGGCGCGGCCGCCTCGGCCTGCGGCACACCCCCCAGCCCGGCCGTCGACAGCGGCGATGCGCTACTGGCGAGGCGAACGGCGGGGGAGTCCGCCCACGCCTGCGGCACCGACAGCTTGCCGACGGTGGCCGATTCGCCCAGGCCCGCCGAGACCCCGGCGTTGCCGAGGCTTCCCGACACCGGCGAATTGGCCAGGGTGCCCAGCCCCGCGTCCGCCGGGGACACGTCGCCGGCCACGGCCGCCGCCGTGGGCAACGCGAGCCCGTACAGGCCGCCCATCAGGGGCGTGATGCCCGACGCGGTGAACAGCGGCCCACTGATGACCAGGGCCCAGTTTCCGATGTTCTGGGTGAGCTCGTTGAGGCCCGTGGGGCCGCTGCTCGGGCCGAACAGGTTGCCCAGGCCCGGATCCAGGTTGGACGGGTTGACGATCGAACCCGCCGAGATGTTCTGCAGCATGTTGGGCACGGTGTTCAGCGCCGACTGCGTGCCGGGCCCGGTCGCCGATTGCGCGGCCTGGTTGACGGCGTTGGCTTGCATGGCCGTGCCGTTCGTGTTGGTGGTCTGCTTCGGCGCGGCGAACGGGGTCAGCCGGGTCGCCGCCGCGGACGCTCCGGCGTAGCCGTACATGGCCGTGGCGTCCTGGGCCCACATCTCCGCGTACTGCGCCTCGGTGGCCGCGATCGCGGGCGTGTTCTGCCCGAGGATGTTGGTGGCCACCAGCGACGCCAACAACGCGCGGTTGACCTCGATCTGCGGCGGCGGCACGGTGGCCGCGAACGCCGCCTCGTAGGCCGCCACGGCGGCCCCCAGCTGGCCGGCCGTCTGCTGCGCCTGCGCCGCGGTGATGTTCATCCACGACACGTAGGGCGCCGCCGCCGCGGCCATCACGCTGGACGACGGGCCCGCCCACGACCCGCCCGTCAGCTCGGACACGATCGCCCGGTACGAGGCCGCCGCCGAGCTCAGCTCCGCCGCCAGCGCGTCCCAGGCCGCCGCCGCGGACACCAGGGGACCCACCCCCGCGCCCGCATACATCCGCCCGGAGTTGACCTCGGGCGGTAACGCCGCAAAATCCACTACAAAACCCCCAGAAGCAGCCGGTCAGGCGCCCAATCGCCGAACCCGAGCCCGACTCGGGCGGCGGCTTGGTGCCCCGGTTCCGTGCGCGATGGCTCGCGCACCAGTGATGGGGCGCCCGAACGCCCGCATCGCCATACCGCGGCGCAGAGCGACGCACCGCCGTCTCCTTGCCGCACAACAGGTAATATTCATAGTTGTAACTGGAACAACCATGGTTAACTGCTGGGAATTTGCTGGGAATGACAATGGCCGGCCGGCGTCGGGCGGCGTCCGGGTCGGTTGCGGGCAGCGCCACCGGGGCCGACCGGCTTGCGCCGGCTAGCTGGAGGGGATTTCGTCGGGCTCCGATGCCCGTAGGGTGACCGGTCGGCGTCGCCGAGTGGCGACGCGAGAGAGCCATTCCACCAAGCACTCTGGGGCGAGTCGCGGCCAACCGGCGTCCCGGGCGCTGTCGGAACAGTGCGCGCGGCGACCCGGCTCGGCCGTTCGCCGGGCCCCGGGCGGGTGGCAACCCAGCCCGGGGCATCCGGCGCAGCCACCATCGCGGCCATGGCGCGCAGCATTGTTTGCTATATGACCAACGAGCAATTCGTTGGTCGATCTCAGCCCGTCGGTCTCTACCGGCGGACCGGCGGAAGCTGGCGTCGGGGGCGTGGGCCTCGCGAGGCCCACGCGGAACGTCAGTCGGAGAAGGGCCCCCACGCGTGTCGCTTGAGCGCCGCGGGCTTCTTGCCGAGCTTGCCCGCCCGGACCATGACGGCCAGGCTGTCCAGGATGACCCGGCTGCTCATCAGCGCGGTCTGCTCCGCCCAGTCATACGGCGGTGAGCACTCCACCACCTCGATGCCGTTCAGCCCCGGTTCGGAGATCATCCGGATCAGGTTGAGCGCCTCGCGCGGCAGCAGGCCGCCAGGCTCGGGCCAGCCGGTGCCGGGAACGAATCCCGCGTCGATGACGTCGATGTCGAACGAGAGGTACACGGCCTTGGCGTCTTTCCACGCCGTTTCCAGCGCGATTTCGGCGACCTTCTCGATCCCGACGCGCTCGACGTCTCCGACCGTGATCACGGTGCTGCCGCGCTGGCGGCCCACCTGGACGCCGGCACGCGGCGCCTGCCACCCGCCGATCCCGATCTGCACCAGGTTGGTGGCCGGGGCGTTCTTGATGTTGGTGGCGTGGAACCACGGCGTGGTGTGCATCCGCTCGTCGAGGTCGGTCTCCTGGGTGTCGACGTGGCGGTCGAAATGGATGATCCCGACGTTGCCGTCCAGGTAGGGGGCCAGACCGCGCACGGTCGGGAAGCCGATCGAGTGGTCGCCGCCGAGCACCACCGGAAAGACGCCCTTGGAAACCACGTGCGCCATGGCCTGGCTGATCTGGTCGAACGACTTCTCGATGTTGGCGGGAATCGTGACCACGTCGCCGATGTCGACGATGTTGAGCTGCTCGCGCAGGTCCACACCCAGCTCGTAGCAGTACGTGCCGAACAGGTTGGTGGACCGGCGGATACCCATCGGCCCGAACCGCGTTCCCGGCCGGTAGGTCGTGCCGGCGTCCAGCGGCGCCCCGAAGACGGCGACCTCGGCGTCGGCGACGTCGTTCACATCCTCCAGGAACGGGGCCTTTAGGAACGTCCCGCGTTCACCGGCGAAGTGGGGCAGCTCGCCGCGCGCGAAGGTCGACAGCGTGCGGTCGTTGATCGTGGGGGCGGCTTCCAGCCCGTGGCTGATGCACCGGTCGATCTCTTCCCGGTGACGGCGCGTGGACAGCTCGGCTTCGGCCTGCTGCGCCCACGCGCCCTCGCGGTTGGGGATGTCGGCCTGGCCGGCGAACGGGTTGAACATCGAAAATCCTCTCGTCGAGTTTCAATTCACGGCGGAGGATGCCCCGACGACCGAAACTAAACGGAGGAGAAGTTCGCAGACCGTTTCGGTTGACCGGCACGCCAGGCATCCCGCGGTCACCGTCTTGTCGCTCTCCGGGTACGGCGAACTCGTCCGGGCGGCCGTTTCGGCGCGCCGCCATTCAAGGTACCTGTTCGACCTTCGTCCGCAACCTGGCGTAGCCCGCAGACAGCTGTGACTTTCCTGGCAATGACTGCGCGCGGCCGCAGCACCACCTGCGCAACTTGGCCATCATATGGTCGATACGCTGCCTACCAACGCGCCGTGCGCGAATCGCTTCCCGCAGTCCGATGAAAGACACGAGATGCCAACACATTCACACAGCCACCCACATCCACAGGTCGAACGGCCGCGACGGGTCCGACAACCGGGGGAGCCGTTGCGCGTCGGCGTCGGCGGCCCGGTGGGGTCCGGCAAGACCGCGCTGGTCGCCGCGCTGTGCCGGCAGTTGCGCGACGAACTGTCGCTGGCGGTGCTGACCAACGACATCTACACCACCGAGGACGCCGACTTCTTGCGCAAGCATGCGGTGCTGCCGGACGACCGGATCGCGGCGGTGCAGACCGGGGGGTGCCCGCACACCGCGATCCGCGACGACATCACCGCGAACCTCGACGCGATCGACGACTTGATTGCCGCCCATGAGCCGCTGGACCTGATCCTGGTCGAATCCGGCGGCGACAACCTGACCGCTACCTTTTCCTCGGGCTTGGTGGACGTGCAGATCTTCGTCGTCGACGTGGCCGGCGGCGACAAGGTCCCACGCAAGGGCGGGCCCGGAGTCACCTACTCGGATCTGTTGGTGGTCAACAAGACCGACCTGGCGCCCCTGGTGGGAGCCGACCTGCAGGTGATGGCCGACGATGCCGCCGCGGTCCGCGACGGGCGGCCCACCGTGCTGCAGTCACTGGCCGACGACCCGGCGGCGACCCAGGTGTTGTCCTGGGTCCGCACGCAATTGCGGGAGGCGGCCACCGTGTGATGCGGTCCCAGGTCTTGGTGGTCGCCTATCCGAACCGGCTGCCACGCATCGAGTGCCGCGGCGGGCTGGCGGCCCGGCGCACCGCGCCCGACACGGTCCACCTGGTGTCGGCCGCGGCCACGCCGTTGGGCGGCGACAGCATCGACATGCGCATCGTCGTCGAGCCGGGCGCCCGCCTCAGGCTCCGCAGCGCCGCCGCCACCGTGGCCCTGCCCGGGGCCGATGCGCTGACCTCGCATGCCCATTGGGAAGTGGCAGTCGGCGGAACGCTGGACATCGACCTGGAGCCCACCGTGGTCGCCGCAGCCGCCCGGCACATCTCGAGCGCCACCTTCTCCCTGCAGGACGGGGCTCAGGTCCGCTTCCGCGAGCGCGTACAGGTCGGCAGATGCGAAGAGCGGGAAGGCTTTTGGTCGGGATCGCTGCGCGCCGACTGCGCCGACCGACCCTTGCTGCGTCACCGGGTGGAACTGGGCGCCGGGTCGCCGGCCGACGACGTCATCGCGGCGCCGCGTGCGTCAGTCCACGAATTGCGCTACCCCGAAACGGCTTTCGCGCACGCCGCGATCGACGCCGGTTCGACCGTGTTGATGCTGGCGGGCGGCGGGCTGCTGAGTACCTGGCAGGCTGACCGGCTGGCCGGTTAGCTGGCCCGCTTGGCGGCCGCCGGTCGCTTGGCTTCCGCGGCGAGCACGGCCAGCTGTTCGAGGCGGGTGCGGGCGAACGCCTGCTGCTCGGTGATGGTCAGCTGTCCCCGCCGTGTGCTCAGGAACGTCACCGTCCACGACAGCAGCGTGCTGACCTTGGTCTTGAATCCGACCAGGTAAACCAAGTGCAGCACCAGCCACATCAGCCAGGCGATGAACCCGCTGAACTCCAGCGGGCCGACCTTGGCCACCGCGGAAAAGCGCGAAACGGTCGCCATCGACCCCTTGTCGAAGTACTGGAACGGCTCGCGCTCCGCCGGGTCGGCCCCGCCGAGCTCGGCTTTGATGGTGCCGGCCACGTACTTGGCGCCCTGGATCGCGCCCTGGGCCACGCCCGGAACGCCCTCGACGGCGGCCATGTCGCCGATCACGAACACGTTGGGATGCCCGGGGACCGACAGATCGGGCAGCACCTTGACCCGTCCGGCCCGGTCGAGTTCCACCGACGACTGCTCGGCCAGGTTCCGGCCCAGCCCGCTGGCCTGCACGCCCGCGGACCACACCTTGCAGGCGGACTCGATGCGCCGGACGGTGCCGTCGGAATCCTTGACCGTGATGCCATTGCGGTCGACGTCGGTGACCATCGCCCCCAGCTGGATCTCCACGCCCATCTTCTCCAGCCGGGCGCGCGCCCTGGCGCCGAGCTTGTCGCCGAACGGCGGCAGCACGGCGGGGGCCGCGTCGAGCAGGATCACCCGCGCCTTGGTGGAGTCGATGCCACGGAACGAGCCCTTCAGCGTGTGGGCCGCCAATTCCGCGATCTGCCCCGCCATTTCGACACCGGTGGGGCCGGCCCCGATGACGGTGAAGGTCAGCAGCTTGGCGCGTCGTTCGGGATCGCGCGACCGCTCCGCCTGCTCGAAGGCGCTAAGGATCCGTCCGCGTACCTCCAGGGCGTCGTCGATCGACTTCATGCCGGGCGCGAACTCGGCGAAGTGGTCGTTGCCGAAGTACGACTGGCCCGCACCCGCGGCGATAATCAGACTGTCGTAAGGGGTTTCGTAGGTGTGGCCGAGCAGATCGGACACCACGAACTTCCCGGCCAGGTCGATGTGCGTGACGTCGCCGAGCAGCACCTGCACGTTGCGCTGCCTGCGCAGGACGACGCGGGTGGGCGGCGCGATGTCTCCTTCGGACACGATGCCGGTCGCCACCTGGTACAGCAGGGGCTGGAAGAGGTGGTGGGTGGTGCGCGCGATCAGCTTGATGTCGACGTCAGCGTGCTTGAGTTTCTTTGCCGCGTTGAGTCCACCGAATCCCGAACCGATGATCACCACCTGGTGGCGACGCTTGGTTCCAGCTGTGGTTTCTGGTGGGGGGATCATGTTTCCGCTGCTCCTGACGGGGGCTTTTGGACACGCGACTGCAGTTAGCCACAACGCTAGTCAGGCGGATACCCGGAAACCTAGTTGATACCCATGTGTTGTTTGCAACACTAACGGTGTGCGGGGGCGAATCCCCTGGTGGGCGTCCGGCACTGTGGCGCAACTATCAGCCAGCTGCCGCCTTACTGACTGGAGCCCTCTCCCGCACAATGGTCGTGGCCCGCCTGGATGGTCCCGCCGGGGGCGCGTGCCAACGCCGCCGCTTCCGCTTCTTCGCGCGTCGGGCCCCAGCCCCCGAAGTATCGCGAGTGGGCGGCGTTCACGGCCAGCGCGACGCACCCGCCCTCGCCGCTGGCCAGCAGCCGGCAGTCGCTGATGGTCTTGCGACAGGTTTCCATCACCGCCTTCTCGGCCGCGCCCTGGTTCGCCGCGCCGTCGGCGATGTTGATGTGGCCGGTGGAGTCCGAGATCGCCATCGCGATCCAGTTGTTGTCGGCGTGCGCGATCGGGGGTGCGGCGAATGCCATACCGGCCGCGATCGCCGCCAAGGCTCGTTTCGTCATGGGCTGTCCCGGCCCTTTCCTTCTGCGCTGCGCCGTCGTGGCCCAGGTGAACGCTGCTCCCTGGAAGTATTACCGCGGCGCGCGAGATCCGCGACTCCACACCAGCGGCGCCGGGGTTACAGGCCGACGACCGGACGCAGCGCCGCACCCACGGCGCTGATGACGCCGGGACTGTAGAAGGGCAGGTTGATGATCACGCCGTCGATGCCGGCGTCCACCACCTTGGTCTTGATCTGGTCGGCGACCGAGTCGGGGTTGCCCACCACCATGCGCTGCGTCATCTCCGCCGGAATCTGATCGGGCTTGGCGTTCTCGTCGATCAGCACCGTGGTCAGCGTGCTGGTTTCCAGCGTCGCGGGGTCGCGACCGACGTCCTCGCAGCTCCGCCGCACAACGTCCAACTTGCCTGGCAGCTCGTCGAATCCGGCGATCACGTTGAGGTGGTCGAAGTGGCGTGCGGCCAGCGGGATGGTCTTCTTCTCGCCGCTGCCGCCGATCATCAGCGGAATGTGGTCGCGGAAGCGAGGATTCGCGAGCGCCTCGCGCGCCTGATACCACTTGCCCGAGAAGGTCGGCCGCTCGCCCTTGATCATCGGCAGGATGATCTGCAGCGCCTCGTCGAGCCGGTTGAACCTGTCGGTGAAGGTGCCGAACTCGAAACCCAGTTGGTCGTGCTCGAGTTCGAACCAACCGGTGCCGATGCCCAGGATCGCGCGGCCCTGGCTCACCACATCGAGCGTGGTGATGATCTTGGCCAGCAACGTCGGGTTCCGGTAGGTATTGCCAGTCACCAAGGTGCCCAACTGAACTCGTTCAGTACCGGTGGCCAGCGCGCCCAAGGCGGTGTAGGCCTCCAGCATCGGCTGGTCGGGGTCGCCCAGCATGGGCAGTTGGTAGAAGTGGTCCATCACGAAGACCGAGTCGAAACCGGCGGATTCGGCCTCGCGGGCCTGAGCCAGAACTGTGGGGAAGAGCTGCTCCACCCCGGTGCCGTAGGAGAAATTGGGAATCTGCAGACCGAGTCGAATAGCCACGCGACCTACCGTAGTGCGGCCGGGCGCGGGGCGATACCGCTCGGCCGCGGATTACGCCGTCAGCCGAACTGCGCGAGTGCTCCGTGGCTGACGTGCAGCGTCTGGCCGGTGATGTGCCGGGCGGACGGGCTGGTGAGGAACAGCGCCAACCGGGCGACCTCGGCGGCGACGGAGGGGGGCGTGCGGGAGAGGCCGTCATACCCGGGCTGGGCGCTGCGCCCGCTGGCCACGGCGTTGACGGTGATACCGCGGGTGCCGAAGATGCCCGCCTGCCCCGAGACCCAGCTCGACAGGGCCGCCTTGATTGCGGCGTCGACGCTCCCGGCCGGCGAATTCTCGGGCACCACGCTGATGATGGAGCCGCCCGAGCGCAGGTGGTCCCCCACGGTCTGCACCGTGAGCACCGCCGAAAGGACCGTGGCGTCCAGCGAATTCCGCCAGGCGGTGGCCGTGTCGGCGATCGAGTAGGCACGCGGGTCGCCGGCCTCCCAGGAGGGGGCCGGCACGTTGACGATGGTGTCCAGGTGGTGGGGGAACAAGCCACGAGCCTCGGTCAGGCTGCCGGGGTCGGTGGTGTCGCAGACGATCGCGTCGACGTCCAGTTCCTTGGCGGCGATTTCCAGCTCGCTGCGCCGTGCCCCCACGAGGGTCACCTTGTGACCGTCATCGCGGAAGCCTTCGGCCACTGCGCGCCCCAGCTCGGTGTCTCCGCCGGTGACCAGCACCTCCACTGCCATGACCTCCTCGTGTTCAACGTTGAACCCAGAGCCCGGCAGTTCCGTGTGGCCCGGAAACCCACGGGACCGCTTGCCCGGACCTGCCCGGATCTCAGCGCGTTATGGCATCAATCCCCGTCGATGTTACTGGACAGTAGCTAGTCGGGGAAATTCTTCGCGCCACGACGCGCGGATCATTTGCGTAACTATTCGGCCGCCCACTTTTTTGCGACCGTTCGGCCCCCACGCGGGCCGCATCATCGGCGGGTTAGGGTGCACCAATGCGGCGGATCGGGATCCTGGCCGGGGCGGTTTCCCTGGTGCTGGTGGCCGGCCTGGTCGGGTGCGGTTCGAAGCCCGCCGCGGGGCCCAAGAAGGTGGTGGTCTTCGCCGCCGCCTCGCTGAAGCCCGCATTCACGCAGATCGCCGCGCGGTTCAAGGGCGAAAACGGCAACGCCACCGTCGAATTCGAATTTGCGGGATCGTCGGAACTGGCCATCCAGTTGACCCAGGGCGCGACGGCCGACGTCTTCGCGTCAGCGGACACCGCGCAGATGGGCGTCGTCGGCAAAGCGGGTTTGCTGGCCGGCGATCCGACGAACTTCGCGTCGAACACGCTGGTGATCGTGACCGCACCCGGTAACCCCAGGCGGGTCGGCTCGTTCGCCGACCTCGCGCGGCCTGGGCTGGGCGTGGTGATCTGCCAGCAGCCGGTGCCGTGCGGGGCGGCGACCCAGCGGGTCGAGGACGACACCGGGGTCCGCCTGCACCCGGTCAGCGAGGAACCGAGCGTGACCGATGTCCTCAACAAGGTCACTACCGGGCAGGCGGACGCCGGGCTGGTGTACGTCACCGACGCCCACAGTGCCGGGGACAAGGTGACCACCGTCAGCTTCCCGGAGGCCGCCGGCGCGGTGAACGTCTATCCGATCGCGGTGTTGAAGAACGCGCCGCAACCAACGTTGGCGCAGCGGTTCGTGGCCATGGTGACCGGTGACGACGGCCGAAGCATCCTGGCCCAGTCGGGCTTCGCCAAGCCCTGAATCGTGCACCGGCCTACGGATCTGCCGCGGTGGGTGTACGTTCCCGCCGCGGCCGGGGCCGTGTTCGTGGTGCTGCCGTTGCTGGCCATCACGGTCAAGGTCGACTGGCCGAACTTCTGGGCGCTGATCACCAGTTCCTCCTCGCAGACCGCGCTGCTGCTCAGCCTTCGGACGGCCGCCGCCAGCACCGCGCTGTGCGTCCTGCTCGGCGTGCCGTTGGCGCTCGTGTTGGCCCGCAGCCGGGCCCGCGCGGTCCGGCTGCTGCGGCCGTTGATCCTGCTGCCCCTCGTGTTGCCGCCGGTGGTGGGTGGCATTGCGCTGCTCTACGCGTTCGGCCGGCTCGGGCTGCTGGGCAGGTACCTCGAGGCGGCGGGTGTCAGCGTCGCGTTCAGCACCACGGCGGTGGTGCTGGCGCAGACCTTCGTGTCGCTGCCGTTCCTGGTGATCTCCCTGGAAGGAGCCGCGCGCACCGCCGGCGCGGACTTCGAGGTGGTGGCGGCGACCCTGGGCGCGCGGCCCAGCACGGTTTGGTGGCGGGTCACCCTGCCGCTGCTGCGTCCGGGCCTGATGTCGGGCGCCGTGCTGGCGTTCGCCCGCTCGCTGGGTGAGTTCGGCGCGACGTTGACCTTCGCGGGGTCCCGGCAAGGAGTCACGCGCACGCTGCCGCTGGAGATCTACCTGCAGCGGGTGACCGACGCCGACGCGGCGGTGGCGTTGTCGATCCTGTTGGTGGCCGTGGCGGCGCTCGTGGTGCTGGGGCTGGGGACCGGCCGGCTGAGCGGCGCCGAAGCGAGGCAGCCGGGGCCATGAGCGAATTGCAGCTGCGCGCCGTCGTGGCGGATCGGCACCTGGACGTGGACTTCTCCGTCTCGGCGGGCGAGGTGCTGGCCGTCCTCGGGCCCAACGGCGCGGGCAAATCGACCGCGCTGCACGTGATCGCCGGCCTGATTCGCCCGGATCGCGGTCTGGTGCGGTTGGGCGATCGGGTGCTGACCGACACCGCGGCCGGGGTGAACGTGGCAACACACGACCGCCGCGTCGGCCTGCTGTTGCAGGACCCGTTGTTGTTCCCGCACATGAGCGTCGCCGCCAACGTGGCGTTCGGGCCGCACAGCCGCCGCGGGCGGCCGTGGCGCGGCCGGCCGACGGAGAAGGCGACGGCGCTGCGCTGGCTGCGCGAGGTGGACGCCGAGCTGCTCGCCGACCGGCGGGCGCGGCAGCTGTCCGGCGGTCAAGCCCAGCGGGTGGCGATCGCGCGGGCGCTGGCCGCCGAGCCCGACGCGCTGCTGCTCGACGAGCCGCTGACCGGCCTCGACGTCGCCGCGGCCGCGTCGATTCGCGCGGTGCTGCGCGGTGCGGTCGGCCGCACCGGCTGCGCCGTCGTGCTGATCACGCACGACCTGCTCGACGTGGTCACGCTGGCCGATCGGGTGCTGGTGCTCGAGGCCGGCCGGATCGCCGAGATCGGCCCGGTCTCCGACGTGCTCACCGCGCCGCGCAGTCACTTCGGGGCACGCATCGCGGGAATCAACCTGGTCAATGGGACCGTCGCCCCCGACGCCTCGCTGCGCGCGCGGTCGGGCGCGCGCTGGCACGCGGCGCCGGCGCAGCAGGGGAGTGACGACCTCGCCGTGGGGCGGACCGCCATCGCGGTCTTCCCGCCGACCGCGGTGGCCGTGTACCGGGAGCAGCCGCATG
Organism: Mycobacterium scrofulaceum; assembly: GCF_002086735.1. GTDB lineage: Bacteria > Actinomycetota > Actinomycetes > Mycobacteriales > Mycobacteriaceae > Mycobacterium > Mycobacterium scrofulaceum. Next base: position 579 of record NZ_MVIJ01000051.1, on the reverse strand, counting down.
GCAGCCCGCGCAACACGGTCGAGGTGACGGTAGCGGAGATGGACGTTCGCGGGTCCGCGGTGTTGGTGCGCGGCGAACAGCAATCCGACGGCGCCCCCGGACTGGCCGCGGAGATCACCGCCGACGCGGCGTCGGAGCTGCGGCTGGCGCCCGGGCAGCGGGTGTGGTTCGCCGTGAAGGCGCACGAGGTGGCGCTGTATCCGGCGGCATATCCGGCCACGCACCCGGCGACGGATCCGGCGACGAAGTGAGAGTGCGCAATTCGGGGCCTCGGCGGCTCGGGTTGCACATCGGCAACATCGGCACAACGGCGCCGCAATTGTCGACAAGTCTCCTTGCGTCACAGCGGTAACACGGTAGGTTCGTCGCCATGGAGCAGGTGGAACCCAACACGACGCGTCGGAAAGGCCTGTGGGCGACGCTGGCGATAGCCACGGCGACCAGTGCCAGCGCCGTGACGATCGCCCTGCCGGCGGTCTCGAGTGCCGACCCCGAAGTCCCAACCCCGGTCCCGCCGGCCACGACGACGGCCCCGCCGCCTGCGGCCGGACCGGCGGCCCCCGCCACCGCGCCGCCGCC
>NZ_MVIJ01000050.1 GCF_002086735.1 Mycobacterium scrofulaceum | reverse complement strand
AGTTATGAACCTTCACAGCCGAAAGGCCGTGGGTTCCAACTGAAATCGCTTCAATCCGGCTGAACTCACGGGAAACTAACCGGTAACCGCGCATATTCATTTCCATCGTATTGCTAACCTTGACCGTCGTTAGTGGCCGCAGAATTAAATGATCGGGGCGGGAGTCGCTTTGCTCGGCGGCGCCACGCAGGTCGAGTTGCATCCATCGACGTCGTGCCAGCGGCTGCGTTTCTAGGCCGACATGCCGGTATAGGCCCATTGCGCAGGTCAGCCACCCGAGGCCAGCGCCTTGAGTTTGCGGCATGACTCGCGGATGTGTTTTGCAAGGTCGCGGCCATCGGTGCTGTCGATCCAGCCTTCCTTCGACGGCGACCTCGAAAACCGCGACTCCTGCCATTGCAGTCAGATTCGCGGTTAGGCCGCCCACGCCGCGTTAGCACAACGCATCGGCTATCCCTGCGGCGAGGCCGGAATACTTGCTTAGTCCCGCTCCTGAAGCCCCGTGTTGGCAGTAATAACAGCCTGGCATTGGCGCGCCGCCGACTGGGTGATGGGCTCAAAGTACGAGAGTCTGGCTTCGAGGCCGACAGGGCAGCGACGGCATCAATCGGCGATGCCGAGTCGGGAGCGTCTGCGACGGCGCGCACAATGTCGATGCCCACAACTGGCGGTGGAAGTGCACCACGACCCCTATGACTTGTCGAGGGTCTGGGTACGTAATCGCCACGACGACGCCTGGCTGGCAGCGACGTGGACGCACCTGCGGATCTCGCCCGTGCCGTGCGGCGTGGCGCTGTGGCGCCACACGTTTCTCCTATGTCAAGCCGCTGCCGGGTGGCAAGGCTGTTGACGGTTTTGTTCGTCGGTTCGCAGGTGATGAAAGACGACGCGGCTAATGCGGTGTTTGAGGCAACGTAAAGCTTCAGCGGTGGAATCACGCTCGGTGAGCCGCTTGCGGTAGTAGGCCTGTCCGAGGCCGTCGAGGCGGATCTGGGTGACGGCGATCCGGTGCAGGGCGGCGTTGAGTTGGCGGTTGCCCGATCGGGTCATCCGGACCCGGCCGGCAGTGTTTCCCGACCACACCGGGACAGGCGCCACTCCGGCATGACGTGCGAAGGCAGCCGCGCTTTTAAACCGGGTCACGCCGGCGGTCTCGCCGACTAGTTTGGCCGCGGTCAGCTCCCCGCAGCCCGGAAGAGAAAGCAGCACCGGGGCGACGTGGCGAACTCGCTGTCCGATCCGCTTGGCCAAGGCGTTGATCGTTTCGGTGAGCCGGCTGATATCAGCCAGCTCGTCACGAGCCAACTCGGCTACCAACCCGGGCACGGTGTCTAGCCAGTCACCCAGGATGCGGCGGTGCTTGGCCAGATCCAACGAACGCGACTTCGGGGCGCGTTCGGGATCAAGTTCGTGCACCCGCCACAACAACCGGTTAATCGTCGCCGTGCGTTGCGCCACAAGGACTTCCCGGCGATCCACTAATAACTTCAACTCACGTGACACCTCGTCATGCGAGGCGACCGGCAGATCGGGTTCACGCAAGAATCCCCGCGCAACGGCAAGCGCATCGATCGGGTCAGACTTGCCCCGCGTACGCGCGCTAGCCCGAGTTTGGGCCATCAGCTTCGGCGGCACCCGCACCACCGACTGACCAAAGCCCATCAGGTCACGCTCCAACCGGGCCGACAGATGCCGGCAATCCTCGATCGCCCACACCACATCGGCGCCGAAGCGCTCCCGAGCCCACATCACCGCCTCGCCATGGCCCGCGGTCACGGCTTTGACGACCTTCTCGCCGATCTTGCGCCCGACCTCGTCGACCGCGACAAACGTGTGGGTGCGCTTGTGTACATCGGCTCCAACAACAACCATGGTGGTTGCCTCCTTCACTGTGAGGTGACGGTTGGGCCGGTCGGCGGACAAACCTCAGTGGGGGCGGATGCCACGCTCCTATCAAGTCACGCCGGCCGGTCCTTCACACCTGATGCCGACAAAACGTATGCACGCCAACCCGAAGGCGGCACCGACGGTACGAGCCAAACATCAGGTGATCAGGATCCAACCACCGCAACAAGCGGCACCTCACCCTGACACTGACCGCACGGTAGCCACTGCATGGGCACTTAGAAGGCCCAGGAAGCCGAAATCGCGGTCATCGCCCGGGATCTGATGGACCGAGCCGCAGCGGGCTTAAAGGATCAGACGAAAGTCGAGCGCCGGGTGACCGGACGAACCCACGCCGCCAGTGCCGGTCGTGACTGGCCCGAATCTCGCGAGAATAACAGCGTCGGCAGCGGCGGTCAGCAGCGAGGCGTACAGTTTCGGTAGATCATTACGTTGGCTAAGTACCCAGATGTTCAGGAGTAGCGATGGCAGGCAGCGCGCGGTTCGACGGCGACACGTGGGACCTGGCGACCAGCGTCGGGGCCACAGCCACCGTTGCGGCTGCCGCACGAGCGGCGGCCGGCAGAGCTTCGACGCCGTGATCAACGATCCATTCGCCGAGCCGCTGGTCCGCCGGGTGGGGATTGATTTTTGCACCAAACTCGCCACCGGTGAGCTCCAAGGCCTCCGCGCCGACGCGGCAAAAGGCATGCGGGCGATGATCGACTGGATGGCGGTGCGCACCAAGTATTTCGACGACTTCTTTCTCAACGCCGCCCGGGACGGCATCCGGCAAGCCGTCATCGTGGCCTCAGGATTGGATGCCCGCGCCTACCGGTTGCCGTGGGCGCCCGGCACCATCGTGTTCGAAGTCGACCAGCCGCAGGTGATTGAATTCAAGACCGCGACGCTAGCCGAACTGGGCGCACAGCCAATGGCGGATCGGCGCACGGTGGCGATCGACTTGCGCGACGACTGGCCGGCGGCACTGCAACGGACCGGTTTCGATCCAGCGCTGCCGAGCGCCTGGATCGCCGAAGGGCTGCTCGGCTACCTGCCTGCCGACGCTCAGGACCGGCTGCTCGACCAGGTGGTAAAGCTCAGCGTGTCTGGCAGCCGCTTCGCCACCCACTGGCATCCCACCAACGCCGATGACCTCGATGAGGACGAATTCCGGCGGCGCACGGGGAACCAGTCCAATTGGTGGCGAGAACTCGGTTTCGATCTCGACTTTGCTGAACTGCTGTATTTCGGCGGTCGGTCGGACGTGGCTGCCTTTTTCGCCACCCGTGCGTGGGAGACCGCTGTCCGCAGCAACGCGGACATGCTAGCCGAGAGCGGGCTGCCACCGATCGATGCTGCAGATGCCTCGTTCGCCGAAGTGGTCTATCTCAGGGCCGACCTGAACTAGGAGCACCATGGCACGCAGCGACAGCGACAGTCGGGATCTAGCTTCCAGCGTGCGGGCGGCGGCGACGATAGTGGCTGCACCGCGCGTATTGGCCAGCATCGAACCCGAGCCGCTGATCAACGACCCGTTCGCCGACCCGCTGGTACGCGCCGCGGGCGTCGACTTTCGTCCGTCTGCGCGACGGCGAACTCGAAGCCCCCGACGGCTCGAGTTCGGGGAAGGCTTCGACGATGGCGGGTGACCGCTGTTGCGTGATCGGGTGTGGAGCGCGAATCGGTTGGTTGCGGATTCGGACCCAGACCCAACCTTCGTATTGTGCGTCGCTTACGTGCGCCGCGGTGAGCGAGGAGTGCTGCGAACGACGCCGGCCTGTCTCCGGAGGCACCAGTCATGCCTCAGCAAGTAATGAGCCGGCCCGCGGCCCTATTCATGGATAATGTAGATTATCCATGATAGCGCGTAAAACGCGTTGCTAGACAAGCATGATTGGTGCTGGACGCCGACACGGTGAGGTGCCCGCACCTACACCCGCCGCCGGGGGCAAGCCGCCGCAACACCAGGGTTCGCTCAGGAGAAGATCGACACCGGCTTCTAGAGATTCACCGCGAAGCGGGTCGCCGGTCGCTGCGCACCAGACCATCGTCGCCGCTGGCACATTGGGGTGGGTATCATCGAACTAGCTGGTACCGACCGTCTTTCGTCACAGTGACGTATTCCGCTGTGGTGGTAGTTCAGCGAAACCATCGACAACACAGTGCATTCCATAACTCGGTCGCCGATAGGCGCACGCCGCGTCACCGTGCGATCGACAACCGTTGGCACACCGACAGGACGCAAGTCGGCCGTCGGCGACATGTCATGCCCTGTCAAGGTGATCGCCGGCCCCCACCCCTCCCACGTCAGTCATGCTTGTCCGGGAGTCGGTTTGCTCACGGACGCCGAGCCGGCCTTGCCCGGTGGCTAACGATAGCGTACATTGTTAAGTAACGTTAGTCCTGTGGAGGTGTGTGAGTGATGACTGCTGACGAGCTCGACGTCTTGTTGTATCAGAAGTTCCGTCTCCGCCGCGACGACATGCTCGCCGCGCTCAAGACACTCCCGGCCATCCGGCCCTGGGCTGCCGAGCTTTCCCCGGATGAGGCGCGCCTCCTCGATGACGCCGGTTTCACGGAAGACCCGGATGCATACGCGCGGGTTGCCGCCGACACGGTGGCCCACGTGGCACTGCTCGTCAACACCGCCCACTCGGCCCGCGAAGTGGCGATAGCGTTGAACGTCAACGAATCGCGCGTGCGCCAGCGCCGGCTCGCCAGGACGCTCTGGGCGATCAATGACAATGGTGCCTGGGTATTTCCGGCGCTGCAGTTCGAGACTGACCCGCAGACAGGCCTGCCCCACAAGCAGATTCGGGGTTTGGACCGGGTATTCGTCGCACTGGCACCCAACTTGCATCCGGTGGCAGTCGCGGGGTTCCTGCGTACCCCCCATCCGGATCTGGCGCTGCAGAGTCGCCCGGTACACCCGTTGGAGTGGCTTCAAAGCGGCGGCGACGTCGACCCGGTCTTGCGCCTTGTTGAGGCGGCCGACTGGGCCAGCCGATGACGCCTGGCCCCACCTGGCCTCATTTAACCTTGCCTGATCCGCCGCCTGGATCGCAGCTGCGCAAGATCGGCATCCGCGACGCGGAGCTTCGCATCGTCTCTTCGTCGGAGACCTGGTGGCGAGTGCACCGCACCGAAGGCGATTTTGTGTTGGCGTGGAACGAATTCCGCCACTACGGCCCAGTGCTGCGCTTCGATCCGCATCCCGAGCCCGCTCGGGAACACGCCGACTGCGCGGTGTGGTATGGGGCAGGCACACTCGATGCAGCGATCGCCGAGGCCTTCCAAGGCGATCGCACAATCGACCGTGCTCGCGTCCGTCCGTACCTGACCGGGCTTGCCTTCACCCGGACGTTGTCCCTGCTCGATCTGGCCGTCGACAGTGACGGGGCCTGGGCAACCAGGGCCGGAGGAACCTTCGCGATGTCGACCGCTCCGCACCCGATCACACAACGGTGGGCGCGCGCCATCGTCGAAGCGTTCCCCGATCTCGACGGCGTTCGCTACAACAGCCGATTCGCCGGCCACCCGTGCGCAGCCCTCTTCTTGCCCGGCGCCACCGCCATGCCCCAACGGCCGACCATCTCCCTGCCACTGACACATCCCGCCTTGGTCTCGCGGCTCGCCGGCACCGCGGAACGGCTCGGCTACTCCGTCATCTGACGTGCGCCCGAGCCGATAACCCGCCGGTTCTCCGGCGGCAATTGGTTGACCATCCGTACATTATCGGCTAACTGTTAGGCTAGGTGGCGGCTAATAATTAGGCTATAGTTTTACCATGAAGAACGTACCGCTCTCGGAGGCCAAGGACAAGCTCTCCGCGCTCGTCGACGAGGCCGACACCACCCACGAAATCATTCAGATCACCCGACACGGGCGCGCCGCCGCGGTCCTGATGTCTGCCGACGATCTGGATTCACTCAACGAGACGCTGCACGCACTGCGAACACCCGGTTTTGCCGAAGACCTCGCGCAGGCCGATGCCGACTACGCTGCCGGCAATACCGTCACTGGCGAGGAGATCCGCCGGCGATACGGACTCAGGTGAGCTGCGAAGAAGCGTCCTGGTCCGTTCACTTCTCGCCTACCGCGATCCGGGCACTCGACCGTCTACCGCTGAAAGTCGCCAAAGCGATCGCCGAATTCATCACAGGCACACTGCCCACCGACCCGAACCGGCTATCCAAACCGTTGAGCTTCGAATTCGCTGGCTGGCGCGTCGCCCGGCGCGGCGATTACCGCGTCGCATTCCGGATTCTCGAAGACGACCGGGTCCTGTTGATCGGTCGCATCGAGCACCGCGCACACATCTACCGCCAACCATGAGCGGCCCGCCAGTGTGAGCGGTGCACTTCCGCGGCGCTGGCCCTGTCGACGAACCAGGCCGACGAGGCCAGCACTATTCGTCACTGTGACGAATAGTGCTGGCGCATCAACGGATTCGTGTTGACGACGGAGTGCAACAATTGCACCGACCCGGCGGCTCTACCGGCGGCGCACCGGGCGGCCGGACGGGTAAACCACCGCCGTGTCGCACTCTTGCACGACAATGCGGATATGTACACCGATCGTGATTTTCAGGCCGTCGTCGACGATTTGCGCGCACAAGAGTCAAAGTCACACAGCCGTGGACTCCAAGCGCTGTTTGAGCTGGTCGGCCCCGAAGGGGCCACAACGTCTGTGCTTCGGGCCGCAACAGACCTGTGCTGTGCGGTAGTCCGAGGCGATGGGGCTTACCGAGTTTCAGACCATGTCCGCAGCGGTGCCGCGCAGGTGTTGGCATTGTTGTTGCGCAGACTAACCGATTACACGCGCGCGGATCTGCGGGGTGCTGACTTCAGCCAAGCCCAGCCGGTGGACTTCGACGGGTGTCACCTAGCCGGCGCGGACCTGACCGGAGCCAGGCTTGGCACGGCGAGTTTCGAGAAGGCAAAGCTGGTAGGAGCACGGCTAATAGGTGCTTCCGCATCCTTGGGGGCAGTCCTCGCGGGGGCGGACCTCACCGGAGCAGAACTCGATGGTTTCGACGCCCTGGGGGCAAACTTGGCGCACGTGACCGCGCCCGCCGCGCGAGCCTGCGGAATGCGCCTTTCCGAAGCCGAGGCCGGTAACTCGGTATGGCTCGGCGCAGTTCTCGTAGGAGCGGATTTCTACAAAACCGCGCTCGGTGGCGCTGATTTTCGGGGGGCGAATTTAACGAACGCGAAGCTGCGACAATGCCAGTTAAACGGGTCCCAAACGACCGACTTCCGCGGTGCGAACCTCACCGGAGCCGACATGGATGGCGCAACCCTTTACAACGTCGATTTTCGTGGTGCCAACCTGACGGGTGCCCGCCTTACTGACATTCTGATTGAGAAAACCCGTTGGGATGGTGCGGTTTTGACTGGATCGCACATCTCCATTCAGGGCGGTAGCTACCAACTCTGAGCCGCCAGGCAGGTGGTTTGTACGGAAAGCCCGGGCGACGATAGGGGCATCCCAAAACGCAGTTACCACTGTCCTTCGACCACCCGTGCCGCCCGGCAACTTTGAGGTCTCATTATCTGCTTGACTGCCTCCGCCTTCTCTCATAGCGGGCAGTGGTGATGACTGCAAGCGGTAAGCAGTTGGGAGAGAACCTAAGCGCGAGAGGGCCTCCCGCGCCGCCGCTCGGGATGGGCTCGATTGTCTTCAATTTGCCGCTGCAGCGATGGATTTCGTAGATAAGCGTGTTCGGCTGCACTCAAGATGACCGCTGGTTCCAACACGATCGTTCCATCGGCCTGCTCGGTCGCCAGATACTTGTCGTGGTGGCCTAGTTTGCCCAGACTGATTCGGCGCCGACTATCCACTTCAATCACCACGGGTTCCACATAGTCAATGATAACCCGCCTTGCCCCAGATGTTCAATTGGGGCTTAGGGGCAACGGGGTATTGGGGTAGGATCTGAATGTGCTGGAGATGGACCCGGAGCCTCACGACGAATTGGTGCGGCTCTACGACGCCCACCCCGCCTTAGCGGCGCGGATTGACGAATGGCTCGACCGCATCGAAGCCGATTCTGCTGCCGCGGCGGTCCGCCGGCGCCTCATCCGGCCCGGCCGGCTATGGGCGATCACCATCCCCGACCCCGACCGTGATTACCTGATCCTGTGGGACCTTGACGGCGCAACCCCGGTCATTCGCTATCTCGGCCCCGATGTGCTGACCTGACCTTCCACTTGAAACACCGCCCCGTGATGCTTCACCCGATCTCCGACTCGTCGATTATGCCGTCAAGCCGGTTCAGCGCATGGCAGATGACTGCGATGTAGTCCTCGATTTCATCGAAAATCTCTGCTCGATCTTCCCGAACATCGAAGTTCAGCGGGCCGACCGAGGGATGCCTGCTAGCGCTCGGAACGCAAACTATAGGAACCCCCGCACCAGACTTGGCCAGCGAGCTGGGTTGGCGTAGCAGGAATCTTTCAGCTCGAGGAGTAATCACGTAGGAGCGGCTAGCGCGGTGCACCGGCTCGTTGGTGTAGTCGAAAAGCTCTGCATCACGCGGCGGTTCCAGTAGCCAGCCATCAGTCTCCACTCCGCTGATTGTTTCTGCTTCCAGGTCGGTCTCGCACATGCCCCCGTCCAGCAGCTCCTGGCCGAGGTGTACGAAAGCTGTCGGGTGGGCGCGATTTCACGAGCGCGCATCTGAGAGATGAACTCGACGGTCATGATTCCAGCTCTATCGTCGATGTTCTCTGCGCACAGGGCGCGGTCGATGATGTCCCGGTCAGCTTCTTGGATGCAGTTGTGTAGAAACAGGGTCCACTCCGCGAGGCCCGGATTTTTGCTCACACTTGGCAGTGCAAGTTCAGGTTCCCGCGCGACGGCGGTCTGCGCGAGTTCCCTTGGCTGCGACAGGGGGTACATCGTTGCGGTTCGGGTTATGACGTATCCCGGCGCCGGCCCAAATGTGGTGGGGACATACCAGCCCTCGGCGGTGACGTCGTGCATCGGTTGAAGCCAGTCGCCACCATCAGTCGGGAAGGTACCGAAGATGTGTGGTTGCTCGGCGATGCCGGCCGAATCCATCGCGCTGATGAACTCGCTGATCAGCTCGTCGGTCCGGATATCGAGCGGATGGTCAAACGGTGCGCTCACGATGGGTGTCCTTTGCTCTGGAGTCGATGCCTGTTCCTGACGATAGGCGGTCCACCTCTTCTCAGCGTCCGCAGAAAACCGCCGGCCGCCCGTATAACCGCTGTCCAGATGCATAAACAGCCAGCGCCGTGCCGCGTCGGCAGGCGTTATGGGCAAATCGTCGCGGCTGCCCCGGTCGGGTAGGGCCGCCATCGTGGAATTCGCTACAGCCGAAAATCCGGTGGAATTTCGGTGAAAACGCGGTGTACTAGGCGCGCCCGTTTGCGACCCGCGCTTCTACCCAGGTACCGGGCGCGGGCAACTGACCTTCGATTTCGCGGCCCGTGAGCTCTGGGTCTGCGGTGAAAACGGGACTTAGGGGGTCAAGTCCCCCCGCCTCTGGCCGGTTAGCTACCTCAACGCTACAGCTCAGCGGCAATTTCAGTTCGTGACCCTTGAGCCCGGCCGCACGAAACTGCCGGTGCGTTTCAGGGTCTTCGCAGCTCAGCCGGCGAAGCCGGCAAAGGTAGGCACCCAGGACATTCCGCGCATTCCCAGGCTGGTACTCGCACTGGTTTGCCTACGTTCAGCAAACGGGGGTGCCCATATCGCGGTGGCTCCGATCAATTGACGGTTATCAGCAAAAGACTGCTTAGCTGGTTCGGCGTGTCGCGTATGACCGGCGATGCCGGCGCAGGTCTTCCCACCCTACCAACGCGCGCAGCTCCCGAGGTCGCCTGGACAAGACCAAGACACTTGGCGTATGGGCCTGGTCTCTCATCGACGGTCGTCAAGCGACTGCAACAGGCATGAATCACCCAGGGGCGGAGTGTAAATCGTGTGCTCGCAGCGCCGACAAGAGTGGGAACGGTGCATCCGTCCGCAGCGGCAGTGCGCTACTCCGACAAGCACCTGGTTGGGGCCGAGCTCCGCGGCGCATTCGGGGCATCGTGATGGGCGGGGTTCCTCCCATCCACGCCGGGTCTGCCGAAGTCCCATTTCCGCGATCGTAGCGTCGAAGTGAAGTTGAAGCGCCTGCGGCGCTACTGAACAGCTTGGACCGTCCCGGCCCAAGCCGATATTCGTCTGCCTTTCTGGCTTTTTCGATTGTTGCCCGGCGGTTCGCTGCGCGCCAAGGCCACGGCCTCCGCTTCGCTCCGGGCGCAAGGCTCGCGCAGTTACCCGACACGCGCGCTTCGCTCGCGGCGGCCAACTGCGCGCCCGGACCTTGCACTCCGCGCCCCTATACCGGGCCAAATCTCAATTGCCAGAAGGCAAAAAGAGCAGGCGGCCATGTGAACGCCTGCCGCACACAGAAAGGTTCAACCATGACCGACACAACCAACACCGACAGCAACGCCGCCGCCGTCGACCAGACCATCGGGACGCTGGAACACCTCGACCCGACGCTGCTCGACATCGGTGACAACGTCCGCGACGACGCAGGATTGAGCAAGGCGTTCATCGCTAACATCGCCGAAAACGGAGTCCTGGTGCCGATCACGGCTGTGCGTGACCCCGAGCGGACCGAGGTCATCCGGGTCCGCAACGGGCAGCGGCGCACCCTTGCCGCCCGCGAGGTCGGCTTGACCAGCGTTCCGGTCTACGTGCTGCCGTCCACCGCCTCCGATGCCAGCCAGGAGACCATCGACCGCATCGTGCACCAGATCGTGACGAACGATCAGAAGCGCGATCTCACCGACGCCCAGCGGGCACGCGGCATCCAGCAGATGATCGATGCAGGGCTGTCGGTGGCCAAAGTGGCCAAGCGGTTATCTGTCGGCAAGGACGCCGTAAAGGCTGCTCACACAGCAGCACGGTCGGCCACCGCCATGGACGCCCTGGCCAGCGGTCAACTCAGCCTGACCGAAGCCGCTGCGATCACCGAGTTCGAGGACATACCCGGCGCGGTGGACCGGCTAATGAGGTCGGCGGGGGGGACCTGGTTCGAGCACACGGTCGCCCAGCTCCGGCAAGAACGCGACACCGCCCAGGCCCGAGCCCACGCCGCCCAGCCTTTCGCCGATAAGGGGTTCACCATCCTCGAGCAGCGCCCGGAGTCGTGGGACCCGGCCTGTATACCGCTGCACCACCTGGTGACCGCCGAAGGTGACGAAGCCGACGACACCGCTGTCACCAACCCCGCCCACTGGGCCGTGTTTCTCGTCGACGACACCGCCCTGTGCGACGTGGAAACCGGCGAGGTCGTGGACGAACAGAGCGTGGACTGGGACACCGAGGATCAGCCAGACGCCACACCCGCCGAGGGGCTGCGCCACGCCAACACGGTCACCGACAAGGAGGTGTTCACCCCCGATTACTACTGCCTCGACTACCGTTCCGCAGCACTGACCCCGCAGAGCTGGTTCGCGCGGCAGGCCGGACTGGTGGACACCGACACCGGCGACGCGATCGACTTGGACGACGAGGCTCGCCAGGCCGCACGTCAGCAAGCCGCGCTTGACAAGGCCGAGACCGAGAAGCGGGAGCGCCGGAAAGTGTTAGCGCTCAACAAACTCGGGGATGCCGCTCTCGGTGTGCGGCGAGAGTTCGTCAAAAAGTTGTTGGCGCGTAAGACCCCACCTAAGGGTGCGGCCATGTTCGTCGCTGACTGCTTGGCTCGTGACAACGCGTTGCTCACCAACAACAACGCGCTGGACACCACCGCCGAACTGCTCGGTGTGGACAGCGGCCAAGCCGTGGCCAAGCTCGTGGCCGATCTGCCCGCCAATGGCGACGGGCGCGCCCAGGTGCTCACGCTGGCCCTGGTGCTCGGCGCTCTGGAATCGCGGACCCCCAAAGACGCCTGGCGCAATAACACAGGCTGGTGGGGCCACCACGTGGGCAGCAGCGAGTATCTGCGCTGGCTCGCCGACAACGATTACCCGCTGGCCCCCGTCGAGGAAGTTGTGACCAAGGCCAAGAGCGCCGATGACGTGTACGAGCAGTACTTGGCCGATGCGGTGAAGGAGTAACGCGTCTCTCGGGTGGGGTCAGGACGTCGGTTCTGGCCCCACCTTTCGCGGCTGTAGGTTCTCAAGCTGCGTGGCGGACGGCGATGCCCTGACATGCAGGTCTCTAGAATTCTCATGGAAATGGCGGACATATTGTTCTCATCTTCGTGGCGGATCCTAAAACCAGAGGGTTGTGTTGAATTTCAATGCGCGACCTGGCTTGGTTTCGTATCGCAACGGCCGCCGGGACAACGATTTCGCTAAATCGTGCCCGCCGAAGGATTCCAATTGTTAAGATGACACGTTGGGTGACACGAAAGTGTCGCTGTGACAGCGCTTTAGGACATTACGCGTCGTGTCGGTGTCAGCCGGGGCCTAACACACTGCGTATCAACGAGTTTGGCCCGAGGGGGGTAAATGACCCGGGCGCTTATCTCCGAGGCCGAGTCAGACTATCGGTAGTTTGCGCTGACTCCGACGCCCCTCGCTCCCAAATTCGTCCGCTCGGAAAATCATGACGGTCGATGTAGAGTGCCTCGCCCCCTGGGCCCACTACATAGCGAAGCCGATCTGGCGCAGCGACTCCTGCACCCACTGGCTCGCGACTCGCGCCGCGGCCTGACGGAGCCTCGCTCGGGAGCCCAGCGCGACTAATGAGATTCTCATATTGGTGGCGGATCCGCAGGAAAACGATTGGTGCAGCATCACCGTGGGCTCAGATGGGATCGAACTCAGCGATCAGCCACCGACCGTCGACTTTGTCGAGCGTGACTCGGACGCTGGAGGCGCTGTTGGTCGGCGAATCTTGGCCGATGGTGACGGTCTGGTTTACGAACAGCAAAACGACGGCATGGCTGCCGGTCGCCTCTATCGGCGCTGCGGCCGGCACCGTGGCCGACGCAGAGATGTGCTTCTGCTTGGCTCCCGGGATGACTACGTCGTGGGTCAGTGACGTGTAGGCGTTAAGGAACTTGCCGGTGAGTCTGCTCCGGGCGGCCTCGAGGTCCTTTTCCACGCTGTCGGCCCGATACGACAGCAGAGCGATGGTGCTTTCGGTGGCGGTACGCACGGATTCCGTGGCGGCCAACTGAGCGGTGCGCGCGGAGCCGCCCTGCCACTTCAGGAAGCCTGCGGCCACGGCCAGCGACAGCGCGAGGCCGGGCAGTAGTGCGTACACGATCGCCCGCGCCCAGCGGATGTGATGCTTCGCAGGTGTCGAACTTTGACGGTCGCCTGACTCGTCGACCTCGGTAGTCGCAACATCGGTGTCCGGCTTGTCCCCGGCGATCGCCGTCGGGCCCGGCGTGGCAGGCGCTTCCTCCGATGAGGCGACATTGGTGTGATCGTCCGCGCGGCGGAGCAACTTCGGAAACTTCATGGCACGAACTCGACGTTGGAGACTTTGACCTGACCGTCGGTCTTCTGCACGAAGATCCGCATTCGCCATGCTCGTGGCGCCTGATCAGACGCAGCGGCGTCTGACGTTTGCACAGTCATGGCCACCAGCACCTGGGCGGTGTCGGCCGTCTCCGACTCCAGCCCTGCCGAGCTGATGGTACCGACCGTGATGGCTTTGGCTTGCTTGACGACCTCGATAAACGGCTTCGACCGTTTGGCGAAATCGTCGTGTAACTGTCCTGTCGCCCCATCCAGGATGCGCTGTACATCGGTGTCAGCATGCCGCCAGTCGATCGTAGTTAGGTTCAGCGCGCCCTGCCTGGCCACTTGCAGAAATTGGTTTCGCTGGATCTGCGCCTGATGCGTCTGGTAGCTGCGAAATCCCAACCATCCAACCAACACAGACAAGGCAACGACGATAGTCAGACAGACGCGAATTGTCGGCCGCAGGTGGAACACCGATTCTGCGGAGCGTGGTGTAGATGCGTTCTCCGTGGGGTCTATATCAGACTCGATGGTGTCCCCATCCGCGTCGACGACGTCGCCGCCCGGGGACGCGTGGAAGTCAACCGCCTCACGCATACCGTGCTCCGTCCGTCGTCGTGGTTCTGCGCGTCATATTCGTCAGCTGCCCGGCGGCATCAGCATTGTTTGCCATGTCTTATCCTTGGGCGCGGTTTGGGCTAGATCGGATTGCGTGTATTGATGCCCGTCGGGCCCGATGTAGGTGCCGGTGGCCGGGTCGTACTGGGCGGCGGCGATCGGCGGCGGCGCCGAGGCGGGCGGGCCCGCAACCGCTGGCGGTGAGCCGGGTGGCAGCTGCGGGATGCCTTGGCCCGATAGGGTGGCGTTCGGGTCACCTTTCCAGTTGAAGCCGTCGTTAAGCGGCACATAATGTTCGTTGCTTTCACACATCTTGACCGTGGGTGCGCGTTTACCCGGAACCGTCTCGCAGGGCACATTGCGCACGCCGCGCACGGCCAAGGGCGAGTCCTGGGGGGCCCGGCAATACAGGTCACCTGCCGGGCGATCCGGGTAATCTACTTCGGGCACTCGGTGCTGCTGAGCCGGCAGGAAGCCGGTGGTACATAGTGGGGGCAGGTTCAGGTTCAGATTGAAGTCGAGATAATAGCCCCGGTAAGCCTGTTTGGTGCCCATATTGGGTACGTCGCCGCCGGCCTGAACCGCGGTCGCCTGGGGCAGCAGTACTAACAACTGCTCGATGTCGTTCCGGTAGGTGACGGCCACCTGACCGATGCTGACCAAGTTGGCGAGCATGATCGGTAGGGTGGGCCGCAGCCGGTCGAAAAGTTGACGTACTTCGTTGGCGGCCGGGCCGCCCTTTTCGAGTACACCGGCGACGGCTGCGTCATGGCCTTGCAGCTGGTCGGTGATGGTGGCGAGATGCTTTGACCATGCCAGGATCGAGGGCGAGGTGCCGGCCTGTGAGTCGAGCACCGGCTGTGATTGGTCGATCAAGGCGGTGAGAGAGTCCACGTTTTTCCTCGCGTCCGTGGCCAGGGCGGTGGATCCTTTGACGATGCGGGAAAGTTCCGGGCCGAGTCCACCGACGGCGGTGTAGCTCTCGTCGATCACCGTTTTCAGGTTGTCGCGCGGGATCGCCTCCAAGGCTCGGTTGGTCGCATTGAGCAGTGTGTTGATGTCCGGGGGCACCGACGTGTGGTTCTCCGGTATCACGTCACCGTCACGCAGTGGCCGGGAATTGCCGTTGCGCGGCAGCAGTGAAACGTATTGTTCGCCGACGGACGATTGGCTGTGGACTTGCGCGTCGAGATCGGAGGGGATGTCGAGCCCTGATTTGAGGAGGAGCACGGCGTCGACGCCGGTGGGGGTTATCCGTACGTCCTTGACCCGGCCGACGTAGGTGCCGCGGTAGGTGACGTTCGCCCTCTTATATAGACCCCCAGCTTGTGAGAGTTGGACGGTCACCTTGTACTGCCCAAGACCGGGTATCAAGTTCTCGACCTTGATGTAGCCGAAGACTGTCACCGCGGCGGCGATGCCCGACACCGCAGCAAAAATGCTCAGCTTTATCCAGATTTGAAGGCCCAAACGCATGTTACGGTCCTTGATCCAGGTGATAGGGAATGATGAGTGGGTTGCCCTTGGTGTACGGACTGGGCTGCTGTCCAATGGTGCGACCCCACTGCAATTCCAGTTCGGTCAAGTTCCCCTCAAATCGGGTGCCGGTAAATAGCGCCGAATCAATCCGGCTCAGCGTCAGGTCAACAATGAGTGTGAGGTTGGCATAGTCACCCCGGAGCCAGTTGGTGAGCGGCTCTTTAACCCATGGAAACACCGTAAAAAAGCTCAGCGAGCGGGTGAGGGAGGGACCCGCGTTAGCCAGCGATTCGAGTACCGGGCCGAGGTCCTTCAACTCCTGGACGAGCGCATCTTTGGTCTGATTGACGGAGTCGGCGGCCAGCGCGCTGAACTTGCCCAGCTGGTCGGCCGCGTCGGCCAGTTTTGCCCGCTCGTCTTTGAGCACCGCCAGCGCGTCGGGAAGGGTGCTTAGCAATCGGTCAACGACGGGTTTCTGTTCGGCGAACTGTCCCGCGAGGTTATTTACGCTGTCGGTGGCTTTGATGATGTCGTCGGTTTGCTCGTTGAGATGACCGATGAACTGGTCCAGTTGTTGGATCAGGTTCTTCAGATCCTTCTCACGTCCCGCAAACGCCGTGCTTAACGTCTTGGTGATGTCTTGAACCTGGCCCAGGCCCCCACCGTTGAGGACTAGCGACAATGCAGCCAGCGTCTGCTCGGTCGTCGGGTATTCGCCCGCGGCCGAGAGCGGAATTAGGGACCCGTTTCGCAGCCTGCCTTCGGCCGGGACATTGGTGGGCGCTGCGAGTTCGACCTCCAGCGAGCCGAGGAGGCTGGTCTGACCGATCTTGGCGGTGGCGTTGGCGGGGAGTTTGACGTTGCCGTCGAGCCGCATGGTGAGCAGTGCATGCCAGCCCTCACGTTCAACGTTAGTGACAGTGCCGACCGTCACGTCGCCTACCTGGACGCGGGAGTTCGGCTGGACATTGACGACGTCCGGCATTTGCGCCTTCACCTCGTAGGAGCCAGGGCCGCCGCCTGCAGTGCCGGGTAATAGGATGGAGTTCAGGCCTCGCCAGCCGCAGCCCGATAATAGGCTGCCGGCGAGCGCCACCAGCAGGCCTGCGGTGACGCCCACCCAGCGGGACCGTCTCATGATCCCCCTTCTGGGGGGACCATCATGCCGGAAAGCCCCTGGGCGGGGTTGGTGGTTGCCACCACCTCGGCGGGCGAGGGCGGGGCGGTGTGGGCCGGCGCTGGTTGCCCGGCCGGAGCCGCCGTGGTTTCCGGGGCATCCGGACTTGGCGGCACGTAGTCCGGACGCAAGCGGTCCTCGCTGTACGTAACCTCGTTCGGACGAGCGCTTTCGCCGACGAACAGGTTCTCCCCCAGCGGGGGAAAATTGTACTGACGGTTCTTCACGATCGGGGCCAAGTACTGCACGCATAGCTTCGCGGCCTGCTGACTATTCAGCCGCGACGCCGCCTGTACGGCTCCGCACAGAAAGGAGATTGGATCGGCGAAGTTGTTGACCGCCAGCGCACCGGTTATCGCCCCTTGCGTGGGCTGCCAAATGTTGGTGTAGTTCGCCAGTGCTGTCGGCAGGACGTGCAGGGTCTGCTTGATGTCGTCGAGGCTGTCGGTGACCGTCCCGGAAAGAGATGCCAGTTTGTCTGACGTAACGCCGATGGCCGCGCGGTTTTCTGCCACGAAACGCTGGACGTCGCCGGCGGCGGTATCGAGGTCCCTGATCGCCGCGGCTACTTCATCGGGATCATTAGCAAGCAATCCGGTCACAAATGCCAGGTTCCGATTCAGCTGGCTCATCGAATCCGAACTGCTTTGAAGGGCCGAGACGATTGTCGCCAAGCTCTTTACGGTGCCGAAAATGTCGCTGCTGTGGTCCCCGAGTACCGAGAAGGCTTGCGATAATTTGATCACCGTGTCGCGGATGTCGGTGCCCTGGCCGCGCAGGTTGTCCGCGGCTGTATTGATTAACGATCCCAGCGGAGCGACGCCGCCTGGTTGAGTCGGCTGCAGCGTCTGCGTGAGCTTGTCGAGCTGTGTGCGCAAGTCGTCCCATTCAACGGGGACGGCGGTGCGTTCCTCCGGAATCACCGCGTTGTTGCGCAGGGCCGGCCCCGCCGCGTAGGCAGGCGTGAGCTGAATAGCCCGCGAAGTAACCAGCGCCGGGGACACGATCACGGCCTTGACGTTCGCGGGCACCTTGTATTTGCGGTCGTACCAGAAAGTTATCTTCACCCGTTGGGGTTGCGGTTCGATTTTCGCTATTTTCCCTACCGGTACACCCAGGATCAGCACCTCGTCGCCGGCAAACACACCGTTGCTGTTAGCGAAGTACCCGATGATGTTCGTCCGGTCGATCTGATCAGACGCGCGCTGAACGGTCATAAGGCCGCCGATGAGCAACAGACTCAGGACGACGGCCAGGCCCGTCTTAGCCTTGCGCGGTGCCCTCACCGTCCTGCCTCCCCGGGCGGCCCGACGGGCACGGGCGATGGTCCGCCTGTTGGCCCTCCGCTGGACGGTCGCGGGACCGGCGCAGAAGGACGATCGGGCGCGGGCTCATAACCAGCCGGCGGGCCGGGCGGCGGCCCCCCAGGGGGAGGCTGGGGCAACGGCGGCCGGTAGGGGTAGCGAGGGTCGCCAGGTTTGCCCGTGATCGCATCGGGCAGCGTCAGTTTGGGATCCCCGCCCTGGCCGGTGCGCGGATACGGAACCGGCAGAGGAGGCGTCCCCGGCTGGCCCAGCGGCGGCTCGGTGCGCTGCGAAGGCAGCAAGACGCTGGGGTCCAGACCAAGATCGGAGAATGCGGCGTCGATGAATGGTTGCACGAACTGTCCCGGAAGCAGGTTGACCACATAGCCTTTGAAGAATGGGCCCGAGGCGACCGCCTCACCCAACGACATCACGTAGGCGTTAAGCATTCGAATCGACTTCTGCACCCGATCTTTGCGATTGTCGACAATCGTCAGCACGCCGTTGAGCTTGTCCAGCGCCGGGCGCAACTGGGCGTGGTTCTCCGCGATGAACTCAGACAGCTGCTTTGACAGTGCTGAGACGTTGTAGGAGATCGAATCCAGTGCGCTGCTCTGGTTCTTTAGCTCGATCAGCAAGGCGTTGGTGTTGGCGATCAAACTGGCTATCTGGGCGGCGCGGTCGGCCAGCACGCCCGTGACTTTGTTGGTGTTGGCCAGTAAGTTGCGCAGCTGCCCGTCCCGCATGTCGAGGGTTTGTGAGAGCCGGGCGACGCCCTGAACTGCTGCCTTGAGATCCGGCGGGGTGTCGGAGAATGTCTGCGCCAGCGTTGCCATCGAACCGGATAACTGATTGGTGTTCAAGCCGCTGATCGTGTCTGCCAAATCACCAAGCGCGTCAGGTAATTGATAGGCCGGCGTTGTCCGATTGAGGGGAATCGGTTCAGACAGCCGGCCGTCCCCGCGGGGGGTGACCTCAAAGACCTTGGTGCCCAGGACGCTTTTGGTCTTGACCGCTGCCTCGGTGCGGTCTCCAAGCCGGATGTTTTTCGCAACGGTGAATTTCACCAGCACCCGGGGTCCGTCAAGGTCGATGCGCGACACCTGACCCACCCGGGCACCGAAGACTTGTACGGCGGCCCCTGTCTTGAGGCCGCCGGCCTCGGCAAGGTAGGCCGCATACTGGCCGCCGCCGGAGAAGAACGGCAGCTTGTCGTACTCGGTTGCCGCCAGCACCGCCGCAGCCGTCACGGCGCAGCCGACGATACCAACGACGAAGGAGTTACGTTCGGCGAAGGATTTCATTTCGGCGTGCACCTTCCCGAAGACTGGCCAGCCAGCTTGATGTAGACGGGTTGGCCGCCTTTCCCGTTGACCTTGAGCAGCAGATCGCACAGATAGAAGGAGAAGTAGTCGCCATAGAGCCCCTGCCTGTCCAACGCCTGATAGGCGTCGGGGAGTGTGTTGAGGAGGTCGTCGAAATAATCGTGATCAGCGAGGACGATCCCGCTGACTCGGTCAGCCTGATGGATGGTGTTCTGCAGGGCCGGGCGAGCCTGTCGAAGCAGGTCGGCGATCGAACCAGATGCTGCGTTGATGTGGGCCACGCCGTTACTGATGTCTGATTTGCGGGCCGCGAGCCCCTTCATGAGCTCTTGCAACGAATCGACCGCCTTAGCGAACTGGTCGTGCTGATCGCCGAGGGAGGCCAGCACGGTGTTGAGATTGGCGATCACGTGCCCGATCAGCTCGTCGCGGTCGGCAAGGGTGCTCGTCAGCGTGGCAGTCTGCGCCAGAAATGAGCTGACAGTCGCGCCCTGACCCTGGAAAGTCGAGATCAACTGGCCGGTAAGCGCATTGACTTGTGCGGGGTCTAGCGCCTCGAACAACGGGTGGAAGCCCCCAATCAGCGCGTCGAGATCCAGCGCCGGGGCGGTCCTCGCCAGCGGGATAGTCTGCCCCGGTTTGAGTGGTTTGACGTCGCCGGCACCCTCCTCGAGAGCCAGGAACCGGTCGCCGACTAGATTGCTCCAACGGATCACCGCTTTGGTGCCCTGGGTCAGCACGACCGACTCGTCGGCGGAGAACTCGACCACTGCGAACGCGTTTTGCTCGATTGAAATGTTTTTGACCTTGCCGACCTCGACGCCGGCGATGCGCACGAAGTCGCCGCTTTTCAAGCCGGCCACGTTGGTGAACTCGGCATGATAGGTCTTGTCCTTCTGGAATCGCAGCTGCGCGAACACCGCGAAGAGCGCAAAGAGGCTTAGCAGACAGACCGTTGCGAAGATGGCGAGCCGCCAGACGGCGCTTCCCAGGTTGTCTCTCATGGATGTGTTCCCGACGTGTCGGACGGACTGTGTTGCGGCCCGGGTGGCGGTGGGTTGAGCGGTGTCCCGTCCGGTCCGTATTGCGCTGCACCGTACGGTGGAGCGCCGGAGTACGGGATCGGCCCCGGTGCCGGACCCGGGATGCACTCGCGAATGCTGGGCGGCTGCGGCACGGCGCGCGTCACCGGCAGGTAGTCCGCATAGCAGGGATGGCCGATGCCGGGGTTCGGCCGGATGTCGAGTCCGGTACCCCAACCAGTGTCTGTAATTAGTTGACGGACCGGATAGTTTTTGCTGGGGTCGGGCAGTGACCCGCAACTCGGCTTGCCGCCGGGTCCGCCTTTTGCGGCCACAATTGGCAGGTTTTGCGGGTACTTGTATGGGTCGTCGCCGAGCAGCAAGGCGGCATCCACAATCATCGAGTAACCATTGGAACCACCCAGCGCGTCCCGGCCACCGTTGTCTACATACCAGGTGGCGCCGAGAAGCATGCAGGTGTACTCGGGGTTGTATTTCATCAGTAGGTTTGTCGTTGGTTCAAGCAGGTTGATTCCACGGACGAAGTTGCTCTGGTTGGGCGCGATTAGATCGGTACCGGACTGCGACAGACCAATCGCATTCAGCAGCAAGGCGTCGAGTGCCGATGTATGGCTTGTGACGGTCGCGCTCGTGGTACTCACGGCCGCGAGCGTCCTCAGGATGTCTTGTCCGGCGGCGCTGTAGGCGTCGCTGAAACCGCTCAGCGATCGGAGGTCTTGCTGCACAGTGCCCATGCGCGGATTCAGCGCCAGCAGCACCTGATTGGCGTCGGTGATGGCCTGCCCGATGGTCTGGCCCTCACCGCGCAGACCGATTGCCCACGCGGTCAGAGTCGCGTTGAGCTTGGCGGGGTCGATTTGTTTGAGCACTAAGGCGAGGTTCTGGAAAACGGTGTTGACCTCGGTGCTGACATTGCGGGATCGCAGGAGCGCGCCTGCGGCTATGTGCTTGGTGCTGGGATTCTCGGGGTAGACCAGATCGACGTACTTGGAGCCAAACAACGTTGAGGCTTTGATCTGGGCTTCGATATTTGCCGGAATATTTCTGACCTGATCGGGGTCGATCTCTAACTGCAGACTGACTGGTTCGGTCCCGCCGGTTACCGAGGCGACGCGGCCTACTTGTACGCCACGTAGCATCACCTTGCCGCCGGGCTCCATGACAAGGCCGGAGCGATCAGAGGTCAATGTCAGCGGAACGAAGGAACGGAATGTCCCATTGAACAATGCGGTCGCTAAGGTGATCAGCGCAACGATGACTCCGCAAGAGATGGTCGCCCAGCGCCCCAGGTGAGCATCGTCTGCTGAAGACGAAGGTTTCATTGCGCTATCCCTTAACGATGTTGGGCATAATCAGGGCTATCCACCCGAGAAGTGGAAATTGCCGGTCTTGCCGTAAATGGCAAGCGAGGAGAATAAAATTACTAATACCGCGGAGACCATTGAGCTACGCACCGCTCTACCCACGGCTTCGCCCACCCCGGCGGGCCCACCGGAAGCGGTATAGCCGTAGTAGGTATGCACCAGCATCACCACGAGGCCCATCAGGACTGCCTGCAGAAGCGACCAGATGATGTCGGTGGGCTGTAGAAATGTCGAAAAATAGTGGTCGTAGACGCCCGTCGGTTGCCCGTACACGGAGGTTGTGGCGAACCGGGCAGCATAGAAGGACATCCAGAGCCCTATGCAATACAACGGGATCACTACTACCACGCCCGCAATTACCCGGGTGGAAACCAAATAAGCAATCGAGCGGATGCCCATCACCTCGAGGGCGTCGATTTCCTCGTTAATCCGCATTGCACCCAGTTGCGCGGTGGTGCCGGCCCCGATGGTGGCGGACAGGCCGATTACCGCGGTTAGCGGCGTGACGATACGGCCGTTAACGTAGGCGGAAACGAAACCAGTCAACGCCTCCACACCAATACCGCTCAATGAGCTGTAGCCCTGAATCGTGACGAGGGAGCCCCCCGATAGTGTCAGAAAGCCAACGATTCCCACGGTGCCGCCAATGACCGCCAGCGCGCCGGCGCCTAAGCCCATCTCGGCGATCATGCGCAAAGTCTCGTGCTTATAGGAGGACAAGGCGTCCCGGATCGCGCCCAGAGTTCTCGCGTAAAAACGCGCTTGCGCGCCGATGCGCCGCCAGCCCGCAACCCAGCCATCCAGTGTGTAGCTCAATCGCGGAAATAGCTGGCTGGCAATCGTGCGGCTACTCATGATGTCGCCTTCACGCCCACCGCGGTCACGACGACGTCGATGAAGAATAACGACATAAAGGAAAAGACCACCGTTTCGTTCACCGCATTACCGACGGCGGCCGCCCCCCTGCCCACCGAGATGCCCTTGTAGCACGCGATGAGACTGGCGGTCAGACCGAACAGCCCAGCCTTGACTAGCGCGATGACCAACTCCCGCGCGCCGGTGAGCAACGTCAATCCTGCGGCGAAGGACCCGGGCGTAACGTGCTGGACAAAGACGGAGAACTCGAACCCACCAACGAGGCCGGTTACGATTACCACGCCGGATAACAGCAACGAGACGAAGGTGGCCGCGAGCACGCGGGGCACTACCAACGATCCGATCGGGTTAATGCCGAGCACGCGCAGCGCGTCGAGTTCCTCACGAATAGTGCGTGCACCCAGGTCGGCGCACATCGCTGTTGCGCCGGCACCGGCAACCACCAGCACCGTGACAAGCGGGCCAATCTGCGTGACCGTGGCCAGTGCCGCGCCGCTGCCAGAAAAGTCTCCAGCACCGAACTCGATCAACAGAATATTTATTGTGAACACCGTGAGCACGGTGAAAGGAATTGACAACATCATCGTCGGCGCTATTGATACCCTGGCAACGAACCAGCTTTGCAAAAGGAATTCGCGCCCAGCAAACGGGCGCCGCGGTATCTGCAACAATGTGTCAAGCGCCAGGGCAAAAAAGTCTCCCACGGAGCGAACCGGTTTGGCGAAGGTATTCGGCGAGATCAACACCGGCCTCCGTTCACATCACACGCCATGGTGATACCTGTACCGATGGGCGGCCACAGCGGATCTCGTCCGTCCCCTCGCATTCCAATGACATCCACAAGGTTCAACTTGCCGTACTTGTCGTAGGCAGCCGGTGCTTGAAGATGACCGCAGGGCCCCCAAGGTGACTGTTCGGCAGCCGACTCATCCCCACCCGCAAACCGCCTACCAACCTGATTCCCACCGCCACGCTCAGAACATGGCGGTCTACCAAAGCCGAGAAGCTGAAATGTTTGGGGCCGACGGCACCGTCTTCATGCCGCCGATCGGCAGCCTCTGCAGTGAGCTTGGGACCACGAGAACCCTCCCCGATTCGTAGAGTCTGGTAGCAGAACTTTATTTTCATAACAAAACTTTGTCAAGCATCCATCAGGGGGTGGAGTGGTCCTAGATCAGTCTGGCGGTTCTGCGCCAGACTGGGGTTTTCGAGCAGGCCGTCACCGACCGGTTGTCTGCGTGAGGGGGCGACGGATTGGGGAGACGCTCGGATTTCGCCGACCCGATTCTGGAACTGCCTCCCAATCCGCGCGGTGGGGATTGTGCGGTGCTGGACGCCCAGGTAGATGTGCCGCACCGGCCCAATTCCAGTGGCGCGTTGGCGAAATCGCGGTTTCCCCGCACCGTACCGGCAACCCAAGCGGTGCTATCGAGGTACGCGGACTACCAGATCGAACGTATGGACATCCTCGGTGACGCCGACTGCGACATGGTGTTCGTCGCCCTCTACCACGAGAACCGCTGGGTGCGCCGATCACATATCGTGCACATAGCGGTGCTTTGCGCGGCTGGCCACCGACTGCGGCTTTGCGGTACGGGCGCATATGTCCCGCCATCATACGGCGGCCAGGAACTGGGTGCTCCGCGGTGAATCTCGGTGTGTACAACAGGTTTTGGCCAAGGCGCGTTGGACTCGACCGTAATTGACTGCATGCGCGGGGCCGAGGACAAGCGGCGAGCCATAGAGGCTGTAACTACCGGGGACGCCGCCGGGGCGAGCACTGTGCCGGTTCCCCGGTCGTCCGCGAGAGGCCGCGGATTGCGGCCCACCAGCCCCGCTTGGTGGCCTGCCCGAGCTGGTGGGCTTTGAGCTGCGCTTAGCACTGCAACGCCGCGATGAGGTTCGAACTCCGCTGGATCAGTTGCCGGTTCGGGCTCCTCCTCAGTCACCTCGACGGGGACCGCGCGGGCCGCCGAGCCGACCCTGAACGGTGTGTGAAACCATTGGCGCGCAAGATAACCTTGCTATCGCGCGCTTGTTCCGTCACTACACCGTTATCTGGAACGAGACTGGACCCATTCCACCGGCAGCAACGCTTATGCCGGCGACGTCGTGTGGCGGGTGCAGGTGCTGGTCCGCAGTCCAACGGCTAGCGCCGCCGGCCGGCCTTCGGCCTGATCGAGCTGCGCTGGCTGCGCGAGGTGCTCACGGCCTGGCCCGTGACACCCGCTTCAAATAATCGAGCTGCGATATAATCGTTTAAATGTTGGTCGGCAGCGGCAGCTGCTTCATTCCTGAAAGGCTTTTTCCTTGGCGTCCAGGGCAGGTACCGAGGCCCGTATCTTCGACGGTGCCCTGAAGGCGATTGCTCGGCAAGGCCCCAAGAAGCTAGCAATGAGCGATATCGCGCACGAAGCCGGCGTATCTACCGGGACGCTATACCGGTATTTCAAGAATAAGGACGAACTCCTTCGGTCGTTGGGCGACCATTTCGTCACGCGACTGCAGGCGGTCCTCGACGCCGCGATCGAGGCGAACCCGCGGCCAGCTGACCGCTTGCTGATCGTCATTGACGTCATGCTGCGATTTTGGTTGGAGAACCCTGCCACAATGCAGATCGGAGAACTTGAACCGGGATTCGTTGTGGACTATATCAAGCGGGTTGCGCCTCAGCTCTCCGGTGTTCTGAGCGATGCGTTGGAGCCTGCACTGGTCGACAGCCCTGCCGTACTCAATGGATCGGCCGAACTGAATGAGATTGCGGACTTAATCGTGCGGATGGCGTTTTCGCACTACTTCATGCCTTCGCGCGACTATCGGAGGTTCCGCGACATTCTCGTCGTGCTCGGTGAGTCAGGTGGACTCAAACCCAGAAAGTCGCGCTTCCGTTCACAGCGACGAGCCGTGGGCTGAGATCTCAACCTAATCTGGCGCCAACGACGTTGCGCAGTACGCCGACTCCTTCGACTTCCGCCTCAACCACGTCGCCCTCACCAAGGAATCGGCCGTCCTCGAACCCCACCCCGTCGGTCGTGCCAGTAAACACGATATCACCGGCGGTGAGCGGCATCCTTTCGATGATGTACTCAAGGCATTCGTCGATGCTGAAGATCATCTTGCCGGTGCGGTCATGCTGGCGCAGTTCACCATTGACGCGTAACGATATGGCGACATCAATCTGGCCTGACCCGCCGAACTCGTCCCTGGTGGTGATCCACGGCCCCACCGGCGTCGCCCCTCCGAGTGCCTTGATGGAAAACAGGTCCAGCCCACCACTCAGAGGCGTGGCCGCGTCACGGGCACTGACATCGTTGCCGACTGTGTAGCCGAGCACCGCGCTGGTTGGCTGCTCGCCGAGGTGACTCATCGACTTCGCCATCACCGCAACAAGTTCGACCTCGAAGTCCAGTTGCTCCGTGATCGAAGGATTCGCCAGGACGTCTCCGTGGCCGATGATCGCCACTTGGGGTTTGAGGAACCCCAAGGTGGTCTTCGGACGCTCGGTGACACCCAGCTTCTCCAGGTGCGACCAGTAGTTCATACCGACCCCGATGATCGTAGACGTAGGGGTGATTGGTGGTCGCCAGCGAACGTCGGTCATCGCTAACGGAGGACCGACCTTCTCGAAATGCGCCGCACCATCGGCAGCCGCCGAACCCCACTCCTCGATACCACCCCGAATCGGCTGCACGGTACCGGCATCGACGTCCACCAGACCCCAGACGTCGGCGCCCCCTCGATGAATCCTTGCGATTTTCAGCGTCCTATCCCTTCGGTCGCGGCGGCTGACGCCGCCTCGAGCCGTACCTTAACGCCCACACTCGACGAGATCGCGCGATCGAGGAAGCGCGGCCGGGCCTGATATATCAACCCGAAGTCGCGGCGGGTGAACTCGCCCGCCGCGGTGATGACCGGCTGGTGCGAACCACCAGAGGTGGAGCGCTGCAGCCGGATCCGCATCGGTACTTCCCGCGTGACACCCAGCAATTCCAGATCTCCATGTAGCAGGAATTCACCGGGAGGTTCGGCGAGATCCAGCCGCTGGGACCGGTAGGTCGCCGTGGGCCGGCTGGATACGTCGAGTAGGTGCGCCGACCGGATCGCCTCGTCCCGGCCCTTGCTTCCGGTGTTGACCGAGCCGAGGTCGATCGTCGCGTCAACCGCCGAATCGAGCGGATCTTCGGCCATGACGATCCGGCCTGACACGCTGAGCGTCCCACGCACGGTGTGCACCCCGAGGTGGCCGACCGAGAAGGTGAGACCGGACCGCGCTGGATCGATTGCCCAAATGCCAGGCAAATAACCGGGCATCTCGTCTGTTGCAGAAGACAATTCACACCTTTGACGTCAGAGTGCCGGCCATGCAGGTAGACACTCAGCCAACATCTCGATAGGTAGTCAGCTTTACTGAGGACCGGATACGGGTAACGGACTACAAATAGACGGCCAGGTTCTGCACCCCCAGCGTGGCCTGCTCGAAATAGACCGTCCGCGCTGCGAGCTTCCACTCGTCACCCGTCCGGATGGTGTCGACCCGGCGGGCCGGCAGGAACTCCAGTGCCGGCTCGTCATAGCGCGACCGGATGAGCACGATGGAGCTGAAGACCTCGTATTCGCCTGCCTTTTCGGTCTCGTATGACCGCACCTTGTGCACGATCCGCTGCGTCCGGGACAGCGGATTCTCCGACCAGGCGCTGTCGGTCTGGGTCAATCGCATCAGCTTCAACATCAGGGTCATGATGTTCTCGTTGAAGTGGTACATCTCCGCCTCGAACACCCCCTTGGTCCGGTGATCGCGGGTGGTCCGCACCGGTGCCCGGTAGATGATGTCGGGCGCGAGCAGCGCCAGCCAGCCGGTCAGGTCGTCCTCGTCGAGAAGGGTCGACTCGTCTTCCAGCCACGCGACGATCTCAAGGTGCCGCGGGTCGGTGACCTTGATCCGCTTGCCCTTAGGCGTCGGGTAGTCGACGGTCCCCATTGTTGCCCGTGCGGCGGGCACCACCCGTTCTCGAGTTGCTTCCGTGGTCACCACGCTCTCCCTTCCATGAACTCGCTGTAGCGCAGCCAGAAATTCCACTGCGTGTCATCCTTCGGGAACCCGGCATAGACCTGCGCCGGACCCGGCCAATCACTGGGCTTGTTTTCGCCGGTGATCGCCTGGTAACGCAGCTTCTGCTGGGCTCCAAGCGCACCCTTGGAGGCATAAGTCTGCATGGGCCACGTGTCGGTGTCGTCGGCCTCGACGAAACCGCTGATACCAAAGGTGGCCGCCGTCATCAGGTTCACGGTGTCGCGGAGCTCCTCAGGCGCGTCGCGTTCGACCAAACTCCAATGGAACAGCTCGAAGTGTTCCGGTCCCCTGGGTACCCAGACCCGCCAGCTGAGGAAGGCCGACGGGGTGCCGTCGGGGAATTGGAACGGCATGCAAAGCGCAGCCGTATTCGGCCACAGCTGACCGACCTGCGGGGTGTACCCCGCAAGGATCTTCAGTTGCCCATCGTCGAATCGATCTGGCAGCCCCTTTACCATCTCCGGTGACATCCCCGGCGGGGGAACCAGGTGCAGCCGCTCCAGCGGCGACATGTCCGCAAGATTTTTGCCCTTGAGGGCATTGACGTAGTGCTCGTTGGTCAGATCGAAGCACCGCACGAAATGGCCTTTGTGGCTGGCGCTGACGCCGGCCATTGCCGGCTCCTGTGACTCGCCCTCGGTGGAGAGCAGTTGCAGTTCCTGCATCGAACGGTGCAGCGACAGCGTGTGGAAGATGTCTCCGGCGAACTGCTCGGCGGCGCTCTTCCAGTTCGCCTTGATGATGAACCGCTGC
Source organism: Mycobacterium scrofulaceum (assembly GCF_002086735.1). Taxonomy (GTDB): domain Bacteria; phylum Actinomycetota; class Actinomycetes; order Mycobacteriales; family Mycobacteriaceae; genus Mycobacterium; species Mycobacterium scrofulaceum. The sequence continues at coordinate 5,805 of NZ_MVIJ01000050.1, read as the reverse complement.
GGGTGGCCGAGCACCGTCATACCACCGGGCGTGCGGTCGAACATCAGGTCCCAGTACCAGGTCATCGGGCCGAGGTACTCGCGCAGGGTCGGGGCGTTCTCGTCGAAGGTGACGAAGATCATGCCGCAGTAGGTCTCTGCCCGACCCTTGGTCAGACCAAGCTCAGACTTGGGCCGCAACAGCCCGTGCATGTCCTCCCGAGCGATGGGTGCGCCGACGAAGCTGCCGTCGGACTTGTAAACCCAACCGTGGTAGGCACATTGGAATGTCTTGGCGTTGCCGGCCTCGAACCGGCACACCTTGGCAGCCCGGTGTGCGCACACGTTGAGCGCCACCGTGAAGGTGTTATCCGCCGCCCGGCTGACGATCACCTGATCTTCGCCGACATACCGAAGTACGTAGTCGTCGACATTTGGGACTTCGTCCTCGTGCGCCACGACCGTCCACGCCTTGGCAAACAGCTGTTTCAGCTCCAGTTGGTAAAGCTCGGGGTCGGTCAGAACCCGAAGCGATACCTCCCGGAAGTCTTTGTCGATCAGCTCCGACAGCGGGGTCCCGTCCGAAAGAACAGGTCCGGTCGGAGCGTGTTTCACCTCATCTATAGTCATTTTTGCTCCTATTCCTTAGTTATTGCCCACTGGCCGGCGCAGAGTCGAACACCGAGGGATCCGGTGGTTTGGTGTTCACCCGAGGCACGTGCAGGCCGCCGTCAACCGGGATCGTGGCCCCGGTGATGAAGCGGGCTTCGTCGCTGGCCAGGAAAGCCACCACCGGGGCGATGTCCTCTTCCGGATCACCCATGCGTCCCATCGGAATCATCGTTGGAATCGCCGCACCCAGTTCTGGGTTGTCGGCCACCATCTTTTCGAATGCGGCCGATGCGGCTATCGGAGCGATGGCGTTGACACAGATGTTGTGCCGGGCCCATTGGAACCCGGCGGTCCGTGTCAGCGCCTGCACGCCACCCTTCGCGGTGTTGTAATCAGCGTGCACCCAGTGGCCGTCGTCCGCGTCGATCGAATAGAAGTTGATGATGCGGCCTCCGCCGCGGTCCTTCAACAGTGGGAACGCGGTCTGCATGCCCCACCAGACGCTCCAGAGCCCGACTTTCATCGTCTGCTCGAGCATTTCGTCCGTCTTGTACTCCAAAGGGACGTCCGGCGTCAGAGCGATGGCGTTGTTCACCAGAATGTCCAAGCCGCCGAAGGACTCCTGGGCGGCAGCGATGGCGCCCTCGATATCGGTCTTTCGGGACACATCGGTCTGCACGAACAACCCTTGGCCACCGAGCTCAACGAGGTCCCCGACCACCTGCTTGCCCGCATCCGAATCCAGTTCGGCGACCACGACTTTGGCGCCTTCGCGGGCGAACCGGCGAGCGATACCGCAGCCGATTCCCTTGCCGGCGCCCGTGACGACGGCGACCTTACCGTCCAACCGGCCCATTATGCGGTGCTCTCGGGTGCGGCTTTGGCTTCGATGACCTGACGGACCCGTCCGCGGAAGTCGGGATCGTGGGTGTGGCTGAAGTTCACGTTTCCCGTCTCGCCGTCGAACTCGTGCAGACCGGTGAGATCCCGGTCCCGATCGGCGAAGTCTGCAGCGTAGCCATTCTCGCGGACCGCCACGATCTCCCACCAGTTGCCATCGGGATCGGTGAAGTAAAAGGACGTGTCGCCGTGCATGTGACGGGGCTCGGTGATCTGCTTGATTCCCCACTGGTCTTTGATCTCGAGCAGCTTTTCGTGCGCGGCGTAGACCTCTTCCACGCTGCCGACGTCGAGCCCGTTGTGTGCCAGCATGGTCATCGTGCTCGCCTTGCCGGTCTCCACCACGGCGTAGGCGTGGTTGGTTCCCAGCCGGATCATCATCGACCTGCTGCTCGGCTGAATCACCTCCAAGCCCAGCACTTCCTCATAGAAGCGACGCGCCCTGGCCAGATCCATGGTCTCGAGGGTGCCGTGACCCAGGCGCTGGAGCTTCAGGACAGGTTCACCGGTGAACTTGTCTGTGATTGCGGGCATCGGGAGCGTCCTTCTCGTGGTTGGGATATAGGTCCGGTCACACCGGGGTCTGCGGGCTGGCTTGTAATGCTTGCATTGCGGCCGCCATTTGGGCCGAATCCATGTATTCGTCGATCCGCCGAATTTGACCGTGCACCACGGAGATTCGCTGGATGGCGGGGATGGAGGCCTGCTGGCCTCCGGGCAGCGTGAGGTGGACCGCGTGGCGTTGAACGCAGGCGTCGCCGACCAAGTCGCGACCTGCAATCTCATACCGGGGCGCAAGTGCCGCCAGCCCGGCCAATGCGGCAAGCGCCTGCCTGGCCGGCTGTTCGACCTGGTCGTAGTTGTGCCAAATCACCGCGTCGTCCGTGAACAGCGCGTCGAGATTGGCGGCATCGCCAGTCGTCAGCGCGGCGACGAACCGTTCGACGGTGGCCAACACATCATGCTGGTTCTCAGCCATGGGACTCGCTTCCGTTGTCCTGCCGGTCACGGCCATACCTCGGGAGTGAAGATCGGGCGCGCGATCCGTGACGAGATGCGCCAGCCCTCCGGGGTTTTGGCGTACGTGTCGTGAAACTCGATGACTCGTCCGTTGTCAGTGGCGTAGACCACCGGTTCGCCGTCATTCGCGAGCGGACCGTGATAAACCATGGCGCAGACCACCGCCTCCGCGGAGTCGTCGTCGGCCTTGGTCAAATAAAAGTTCGTCAACAAGTGACGAGTGGTCACCTTCGGCCGATCACGCATCCCCTGACGCATCTCCTCATGGCCGTGATGGACGATTCCGGCCCGGTCAAACACCGCGTCAGAGGTGAAAAGCCGGATCATTGAATCGAATTCACCATTGTCCATAAAGTAGACGAAAGCGTTGTTCAGGCGGCTGAGCTCCCAGTGGAGCGTCACGTCCTGCGGCGTCATCGCGTCTGTTGTCATCGTGTCGGATGTCCCACCGCTAGGCCAAGGCGGCCGGCGGGACGTCCTCTCCCGCGAGCAGCGCCCCGACGATCGTGTAGATCTCTCCACTGGCGGCGGCGTGTTGCGCCGCCGTCCGCACGTCGCGAAGGCGTCGCTGCAAAATCGACTTGTTGTACATGGCGGTGCTGCCTGCAAGTCCGAACGCCTCGTTGACGATCTCGACACACTCGGTGTGGGCCCGTGCCACCATTGCGCGCTGGCGGGTGGCCTGCAGCGGCGAGATGGGTTCGCCTGCCGACGCTGCGTCCCACATCAGCCGGACCTCTTTCTCGGCCAGCGCACGAACCGAACCCAACCGGACGTCGAGTTGCCCTAGCCGGTACTGGAATACGGGGTCTTCAGCCAGTCGCATCGTGGGGTTGAACGCGGGTCGTTTCGTCTTGGCCAACTGACGAAGGTCGCTCAGAGCACCCTCGGCGATTCCCACGACCACCGCGACATGGGTCGGGCCGAGCGCCAAGCGGATAGGCAACCGGAACAGCGTGGTGTCGACGGTGGCCGGTCCGAAGAAGTTACCGACATGCTCATCGGGAACGAATACATCCTTGAGCACAAAGTCATTGCTGCTCGTCCCGCGCAATCCAACAGAATCCCATGTCTGAACGAAATCAGCCTGCTCTGCAGGCACCATCGCGAGCACCATCTCGGGCACACCCGCGTCGGTCATGACCGGCGCGCCCTGCTGCAGCACGATGCAGCTGCCCATCATCCACTGGTGCTCATAACTACCGCTGGCGAGGGGCCACTGACCGTTGACGAGATAGCCACCGTCGGTGCGGATCGCCACACCCTTGGGCGCGAACGCCCCGCGGGCCATGGTGTCGGGTCCTTCTGGATAAATTTCTCCGTCGAGGACGTTCTGGGGAAAACGGCCGAATACCGGCGCGAAGTCAGCACCAATCATCACGGTCCACCCGGCCGAGGCGTCGGCCTTCGCGACCTCTTCGATGACAGCCATGGCCTCGAGGAGGGTCATCTCTTCGCCGCCGTACTGGCGAGGCACAAACATCCTGAAAGCCCCTGCATCCGTGAGCCGTTGGATTAAATCGGCTGGGATCAGCTTGGCCGCCTCGATCTCATCCGCGCGCTGGGCGATCTCGGGAACGAGCGCCCGAACGGCGTCCAGCACGGTGGTGGTCTCGGCCTCGAGGGCTGTCATGTGGGGTCCTCCAATTGACCATGGTTAGGGCTTCGCCAGCCTGCTTGTTCTCGCGTCGGCCTACTTGAATGAAAAGTCCTATTTGAACATTACTTGTATTATGTGTTCATCGTCACCGTGTGGTCAAGGTCTTGGCTGAAGTTCCTTCGCACGGGAGCCGACGCGCACCGGTGATCTGATCGGACCGTCCGAGTGGGCCCGACGCGACCTTGGTGCTCACGGCCACCTCGAGCCGACGAAATTCGCTGCCGCGTAACACCTGTGGGGCAATGCCGGGCTTGAGGTGCAGCCGATGAATCTTCAACGCGGCGATGGTGTTGGTCGCCGCCCGCAACCTCATCGAACACCCTCCATTCCACCCACACCCCAGGCACCTGGCACGAACGCGACCCCATCGCCCGTAGGCTCCCGGTCGATGTCGCTGAAGCGGTCGCCCGTGCCCGATACCGAACGCAGGCATCCTCCGGAGAAGGACGCGCTCGGCAGGCAGACTGCCACCCCACGGCGGATCCAGCGACAGCGAGACGAACGAGGTCACCGCCATGCTGACTGGGTTGCCTTCTGCGCCGACGCCGCACACAGCGGTCACTCCACAGGGAAAGCACCCAGACCCGTACGTAGCGGTCCGGGGCGGATGACACTGAATTCAATTCCGTGGCAGGCTGTTTCGGGTCAGCTGGCCCGCGCTCCTATGGCGATCGCGCACTCGCACGTGAGAGACAATATGCGATTAAGACACCATCTGTATAGTATGTCTAATGCTGGAAATTGCCTCGGGTAGTTTTCACGTCCCAGCCCACCGGAGGAGCCGATCATCATGGCAGACAGCCAGCTACCCCTTCTGATCACTGTCGACCGGTCGAAGTGCTGCGGCTACACCCTGTGTGCCGCCGAAGGTCCCGACGTCTACTCGATCGATGACGCCGGATACGCGGTGGCACCTGAGAGCGTGCCGACTGAACTCGAGGCGCAGGCTTGCCGAGGTGCGGAGGCGTGTCCTGACAGCGCCATCACGGTGCGCCGCGCCGACGCGGGCGAGTGACGTGGCGACGCTTGGGGTCGCCTCAGGTTTCAAACCAGGTACTGGTCGGGAGTCCACCGGGCCAGATATGGCATTGCCAGGATCGCGCGCGGCAGGTCGGCCACATCGCGAGTCGGAAAGACGTACGCCGACATTACGATTCGAAGGATGAGTTCACAGAGTTGACCACTGGTCATACCCATGGACCGCACGCCAAGGGTCAAGCTCAGCGCCGGCGCCAGTAGCTCTTCCAGCACGCCGACGAATTCCGGGAAGATCTGCTGCAAGAAGTCCACTCCGAAGCCCGGTTCAAGGGCAATCACCTGCATGATTTCCGGATGCGCCCGGCCGACGTCGATCATTGCCTCTACGACCGCCCGGACACGAACGTCGAGTTCGGGCCGCTCTTCGACGGCGTTGACTACCGCCCCTTCGAACAGCTTCACGACTCGTACGCCGACCGCATACAGTAGGTCCTGCTTCCTACCGAAATAGTGATACAGCGTTCCGCGGGGGATCCCCGCTTCAGCGCTGACGTCGGTCATCGAAAGCGCTTTGGCGCCAGATAGTGTCCCGTCAATTGGTGGACTTCGGATCTTGGCGTTGGTCCACGCATCGCGATCAACGAGTCATGTTGAACG
>NZ_MVIJ01000004.1 GCF_002086735.1 Mycobacterium scrofulaceum | reverse complement strand
GCACGAAGCCGTGGAAGTCGTCGCCGACCTGCCGCCCGCACCCCCCGCGGACGCGCCCGTGGCCGGCGACGACTTCCACGGCTTCGTGCCGGCCAACATGCCGCAGGAGGTTTCCACGGTCGGGTACACCAAACAGCTCTGGGACGCCATCCGGGCTCAGGACATTCAGGGCAACGACGCGCTGGACGCGATCGCCCAGCCGGCCCCGGCCACCTGAGTTCCGCCCGTCAGACTGCCCGGCACGCCTCGAACGTTTCCGCTTCGGGGCGTGCCGGCATTCCAATCGCTACGGCGTCAGGCCGAGCCCACCCATTCTTCGGTTCCGTCGTCGAAGAACTGGTGCTTCCACACCGGTAGCCGCGCCTTGATGGTGTCGACCAGCAGCGCGCAGGTGGTGAACGCGGCTTGACGATGGTCGGCGGCGACCGCCGCCACCAGCGCCGCCTCCCCGATGTGCAGCACCCCGACCCGGTGGCTCGCCGCGACGGCGCGCACCCCGCTCGACTCCTCCGCGATATCGGCGACGACCTCGGCCAAGACCTGCTCAGCCGTCGGATGCGCGGTGTATTCGAGGCGCACCACCCGCCGTCCGCCGTCGTGGTCGCGAATCATGCCGACGAAGCCGACGATCGCCCCGGCCGACTGATGGCCGACGAGTTCCTCGTGCTCGGCCAGGAAGATCGGGTGATCGGTCATGGCCGCGCGGATGACGAGCGTCATCGCTGATGGTCTCCACCGGCGAGCTGGTCGAGCGCGTGATCGAGCACGTCGGCGAGCACCCCCAGGCCGTCGCGCACCCCGCCGGGAGAACCCGGCAGATTGACGATCAAGGTCCGCCCCGCCACCCCGCACACCCCGCGTGACAACACCGACGTCGGCACCTTCGGCAGCCCCGACCGGCGGATGGCGTCGGCCAGCCCCGGGATCATGTAGTCCAGCACCGCCACCGTCTGGTCGGGCGTGCTGTCGCTGGGCGAGATGCCGGTGCCGCCCGAGGTGATGACGACGTCGACTCCGTCGCCGACCGCCTTGCGCAGGGCCTCGCCTACCGGCTCACCGTCGGCGACCACCGCCGGCTCATCGAACGAAAACCCGCGCTCGCCAAGCCATTCGGCGATGATGGGCCCGCACCGGTCCTCGTACACTCCGGCCGAGGCCCGGGTCGAGGCGATGATGACGCGGGCGGTTCGGGCGCCCATCACCGCACCCACGTTCCGGTCTTGCCGCCTTCCTTGCGCAGCACCCGAATGTCATCGAGGCGCGCGGCGGGGTCAACCGCTTTGATCATGTCGTACAGCGTCAGACCGGCCACACTGACCGCGGTCAGCGCCTCCATCTCCACGCCCGTGCGGTCGGTGCTGCGCACCGTCGCGGTGATCTCGATGGCGGCCTCCCCCACGGTGAACTCCACGTCGACCCCGGAGAGTGCCAACTGGTGGCAGAGCGGGATGAGATCGCTGGTGCGCTTGGCGGCCAGAATCCCCGCCACCCGGGCGGTGGCCAGCGCGTCGCCCTTGGGCAGGCCGCCGGCCGAGATGAGCTCCACGACGCGCGGTGACGTACGTAAGGCGCCCGCGGCGACGGCGGTCCGCTTGGTGGCCCCCTTGGCGGTGACGTCGACCATGTGCGCCGCCCCACGGTCGTCCAGGTGCGACAGAGCGGCCGGGGGAGGTTCTCCCGACGCCCACTGCGCCGGGGGCTTGGCGGCCTCAGAGGCCCTGGCCATGCTGGCGCCTACCGGTTAACGACGGTGACCGGGTGCAGGTAGGGCAGCTCAGTGGAGGGCAGCGGGAACACCAGCTCGCCGAAGGGCGACAACGCGCCCGTCCGGTCGGTCGCGAGTTCGCTCACCGCGTGGTCGTCGTGGTCCGTGGTCGGCCACCCGTTGTCGACATACCTGGTTTTGCGGGCCTTGCCCTCAGCAGTGTCAGCCACGCCGTCCATTCTGACAGGTCGCTCCTGCGCGCGTAGTGCAAGACCGTCAGTTCGGCCGACGAGCTGGTGGCAATCGTTGCGCGCTCGGCACCCGCCGACTGTTTTACGCTGGTCAGCAATGACCGACAACACCCCGGACATCCCGCTGGGGTCGTGGCTGGCCGACTTGCCCGACGAGCGGCTGATCCGACTGCTGGAGCTGCGGCCGGACCTCGCCCAGCCGCCGCCCGGCAGCATCGCCGCGCTCGCGGCGCGGGCGCAGGCCCGCCAGTCGGTCAAAGCCGCCACCGACGAGCTCGACTTCCTGCGGTTGGCGGTGCTCGACGCGCTGCTGGTGCTGCAGGCCGATTCCATGCCGGTGCCGACGGCGAAATTGCTGGCTTTGATCGGTGCGCGCGCTCCCGAGGCCGACGTGTTCGGCGCGTTGGACGATCTTCGCGAGCGCGCGCTGGCGTGGGGCGACGCCGCGCTCCGGGTCGCACCCGACGCCGGCACGGCGTTGCCGTGGTACCCGGGCCAAGTGACGCTCGAGGACGCCTCCCGCACCGGCGAGGAGATCGCCGGCCTCATCGACGACCTCAACCAGGCGCAGCTCGACGTGCTGGACAAGCTCCTCGAGGGCTCGCCGATGGGCCGCACCCGAGACGCCGCCCCCGGCGCCCCGGCGGACCGCCCGGTGCCCCAGCTGCTGGCGATGGGCCTGCTGCGACGCGTTGACGCCGAAACCGTGATCCTCCCCCGCCACGTCGGGCAGGTGTTGCGGGGCGAACAGCCGGGGCCCAGGCAACTGACGGCACCGGACCCGGTGGTCTCGACCACCACCACCGACGACGTCGACGCCGCGGCGGCCGGGGCCACCATCGACCTGCTGCGGGAGCTCGACGTCCTGATCGAAACGCTCGCCGCCGCACCGGTTTCCGAGCTGCGCAGCGGCGGACTGGGGATTCGTGACGTCAAGCGGTTGAGCAAAACGACCGGCATCGACGAGTCCCGGCTGGGACTGATCCTCGAGGTGGCGGCCGCGGCGGGCCTGATCGCCAGCGGCATGCCGGACCCGGAACCGGCCACCGGTGACGGACCGTACTGGGCCCCGACGGTGGCCACCGACCGGTACGCGGTGCTGTCGACCGCCGAACGCTGGCGGCTGCTGGCCAGCAGCTGGCTCGACCTGCCCAGCCGGCCGGCCCTGATCGGGACCCGCGGCCCGGACGCCAAACCCTATGGCGCCCTGACCGATGCGCTGTATTCAACCGCCGCGCCGCTGGATCGCCGGCTGCTGCTTGGCATGCTGGCCCAGTTGCCGCCCGGCGCGGGGGTCGACGCCGTCGAGGCGTCGGCGGCGCTCATCTGGCGCCGGCCCCGCTGGGCCAAACGGCTGCAGCCCGGACCGGTCGCCGATCTGCTGGCCGAGAGCCACGCGCTGGGCCTGGTGGGCCGGGGGGCGCTCAGCGGCCCCGGCCGCGCCCTGCTCGACGACGGCGACGACACGCAGGCCGCGATCGACGCCATGGCGCGGGCCCTGCCCAAACCGATCGATCACTTCCTGGTCCAGGCCGACCTGACCGTGGTGGTGCCGGGCCCACTGCAACGCGACCTCGCCGAGCAACTGGCCGCGGTGGCCACAGTCGAATCGGCCGGCACCGCGATGGTGTATCGCGTCAGCGAGCAGACGATCCGGCACGCGCTCGACGTCGGGAAGACCCGCGACTGGATGCATGCCCTATTTGCCAAGCACTCCAAAACACCCGTCCCGCAGGGCCTTACCTACCTCATCGACGATGTCGCGCGCCGGCACGGCCAGCTGCGGATCGGCATGGCGGCGTCGTTCGTACGGTGCGAGGACCCGGCGCTGCTGGCCCAGGCCGTGGCCGCACCCGCGGCCGAAGGGGTGCAACTGCGCGCCCTGGCCCCGACGGTCGCGGTGTCGCCGGCGCCGATCGGCGAAGTGCTGGTCGCGCTGCGCGCGGCGGGCTTCGCGCCGGCGGCCGAGGACTCTACGGGCGCCATCGTCGACGTCCGTCCCCGGGGCGCCCGGGTGCCCACGCCGCAGCAGCGGCGACCCTACCGCCCGATGCCGCGGCCCAACAGCGAGAGCCTGAACGCGGTGGTGGCGGTGCTGCGGAAGGTGACCGCCGCCCCGTTCGGCAACATTCGGGTCGATCCCGCGGTCACCATGTCGTTGCTGCAGCGGGCGGCCAAGGAACAAGACACGCTGGTGATCGGTTATTTGGATGCCGCGGGCGTCGCCACCCAGCGGGTGGTGTCGCCCATCACCGTCCGGGGCGGGCAGCTGACCGCCTTCGACTCGGCGTCCGGGCGGCTGCGCGACTTCGCCATCCATCGCATCACGTCGGTGGTGTCGGCCAACGTCCGATAATGGGTGGCGATGAGCCGCGCGCGACACGAACAGAAGGAGTTGGGCCATTGACTGACGGCCCGTTGATTGTGCAGTCCGATAAGACGGTGCTGCTCGAGGTCGACCACGAGCAGGCCGGCGCGGCGCGTGCCGCGATCGCGCCGTTCGCGGAGCTGGAACGCGCACCCGAGCACGTGCACACCTACCGCATCACGCCGTTGGCGCTGTGGAACGCCCGCGCCGCCGGCCACGACGCCGAGCAGGTCGTCGATGCGCTGGTCAGCCACTCCCGCTACGCGGTGCCCCAGCCGCTGCTGGTCGACATCGTCGACACCATGGCCCGCTACGGCCGGCTGCAGCTGGTCAAACACCCGGCGCACGGCCTGACGCTGGTGAGCCTGGACCGCGCGGTGCTCGAGGAGGTGCTGCGCAACAAGAAGATCGCCCCCATGCTGGGCGCACGGATCGACGACGACACGGTCGTCGTCCACCCCAGCGAGCGCGGTCGGGTCAAGCAGATGCTGCTCAAGATCGGTTGGCCCGCCGAGGATCTGGCGGGCTACGTCGACGGCGAGGCGCACCCGATCAGCCTGGCCCAGGACGGTTGGCACCTGCGCGACTACCAGCAGATGGCCACGGATTCGTTCTGGTCGGGTGGATCCGGGGTGGTGGTCCTTCCCTGTGGGGCCGGCAAGACCCTGGTCGGCGCCGCGGCCATGGCCAAGGCCAGCGCGACGACGTTGATCCTGGTCACCAACGTCGTCGCGGCCCGGCAATGGAAACGTGAGCTGGTCGCGCGCACGTCGCTCACCGAGGACGAGGTCGGTGAATACTCCGGTGAGCGCAAGGAGATCCGGCCCGTCACCATCTCGACGTATCAGATGGTCACCCGGCGGACCAAGGGCGAGTACCGGCACCTGGAGCTCTTCGACAGCCGCGACTGGGGGCTGATCATCTACGACGAGGTCCACCTGTTGCCCGCGCCGGTGTTCCGGATGACCGCCGACCTGCAGTCCAAGCGGCGCCTCGGGCTCACCGCCACGTTGGTCCGCGAGGACGGCCGCGAAGGCGACGTGTTCTCCCTGATCGGCCCCAAACGCTACGACGCGCCATGGAAGGACATCGAGGCCCAGGGCTGGATCGCGCCGGCCGAGTGCGTCGAAGTGCGGGTCACCATGACCGACAACGAGCGCATGATGTACGCGACCGCGGAACCCGAAGAGCGCTACAAGCTCTGCTCGACGGCGCATTCGAAGGTCGCCGTGGTCAAGTCGGTGCTGAGCCGGCACCCCGGCGAGCAGACGCTGGTGATCGGCGCCTACCTCGACCAGCTCGACGAGCTGGGTGCCGAACTGGACGCCCCGGTGATCCAGGGGTCGACCCGGACCAAGGAGCGCGAGGAGCTGTTCGACGCGTTCCGCCGCGGCGAGGTGTCCACGCTGGTGGTGTCCAAGGTCGCCAACTTCTCCATCGACTTGCCGGAAGCCTCGGTGGCGGTTCAGGTTTCGGGGACCTTCGGGTCACGCCAGGAGGAAGCGCAGCGGCTGGGGCGGCTGCTGCGACCCAAGGCCGACGGCGGCGGCGCGATCTTCTACTCGGTGGTGGCGCGCGACAGCCTGGACGCCGAGTACGCGGCGCATCGGCAGCGCTTCCTCGCCGAGCAGGGCTACGGCTACATCATCCGCGACGCGGACGACCTGCTGGGCCCCGCCATCTAACCGCGAGCAGTCGCAAAATCGCACGGAAAGCGCTGTGCTGGCACGACTTTGTGTCTGTTCGCGCCCCTGACTAGAGCGACAGGATGGTCGCGGACGCGGTACCCGGTGCGCCGTACACCTGGGCCAGGCCGACGCGTGGGCTGCCGGGCACCTGACGCTCGCCCGCCTCGCCGCGCAGCTGACGCACCAGTTCGTGCATCTGCCGCAGACCCGACGCGCCGATGGGCTCGCCGTTGGCGATCAACCCGCCGTCGGTGTTGACCGGCAGCGAGCCGTGGATCTCGGTGGCGCCGTCGGCCACCAGCTTCTCCTGCTCCCCGTCGGCGCACAGGCCCGTCTCGGCCATGTGGATGACCTCGTTGCCGGCGTCGGTGTCCTGGAGTTGGGCGACGTCGACGTCCTCGGGACCGATCCCGGCGGCCTCATAGGCCGCCCTGGACGCGTACACCGTCGGGGAAACGTCCTCGTCGAGCGGCGCGAAGGTGGCATGCACCTCGTAGGCACCGTAGCGACGGGTGCGGATTTCGCAGGCGCGCACATACACCGGCTTGTCGGTGTACTTGTGCGCCATGTCCGCGCGGCACATGATCACCGCGGCGGCGCCCTCGTCGGGCGCGCAGAACATGTACTGGGTCAGCGGGTAGTTGAGCACGGCCGAGTTGAGGATTTCGTCCTCGGGAATCGGCTTGCGCCGGAAGGCGTTCGGGTTGAGTGCGCCGTTGCGGAAGTTCTTCGCCGCGACCTTGGCCAGCGTGGCCTGGGAGATGTTGTGATCGTGGAGGTACTTGTTGGCCTTCATGCCGAAGAACTTGGTGGTGACGAACTGCCCGTTCTGCGCATACCACTGCGGCAGCGCCAGCTTGGCCGGGTCGTCGGTGAACGCGCCACGCGGGTGCTTGTCCAGCCCGATGGCGATGCCGATGTCGTACTTGCCCAGCCGGATGGTGTCGGCGGTCTGCTGAATGGCGCTCGCGGCAGTGGCGCAGGCGTTGAACACGTTGGTGAACGTGATCCCGGTGAGCCCCACCAACCGGGTGACCGCGTCTGGGTTGGACACCTCGTGGCTGCCGCCGAAACCGAACTGAATGTCCTTCCACGCCACGCCGGCGTCCTGCAATGCGGCCTGGACGGCCTCGGCGCCCATCTGCATCGCGGTCTTGTCGAACCGGCCGAACGGGTGCAGGCCCACGCCGATGATGGCGACGTCGTTGGTCATCTCGGTCTCCTCCTTCTCGCGATCGCCACTAGACCGGCCGGAACGCGAACGTCATGATTTCGGTGCCCTCGTCGTCGGCGGTGAGCGGGACCATCGTGAGCTCGACCTCCTGACCGAACTGCAGCTTGGCCGGGTCGTTTTCGGTCAACCGGCCCTCGACTCGGATGACGTCGTCGAGTTGGACCAGGCCCACCCCGAACGGGACGAAGTCCTTGCCGGCGGGGCCGGCGTACGGAGCGCCGGGCGGGAAGCCCTGGGTGGTCCACGCGATCAGCGTTCCGCGGCGCGGCAGCAACACGTCGGTCATTTCCCCGAGGCTGCAGCGCGGGCACCACTGCTGCACCGGGAATGTGGTGGCTCCGCAACTGCCGCACCGGCTGCCGATCAGCTGGGGGCTCTCGTCGGGCCAGGTCGAGATCTCGGGGGCGAGTGCCTTCTGCATCGGGGGATCCTCCAAAGCCTTCCGCGGCGCAACAGAACGTGGCTCACTGAACCGTATAACAGCTTTCCGAAAAGTGGAAACCCCATTCTCATACGTGGCGGCGGGCCCGGCTGGCCGCCAGATATCTTGAGAGCGCCGCCGCAACCGAGGAGAAGACCATGCCAGTCACGGTGATACTCGAACTGACGTTCAAGCCCGACGCGGTGCCGCAGGCACGCGACGTCATGGGCCGGGCGTTGCGGGACACCCGGGCCTTCGCCGGGAACCTCCGCACCGACGTGCTCGTCGACGAGGACGACCATGCCCACTGGCTGATCTACGAATTGTGGGACACCGTGGAGCACGACGAGGCCTACCGCGCGTTTCGTGCCGGCGAGGGCAAGCTGACCGAACTGCCGCCGTTGCTGGCCGAGCCGCCCGTCAAGAAGAGGTACGCCACCTCCGACATCTGACAGGCTAGCTGAACGCGGGAATCACCTCGCGCTCGAACAGCTCGATGCCGGAGCGATCGTAGGCGGCCTCCGGGAAATAGCAGATGGCGTACTCGCAGCCGAGGTCGCGGAGCTTCGTGATCCGCTCGATGACCTGTTCCGGCGTTCCCGTCGCCGAATCGGGTCCGCTGCCGGCGGCGAGCATCGCGTCGGCGGCCGACTCGGGCACGTAGCGGACGATACGGTCGCGCACGCGCCGCAACCGGTCCTTGACGTCGCCCTCCGAGGTGCCGACGACGGCGTTGAGGTTGGCCGAACGCACGATGGCGTCGAAGTCCGTCCCCACCTCCCGACAGTGCCGCGCCAGCACCTGCGATTTGTGGGAGAACGCCTCGGGTTCCGGCGTGAAGTTGGTGTACTGCGCGTATTGCGCGGCGATCCGCAAGGTCACCTTCTCCCCACCGCCGGCGATCCACAGCGGAATCCCGTTGTCCTGCAAGGGCTTGGGCGAAACGATGGCGCCCTCGACCTGGTAGTGCTTGCCGTCGAAGCTGACCTTGCCGTCACGCCAGGCGTCGCGCATGATCTGCACGCCCTCGTCCAGCCGGCCCAGCCGCACGCCGGCTGAAGGGAAACCGTAACCGTAAGCGCGCCATTCGTGCTCGTACCAGCCACCGCCGATGCCCATCTGGATGCGCCCGCCGGAGATGACGTCGGCGGTCGCCGCGACCTTCGCCAGGTACACGGGATTGCGGTAGCTCATCGCGGTGCACATCTGACCGAGCTTGATGCGCGACGTGACCGCCCCGTAGGCGGCCATCAGCGACCACGCCTCGTGGGTGGCCTCGCCGGTCGGCATCGGGACGGTGTGGAAGTGGTCGTAGACCCACAGCGAATCCCACGCGCCGTTGTCGGCGTAGCTGGCCAGGTCGCGCATCACCGCCCAGTGCCTTTCCGGTGCGATGTCGACGAGGTCCATTCGCCAGCCTTGCGGGATGAAGAGACCGAAGCGCATAGCACCGGACTCTAGCCCGAACCTGCGGCCCTGCCCCGGCTAGGCTTACCCATCGTCAAGCAACCGGGAGGTCGCCATGCGGGTCCTCGTCTCCGGCGCGAGCATCGCCGGCCCCGTGCTGGCGTACTGGTTGACCCGTCACGGCTTCGACGTCACCGTCGTCGAACGCGCGCCGGCCCTGCGCAAGACGGGCGGCCACGCCGTCGACTTGTTCCGTCCCGCGATGGAGATCTCGGCGCGCATGGGCGTGCTGCCGCAGATCGAAGCGCTCGCCACCGGGACGACCCGCATGACCATGCATCGGGACGGAAGGCCGCGACCCTTCCAGATCGATCTGACCAAGATCTATGCCGCCACGTCGGACCGGCACGTGGAGATCATGCGCGACGACCTCAGCGAGATCTACTACGCCGCCGGCCGCGACGACGTCGAGTACCTCTTCGGCGACTCGATCACGGCCATCGAGCATGACGGCGAGGTGAGTTTCGAGCACGCGCCCGACCGCCGGTTCGACGTCATCGTCGGTGCCGACGGCCTGCACTCCAACGTGCGACGGCTCACCTTCGGCGAGGAAGCCGACCTCACCCGGTTCCTCGGCGGCTATCTGGCGGTGCTGTCGGCGCCCAAGGCACTGGCCGGCCGCGGCGAGATGACCTGCCACGTCGGTGTGGGCCGCCTCGCCGCCATCTACACCGCCGAGCACCTGGACGACGCGCGCGCCGTTTTTTTGTTCCGCACCAAGGGCGAGCTCGACTATGACCATCGGGACACGTTGCGGCAGAAGGACCTTCTGCGCGAAGCGTTCGCGGGCAGTCACGACCAGGTGGATGGCTGGCTTGCCGAGGTCGACGGCACGCCCGCGTTCTACTTCGACTCGATCAGCCAACTGCGGCTCGACAGGTGGTCGCGCAGGCGGGTGACCCTCGTCGGTGACGCGGGATACTGCCCCGGCCCCGCCGTGGGCGGCAGCACCAGCCTCGCGGTCCTCGGCGCGTACGTGCTGGCCGGCGAGCTCGCCCGCGCCGACGGCGACCACCTGCGCGCGTTCGCCGCCTACGAGCTGCAGATGCGTGAACCGGTGCACCGCAGCCGGGCCTTCGCGCGCGGCGCCGCCAGGGGCATCATCCCCGGCTCGCGGCTCGGGGTGTGGGCGTTGACTCGTGGCGCCCGGTTAGTGTCGTCGTTGCCCGGTTCGCTCTCGCGGGCACTGGCGAAACCCAACACGAGGGGCCTGCGCATGCACGACTCGCTGCCGGTGCCCGACTACGGCGCCACCGGTCTGCAAGCCAGTGAAAGGAATGACCGCCCATGGAACTGACCGGCGTCGGCATCTGGAGCAGCCAGCTGCGCTACGGAGATCCATCCGAATCCGCCGACGCGGCAGCGGAATTGGACGAACTGGGTTTCCCGGCGCTGTGGATACCGGACGTCGGGGGGCCGGTGTTCGACGCGGTCGCAAACCTGCTCGCCGCGACCAAGCGCACGGTGATCGCCACCGGGATCCTCAACCTGTGGATGCACGAGCCCGCCGACGTCGCCGACTCCCACGCGACGCTGACCGCCCGGCACGGCGAGCGGTTCCTGCTGGGCATCGGCGTCAGCCACGCACCGCTGATCGACGCCGGCCAACCGGGGCGGTACCGCAAACCGCTGGCGGCGACGGCGTCATTCTTGGACAGCCTGGACGCCGCCCCGCGGCCCGTCCCCACCGGGAGCCGGGTGCTCGCCGCGCTCGGGCCAAAGATGCTGGCGCTGGCCGCGACCCGGGCCCGCGGCGCCCACCCGTACCTGGTCACCCCCGACCACACCGCTTCCGCCCGTGCGACTTTGGGCGACGGCCCCCTGCTGCTGCCGGAGCAGACGGCGATCCTGACCGACAGCGCCGACGAGGCGCGGAGTATCGGAACTGACTGGCTCCGCGCGTATCTGGCGTTACCCAACTACGCCAACAACCTGTTGCGCAGCGGATTCTCCGACGAGGACCTGTCGCAGGTGAGCGATCGGCTCTTCGACGCCATCATCGCGTGGGGCGATGAAGGGGCGATCATGCGCAGGGTCGCCGAGCATCGTGCGGCCGGCGCCGACCACGTGTGCGTCCAGGTTCTCCTGGCCGACCCCAAGGCCTTCCCGCGCGAGCAATGGCGCCGCATCGCCGCCGCGTGCGACGCCCAGTAGGCATACCGTAAGGCCATGGCTTCCAAACAGACGCTGTTCCGGATCGTCTACCGCATCGGCTTCACCCCGTGGGACGGTCACCCGCTCGCGCAGAGCGTGCGGAAGCTCGTCGAGGGCGCCGCCGACACGCCCGCGCTTCCCGCGGGAGCGGCCCTCGAAGTCGGCTGCGGAACCGGTGACTGCTCCATTTATCTCGCCCAACACGGCTGGACGGTCACCGCGGTCGACTTCGTGTCCAAGCCCCTCGAGCGGGCACGCGCCAAGGCCGCCGCCGCGGGCGCGGCGGTGGACTTCGTCCAGGCCGACGTCACGCGGTTGAGCCGAACCGGCATCGGTGCGAACTTCGAGTTGATCGTCGACAACGGCTGCCTGCACAACATGAGCGACGACGACCGCGACGCCTACGTGCGGGAGATCAGCGCCGTGGCCGCACCAGGCGCGCGGCTGCTGATCGTCGCCTTCGTGCCCGGCGGCCGGATCGGGGTGCGAGGCATCGACCACGCCGAGATGGAGCGACGCTTCGCGGCCTCCTGGACGATGCTGTCGGCCGGCGACGAGCGCGAGCTGGATCGCGCGGAGAAGACGCCGGCGCGGTACTACCTGTTCCAGCGCCGCACCTAAACGCGCGAGCAGACGCAAAATCGCGCTGCGGGAACCTTTCCCATGCGATTCTGCGTCTGCTCGCCGAAGGGAGCCGAGCCAGCCTTACGTCAGCGAGTCCGGCGGCAGGAACCTGTCGCCGTACTTGGCGGCCAGGTCGCGCGCCCGGGCCACGAAGGCTTCCTTGCCGATACCGCCCGCGCCCTGGTAGCCGACGATGAACTGCGCGCTTCCGCCGGTGTACGGCGGGAAGCCGATGCCCATGATCGACCCGATGTTGGCGTCGGCGGTCGACGTCAGCACGCCCTCGTCCAGGCACTTCTGCGTCTCCAGCGCCTCGGCGAACAGCATGCGATCGATCATGTCCTGCAACGGAATATCGGCGCTGCCGGACTTGAACGTCTCGCGCAGACCCGGCCACAACCGGGTGCGCTTGCCGTCGACGTACTCGTAGAAGCCCGCACCCTTCAGCCGCGAGGGGCGGCCGATCTCGATCATCTTCTCCACGACCGCCTCCGCCGGGTGCGGTTCGTAGGTGCCGCCGGCGTCCTCGACCCCCTTGCGGGTCGCGGCCGCGATCTTGTGCATCAGCTCGAGGTTGAGCTCGTCGGACAGCTGCAGCGGCGGAGCCGGGTAGCCGGCCTGCGAGCCCGCGTGCTCGATGCTCGCGGGTTCGACGCCCTCACCGAGCATCGCCAGCGCCTCGTTGACGAAGGTGCCGATGACGCGGCTGGTGAAGAAGCCGCGGCTGTCGTTGACCACGATCGGGGTCTTGCCGATGGCCAGCGTGTAGTCGAACACGCGGGCCAGCGCCTCGTCGGAAGTCTTCTCGCCCTTGATGATTTCGACCAGCGGCATCTTGTCGACCGGCGAGAAGAAGTGGATCCCGATGAAGTCCTCCTGCCGCTTCACCCCGGTCGCCAGGCCGGTGATGGGCAGCGTCGAGGTGTTGGACCCGAGCAGCGCGTTGGGTTCGACGATGTCCTCGATCTCCTGGAATACCTTGTGCTTGAGCTCCTGGTTCTCGAACACCGCCTCGATCACGAAGTCGACGCCCTTGAAATCGGCTGGGTCGGCCGACGGCGTGATGCGGTCCAGCAGCGCCTTGCTCTTCTCCTCGGTGGTCTTGCCGCGCTGAAGCGCCTTGGCCTCAAGCTTTTCCGAGTAATTCTTGCCCTTCTCGGCGGCCTCGATGCTGACGTCCTTGAGCACCACGTCGAAGCCGGCCTTCGCGGACACGTAGGCGATGCCGGCGCCCATCATGCCCGCACCCAGCACACCGATCTTGTTGATCTTGACCGGCTCGATGCCGTCGGGGCGTGAGCCGCCACCGTTGATGTGCTGCAGGTCGAAGAAGAACGCCTGGATCATGTTCTTGGCGACCTGGCCGGTGACCAGAGAAGTGAAGTAGCGGCTCTCGATGCGGGTGGCCGTTTCGAAGTCCACCTGCGCGCCCTCGACCGCCGCGTCCAGGATGGCCCGCGGCGCCGGCATCGGCGCACCCTTGAGCTGCTTGCGCAGCAGCGCCGGGAACGACGGCAGGATGCCCGCCAGCCCGGGGCTGGACGGCGTGCCGCCGGGCATCTTGTAACCCTTTTTGTCCCAGGGCTGTTCGTGCGCGTCGGGGTTGGCCTTGATCCACGCCTTGGCGGCCGGGACCAGGTCGTCGACCGAGCCGACGAGCTCGTCGATCAGCCCCATCTCCTTGGCCTTGTCCGGCTTGAAGCGGGTGCCCTGCGACAGGATGTTCATGAACGCGTTCTGGATGCCGAACATCCGCACCGTGCGCGCCACCCCGCCGCCGCCGGGCAACAGGCCCAGTGTCACCTCGGGCAGACCGACGACGAGGCCCTTGACGTCGGCGGCGATGCGGTGATGGCAGGCCAGCGCGATCTCCAGGCCGCCGCCGAGAGCGGCGCCGTTGATGGCGGCCACCACCGGCTTGCCCAGGGTCTCCAGGGTCCGCAGGTCGCGCTTGATGTCCTCGACCTCGGTGAAGACGTCGCCCGCGTTCTCCGGGCCGGCGTTGATCATGCTCTTCAGATCGCCGCCGGCGAAGAACGTCTTCTTCGCGCTGGTGATCACCACGCCGGTGACCGAATCCTTCTCCGCGACAAGGCGTTCGACCGCTTTGTGCATCGACTCCTTGTAGTGCTCGTTCATCACGTTCGCCGACCCGGTGGGGTCGTCGAGCGTCAGCGTGACGATGCCGTCGGCATCCTTGTCCCATGCAATGGTGTTCTCTGCCATGGCCTTAAACCCTCTCGATGATGGTGGCGACACCCATGCCGCCGCCGATGCACAGCGTGATCAGCGCGCGACGCGCGTTGCGGCGCTCGAGCTCGTCGACCATGGTGCCGGTGATCATGGCGCCGGTGGCGCCCAGCGGGTGGCCCATCGCGATGGCGCCACCGTTGACGTTCAGCTTCTCGTCGGGAATGCCCAGGTCCTTCTGGAACTTCAGCACCACCGAAGCGAACGCCTCGTTCAGTTCGAACAGGTCGATGTCGTCGACCGTCAGCCCCGCGCGGTCGAGGACCTTGCGGGTGGCCGGGGTCGGGCCGGTCAGCATGATCACCGGGTCGGAACCACTGGTCGCGGTGGCGACGATGCGGGCGCGCGGGGTCAGGCCCTGCGACGTGCCCGCCTTCTCCGAACCGACCAGCACCAGCGCGGCGCCGTCGACGATGCCCGAGCTGTTACCGCCGGTGTGCACGTGGTTGATCTTTTCGACCCAGTGGTACTTCTGCAGCGCCACGTCGTCGAAGCCGCCCATCTCGCCGATGCCGTCGAACGCGGTCTTCAGCTTGGCCAGGCCCTCCATCGTGGTGTCGGGCCGCATGTGCTCGTCGTGGTCGAGGATGACCAGACCGTTCTGGTCGCGCACCGGCACGACCGACTTGGCGAAGTAGCCGCCCGACCACGCCTCGGCCGCCTTCTGCTGCGACCGCAGCGCGTAGGCGTCGACGTCCTCGCGGGAGAAGCCCTCGATGGTGGCGATCAGGTCGGCGCCGATGCCCTGCGGCACGAAGCCGATCTGGTAATTGGTCTCGGGGTCCAGGGCCCAGGCGCCGCCGTCGGAGCCCATCGGGACGCGGCTCATCGATTCGACACCGCCGGCCAGGACCAGGTCGTCCCAGCCGGAGCGCACCTTCTGGGCGGCGGTGTTGACGGCCTCCAGGCCGGAGGCGCAGAACCGGTTGAGCTGGACGCCGCCCGTGGTCTCGGGCAGCCCCGCGGCCAGCACCGCGGTCCGGGCGATGTCTCCGCCCTGGTCACCGACGGGCGAGACACACCCCAGGATCATGTCGCTGATCAGGTTCTCGTCCAGGTCGGGGTTGCGCCTGCGCAGCTCCTCGACCAGCCCGACGACCAGGTTCAGCGGCTTGACCTCGTTCAGCGAGCCGTTTTTTTGCTTGCCCCGCGGCGTGCGGATGGCCTCGTAAATGAAGGCTTCTTCGGACATGTCGAGTTCCTCTTCGCGAGTGGGTTTCGGATCCGTATTAAAGGTAGGTCCAGATACCGCACCCTAACAAAGGGCCCGTCCAACCTGTTGGTTGGGCCGATCGCCGCGGCCAGGTGGGCCGGGCCGGGGCGCCTCCCCCGCCGAGCTGGGGGTACCCCCGTTTGCGGGGCCCGCGTCGGCGTCGAGCGCCACACTGGCGTGACGCTCGAGGGGCCGCGCCCCCTAAGCTCGACCAGCATGACGGTGTCGCGCCTGCGTCCGTACGCGACCACGGTGTTCGCCGAGATGTCGGCGCTGGCCGCGCGGGTCGGTGCGGTCAACCTCGGGCAGGGCTTCCCCGACGAGGACGGGCCCGCGGCCATGTTGAAGGCCGCCCAGGACGCCATCGCCGAGGGACACAACCAATACCCACCCGGCATCGGGGTGCCGTCGCTGCGGCACGCCATCGCCGCCCAGCGCCAGCGGCGGTTCGGCATCGAGTACGACCCCGACACCGAGGTGCTGGTGACGGTCGGGGCGACCGAGGCCATCGCGTCCGCGGTGCTGGGCCTGGTCGAACCGGGTTCCGAGGTGCTCCTGCTCGAGCCGTTCTACGACTCCTACTCGCCGGTGTTGGCGATGGCCGGCGCGCGCCGGGTGGCCGTGCCCCTGGTGCCCCATGGCCGCGGGTTCGCCCTGGATGCCGACGCCCTCCGCCGCGCGGTGACGCCACGCACCCGCGCGCTGATCGTCAACTCACCGCACAACCCGACCGGTGCGGTGCTCAGCCCGGCCGAGCTGACCGCCATCGCGGAGGTCGCGGTCGCCGCCGACCTGCTGGTGATCACCGACGAGGTCTACGAGCACCTGGTGTTCGACGAACACCGACATCTGCCCCTGGCCGGCTTCGACGGCATGGCCGAGCGGACGATCACCATCTCCAGCGCGGCCAAGATGTTCAACTGCACCGGTTGGAAGATCGGATGGGCGTGTGGGCCGGCCGACCTCATCGCCGGGGTGCGTGCGGCTAAGCAATACCTGAGCTACGTCGGTGGCGCGCCGTTCCAGCCGGCGGTGGCCCTCGCCCTCGACACCGAGGACGCATGGGTCGCCAAGCTGCGCGACTCGTTGCGGGCCCGTCGCGACCGGCTGGCCGCCGGGCTGTCCGACATCGGCTTCGAGGTGCACGACAGCGCAGGCACCTACTTCCTGTGCGCCGACCCGCGGCCCCTCGGCTACGACGACAGCACCGCGTTCTGCGCGGCCCTGCCGGAAAAGGCGGGCGTCGCGGCCATCCCCCTGTCGCCGTTCTGCGATCCGGCGGCCGAGCACGCCTCGGCGCAAGCCCAGGTGTGGAATCACTTGGTGCGCTTCACCTTCTGCAAACGCGAGGACACCCTTGACGAGGCGATCAGGAGGCTGGCTGTCCTGCGCTGACCGGACGGCTACCCGCCCGAACCGAAGCCCTCGACCACGCGCTGGCGCAGACCCTCCAGCGCGGCGTGCAAAATTTTCTTGCGGGCCCGGTTGACCCAGAACTCCGGCAGCGGCGCAAACGGTTCGACCGTGATGGCGAACCGCACCCTGGTCTTGTCGTAACCCTCCCTGGTCAGGGTGTACTCCCCGTGCTGGCCGCGTTGCTGGGCGGTCTTCTGGGCGTCCCACACCATCCAGTCCGGACCCCAGTGGTACTCGAGGAGTTCCGTGTCGTGGATGCCGGTGACCGAGATGGTGACCTTCACGTGGTACGGACGCCCGTCGGGGTGCTTGTCGACGACCTCGACCCGCTTGTGCACCGGCGACCACGAAGGGACGGCGTCCATGTCGGCCAGCGCCTCCATGATCACTTCCGGAGGCGCGTCGATGACGATTTCGGACGACGCTTGAACGGCCACTGCTAATAAGTTAGCAACCGGTCAGGCGGTACCGAAGGCAAAAATGCGCCGACTATTCCGGCTCGGTTGAACCGTTGACGTGCTTTACCAATTCGCACAATCCCTTGACCGCCGAGTCGAGCACGCTCTCGCTGGCCCGCCGGACGATGAAGGCGGGCATCGGCCGGCCCGGTTCGACCGTGACGTCGAAACGCACCCGCGTCTTGTCGAGGCCCTCGGGTTTGAGGTTGTACTCGACATGCTGACCGTGCTGCTGGGAGGTCCCTTTGGCGTCATAGACGACCCAATCGGGACCCCAGTGGTATTCCAGGATCTCCTTGTCGACGAGCCCCAGAATCTTGATCGTGGTTTTGACGTGGTGGGGCCGGCCGTCGGGATGGCGGTCGATCACTTCGATGTTCTTGTGCAGGGGCGACCACGCTGACAGCACGCCGACATCTGTGAGCGCCTCCATGACCACTTCCGGCGGCGCGTCGACGACAAATTCGCGTGATGCTTTTACGGCCACTGAGCTCAACCTAGCAACCGCGGCCCCGCCCCGGAATGGTTCAGCGTAAAAGGCTGACTACCAACCGATTTCGGTCAGGGGCGTGGTGCCCGCCGGCGGCCGCCCGACCGGCGCGGCCGGGGTGCGGGAGAAGCGTGGGCCGGGTGCGGCCTGGTCGACCCCGTGCGCGGTGACCACCGTGGACCGCGCCCTGAGGTGCTCGTCGGCCGCGGCCTCGGTCCACGTCAGCACGGGGGTGACGCACGCGTCGGTGCCGGCGAAGGTGGCCGTCCACTCGTCACGGGTCCGGCTGGCGAACCGTTGCGCGAACACGTCGTACATCCGCGGGTAGGAGCCGACGTCGAGCTGCGCGGGTACGTCCTCGGGCGAGAGGCCGAGCCCGGCCAGCAACGCCGCGAAGAATTGCGGCTCGATGGCGCCGACGGCCAGGTATTTGCCGTCGGCGGTCTCATAACAGCGGTAGAACGGGGCGCCGCCGTCGAGCAGGAACGACTCGCGCCGGTCGCGCAGCGCTCCCGTCGACTTCATGGTCCACATCATCTGGGCGAGCAGGCTGACGCCGTCGACCATCGCCGCGTCGATCACCTGCCCGCTGCCCGAGCGCTCCCGCTCGTAGAGCGCCGCCACGATGCCGAGCAGCACCAGCATCGACCCGCCGCCGAAGTCGGCGACCAGGTTCAGCGGCGGCATCGGCGGCAGGTCGGCATAGCCCAGCGCCGAGAGCGCGCCGGTCTGCGACAGGTAGTTGATGTCGTGGCCCGCCGTCCGGGCCAGCGGTCCGTCCTGCCCCCAGCCGGTGATCCGCGCGAAGATCAGCCGCGGGTTGACCGTCGCGCACTCGTCGGGACCGATGCCGAGCCGCTCGCAGGTGCCGGGCCGGAAACAGTCCAGCAGCACGTCGGCCTTGGCCGCGAGCCCGAGCAGCGCCTGAGGCTGCGTCTTGACGTCCAGGTCGACGATCCGCTTCCCGCGGTGCAACAGGTCGCGGTCCTCGGGCGGCATCACCAAGCCGCCCGGGCGCCGCACCCGCACCACGTCGGCCCCGAGGTCGGCGAGCATCATCCCCGCGTGCGGCCCCGGTCCGATCCCCCCGAGCTCGATCACCCTCACCCCGGCGAGGGGCCCGCCGTCACCCACCGGGATTAGTTGCCCTTCTTGACCGTGAGCACCCGCTCGCGCAGCGCCTTGGTCGCCGAATCGATGGTCCCCTTCACGGCGCGTTTGAGGACGAAGCCGGGCAACGGCACGTTCGGGTCCGCGAGCAGTTCGAACTTGACCAGGGTCGCGTCTCCCTGAGGTACCAGGGTGTACTTCCCGTCCTGCGCCTTCTGCTGCGAAGAGCTCACCAGCTTCCAGCTGACCGAGTCCGCCGCCCAGGTGTAGGCCACCACCTGTTCGTCGGTGATCCCGGCGACCTTCACCTTCATCTTGACTTGTTCGGGCCGGCCGTCGGCCCCGGTCGAGAGGACCTCCGCACTCTGGTGGGGTTCGGACCATTCGGGCATCGCCTCGAAATCGGCGATGACGTCGAGAATCTCCTCCGGGCTGGCTTCGATGACGATGTCGCGGGATTCTTTGAGTGCCATGGCCCGCACGATACGCAAACGGCGTGGCCGCCGGAACGGATTCGACCGAGGTACCGTCGTGCTTGTGACTGACGCAGCGAACGGGCCCGTCTACACCGTCGGTGACTACCTCTTGGACCGCCTCGCCGAACTCGGCGTCACCGAGATCTTCGGCGTTCCCGGCGACTACAACCTGGAATTCCTCGACCACATCGTCGCGCACCCCGCCATCCGCTGGGTGGGCAACGCCAACGAGCTGAACGCCGGCTACGCCGCCGACGGGTACGGCCGGCTGCGCGGAATGGCAGCCGTGGTAACGACTTTCGGGGTGGGCGAGCTGTCGGCGGCCAACGCTATCGCGGGCAGTTACGCCGAGCAGGTGCCCGTCGTGCACATCGTCGGCGGGCCCTCCAAGGACGCGCAGGGCACCCGGCGCGCGCTGCACCACTCGCTGGGCGACGGAGACTTCGAGCACTTCTTCCGGGTCAGCCGCGAGATCACCTGCGCCCAAGCCAACCTCATGCCCGCGACCGCCCGCCGTGAGATCGACCGGGTGCTGTCCGAGGTGCGCGAGCAGAAGCGGCCCGGATACATCCTGCTGTCCACCGACGTGGCCCGCTTCCCCACCGAACAGCCGCGCGACCCACTGCCCCGCTACACCGGCGGCACCAGCCCGCGGGCGCTCTCGCTGTTCGTCGAGGCCGCCGCCCAGCTCATCGCCGACCACCAGCTGACCGTCCTGGCCGACCTGCTGGTGCACCGGCTGCAGGTGGTCAAGGAGCTCGAGGCGCTGTTGGCGGCCGATGTCGTGCCCTACGCGACGCTGATGTGGGGTAAGAGCCTGCTCGACGAGAGCTCACCCAATTACCTGGGGATCTACGCCGGGTCGGCCAGCGCCCCCGCGGTGCGCACCGCGATCGAGGAGGCGCCGGTGCTGGTGACCGCCGGCGTGGTGTTCACCGACATGGTCAGCGGCTTCTTCAGCCAGCGGATCGACCCCGCCCGCACCATCGACGTCGGGCAGTACCAGAGCAGCGTGGCCGGTGAGGTCTTCGCGCCGCTGGAGATGGGCGCCGCCCTGGATGCGCTGGCCGCCATCCTCGCCCGGCGCACGGTCACGTCACCGCCCGTGGTGTCGCCGCCCGCCGACGCCCCGCCCCCGCCGCCGCCGCGCGACCAGCCGCTGACGCAGGGGATGTTGTGGGACCGCCTGTGCACGGCGCTCACCCCGGGCAACGTCGTTCTCGCCGACCAGGGCACCTCCTTCTACGGCATGGCCGACCACCGCCTGCCTCAGGGCGTGACCTTCATCGGCCAACCCCTTTGGGGCTCAATCGGTTACACGCTGCCAGCGGCGCTGGGGGCCGGGGTGGCCCATCCGGACCGCCGGACAGTGTTGCTGATCGGTGACGGCGCCGCGCAACTGACCGTCCAAGAGCTGGGCAACTTTTCGCGGGAAGGGCTGTCCCCGGTCATCGTGGTGGTCAACAACGACGGCTACACCGTCGAACGGGCGATCCACGGGGAAACGGCCCCCTACAACGACATCGTGAACTGGAAGTGGACGGACATCCCCAACGCGCTGGGCGTCGCCGACCATATGGCGTTCCGGGTGCGGACCTACGGCGAGCTCGATGATGCCCTGACCGCGGCGGCTCGGCACCGCGACGACATGGTGCTCGTCGAGGTGGTCTTGCCGCGGCTCGAAATCCCGCCGCTGCTGGTCGAACTCGTCCAACCGATGTCGCCCGACGGCAGCGTTCGCCGCTAAGGCCGACCACGTCAGCAGGGTCGGGCCGCACCGTTCGGGTCCGCTGACCGCAATATCGCCTGGACGGTTCGCCGGCACCGCCCACAGTCGGCGCCCGCTCCGCATGCCCGGGCGACGTCCTTGGTCGTGCAGGCCCCGGCTTCGACCGCCTCGGTCACCGTTTGGCTGGTGACTCCGTTACACAGGCACACGAACACGAGGCAGCCGCTCAGTCCGCCTCGATGCGCATCATGTTGGTGAACCGGCCGACGAATATCGGCGGGTAGGGCCCCACCCCGGCGCCCGACATCCATTCGGCCGCGGCGTCGGGATGCTCGATCCATCGCCGCGCGCTGTCTTCGTCGGGCAACTCGGACATGATCAGCACCTCGTGCTCATCGTCGAAGGCCTGGAAGATCCAGGTCTTGCGGATGCCGGCCGCGACGAATCGGTCCATGGCCGAGCCCACTTCGGCGGCCAGTGCCGACACGTCGTGGACGGAGGCGATGGTGGCGACCACGACGCCGGGCGCGTCGGTCGTTCCCGTGGACGCCGGGACGAACCTGTCGACGATCTCGCCGGCGAAGACGGCGGGGATGTCGTCGACGCCGGCCGCATCGAACCAGTCGAAGAAGATCCGGGAGCGCAGCAACTCCACGATCGGCTCGCGGCTGTGGACGCCGATCATCACCAGCACGCGGCCGTAGTCGTGCGTCGAGGTGTAGACCAGGACGTGGTGGGCCCCGATGTCGGCCAGCGCCGCCTTCCGGCGCTCGAGCAGCGGCCAAACCCGGCTGGGATCGGGAACGCGGTAGTCCGACGCGATCACCATCGAATGAATGTCGTTCGTCATCACCGCCGCCTCACACCGGATTCACCGACGAAGGTACTCGATGATCGCGGCGGCAACGGCGTCGGGCTGTTCGGGAAACAGGACGTGGCCGGCGTCGTCGATGGTGACGGTGCTGACGCGGTCGCCGTAGCGGGCGCGCAGGTCACCCCATTCGGCGCGCGGTGTTGAAAGGGGTCGAGGGCGGCGATGATCTCGAACACCGGCGGTTTCCCGCGGCCCCAGTAGCGCGCGACGTCGGTGTGGTGTCCGCAGTCCACCTGCATTGCAAGGGTTCCCGCATCCAGCCGGTCACCCATATTGAGGCGTCGTGGCCGGGTGCGAAGAAGGTAGTCCGGAGCACGTCCAGTCGGGCATCGTCGGGCAGACCGAGGTCGCCGGCGCGCATCGGCGCTGAATTTATCCGTGGGTCAACGGGTTTCCCGGCTGCAGCCCCAGAATCACCGCCGCGACCTTGTCGGGATGGTGCACGGCGGCAGCGCGCGCGACATAGTTGCCGAAGGCGTGCCCCGGGATCACCGCGGGCCCCTCGGCCAGGTCGTCGATCACCCGCGCCGCATCGTCGGCCGCGTCGGCGAAGGTGACACCGCGCATCGGGCCGCCGGAACCCTCGATGCCGCGCGGCTGTGGGCGGAGCACCCGGTAGCCCGCGGCGACCAGCGGCGTCACCGAGGCGTCGACGTCGCTACCGGCGTCGCGGCCGTACGACGGGACGATCACGGCGGCGGGCCCGTTTCCGTCGATGCAGGTGTCGACCGACGTCTGGGCAGTCGTGACGGCGCGTCGGGTCACGCGTTGGCCCCGGCCGCCGGTGCCGCTGTGGCGTAGTCGAGTTCGACGCGCAACACGGCGGCGCGTCGAACGACCCCGTCCGGAGGCGCGGTGGTGCCGCCGTCGGTGGTGACCCAAGCGACCCGCCCTCGTTCGCCGTCCGCCCTCCCCCAGGCGGCACTCGACGGCCCGACGAGGGCCGCATCGAACGGGTCACCGGCGATATGGCGGACCTCGCTGCCGCGCCGGGGTTGCAACGGCACCCGGTCGATCGTGTTGGCACGGTGCCTGGTGACGTAGGCGAACCCGGCGTCTTCGTCGATGCAGAAGTCGTCGGCGTTGTCGATCGCGGCGACGAATTCGGGCGGCCCGGCGGGATTTAGCGACGACGGGTCGACCGCGACGCGCATGAACACCCTCTGTGCGGTCGAGGTGTAGTACAGGTAGCCGGTGTACCGGCCGTAGCGCACGCCGTTGACCCCCGGTTGGGGCGGTGGCGGCACACCGCTGTCGGCGTCGAAGGCCATCGTGTCGTGAGCCAGCCAGACCTGCGCGGAGGCTTGCCGCGCATCCTGGTCGAGGTCGACTCGCCAGATCATGCCCGCGAAGCAGTCGGCGACCGCAAGCACGCCGGGCGCGAGCAGGCAGCTTCCGTTGAGTCCACGGGCTCGCTCGTCGAAGGTATGGACGAGCTCTGAGGTCACGGGCCGTCCGGGCACCCAGTCGGTGAGATCGATTCTGGCCAGGTGTGATTCACCGGTGGTGTAGGCCAGCGTCAGGTTGACGACGAAAACGTCGGGCGCGACCTCGACGATTCCCGTCACCGGCCACTCGAAGGTGTGCAGCAGGACCGGGTCGACGAGCGCGCCCGTCTGGGGCGGTGGCACCCACCACAGTTCGCGCTGCAGGACCGCAGTGATCAGAAGCGAGCCGTCGGCGCGCACGGCGAGGTTCTCCAGAAAGTATTGCTCGGGGAAGTACGCCACGGGAGTGAGCGTCACGGTGGGCAAAGGCGGAAGAGACATGGTCGTCCTCGATGGTTAGCAAGCATCGGACGCGGGAATCGCGAAGGCATTGAGAATCCCGCGGACGGTGTGATCGATCCCGGTCAGCACCGTGATGCCGAAAGTCCTTGCGGCGCCGAACCGTTGCTTTGCCTCGTGACATACCCCGTCGTCGACACGATGTCCGGCGCGCCTCACTGGTCCAGCCCCTCGGCGTTGGCGGGCACGTCGAAGGCGCCCAGCGTCAGGCACACCATGGTGAACCAGCCCAGCAGGACCGCGACATCGACGATGCCGGCGTCGCCCAGAAGGTCCTTGGCGCGCCGGTAGAGCCCGGTCGGCACCACCCGCGCCCCGACCAACGCCGACGCCAACTCGTAGACCACCTGCTCGCGCGGATCGTCGAATGACGCCGGCAGTCCCGCGATGAGTGCCTGGACCGCGCGTGGGTTCAGGTGGCCGTCGCGTTCGGCGATGATTTCGTGCTCGTAGCCGGCGTACGCGCTGCGCCAGTGTGCGGTGATGAGGACGGTGGCGATTTCGATCTCGGCCTTACTCAACGTGGAGTGTCGCTGAAAATAGGCGCCGGTCGGCACGATGGTCGTCGAAAGGGCCGGGTTGGCCAGCCAGATCTTGTGCGGGCCGGGCACCAGCCCGCGCAACCCCCGGGTGAACTCATATGCCCGTCTCATCGCGGGCTCCATTTCGTCGGCCGGCGTCTCCACAAACCGGCCAAAGGTGCCGAAGTCCGTTGCCTGAGTCATCTGCCGTCATCTCCAACCCGGTCGAAGGGTTCCAATACGCGAACGGGCGTTCACGTTTTATGGTGCGCTCCGCCGTACGATCTGTCAAACGCGAACGATCGTGCTTTTTTATGCTACGCTGAGCCGATGCCGAAAGTCACACCGGAGTACCGCGCGGAGCGGCGGGCACACATCATGGCGGCCGCGCGCCGGTGCTTCATCCGAAACGGGTTCCACGTCACCTCGATGCACGATCTGGTCGAAGAGGCGGGAATGTCCTCCGGCGCGGTGTACCGCTACTTCCCGAGCAAAGACGCGGTCATCGAGGCGATCGCCGCCGAGAACCTCGAGCAGGTCATCGCGGTGATCGGACAATCGATCGACGATGGCGCCACTCCGCAGGCGGCCATCGCGACCGTGCTCGACTTCGTCACCCACCGCCACGGCGAGGACGGCTTCGCCGCCATCGCCGTGCTGGTGTGGTCGGAAGCCCTGCGCAACACGACGCTGGCCGCACACCTGCGCGAGGCCATCAGCACCGCATTTGCCAAACTGAGCGCCGATGCGGCCCGTCGATCCGAAGCGGTACTCGACCCGACGGCCGTGGCCGACCTCTTACTGTGCGTGCTGCCGGGCTATCTCATGCGGTTGGCAGTAGGTGGACCCAAGACCGTCGAGAACATTCCCACCACCCTCGAGAAGGTGCTCGACCTTCCCAAGCGAAAAACGGCGTCAGCGTAAGCGTCTCCGCCCGAACAGCTCGCAATATATTCTTGCCGCTACACGCGGCGTCGGTGCGATCAATCCCCCAATCACCCTATCCCACAGATAAATTCGATGGAGCAAGGGAGCGAAATGCACCGAGAAGACTTCGAAGATGCCGGAATACCGGCCACGCACATCTAGTTGGGGGTAGGTATGAAAGCGATCGGTTTCACTGAGTTCGGTGGCCCAGAAGTGCTGCAAGCCTTGGAGTTACCAGATCCTCATGCCGGACCCGGGCAGGTCCGGGTGCGCGTGCATGCGGCGGCGGTCAATCCCGCCGACACGGCGGCGCGGTCGGGATGGATGAAACGCAACTATCCGCCAGAGACCTTACCGGGAGGCCGCTACCCGGATCCACCGTACGTGACCGGCTGGGACTTCTGCGGCGTTCTCGACGAGGCCCCCGACGGTGGTTCGATCGGCGTTGGCGAACGAGTCATCGGACTCACTCTGAGCCCCATGGGAAAGGTCGGCGCGTACGCCGAATACGTCGTAACCGATTCCAGGTCGGTGGTGCGAGCGCCGGGCGGCGCCACAACCGCTGCGGCGTCCACTCTTGTGATGAATGCCGTGACCGCCTATGCGATGCTTGAAGCGCTCGCCGTTCCGGCCGGCGGCACGGTCGCGGTGACCGGGGCGGCCGGAGCCCTGGGGGGCTACGCGGTAGAACTGGCGAAACATCAAGGGCTGCAGGTGGTTGCCGATGCCGCCGAAGCAGACGAGGAACTCGTCAAGCAATTGGGCGCCGACGTCGTCGTCCGCCGTGGTGACGGACTGGCCGAGCGCATCCGCGAGTCGATACCCCAGGGGGTAGACGGTGTCGTCGATGCAGCGTTATACACCGACGCCGTCGCGCCCGCGGTCCGAGACGGGGGCGCCGTCACTTCCGCCCGCCAACACGTTGGCGCCAGTGAGCGGGCCATCAGCTGGCGCGTGGTGTCCGTCACCGAGCACACGACACGCACCGACGTGCTCAACACCCTGCGGGATCTCGCGGATGCCGGCGCGTTGACCCTGCGCGTCGCAGATTCCCTGCCCGCCGAGCGGGCCGCCGACGCGCATCGGCGACTGGAGGCCGGCGGACTCCGCGGACGCCTTGTGCTCACCTGGTAGCTCCCGCCGCTCGCGGTGGGAGTGACCGCGCTGACCTACACGACCTCGTCCGCACCGGCCTCGTACCGGTTATCGACGACGTCTTCGAACTTCCAGACGCCAGATCGGTGATCGAGCGACCCCGCGGTGGTAAGCAGATCGGCAAACTGGTCATCCGGCTCACCTGATGCGTCATGAGGGCGTCACGTATGGCGCGCCCCGTGTCAACGTAATAGGTCTTTGACCACCTTGCCGGTGGCGTTGAGGGGCAGGGCATCCACAAACTGCACCGACCGCGGCACCTTGAACCCTGCCATCCGGTCGCGACACCAGTCGATCAATTCCTCAGCGCTGACAGCGTCTTCGGCGACGATGAAGGCCTTGCCCACCTGTCCGAGCCGTTCTTCGGGGACGCCGATCACGGCGGCTTGCGCCACCGCCGGATGCTCGAGCAGGTAGCCTTCGATCTCCGCCGGGTATGCGTTGAACCCCCCGACGATGAACATGTCCTTTTTGCGGCCGTCGATCCGCAGCCGGCCGGCCGCATCGAGGCGGCCCAGGTCGCCGGTGTGCAACCAGCCGCCCGTGTCGATCGCCGCCGCGGTGGCCTCCGGGTCGTCGAGGTAGCCCTGCATCACGCCGTAGCCGCGGACCAG
The DNA here is from genome assembly GCF_002086735.1 of Mycobacterium scrofulaceum. Classification (GTDB taxonomy): domain Bacteria; phylum Actinomycetota; class Actinomycetes; order Mycobacteriales; family Mycobacteriaceae; genus Mycobacterium; species Mycobacterium scrofulaceum. The sequence goes on along the minus strand of NZ_MVIJ01000004.1, from coordinate 134,498 downwards.
CACCTCGCCGTCGTCGGCGATGCGCACCTCGACCCCGTCGCAGGGCAGGCCGGCGGTGGTGGCCACGTCCTCGACCGAATCGCCGGGCCGGGACAGGGTGACGTTGCCGGCCTCGGTCAGGCCGTATCCGGTCATCAGCGTCTGGAACGGCAATTCACTGTGGATGCGACGGACCAGTTCGACGGGGATATCGGCGGCGCCGGTCACGCCCGCCCGCAACGTCGACAGCTTGGCCTTGTCGCGGACCGTCAGCAACGAGTGGTACAGCGTCGGCGGACCGGGCAGCATCGTGACACGTTCGCGCTCAATGAGATCCACCACCTCGTCGACGTCGAACACCGCGACCGGCAGCATCGTCGCGCCGCGCAGAAACGACGTGATGAGTCCCGCCTTCAGGCCGAACGTGTGAAAGTACGGGTTGATCTGCAGGTAGCGGTCGCCCTCGCGCAGGTCCGCGAGCGTCGCCCATTCCTCGTACATCCGCAACGTCTGGCGGTGGTTCATCATCGCGCCCTTCGGGCGGCCGGTGGTGCCCGAGGTGAAGATGACGTCGGCGATGTCGTCACCGCTCACCGCGCGTTCGAACGGGGAGCCGCCGGAAAGGAAGTCGGACTTCAGGTCGATGACCGGCACTCCGGCCGGCGCGGTGTAGTCCTGCCCCAGGAAGCCCTTCTGGACCATGACGGCCCTGGCCTCGCTGCGGGTGATGATGTCGCCCGCTTCGTCGGCCTTGAACCGCGTGTTGACCGGGACGAGTACGCCGCCCGCGGTGAGCAACCCGAAAGCCGCGATGATCCACTCCGCCGAGTTGGGCGCCCAGATCGCGACGCGGTCGCCCGTGTCGACGCCAAGGCCGGCGAATGCGCCCGCCGCGCACCGGATTCGCTCGACCACTTCGGAGAAGGTGAGGCGCAGCGGACCGGCCACGATCGCTTCCGCGTCGCCGAACCGGTCCGCCGCGCTCGAGACCATCTCGGGGATGGTCCGCCAGCTTGGCCGGCCCGTCACACCGTGACGAGCCGACCGAGGTTGCCGCCCATGATCTTTGCCTGGTCGTCGACCGACAGGTGCGACAGCGCGTTGACGTAGAAGGTCGGCTCGGCGAGCCCTTCGGGGTGCGGCCAGTCCGAGCCGTACAACACCCGGTCCACGCCGACGAGGTTGACCAGGTCGTCGATGCCGTCCTCGAAGAACGGGCTGACGTGGATCCGGCTCTTGACCATCTCGACCGGGTCGCTCGGGAAGACTTCCGGGGCCTTCCGGAACACCTCGGCCAGGCCGTCCAGCAGCGGGGTCATCCACTTCGAACCGGCCTCGACGATCGCGACCTTCAGCTTCGGGTGGCGGTAGAGCGCGCCGTGGATCACCCATGAGCCCACCGCGTCCTGGATCGGCCGCCACTCGTTGAGGATGCCCATCGCGTTGGTCTGGAACGGCAGCATCTCCTGCTCGGCGCCGTCCCACTCCGAGGTGTAGCGGGAGTAGCCGCTGTCCGACGAGTGCATGCCGACCAGCACGTCGTGCTCGACGACCCGCTCCCAGAACGGGTCGAACTCGGGCACCGCGAACGACCGGGGGCCACGGAAGCCGGGGACGGGAGCCGGGCGGATCAGGATGCAGCGCGCGCCCCGCTTGACCGCCCACTCCAACTCCTCGATCGCCTTCTCCACGATCGGCAGGGTGATGACCGGGGTGGTGAAGATCCGATTCTGGTAGTTGAAGCCCCAGACCTCGTCGAGCCACTCGTTCAGCGCGTGGATCAGGACGTGGATCGCGACCGGGTCGTCGCGCAGCCGCTCCTCGAGCAGGCTGGCCAGCGTCGGGAACATCAGGGTGCGGTCCAGACCCAGCTCGTTCATCTTCTCCAGCCGCGGGCCGGGCTCGAAGAACGCCGGGATCGCGCGCATCGGCTCACCGAACAGCTCGCGCTTGCTCTTGCCGTCCGGGTTGCCGTACTTGAAGTACTCCTCCCACGCGCCCGGCCGGGCGACGACCTCGAAGGTCGGGTTGGGAATGTAATTGCTGATGTGGCCGCGGATCGCGATCTTGGTGCGCCCATTGATCTGCACGTACTGGACGTAGTCCTTGTATGCCTTGGGCAGGAACTTGGTCAGCGCCTCCGGCGGCTCGTAGAGATGGTTGTCCGCGTCAAAGATCGGAAACGGGACGTCCTCCCGGTGCGACAACTGGCCCATGAAATCCTCCTTCGCAATTTACGAGAATACTATTCTCTGGAGGTCACGGACCGCAACGGGGCCCCCGGATCGCCGGGAGTGCCGGTCAGCAGGCGATGACGATCTTGAAGGTGGCCGTGGCCGGTTCGCCGGGCTTGTCGGTCTTGTAACCGTTGGCGGTGCCGCTGATGGTGAACTTGTCACCGGTCATGCTCATGTCCGCGTTGCCGCCGTCGCCCCGCGAGTACATCCCGGTGAAGCCCCCCACATTCTGGATGTGCACGGACTCGGCTCTGGCCGGCTGCGCGCTCTCGTCGATGACGACCCTGGCCCCGGCAAAATCACCGCCGATGTCGATCATCCGGGTCCACTCCAGCTGGCCGCACTTTACGATGTGGAAATTGCGATCTTTACCGTCGACAGTCACCGATGCCGTGCTGGAAATCTGGCTCGGTGGTCGTGAAGCGCACGCCCCGAGCAACATGACGGCGAGTGCTGCCGCGGCCACGGCCGCGATTCGATCCCGCACGGGCGCTCCCATCCCCGATAGCTCTTCGGCCTGCGACGATGATGTTATTCTCGCAGCCAGAGAATGCCAATATCGTCCGTTCTCGTCCAAGGAGCAATGACGCATGGTGGACCTGGAGATCGATGACGGGTTGGCGGTGCTGACCATCGATCGCCCGCACGCGCGCAACGCCATCGCGCTGGACACCATGCAGCAGCTGGAGAAGGCTCTGGATGCGGCGGCGGGCGCCAAGACCCTCGTCATCAAAGGCGCGGGTGATCGGGCCTTCGTGTCCGGCGGCGACCTGAAGGAGTTGCGCGCGCTGCGCACCGAGGAGGATGCGGCGGCGATGGCCAAGCGGATGCGGGCCATCTGTGATCAGCTCGCCAGCTTCCCGGCCCCGGTGATCGCCGCGCTGAACGGTCACGCCTTCGGCGGTGGCGCCGAGGTCGCCGTCGCCGCCGACATCCGGCTCGCGGCCGACGACGTCAAGATCGCGTTCAATCAGGTCGAGCTGGAGATCATGCCGGCTTGGGGCGGGGCCGAGCGGCTGGCCGACCTCGTCGGAAAGAGCCGCGCGCTGTTGCTGGCCGGAACCGGGACCCCGCTCACCGCAGAAGAGGCCGAGCGAGTCGGCTTGGTGGACCGGGTGTTCCCGCGCGCCTCGTTCGACGAAGGGTGGCAATCCATCGCGAGGTCGCTGGCGCGCCACCCGGCGACCGAGATAAAGCGCGTAATCAGCGGGGTTTCGGCGGACGAGGCGATAGCATCCTTCGCGCGGCTGTGGGTCGCCGACGCACATTGGCGCGCCGCAGAGCGGGTGATGAACCGCACCGCGAGTGCGCGACGGCCGACCGGAGGAGCGAGATGACGGGCAGACGGTTGGGCGCGGCGAGTCTGTCGGCGGTGCTGGTCGGTGGGATCGGTTCACTCGTCAGCTCCGGGCACGCCCAGGCCGACCCGGTCATGCATCACGTCACTTACACGGTCGCCGCGCAGAATCCGATCTACACCGACATCTATTACCTGGACCACCAACCGGAGAGATTCTCCGACTACAGCCACAACCCCTACTCGTTCACCCCACACGTCGATGTCGATATCGCGCCGGGCAAGCCGTGGAGCTTCGATCTGGACATGTCGAACCCGGACGATTACGCGATGGTCGTGGCGAGCACGGGCACCGAGCCCGGCACGCCGGGGCTTCACTGCGACTTGGCGGTGGACGGGGCGGTCGTGGTATCCAAGGACGGCCCCAAAGGCGTGCTCTGCTCGCTACGGAACTGGTGAACTGTCCAGGTCCGCGGCATACCCGCGACGGGGCGCGGCTCACCCTCGAGGCGGCGCAGGTGGCTCTCGACCAGCGCCATCGTCTCGGCGTGGCCGCCGGACATGCCGATCGCCTGCTCGAGCACCAGCATCCGCGACAGGCTGGTCATCAACACGGTCCAGACCACGGGCGGTATGTCGGAGCTGTCCTCGCCGTAGCGTTGTAGTGCCGCTGTCACCGCTTGACGCTGTTCCTCGCGGAAACGTTCGGCGTAGTAAGCGATTTCGGCTCGCATCTCCTTGCGATGATTCGCCAGCGCCATAAATTCCATCGAAATACGGGTGAATGCGGGGTCGGTCCCGAATCTCCACAGCGCCCACAAGGGCTGCGGCGACTGCAGCGCCTCCGCCTGGAACCGCAGGCCTTCTTCGGCACGGCGCCGGAAGACTTCCAGGAACAGGTCCTCCATGGTGCGGAAGTAATAGTGCACCAACTGCGGCTTCAACCCGGCTTTGCCCGCGAGTCGGCGCGAGGTCACCGCGGCGTAGCCCTCTTCGAGCATCAGCTGTTCGGCCGCGTCCAGCAGCAGGCCGCGATTCTTCGCGTCCGGCGCTCCGATCCTGCGGGCCCCGGAAGCAGATGTCATGCCTTCGCTCCGTACTCTCGACGCCTTCCCCGACGTTCCAGTATCGACCATGCCAGATGGTAGCCACGGTCGTGTCGGCACGGGCGTGGTGATCTTGACCATGACATTACCGCCATGCTAAGCAGGTGCTCAGCAGATTTTTCGATCTCGAACTCGGGCGGCGGTACGCGTGCCGCCGAAAACCACCGCGAAGCCCAGCCCATGGAGACGCCACCAATGAGCGACTACGAATCGATCGACTTCTTCACCGATCCGTCTCTGGTTCCCGATCCGCACCCCTACTTCGACTATCTGCGCAGCCAGAATCCGGTGTTGCGCCTGCCCCACTACGGGGTCGTCGCCGTCACCGGTTACGACGAAGCCTGCGAGATCTACAAGGACCCCGAGACTTTCTCCAACATCGTCGCCCTCGGTGGTCCCTTCCCGCCGTTGCCGTTTGCGCCCGAAGGTGACGACATCAGCACCCAGATCGACGAGCACCGCAGCTATTTCCCGATGAACGAGCACATGGTCACGATGGATCCGCCGGACCACACCAAGGCCAGGTCGGTACTCGCCAAGCTGCTCACCCCCAGCCGGCTGAAGCAGAACGAGGAGTTCATGTGGCGCCTCGCCGACCGTCAGCTCGACGAGTTCCTGCACAACGGCGAGTGCGAATTCATCGCCGAGTACTCGAAGCCGTTCGCCACCTTGGTGATCGCCGACCTGCTGGGCGTGCCGGAATCCGACCACAAGGAGTTTCGTAAGGTCCTGGGTGCCGACCGTCCCGAGGCGCGGGTGGGCGCGCTGGACCACGAGTCGGTCGGCATCAACCCGCTGGAGTGGCTCGACGAGAAGTTCTGCAACTACATCGAGGACCGGCGGCGCGAGCCGCGCAACGACGTCCTGACCTCATTGGCGTCCGCGAAATACCCCGACGGCTCGACGCCGTCCGTCATCGAGGTCGTCCGCTCGGCGACGTTCCTCTTCGCCGCCGGCCAGGAGACGACGGCCAAGCTGCTCAGCGCGGCGCTGCAGGTGCTCGGCGACCGGCCGGACATCCAGCAGGAGCTGCGCGAGGACCGCAGCCTCATTCCCGGTTTCATCGAGGAATCGCTGCGGATGGACAGCCCCGTCAAGAGCGACTCGCGGCTGGCCCGCAAGGCCACCACGATCGGGGGCGTCGACATTCCCGCCGGCACCGTCGTGATGGTGCTACCGGGCGCGGCCAATCGGGATCCGCGCCGGTTCGAAAACCCGCACGAGTTCGACCTGCGCCGGCGTAACGTGCGGGAGCACATGGCCTTCGCCCGGGGTGTCCACTCGTGCCCCGGCGGCCCGCTCGCCCGCGTGGAGGGCCGCGTCTCGATCGAGCGCCTGCTGGATCGGATGTCGCGCATCGAGATCGACGAAGCCCATCACGGGCCGGCCGCCGAACGTCGCTACAACTACGAGCCGACGTACATCCTGCGCGGCCTGAGCGAACTCCACCTCGCGTTCACCACCGCGGACGCGGTCGCGGTCGCCGGCTGACTCAAAGGTTCATGCCGACGAAGTAGCAACCGAGCAGGGCGGCGGCCATGATCACCACCCATGCGTCGGTCAGCCGGCACAGCAGGACCGGAGCGTTCCTGACCTCCATGAACTCGCGAAAGATGATGCGCACCTTGACAAGTGCGATCACGATGACGCTCGAGGTGACCACCGCGCTGGATCGCGGCGATCCGCCGGTGGAATGGTCCACCCCCAGGTAGGCGAGCGTCAGCGAGGCCAGGATCAGCCATACCACCAGCAGCCGTCTGTTGAACTTGATTGCCGATCACCTCACCACGTAGAGCAGTGCAAAGATGAGCACCCACAGGAAGTCGACGGTGTGCCAGTAGGTGGCGCACGTTTCGACGAGCACCTGAGATTCTCTTGTTTCGTGGGCTTTTCGTGTCTCTGCGCGCAATTGGTAGACGATGACACCGAGGGCGACGAAGCCGATCAACAGGTGGACGAAATGGATGCCGGTGAGGAAGAAGTAGTAGGTGGAGAAGTCGTTACTTCCCAAGCCGCTTCCGATGCTCACCAACCGGGCCCACTCGAACACCTTGAAGAAGAGAAAAACCGCGGCGAACGCGGCCGTGATGAACACGTCTCGCAGCGCCGCCCGGTAGGCGCCGGCACGGGCCGACTGGACACACCGCGCCACCGACCACGAACTCAGCAGCAGGACAAGGGTGTTGAACACCCCGATGCGCAGGTCGAGCTGTGCCTGCGAGTGCAGGAAAGGGTCGGGGGTGCGAGCGCGGGAGAACAGGTAGAAGCCGAAATATGCGGTGAACACCAGGGTCTCGAACAAGACGAAGGCCCACATGTCCGGTTGACCCGGCACGAACCGGGGCCGTTGATCCTTGTCGGCAACGTCGGTCACGCGACCGCCCCTCTTCGCGGCAGGTCGGGCAGCCGCCCGGTGCCGAAGTCTTCGCGGCGGATCATGTGAAACAGCATGACGATGAAAGTGACTTGGTAGATCCCGAATACGACCATGTCCAGCCACCAGGCGATCTCCCCGTCCCACGCGAACACGCCTCGCCGGAAGATCCAGCACGGCGCCACCACCACCTCGGTCAGCGCGTTGCACAGGTTCAGATAGCCGAACCACTTGGGGAACACGTGGTTCTTGTCGAGCAGGATCGCGACCATCCAGATCAGCGAGCCGATCAGGAACACCCCCATGGTGCCGTCGAAGGACAAGAACGCGAAGTCGTACAGCCAGCCGATCGCTTCGGGGTCGCGCCCGGGTCGCAGCGTGCCGACGATCAGCGCGATGTTGAGCAGCAGCATGCCGGGAACCGCACTGAGCGAGTAGATGATCAGGTACGAATACCCGAAGGCGCGGCTGACCGACATCCGCCGCATCGAGTAGGCGATCAGGGCGTTGTTGACCGCGATCATGCCGCTGATCGCGAAGATGATCCCGAAGCCGACCGGTATCCCCAGATGCCGTTCGGAGAACCAGTGCAGCTGTCTGGCGAGGCCCCAGCCGGGCTCGGGCGGCGGCTGGACCTGCGCCACGATGAAGAACATCGGAAAGAAGATGGTATAGAACGCCATGAGCGTCCCCCACGCGAACCACAGCTCGCGCTTGGGATCGTGCCTGAGGTGCCAGCGTAAACGCTGGCGCAGGGTTGCGGACGGTGGCGGTGCCGGCGGCGCCGGCGGCGTGATCACCGCGCTCACGCGCGGACCAATTCTTCCGGGCGCCCGTGGTTCTCGGCGCGCTCGCGGTAAACCGCCCGCCCCAGGGCGACGCCCATCACGACGATCCAGACGGCGATAGCCACGTTCTTCACCCAGAACGACAGGAAGCCGTCCCACGCCAGCGGTCCGGTCAGCGAGACGCCGACGAACGCCGCGGGCACCAGCGCGGCGGCCACGAGCAGGTTGAAGTACGCCACCCAGCGGCCGAACACCGGGCGCGGCTGATCATCGAAATAGATTGCCAGGGCGAGGATCACGCTTTGCCCGATCAGGAACGGCACCAGGATCGTGAAGGTGATCCAGCCGAAATCGTTGAGCAGCTGCGTCAGCTCGGGGCTGCGTTCCGGACGGAAGGCGGCCAGCAGCCAGCAGACGTTGGCGACGAGGAACAGGGTCGGACCGCCGGCCGCGCAGCCCAGCATCGCGTAGGAGAAGATCGGCGTCCGGTGCGCCATCCTGCGGATCTGCAGCACGATCAAGGCCAGGATCGGCACCAGGCACACCCCGAACCAGTTGAACACGATCATGCTGTACCGGATCTGCGGAAGATGCGCCGGATCGCGGTAGAACGCGGCGACCCGGTCCGCCGGCATCGACGGCGACATCGGCGGGATGAAACCCGGGAAGAGAAGAAACGCGAAAATCCAGAGGATGAGGGCCGCGGGCAGGGTCCACAGCAGGATCAGCTCACCGTCGGTCCGCCGCCGCGCGTCCCGCGTCGGCCCCCGCCCCTGGCCGTCGCCATCGCCGACGTCGGACATCAGCACCCCTCCCCTACGAGATCGGCCACCCACACACGGCTAGTCAGCGAAGCTAGCCGATCGGCTAGTTTGGAGTCAATAGCATCGTCTAGTCTCGGTGCGTGGGAACAGCACGGCAACCGGTCGCCGATGAGCAGTTCTGGCTGATCGAGCACAGCGCGGCCCGGACGCGGGTGCTCGACGCCGCGCTGGAGCTGTTCGCCGCACACGGCGTCAGCGGTACGTCGCTACAGATGATCGCCGACGCCGTCGGTATCACGAAAGCCGCTGTCTACCATCAGTTCCGGACCAAAGAGCAGATCGTCATCGCCGTGACCGAACGCGAACTCGGCCGGCTCGAGCCGGCGCTCGAGGAGGCCGAGGCATACGGCGACGGGCCCCAGGCGCGAGATGCCCTGCTGGTGCGGGTGATCGAGATGGCCGTCCGCGACCGCCGGCTGGTGCGCACGCTGCAATTCGATCCCGTCGTCGTCCGATTGCTGGCCGAGCACAAGCCGTTTCAACTCTTCATGGACCGCCTGTACCAGGTGCTGCTGAGCGATGCGGGCCTGGACGGGCGGATCGAGGCGGCCATGTTCTCCGGCGCGCTCAGCACCGCCGTCATGCATCCGCTGGTTGCCGACATCGACGACGACACACTGCTCGACCGGGTTACCGATCTGAGCCGGCGGTTGCTGGGTCTGCCTCGCCAAGCCCGCGATTGACGCGGCTACGTGTCGGCGCGAACCCAGGTCAAGACACCGTCGTGGGCGAAACAGACCAGGAACAGGCCGTCCGGCGCCTGCGCGACGTAGTTCTGGTAGTTCTGGCAGTTCGCGTTCAACTCCTTGACCCCGGCCATCGGGGGGGACCGGAACCAGCGCGGCTGGTATCGCCTCGGCGAGCCACAGAACATCAGCCGTCCCGGCTGCGAGGCCGGTGGAACGATACTGTCGTCCACACCGAAGGCGTAGTAGGTGGTGTTCCCACACGGCGCGCCCAGGACCTGATGCGGCATGATGCCCGGGGTGCAGGCGGGGAAGTCGCAGACCGTCGGCCCGGCAGACGATGGCGGCGCGGCCAGCACAGCGGCGCCGAGCAACGCGGCGGCCATCGCCACGATGAATCGCACCCGATCACTTTGCCACACCCGAAAAGAAAATTCTCCTACTTGGAGAAGATCACCCGAGCCGCGCGGCCGCCGTCGCCGACCCGCCCTAGCCTACTTTTCCTCGGTATGCGGCCGGCGACCATTTCCCCACGTAAACACCGTGATTGCGGCCGCACGATGACGCCGATGAGGGCGGACCGGAGTGATAAGCTCATTCTCCGTGCACGATCCGGAGGGACCTGACGCTGACCATGGGGCCGATCCCGGCGCCCCAGCGTCCGTCTTGGAAGTGGACACCCAAGACGAAGTTGCCGAGGCTGAAGCGCGCGCCGCCGCGGCTCGGGCACGCGTGGCCAGGCTGCGTGAGGCGGCCGATACCGCGGGCGACGGCGCGGCGCCCCAAGATCCCGGGCATCGCCCCCCCGAGTCGACCCGGGCGCGACCGCGATTGCCGCGCCGTCCCGGGCGACCGCGGTGGGTCCGACGCCCACAGCGGCCGCGCTGGCTTCGCCGCCCACCGCGCAAGACCATAGCCGCGGGCATCGGTGTCGTGCTCGCCTCCGCTTCCCTCGCGGCGAGCGGTTACATCGTGTGGCAGCACCGCATCACCGCGCACAAGCAACACCTCGCGGCGGAATTCACCGCCGTTGCGCGCCAACGGGTCACGGCGCTGATGTCGATCGACGCCAACCACGCCCGGGACGACTACCAGCGCATCATCGACGACTCGACCGGCGAGTTCAAGGCCCAGATGTCAGCGCTTTCGGCGCTGATGGCCAAGCAGACGGAGGAGTCGAAGGTCAGCAGCAAGGCCACCGTCGAAGCCGTCGCGGTCGAGTCGATGAGCGAGAATTCCGCGGTCCTGCTGGTGGCGGCGAGGTCCGACGTCATCAACGCTGACAACACGCACCGGCCCCCGGTCGTGTGGCGGATCAGCGTTGAGCTCACCCGCGAAGGCGGTCAGCTCAAAATGTCGAAAGTCGATTTCCTGCGATGACCGTCGAGCAAGGTCCGTCGCCGGCGGGTGCGGAAACCACGCCATCCGAGGAGATGGGGTCGCCGCCCCCTTCGCCGGGACGGGTTCGCACCGGCGGACCGTCCACTGGCAAGCGCTGGATCCGCCGGTGCGTGGCGAGATGGCGTTCGATAGTCGCGACGGTGTTGGTCCTTACCGCGATGGGCGTCGCTGCCGGTCTGTACTTTGTTGTGTACCAACCGGATCAGCGGGTCTCCGAAGCGGAGGCGCAACGGGCAGTCCGGGCGGCGTCAGACGGCTCCGTGGCGGTCCTGTCGTACGCTCCCGACCACCTGGACCGCGATTTCGCCAGAGCGAAGTCATATCTCACCGGTAATTTCCTCGCCTATTACACCAAATTCACCGAACAGATCGCCGTGCTGGCCCAACAGAAGCAAGTGACGGAGACAGCACAGGTGATTCGGGCCGCCGTTTCGGAGTTGCGCCCCGATTCGGCCGTCGTGCTGGTATTCATCGACCAGACCGCCACCAGCAAGGAGAAGCCGGAGCCGCAGACAACGGCGAACAGCGCCCGAGTGACGTTGACGAAGGTCAAGGGTTCGTGGCTGATCTCGAAGTTGGATCCGCTGTCGTGACCGCTTGCCATTGATTGTTCGATCGCCATTTTGCAGGGGCCGAAGCGGTGTTAACCTCATTGCACGAAAAGCCGCAAGCAAAATGAAAAACCGCGTCACAATGCCGGTTGATTAAAGCGGGTGGAGGAGCGCCTGATGCGTTCAGTTCGAACACTCACCACCGCAACGCTGGTAGTTGCCACGGTATTCGGCGGTTTGGGCACGGCATCCACTGCCCGGGCGACAACCAAAGAGGAAGTGGCCGTTAACGGTACGTTCCGCGCCACGTCCATCGGCGACTGGGCCCAGCGCAACGACCAGTACTTCGGCGAGCCGACGGTTGTCCAAACCTGGACGATCAGTTCGACGTGCGTCACGTTCCAGGAATGCCACGGCACGGTGACCAGCGACCAGGGCTGGAGCGCGCCCCTGTATATGAATGACGGGGAGATGTGGAAGGTCAAACGCGAGGTGCGCGACTGGGAGCGGTGCGAGGACGGTACCGCGTTCGCCGGACAACAGACCTTCTATTTCTACCCGGTCAACGAATACGGCGGATACCAGCTCGGCTCGTCCACCTACGCCGGCAAAGACAAGACGGTCGGCCCCTCCGGTGCCTGCGGGCAAAACCAGTGGCTTGACATCGCGATGCCCCTACGCCTGGACAAAATCGGCTGACCGGGCGTTGCCCGTCACTTGACTCGCCGCATCGCCGCGCCACGTCTTCAGGTGGGAAGCATGTCCTGCCATGTCTTGGGCGCTGTCGGGGCGACGAGATCCGACTGCTGGTACAACTTTCCGTCCGGACCGACGTAACGGCCCGTGCGCGGGTCGTACCGGGCGACGGTGACGGACGGCACCGGCTTCCCGGCCCCGCCGCCGAATGAGCTCGGCGCCGCCTGCGGCCCCTCACCGCCGGCCGCATCGGGGACGACGGCATCGGGAGCGGCGGGCGGCGCGGGTGGTGGCGGGGGAAGTTCCCCGGGTGCGGGAACGTCGAGTGGCGCGATGGGCGGCAGGTCGGCCGACATCCTCGACATCGGCGCCAGCGGGGGCGGTCCCGACGACGGCACGGGCGGGACCGCCGCGCCGACCGTGCCCGGTGGAGGATTCTCTCCCCGCGGTCCCGCCGGTGTGCCGCGCGGCTCCGCCCCCGGCGGCAGCGGCGTTCCCTCGGCAGGGCCAAACATCCTGTCGTTGACGGTAACCCGGTCGTCGGGTGGGACGCCCTGGGCGAGCAGGTTGGGGTCGAGTGGGTAGGGGCCGAGGACGTGTTGTTTCATCGCCAGCGGCATGTACGGCTTGTCGCTGTTGCAGATTTCGACGGTGGGCGCGCGCTTGCCCGGGTGTCCCATGCAGGGATAGTTGCGGGCACCGCGAACCGAAAGCGGTGAATCCTGCGGGAGCTTGCAATACAACCCGTCCGGTGTGTCGATGTCGGTGAGGTCGTCCGGGGATCGCCAGGTGTTGGGTGGCATGAAACCGACCGTGCAGATCGGCGGATCATCGATCGTGAGCGCGAAGTCGCCCCGGGCCGTTCCCTCGGGATGGTTCGGCGCCGCGGCGGCCTGCTCGATCGCGACCGCCGACGGCAGCAACACCAGCAGCTGCTCCAGCGAGGGGTGGTAGGTGACGCCGATCTGACCGATGGTGGTCAGGTTGGCGAGCAACACCGGCAGCGTCGGTTTGACTTGCTCGAGCAGGCGGGACGCTTCGTTCGCGGCTTCTGGACCGTTTTGCAGGATGGTGCGGAAGTGGGAATCGTTGTTGACCAACACGTCCGAGATGCCGGCGAAACTACGCGCCCACGTCCTGATCGAATCGGTGGTGCGCGCTTGGGTGTCCAGCAGCGGCCCGGTGTCTTCGGTGAGGGCCCGGGTGCGGTCGACGACGCCGTTGGCGTCGCGGGACAGCGTCTGTGAGGAATCGATCAGTGACCCCAGGTCGTAACCGGTACCGTTGAAGCCCTGGAAGGACTCGTCGAGCAACTGACCGAGTTTGGTCTTCGGGATGCTTTGGACCAAGGCGTTGAGCGAGTCGAGCATCGGTCCGACCGGCTGCGGAATCGTCGTGTCGCGCGCGGAGATCACCGAACCGTCGTGCAGGTAGGGCGGCGCATCGGTCTTGGGCCGCAAGTCCACGTACTGTTCACCCACCGCGGAGACGCTGAGCACCTCGGCCCTCAGGTCCGCGGGGACCTTCGGCGAAGTGCTAAGCGACAGCGTCGCTTTCGCGCCGGTCGGCGTCAGGCCCACCGCCGTGACCTTACCGAGCTGAACCCCACGGTAGGTCACGTTGGAAAACCGGTACAGCCCGCCGGTGGCGGGCAGCTCGAGCGTCACCGTCATCCGGCCGATGCCCAACAGCGTCGGCGCCTGGACGTAGTAGAGGACCATCGCGATCACGCCAATGGTCCCGGCGATCGCGAAAACCGCGAGCTGGATCCGGACGAAGCGCGTCAGCATCTACTGGCCACCTTCCGTCGGCGCCGTTGCGGGCGGCGGCGTTTGACCCGCGTCGGGCGGCGGTGCCGCGGTTGGCGGGGGCCCGGGCAGCGGGCCCGTGCCCGGCGCAGGACCGGGCAGCGGAGGGAGGCTCGCCGGGTCGACCCACGGTGGCCGCACGGGGTCATGCATCGGATCGTGGGTGTACTGCAGGTAATACGGGTCCCCGGGCGCCGGCACCAACGGCTGGTCCAACTGCCCCCAGTGGGTCCCCAGCATCAGGCCTTGCTTGAGCCGCGGAATCGACAGGTCCAAATCGACGTGCAGGTTGAAGTAGTCACCCCGGATTGCCCGGTCGACGAAGTTCTGGGTGAACGGGAACACGAACGCGGCCGCGATAGCCGTGCCGAGCTCGGGTCCGACGTCGGCGAGCGCGCGGATGGTCGGCTCCAAGTTCTTGAGGTTCTTGACCAGGTCGGCCTGGGAGTCGTTGACCAGCCGGGTGGCCGTGTTGGAAAAGACGCGAAGTTTGTCCAGGGCGGCGGTGAGCCGTGGGCGCTCCTTGATCAGCACGTCGAGAGCGGGCGGGATCTTTTGCAGCGCTTGGGTGAGAACGTCGCGTTGGTCGGCGAATGTGCCGGCAAGCCGGTTCAGCGCCTGGATCGAGTCGACGAGGTTGTCCCGCTGATCGTCGAGCGTTCCGACGAACGTGTCGAGGCGGGTGATCAGGTCGCGCACCGCGCCCTCGCGCCCGGACAGGGCGGCGGAGAAATTGTGGATGATCTCCCCGATCTGTCCCAGGCCCCCGCCATTGACGACCGCTCCCAGCGACGACAGCGTCTGCTCCGTCGACGGGTACGCCGACGATCGGCTGAGCGGGATGGTGGCGCCCGGCTGCAGCCGACCACTGCCCTGCTGGCCCAGCGGCGTGTTGAGCTCCACGTGCATCGACCCCAGCAGGCTGGTCTGGCCGACGGTGGCCACCACGTTGGCCGGCACGACCACGTCGCGCTTGACCGAGATCTCGACGTCGGCGTGCCAGCCCCGCACCCTCATCGCGCCGACACTGCCGACGACGACGTCGTCGATCATCACCGGTGAATTCGATTCCATCGTGCCGACGTTCGGAAGCTCGACATGGTAGATGTTGGCCCCCGGCCCACGTCCGACCGCGCCGGGCAGGGGCAGCGAATTCAGGCCGTGGAACGCGCAGCCCGTCGCCGTCACCGCCACGCAACAGCCGATGGCGAACACGCGCCGAGCCGCTACCCGGGCGATCATTGTTGTGGTCCATCGGTCGGGAGCAGCATGTCCGACGTGCTCTGCGCCGGGGGCGGTGGGGGCGGCATCGGTGTCGACGGCGGCGGCGGCAGCGGCATCGCCGCGCCCGGTATCCGTTCGGGCGGCACCGCCCCCGGCGGTCCAACCGGGTCGCCGGGCAGGCCGGTGTAGGCCGACACCGCGGGCGGGATCTCGGGCGGTCCGGGCTTCGGGCCCTCGCCGCCGGGCGCCAGGCGTGGTTCGGTGTAGAGGATGTTGGACGGATCCACCGATTTCGCCAGGAAGATGTTGATGGGGATCGGCAGGTTGTTGAAGTTCAGGACCCGCAATCCCGGGCCGAGGAACAGGGAGCACAGCTTGCCCGATTCCACGGCGGTGACGTTCTCGATGGCGCCGAGTGCGGTGCAGCCGGGCACGGGCAGGGGAACCATCAGACCCGAGAACGTGGGGTTCGCGAAGTTCATGATCCCGAACCCGCCGATGATGGTTCCGGTGTCGGCGTTGTAGTCGTTGAAGAAGTTGCCGAGCGCGTTCGGCGCCGCGTGCAAGATGTTCTCCAGATCCATGTGTTGATCGACCAGTACCTGTGTGACGTCGGCCAACCGGGCGATCTGCTCGCTGGTCTGGTTGCGCGTCCCGGCGATGAAGCGCTGCACCTCGCCGACCGCCGTCGACAGATCGGTCAGCGCCGCGTCCAGCTCGGATTTGCTGTCGTTGACCACGCTGGTCAGCGTGGCCAGGCGGTCGTTGAACTGGACGATCTGGACGTTGCTGTCGCGCAGCGCGCCGACGAAGGTCTGCAAGTTCTTGATGATGTCGACGATGTTGCCGCTGCCGTTGGCCAGGATCCGGCCCACCCCGGACAGCTGACCGAGCGTCTGCCGTAGCTTGTCGCCGTTGCCGTCCAGCGCATTGGCGGCACTGTCGATGAACCGGCCCACCGACGTGCCCGAAACACCACTCTTTGGTCCCAAATCCGTTGCCAGCCGCATCAACTGGGTCTTGACCTCGTCCCACTCGACGGGCACGGCGGTCCGTTCCACCGGGATGACGGCAGCGTCGGGCATGACCGGGCCGCTGTCCCGATAGGCCGGCGTGAGTTGAACGTAGCGGGCGGACACCAGGTTCGACGCGACGATCACCGCCTTCGCGCCCGCCGGAATGGGCACGTCGCGGTCGACCTCGAGGGTCATCTTGGCCTGCGTCCCCACCGGCTCAATGGATTTGATGTTGCCGACCTTGACACCCGATACCCGCACCTCGTCGTGGGGATAGATCGCGGTGGCGGTGGTGAAGTACGCGGTGATGGTCTTCGGGCCGAAAACCGTATTGCGCACGAGCACGGCGGCGCCGGCGACGATGAGCCCGGCCAGGACCACCGCCGTCACGGCCGTCAGGCCCTTGCGGGGGAACCCGGCGATCACTGTGATCCTCCGACCCGCCCGCCCAGCGTGCAGCCGGGGCACACCGGAATGGCGTTGAACGGCCAGGGAGTCAAGGACCGGGGCAGCGGCGACGGGTGGCCGGGACCCTTCGAGGTGTCGAAGGTCCGGAATCCCCAGAGGTAGTCGATGATCGGCTGGAAGAGTTGCGGGGCAAGGAAGTTCGGGACGAACGCTGAGTAGGCGTACATGCTGGAGATGCCCTCACCGACGGTGATCTGGAATTTCTTCAGGCCCGGCAGCGCCTTGCTGATGTTGTCACGGTTCTTCTGCAGCATCGCGGTCACCGAGTTCAGCCTCTCCAGCGTCGGCGCCAATTTGCTTTCGTTGTCGTGCACCAATGCCGTCAGCTGTTTGGCCACCGCCGACGTGTTGGCCAGGAGGTCCACGATCTCTTGGCGCCTCGCCACCAGCACCTCGAGCAGGGAGTCGGAGTTGAGGATGAGTTTGTTGACCTGCTGGCTGCGTTCGGAGAGCACCCCCGTGACGTCACCGGCGCTCTTGAACAGCTCGCCCAGGTTCTTGTTGCGGCTGTTGAGGGTGCGGGACAGCCGCGTGAGCGCGTCGAAGGCCGGCCCCATTTGCGGCGCGATCTGGTCGAGCGTCGCCGCCAGCGTGTCCAGCGATTGGTTCAGCGCCGTGGTGTTCGTTCCGGCCGTGTCGGTCGTCAGGTCGCTGACCGCTTCGGTCAGCGAGTACGGCGAGGACGTGCGCGAGACGGGGATGAGAGCCATCGGATGCAACGTGCCGGTGCCGGCGGACTCCAGCGTCAGCGTCCGTTCGCCCAACAGCGTTCCCGTACGGATGTGCGCGGAAGTCTCCGACCCGAGCAGGACGTCGCCCTTCATCGCGAACGTCACCAGTGCGTCGCCGTGCCGCAGCTTCACGTCCGACACCGTGCCGACCTTCACGCCCGACACCAGCACCGGGTTGCCCGTCGCAAGCCCGCCGGCCTCGGTGAACAGCGCCTGGTACCTGACCATCGTCGCCCACGAGATGAACCGGTCGGGTGACAGGCCCACGAGGATGACCATCACCGCCAGAACGACGCCGATGAGTCCGGCCTTGACGAGCCCAGCTCCGCGATACTTGAGCATCAGGGTTCCGTGCACCTTCCAGCGTCCGACCTGAATATGGGGGCTTTCACGGTCCTGCCCTGGAGATCCGTGCCGCGAATCTCCAACTGGCAGAGGTAGTACGGGATGGTGGCGCCGTCCACGCCGAGCCGGACCAGCTTGCGGTAGTTCTTCGGCGCCTTGCCCAAGGCGGCGTCGAGGCGGTCCTTGTCGTTATCGAGAATCGGTGCCAGCCGGTTCAACTGATCGATGGTGCCCGACAGCGGTGGCCGCGCGGCGCTCAGCAGGTCCGCCAGCGAGGCGGTTCCCCTGTCCAGGGCGTCGATGGCGGAGCTGATGGTGTTGCGGTCGTCCGACAGCCCGCTGACAAGCCGCTCGAGGCGATCGATCGCGCCGGAGAACTTGGTGCCGTCCTTGGAGATCGTGCCGATCACGATGTTGAGGTTGTCGATCAATTGCTGCACGGTTTGATCGTTGTCGGCCAACGCATTTGAGAACGACGTCGTTTTGGAGAACAGTGACTCGAGCGTGCCGCCCTGCCCCTGGAAGACCTGCAGCAATCCTGCGGTCAGGGCGTTGACGTCGCGCGCATTCAGGCCCTGGGTAACCGGTTTCAGCCCGCCCAGCAACAGGTCGAGGTCGAGCGCCGGCGCCGTGCGGCTGACGGGAATCTGACCGCCGGCCGGCAGGTGCCTGGTCGAGCCGGGACCATCGGCGAGCTCGAGGTAGCGGTCGCCCACCAGGTTCAGGTAGCGGACCGCCGCCCTCGTGCCCTCGGTCAGGACGACGCTCCGGTCGGCGTCGAACCCCACCACGACCTTCTTGTCCGGCTGCAGCGAGACGCTGTTGACGGTGCCGACCCGGATACCGGCGACCCGCACCGACTGCCCGGGTTTGAGGCGCGAGACGTCGGTGAACACCGCCGAATACCCGGTCGTCGCGCCCGTCCGGTACTGGCCGAAGATGAAGAACAGGAAGGCGGTCAGGATCGCCATCACGATCGCGAAGATCGTGAACTTGACCAGCGTTGCGCGCGTTCTCATCCGGGCATCCCCACCTGGGCGGAGTTGCGTGGGGGGCCGGCGATCGGTCCGTACAAGAGCTGCTTGAGCAGATCGGAGTTGATCAGCAGCTGCGGGTTTCCGTAGCCGACCGGGTCGGCGCCGATATCGGTGATGAGTTGCTTCGGTTTGGTGTTGAACGGCAGGTTCGGCAGGCCCATGCACTGCGGGCCGCCCGTCGCCGCGACCTTGGGCAGGTTGGTCGGATACCGGTAGCGTTCCCCGCCCCACACGATGCTCGACGAGATGTTGATGCTGGGTTCGGACAACGGCGGACCGTGCGCGATGTTGATCATCCCGCCGAAACCGCAGGTGAACACCTCGTGGTACTCGTTGGTGAGATCGGTGGTCGGCACCAGCAGATGCATCACATTCGTCAGCGGTTGGCGGTTGGTCGACAAGACGTCGTTGCCGATGTCGGCCAGGCCGATGGCGCTGATCAGCAACGCGTCCAGGTTGCGCTGCTCGTCGACGAGCGTCTTGCTGATCCGCGTCGCGTTGGCCGCGGTTTTCACCAGGTTCGGTGCCGCGTCGGCGTAGGCGTTGGACACGACCGGCAAGACCGACAGGTCATGCCGGAACGCGGGAAGGCTCGGCTCCAGTCTGGCCAGAAACGAATCCAGGTCGCTCAGCGCCTGGCCAAGCTGCGGGCCCCGCCCGCTGAACGCTTGCGCGAGCGCACCCAGTGACTCGTTCAGCTTGGGCGGGTCGATGTGCGACAGGACGGACACCAACTGCTGGAACACCGTGTTGATTTCGACCATCACGTGCTGGCCCTGCAGCGTCTGCCCACCGTGGAGCCGCTGGGCAGAGGGTTGGGCGGGTTCGACCAATTGGACGGACTTCGCGCCGAACACCGTTGACGACGCGATGTCGACGAGCACATTGCTGGGAATGAAGCGCAATTGCGACGGGTCCATCGCCAAGTGGATGGCCGCTTGGCCGTTGGGCAGCGATTCCACCGAGGCGACCTTGCCCACCTGCACGCCGCGCATCTTGACCTTGGCGTCGGGGTTCATCACCAGGCCGGCGCGTTGCGAAACCACGGTCACCGGCACGGTTTCGGTGAAGGAGCCCTGAAACAGACCCACCGCCACGGCGAAAATCAAGCCGATGATGAGAACAGTGGCGAGCCCGAGCAGGGGTGGCAGGTAAGTCCGTCCGGCCGGCGGCCGCGCATGGCCGGCGCGCGGGGGTCGGCCGGCGGGCGCGCCGCGACCCGCGGGCACACTCT
This sequence comes from Mycobacterium scrofulaceum, assembly GCF_002086735.1. Lineage (GTDB taxonomy): Bacteria > Actinomycetota > Actinomycetes > Mycobacteriales > Mycobacteriaceae > Mycobacterium > Mycobacterium scrofulaceum. The sequence continues at coordinate 114,696 of NZ_MVIJ01000004.1, read as the reverse complement.
GCGTCACTGCCGTTCCACCTCCTTCAAGCTAACCGGACAGGTTGAAGTTGCCGTTCGTACCGTAGATAGAGAGCGAGACCAACAGCGTTACCGACACCACGACGATGAGCGAGGTGCGCACCGCGTTCCCGGTCGCGTTGCCGACACCGGCCGGTCCGCCCGAAGCGAAATAGCCGTAGTACGTGTGGATCAGCAGGATGGTGAGCGCCATCAGGATGGCCTGCAGGAACGACCACAACAGGTCGATGGGGTTCAGGAACGTGTCGAAGTAGTGCTGGTACAGGCCCTGGGACTGTCCGAGCAGGAATGTTGTGGTGAACTGGCTGGCCACGAACGACAGGATGACGGCGATGCTGTACAACGGCGTGATGGCCAGCATTCCCGCCAGGATCCGGGTGCTCACCAGGTAGGCAACCGGCCGAATGGCCATGCTCTCCAAGGCATCGACTTCTTCGTTGATCCGCATCGCACCCAACTGTGCGGTCACCCCGGCGCCGAAGGTGGCGGCCAGACCGATGCCGGCGACCACCGGCGCCGCGATGCGCACGTTGATGAACGCGGCCAAAAAGCCTGTCAGCGCCTCGATGCCGATATTGCCCAGCGAGGTGTACCCCTGAATCGCCAGGGTGCCGCCCGCCGCCAGCGTCAGGAAGCCGACGATCACCACGGTTCCGCCGATCATCGCCAAGGTGCCCGCGCCCATGCTGATCTCGGCAACCAGCCGAACGACTTCGCGGGTGTAGCGGGTAGCGGCGAAGGGGATGCCGGCGAGCGCTTTTCCGTAGAACAACGTGTGGTCGCCGATCCGGCCCAACAGGGCGACCGGCCTCTCGAATTCGCGAACCAGTCGCGGATATGTGGCCCTCAGCGCCATTGGCAGCCCTACTTCGCCGTCATCTTGATGCCGATCGCGGTGACGACCACGTTGACGACAAACAGGGACATGAAGGCATACACCACGGTTTCGTTCACCGCGTTCCCCACGGCCTTGGCGCCCCCGCCACTGATCGACAGGCCCCGATAGCAGGCCACCAAGCCGGCGATGAGGCCGAAGAGTGCTGCCTTGACGCACGAAATGATGACCTCGGGCACGCCGGTGAGCAAGGTGATGCCCGCGGCGAACGCGCCCGGGTTCACGTCTTGCACGAACACCGAGAAGACGTAGCCGCCAAGGACGCCGATGATGACGACGAGGCTGTTGAGCAGGAAGGCGACCAATCCCGAGGCCAGCATGCGCGGCGTGACCAACCGTTGCACCGGGTTGATGCCCAGCACCTCCATCGCGTCGATCTCTTCACGAATCGTTCGCGCGCCCAGGTCCGCACACATCGCCGTGGCGCCCGCGCCCGCCACGATCAAAACCGTCACCAGCGGTCCGAGCTGGGTGACCGCACCGAACGCGGCACCCGCACCGGAGAGGTCCGCGGCGCCCAGTTCGCGCAAGAGGATGTTGAGCGTGAAGCTGACGAGGACGGTGAACGGAATCGCCACCAACAACGTGGGAGCCAGCGACACACGCGCGACGAACCACGATTGCTCCAAGAACTCCCGCCACTGGAACGGCCGGCGGAACGCGAACTTGACGGCATCGGCCGACATTGCGAACAGGGCCCCGACGGCCTGCATGGGCCCGGAGATGTCCCATTTCAGTTTCAGCTGGGGCAATCCCGCGGACCAGCGGTCCGCTCCTCTGGTCGCCATCGGCCTCAAACCCCTTCCTGAGTTATGAGACCGGCAGTCTTGTTCCGGTGTGCTGACTGCTGTAGATTAGGCTGGACCGGCGGCCACGACGGCGTGCTGGAAACGACGAAACGCCTTGCGGGTGGCCGGAATCCGGCATCTGTCCCGGGCATGACAGCGCTTCCCAACCCCACGCCAGGACCTCCGTTCTGTCGCGTGAGTAGGCGCTTCAAAACGTGGTGCCCCAAGTCTTGAAGCGTCCGGCGATTATGACTCATAGCGAGTCCGAGTGGAGCGGAAAATGCATAACCGTTATCCGACAAGCAATCAGCACTCCGCTTAGCAGGGGCGAATGAGTCGCCACGGCCGCTACGGTCGGCTCAGACATCGAGGACACCTCCGGTCCTAGGTGACGGCGCCGGCCGTCTTGAGTTCGATGATGCGGTCCCAGTCGAGTCCGAGCTCCATCAAGATCTCGTCAGTCTGCTCGGCGAATCCGGGCGCCGGACCAGTGCGCGGCGCCGCGACGTCGAACTGGACCGGGTTGGCAACCAGCTCGAGTTCGCCCGCGCGCACCATGTACTCGTTTGCCCGAATCTGCGCGTCGTCGACGGCCTGGAGGGTGTCCTGGACCGGCGCCCACGGCCCCGCCAGCGTGGCGAAGCGTTCGCTCCACTCGGCAAGCGTGCGGGTTGCGATGGCCTTGGTCAAGAGCTCCACGGCGTCCGCCGTGTTGGCGGCGATCTTTTCCACGGTGGCGAATCGCGGGTCGTCCGCGAGCTCGGGCAGGCCGACGTGGCGGCACACGTCGGCCCAGAACTTGGTGGGCTGCATCATCACAAAGGAGATGTAGCGCCCGTCGGACGTGGTGTAGAGGCCCACCAACGGGTTGTTCGGGGCGCCGTGCACGCCCGGCGGTGGCGCTTGCAATCGCTGCCCCAGGTGCTTGGTCAGGGCGACCGTGTGCCCCATCGACCACAGCCCGCTGCCGAGCAGTGAAACGTCGACGACGGACGGTTCGCCGGTGCGTTCGCGCTTGAGCAAGGCCGCCGCGATCCCACCGGCGAGGTTGGTGCCGGAGATGGTGTCACCGTAGGCGGGACCGGGCGGCGCGATCATCCCGGGCATCCCCGCCGGGGTGATGGTCGCGGCGGTGCCGGCCCGGCACCAGAAGGCGGTCATGTCGTAGCCGCCCTTGGTGGCCTCTTCGCCGCGCGGGCCGAGCGCGCTGCCGCGCGCGTAGACGATGGTCGGGTTCACCGCGCGGATGTCGTCGACGTCGATCCCGAACTTCTGCCGGGCGCCGGGCAGGAAGCTGGTCAGGAACACATCCGACCGGCGGGCCAGCTCGTAGAGCACGTCCTTGCCCTCGGGCACCGACATGTCGAGCCCGATGCTGCGCTTGAGGCGGTTCGCATGTTCGATGTTCGGATTCGGGTCACCTTCGACCCGCAGCATGCCGGTCTGCCGCAGGCCGCGTTGCGGGTCGCCGGTGACCGCGTGCTCGACCTTGACGACGTCCGCGCCCCACTCGGCGAGCACGGCGCCCGCCGACGGGACGAACCCGTACATGGCGACTTCCAGGACGCGGATGCCCTCGAGCGGCCTCACCCGCGGGCCCCCGCCGCCGGCACCGCATAAGTCTTGCTCTCCAAGAACTCCTCCAGCCCGGCGACGCCCATCTCGCGGCCCACGCCCGACTGCTTGAAGCCCCCGAACGGGCTGTCCGCGCCGAAGTAGTTGCCGCCGTTGATGGAGAACGAACCGGTCCGGATGCGGCGCGCCACGGCGAGCGCCCGGTCCTGGTCGCGGCTGAAGACGGCGCCCGCCAGCCCGTAGATCGAGTTGTTGGCGATGCGCACCGCGTCGTCGTCATCGTCGAACGTGAGCACGACAAGCACCGGCCCGAAGATCTCGTCCTGCGCGATCTCGCTGTCGGGATCGACGTCGGTGAGCAGCGTCGGCGCATAGAAGTAGCCGGGATCCAACCGCTTGCCGCCGGTGACCAGGGTGGCTCCGGCGGCAACCGCCCGCTGGACCATGCCGTCGACCTTGTCCCGCTGGCGTTCGCTGATCAGCGGCCCCATGAAGGTTTTCGGGTCGGCCGGGTCACCGTGGCGCACCTTGGCGAAGTTATGCGCGATCAAATCGACGATCTCGTCGTGGTGCGACCTGGGCACCAGCAGCCGCGACGTCAGCGCGCACCCCTGCCCGGCGTGGGTCACCATGCTGAACGCCGCGAACATGGCCGCGCTGGTGAAGTCGGCGTCGTCGAGGACGATGGCTGCCGACTTGCCGCCCAATTCCAGGAAGACCCGCTTGACCGTGTCGCTCGCCGCGGCCATGATCTTGCGCCCGACGGCGGTCGATCCGGTGAAGGTGACGACGTCGACGTCGGCGCTGGTGGTCAGCGCCTCACCCGCTCCGGGACCCGACGAGCTCAGCACGTTGACCACGCCGGCGGGTATGTCGGTGTGGTCGGCGATCAGCTCACCGAGCGCCAGCGTGACCAACGGTGTGTCCGGCGCGCCCTTGAGGACGACGGTGCACCCGGCGGCCAGCGCCGGGGCCAGCTTCGCCAGCGCCAACTGGTTCGGGTAGTTGTAGGCGATGATCGCGGCAACCACCCCGGCCGCTTCCTTCTCCACCCAGCGGCGGTGGAGCATGCCCCGCGATTCCTTCTCGCCGAGGTCTTCGGAGAACGGATAGCCGCGAAGCAGATCCGCGTAGAAGCGCACGATGCCGATCGGTTCGTCGAGCTGAGCGCCCTGGGTCAGCGCCCGGGTGGCGCCGACCTCGGCGATGGTCAGCTCGCGCAACTCGTCGGCGTGGTCGGTCAGCACCCGGTGCAGCTGGTCGAGGCAGCGGATCCGCAACTCGACGTCGGTGGACCAACCGGTGGTGTCGAACGCACGCCGGGCCGCCGCGATCGCCGCTTCGGCCTCCCCGGCACCGGCGTCCGGAGCGTGTCCGATGACGGCTCCGGTGGCGGGGTTGACCGACGGAAATGTCTTGTCGGCGGTGACCAGGCGGCCACCGATCAACAGCCGGCGGTCGGCGTGTGACTCAGGCGCGGCGTCCGCGATGGCCGCTGTGGCTCCAGCGGCGGGCTCTGCCGTGTCCTGGGCAGGCATCCGACCCCCTAATGTGGTGACGGTCACGATAATTTGATTCTCTTCCCCGGCGAATCTTACATTCGTGTCTCGATAATTCAAGAAACTCTCAGGAATGAGGCCGGGCCCCTGACCAGCGAAGCAAACGCCCATCCGTCGCAGCGTAAGGCGCCCCGACGCAGGCCGAACAGGTTTTCCCGGGCGTGTTGCAACCCGCTCTTCCGCGAGAGTAAGGTTCTCATAATCGTAAGCGAGATTCTTTGTGGCTGAGACGGTCACCTTTGGAGTAGAGGTCTCAACGTGAAGACTGCGGTGGTCACCGGCGGCGGATCCGGTATCGGGCTTGCCGTGGCGCAGCGGTTGCGCGCCGACGGTCTGGACGTCGCCACGATCGACCTGCGACCGTCGGACGACGACCACTCGTTCACCGCGGACGTCACCGATCGGTCGCAGGTGGACGCCGCGGTCGCGGCCATCCGCGCCCAGCTGGGGCCGGTCACGGTTCTCGTCAATGCCGCGGGTCTGGACGGATTCAAGCGCTTCAACAACATCACGTTCGACGACTGGCAACGGGTGATCGACGTCAACCTCAACGGGGTCTTCCACACCATTCAGGCCGTGCTGCCCGACATGATCGCGGCGCAGTGGGGACGCATCGTCAACATCTCTTCGTCGAGCACGCACTCCGGCGCGCCGTACATGAGTCACTACGTGGCGGCCAAGTCCGCGGTCAACGGGCTCACCAAGTCCTTGGCCCTCGAGTACGGCCCCGCCGGCATCACGGTCAACGCGGTGCCGCCGGGCTTCATCGACACCCCGATGTTGCGCGCCGCGGAGAAGAACGGCTTCCTGGGCGACATCGAGGAGACCATCGCGCGGACCCCGGTGCGCCGGATGGGCAAGCCCGAAGACATCGCGGCGGCATGCGCTTTCCTGGTGTCCGAAGAGGCCGGCTACATCACTGGTCAGATCCTGGGCGTCAACGGCGGTCGCAACACCTGAGCCGGCAACGAACCACCGCAAGGAGACACCGTGAAGGTCTGGGTTGATCCAGAACGCTGTCAGGGCCACACCCTGTGCGCGATGATCGCGCCGGAGTCCTTTCAGCTCAGCGACATCGACGGCAGTTCGTCCGCGGTCGACGAAGTGGTGCCGGCCGAGCGTGAGGACCAGGTTCGCGAAGCCGCGCAGTCTTGCCCGGAGCAGGCCATCATCATCACCGAATGACACGTAAAGGGAGACAGAGCTTTGAGTGTCGGCGACGCGGTCAGCGATAGCGACCGCAAGAAGAAGCGGTATCAGTTCGAGCGGCATTCCCCGGAATACCGGTCGAACTTCAAGGCCATCACCGAAGAGATGCACGCCAAGTGCCCGATGGCCTGGAGCGACACCTACGGCGGCCATTGGGTGGCGGCCGGAAGCCACGAGGTGTTCGAACTGGCTCGCTGCCCCGCGGTGTCCAACGATCACGACGTCAACAACGAACGCCGCGGCTACAAAGGCATTTCGATTCCGACGGCCAGCCGGATCAACGGGGTGCGCGGCGGCATCCTGGAGATGGACGACCCCGAGCACCGCATCTACCGCAACGTGCTCAACCCGTACCTGTCACCGGCCGCCGTCAAACGCTGGAAGCCGTTCGTCGACGACGTGACCCGGGCCTGCCTCGACGAGAAGATCGGGGAAGGCCAGATCGACTTCGTCGACGACCTGGCCAATGTCGTGCCCGCGGTCCTGACACTGGCCATGCTGGGCATCCCACTGAAGAACTGGCAGATGTACAGCGAGCCCACCCACGCGGCCGTGTACACCCCCGAACATTCCCCGGACATCCAGCGAGTCACCGAGATGCATCGGCAGATGGGGCTCGACCTGGTCAACAACATGATCGAGATTCGCCAGAACCCGCGGCCCGGCATCGTCAACGCCCTGCTCGAGATGCGCATCGACGGCGAGCCCGCCCCCGACCTGGAGGTCCTCGGCAACCTCGGCCTGGTCATCGGTGGCGGCTTCGACACCACGACTGCGTTGACCGCGCATTCACTGGAATGGCTTTCGGAGCACCCCGATCAACGCGAGTTGCTCAGCAAGCAACGCGATACCCTGCTCGACCCGGCGACCGAGGAATTCCTGCGGTACTTCACCCCGGCCCCCGGCGACGGCCGAACCTTCTCCGACGACGTCGAACTCGACGGCACCCAGTTCAAGGAGGGGGAACGGCTGTGGATCTCGTGGGCCATGGCCAACCGGGACCCAGCGGTGTTCAAAGACCCGGACGAGATCGTGCTGGACCGAAAGGGTAATCGCCACTTCAGCTTTGGCCTCGGCGTCCACCGGTGCATCGGATCCAACGTGGCTCGCACCGTGTTCAAATCGATGCTGACGGCCGTTCTCGACCGGATGCCCGACTATCACTGCGACCCCGAGGGCACCATCCACTACGAGACCATCGGCGTCATCCAGGGCATGCGCAAGCTGCCGGCCGGCTTCACCCCCGGCCGCAAGATCGGGGCCGGCCTGGACGAGACGCTGGAGAAGCTGCAACGCATTTGCGACGAGCAAGAGCTGGCCAGACCGATCACCGAACGCAAGGAAGAGGCGGTCATCGACTGAGCCGCTCCCGGCCCGGGCCGGGTGAGTGCAGACACCGGAAGCGAGCCGTTGACTGCCGCAATTTTTCCGAGTAGGCCTGTGCAGCGTGGCGGCGCCCTATATTCAGGCCAGGCACGTGTGCAGAGATGGGAGACGCACCGGTGAAGACTGTTGCAGTGAGCCTTGCGCTCGCCACCGCCGCACTCACTCTTGAGCCGGTCGCCCACGCGGACATTCAGGTTGGCAACTACCGGCTGGACACGCCGCGCGACCCCGGCCACAGCTGGATCTGGGCGATCCGCCCGTGCCGGTACGACCAAGGACCGGAATGCCTCACCGTCCAAGCGATTGCGCAACCCAACGGGCAAGCGGCGCCGTGGAAGTCAGACGCACACCTGTCCAACGGCCGCTACACCATGGCGGTTGACGTGCCCGACGGTGTGCGCTGCGTGGTCCAGTTCTTTCCCTCGCACGACGTTTATTCGTGGGATGCGGCGACGATGGCGGGACAGGTCGATTCGACGTTCGACACCGGCTGCGGCGGCGGACCGGGGGGCACCAACAGCTGGCCGTTCTCGCTCGTGCGATGGTAGCCGCGTGACCCGCAGGCAGTCGATCCGGAAAGTGACGGGCAGTAAGCGCGATGGCTGAGGGCAAGGAACCGCCGCAAGATTCGGCTCCGTCGAAAGCCGACACGATGGCTTTGATCGCGGAAGCCGAGGCGGAAGCCGCCGAAGCCGAAGCACTCGCGGCCGCGGCGCGCGCCCGCGCACGTGCCGCCCGGCTCCGGCGCGAAGCGCAGGCCGCCGAAGCCCCCGGCGACGAATCTGCCGACGCCGACGCCGACGAGACCGCCGAAGCAACCGAGGACGCGGAGGCCGAAGAGGGCATCGCCGACGAGGCCGACGCCGAACCGGAAGCAGAGCCGGCCCGCTCCCGGCGCCGCGTGCCGCTGCCGCGGTTGTCCGTGGCGTGGAAGGCGGCGGTCATCGCCCTCATTTGCGCCTTCGTCGGGGCGAGCGGATTCATGGTGTGGCACCATCACGAAGCCACCGAGCGCAACCAGCGCGTCGCGAACTTCATCGCCGGGGCCCGACAAGGTGTCGTCAACATGTTCTCCATGGACTTCAACAGGGCCAAGGAGGACGTGCAGCGGGTGATCGACAGCTCGACCGGTCAGTTCAGGGACGACTTCCAGCAGCGCGCGAAGGACTTCACGACGGTCGTGGAGCAGTCCAAAGTGGTCACCCAGGGAACCGTGAACGCGGCGGCGGTGCAATCCATCGAGGGGGACTCCGCCTTGGTCCTCGTCGCGGCGTCGTCGCGGATCTCCAACGCCGCCGGTGCCAAAGACGAACCGCGCAACTGGCGGCTCAAGGTGACCGTCACCGACGACGGCGGGCAATACAAGATGTCCAAACTGGAGTTCGTTCCATGAGCGCGGTTGACCGGGACGCCGAGGCCGCCGACGACTCCGCCGAACGGACCGAGCGCACAAAGCGTAGTGCGGATCGCCCCGGACGCGGGGTGAAAGTCGTTCCGGTCGTGCTGATTTTGCTGCTGCTGATCTCCGGCGGCGCGGCGACGTGGTTGTACTTCAAGCAGTACCGGCCCGACAAACAAACCGACCCCGGCGTCGCGAACGCGGTCGTCGCTGCGGCGTCCGACGGAACGGTCGCGTTGCTGTCCTACTCGCCCGAGTCGCTCGACAAGGACTTCGCCGCCGCGAAGTCACACCTGTCCGGGGATTTCCTGTCGTACTACAACCAGTTCACCGAGCAGATCGTCGCTCCGGCGGCCAAACAGAAGTCGCTGAAGACCAGCGCCCGAGTGATCGGGGCCGCGGTCTCGGAGTTGCATCCGAATTCCGCCGTGGTGCTGGTGCTGGTCGACCAGAGCACCACCAGCAAGGACAACCCGGACCCCGCGATGGCGTCCAGCAGCGTGCTGGTGAGTCTGGCCCGGGTCAACGGCACCTGGCTGATCACCAAATTCGACCCGGTCTAGCGACTCCCGCCGCACAGCGAGCTAACCGCGCGGCAGACCGAGCACCCGCTGGGCGATGATGTTGCGCTGGATCTCCGACGTGCCCCCGGCGATCGTCCCCGAGAAGCTGCGGGCGTAGCGCTCGAACCAGCTGGCGAAATAGTGGTCGAGGTTCATGTGCGCGTACGGCCCGGTCTGTCCGGGGTGGACGAGCCCGTCGGATCCCGCCGACGTCAGCGCCAGCTCCATGCCGCGCAGCTCGGCCTCGGACCCGAGCAGCTTGAGCACCGAGATCGCGGCCACGTCGTCCTCGCCGCGCGAAGCACGCGCCAAGGCGGCCGAACCCAACAGGCGCAGCGCCTGCTTGTCCATGATGGTGCTCGCGTACCGGTCGCGCTCGACGTCGGTGCGTGGGTGGAAGTCGTCGATCATGTTCTCGAGCCGATCGGCGAAGCCCAGCCACATCATCGTGCGTTCGTGGCCCAGCGACCCGTTGGCCACCCGCCAGCCCTGGTCGATCTCGCCGACCAGGTTCTCGGCCGGCACCCGCACGTCGGTGAAGAAGACCTCGTTGAAATCCAGGTCCTCGGCGCCGCAGATCGACGGGAACGGCCGGCGCACGAGGCCCGGGCTGTCGGTGGGGATGACCAACGCGCTGATTCCCTTGTGCTTCGGCGCATCCGGGTTGGTGCGGACGAAGGTCAGCAGCACGTCGGCGTCGTGCGCTCCCGACGTCCACACCTTCTGGCCGTTGACCACGAAGTGATCGCCGTCCAGCACCGCGCGCGTGCGCAGCGACGCCAGGTCGGAGCCCGCGCTGGGCTCGCTCATCCCGAGCGACGCGGTGATCTCGGCCCGCAGGATCGGCACCGCCCAGCGCCGCTTCTGTTCGTCGCTGCCGAACGACAACAGCGACGCCGCAACGATATTCACGCCCTGCGGGTTGAAGCTGTGGTAGATGCGACGGCGGCTGAGTTCCTCGAGGTAGACGAACTGCTGAATCACCGTCGCGCTGCGACCGCCGAACTCGGGCGGCTGGCTCGGCAGGAGCCAGCCGTTGTCGAACAGCAGCCGCTGCCAGTCGCGCGCCCATTGCGGCATGTGCGATACCGACCGTGGGCGCTCGAACGTTTCGCTTGCGGGAGGGAGATTCTCGTCGAGGAAGGCCGCGAACTGCGCCCGGAACTCCTCGACGTCGGAATCAAAAGTCAGCTGCACGGTATTCCTCCGCGATGCGCGCCCGGTGCTCGGCCGCACCACCGAGCATCAGCTCGCCGGCTTTGGCGCGCTTCAGCGCGAACTGCAGATCGTTCTCCCACGTGAATCCCATTGCGCCATGGAGCTGTAACCCGTGGCGGAACACCAGCGACTGGCACTCCCCCGCCGACGCCTTGGCCATCGCCGCCGCCAGCCGGCGCCGCGGATCGTCGGCGGCAATCGTCAGCGCCGCGAAGTACGCGAGCGCCCGGGCCCGCTCCACCGCGACGTGCATGTCCGCGGCCTTGTGCTGAACGGCCTGGAACGAGCCGATCGGCACACCGAATTGCCGACGGCTGCGGACGTGTTCGAGCACCAGGTCGAGAATGCGTTGGCAGGCACCGACCATGGTGATCGCCATGCCGGTGAGCGCGACGTGGTGCGCGCGTTCGGAATCGACCGCGAGCCGGGCGGCATCGGGCACCCGGACCTCGCAGAACGACAGGTCGGCGACGTGCAGGACGGGGTCGAAGACCGCGGTCCGGCGCGCCGACACCTGGTTCGACGCGGTGAGGAACACCCCGGCGTCGGTCACCACCGCCAGCCGGTCGACGCGGTCACCGTCGAGCACGTGGCGGGCCGTACCGTCCAGCACCCAACCGTCGGCGTCCCGATGTGCGGCCACCCCGGCGTACACGGCGGTACCCGACTCGTGCGGGTCGAAGTGCGCGGCCGCCAACGGGGCGAACTGGCTCATCGTCGCCAGGAATGGGGTGGGGTCGGTCGCGCGTCCCAGCTCCTCGAGCACGACGGCCAGCTCGACGGCGCTTTCGGGATCGCTCAGCTCGGTCCAGCCCTGGTCCACGTAGGACTTCCACAACGGGCTGGGATCGACGCCGTCCTCGGCCACGCCGCGCACCAGCGAGGGCGGGCACTGCTTGGCGACGGCGTCGCGAACGGTCTTCTGCCACAGCCGCTGATCGGCATCGAACTCCAACAGCATGAAGGCCGCCTCCTGTCGTCACCGCCGCTGCGAGAATATCATTCTCCTCGACGGAAGTAATAATCTCGAAAACGGATTATGGGGTGACCGAGGCGGACGAGCGGATCACCGGAACATGGCACGTCGGGGCGCGGGTGCAGACCGCGCGGACGATGCAAGACTGCGGTCACGGCAATTCCGGCCGCCGATCTCCACGACGAAGGAGTAGACCATTGGAGCGCGAAACCTACCAGCGGGGCCTGCACATTCGCTCCGAAGTGCTCGGCGAGGACTACGTCAAACGCGCGCTGGCCGACGCGGACGAATTCACCGGACCCCTGCAGGATCTCGTCACCGAATACTGCTGGGGCGCGGTGTGGGGCCGCGAGGAGCTGCCCCGGAAAACGCGCAGCATGCTCAACCTGGCGATGATCTCGGTGCTCAATCGGCCGAACGAATTGCGGACGCACGTCAAGGCCGCGCTGACGAACGGCGTCACCCGTGAGGAGATCCGCGAGGTCTTCCTGCAGGTGGCTATCTACGCCGGTGTGCCCGCCGCGGTCGACAGCTTCCGCATCGCGCGTGAGGCGTTCGCCGAAGCCGACCGGGACTAGGGCCCCGTCGTGGAGGTCGGATTCATCGGGTTGGGCAACATGGGATTTCCCATGGCGCGCCGCCTGATTCAGGAAGGCCACGATGTCGTCGCCTTCGACACGCGCGCGGGGGCGCTCGAGCGCATCGTCGCCGTGGGGGCGCGCCCCGCGTCGTCGCCGAAAGAGGTCGCCGACCGCACCGAAACCGTCCTGGCGAGCCTGCCGACACCGCTCGCATCGCTCGAGGTGGCCGCCGGTGCGGCCGGCGTGATCGGGGGCGCCCGAGTCAAGCGCTATGTCGACCTGTCCACCGTCGGCAGCCGAGTGGCGGTGCAGATCCATGACCGGCTCGCCGAGCGGGGCATCGCGACGATCGACAGCCCGGTCAGCGGCGGGGTCGCTGGGGCCGAGCGGGGCGCGCTCGCGGTCATGGTGTCCGGTCCGCGCGCCGAATTCGACGCCGTCCGGACCGCGCTCGAGGCGATCGGCCGGCCCCTCTACGTCGGGGCCAAACCCGGTTCGGCGCAGACGATGAAGCTCGCCAACAACATCCTGGCGGCCAACGTGCTGGCCGCCACCGCCGAGGTTGTCGTCATGGGCGTCAAGGCCGGCCTCGACCCCGACGTGATGATCGAGGTGCTCAACGCCGGGTCGGGCGCCACCAGCGCGAGCAGGGACAAATTTCCCCGCGCGATCCTCAACCGGAGCTTCGACTACGGGTTCGCCACCGGCCTGATGGTCAAGGACGTGCGTCTGTACCTCGACGAGGCGGAAGCGCTCGCCGTGCCCACCGACGTCGCCGCAACGATCGGACGGCTCTGGGCGAAGGTCGCGGACGACCAGGGCCCCGATTCGGACTTCACGACGGTGATCAAACCACTGGAGAAGGCCGCCGGCGTGACCGTGGGCCGTCCCACCTCCTGACCGAGGACGCCAGCCCGTCCCGGCCGGTGACGACCCTGCCCAAGTCGCGAGAATGGTATTATCCGCATTTAAGAACGATATTGGCGCCGGCGGCCGGAAAACCGCGATGACCAGTGACGATGACTAAACGAAACGCTTACCGAAAACCCGTTGATTGACCACCGAGACGAATGTTAGGTTATCTATCATATGACCCGGCTGGGCGCGCGTCGGCGGTCCGAGTCGAAGGATGGCTTTCGTGATCGAACACGCTGACGGAACCCGCACCCCGCTCATCGACGCGAGCGTGCACATTTTCTTTCCGTCCAACAAGGCGCTGCGGAAGACGCTGCGCGAGCCGTTCAAAAGCCGCGGCTTCCCCGATTACGAGATGGATTGGTACGGCGCTCCGGGCGGTGAGTACGCGCCCAACACCGAGGGCCCGGACGGTCAGTATCCGGGTTCGGATCCGGAATTCGTTGCCCATGAGCTCTTTTCGAAGCGCGGGGTCGACGTGGCGGTTCTGCATCCGATGGGCCGCGGCATCATGCCGGACCGGCACCTGGGCAGCGCGCTGCACGCCGCCCACAACGAGATGATGGTGACGAACTGGCTGGAGTCGCGCGAGCACGGCGAGCGATTCCGCGGCACCATCCGGGTGAACCCCGACGACATCCCCGGCGCCTTGCGCGAGATCGAGCGGTGGCGGGCGCATCCCCGCGTGGTCCAGATCGGTGTGCCGCTGCAATCCCGCGAGCTCTACGGCAAGCCGCAATTCTGGCCGCTGTGGGAGGCCGCGGTCGACGCGGGACTTGCGGTGGCCGCGCACATCGAGGTGGGCAACGGGATCATGTTCCCGCCGACCCCGTCCGGGAACACCCGCACGTACGAGCAGTACGTGAGCTTCATGGCGCTGAACTACATCTACCACCAGATGAACATGATCGCCGAGGGAGTGTTCGAGCGCTTCGCCGGCCTGAAGTTCGTCTGGGCCGACGGCGCCGCCGACTTCCTGACGCCGTTCATCTGGCGGATGGACACCTTCGGCCGGCCGCACCTGGAACAGACGCCGTGGGCACCGCGGATTCCGAGCGACTACCTGCCCGGTCACGTGTATTTCGTTCAGGGCAGCCTCGACGGTCCCGGTGACGTCGAGTTCGCCGGCGAGTGGTTCGGCTTCACCGGCAAGGACGACATGGTGATGTTCGGCTCGAGCTATCCGCACTGGCAGTTCGGTGACGCCGGCAAACTCCCCCGGGCGCTGTCGGCCGCCCAGCGCGAGAAGGTGTGCTGGCGCAACGCGGCGCGGCTGTACGGGATAGACATCCCCGCCGAAGTGGGCGCACAGTAGGAGTAAGACGTGAGACCGAGGAGTTCAACATGACGTTGACCCATTCGCAGGAGCGGGTTCCCGCTGCCGAGCGCATCGCCGTCCGGTGCGTCGATTCGGACGTTCACCCGGCGCCCAAGCGGGGTGAGCTCGTTCCCTACATCCCCGAGCCGTGGCGCAGCAAGTACTTCCTCAACCGCAACGTGGGCGAGCTGATCTACTACGACGCTCCCGACTACGCGCACTCCTACGCGATGCGTGTGGACTCGTTCCCCGCCAATGGCGAGTTCCCTTGCAGCGACCCGGATATGGCGTTCCGCCAGCTCATCATGGAGGCGGGATCCGACATCGCGATCCTGGAACCCGCCGCCTACCCGGCCCGCCTTCCCGAGGCGCAGCACGCGATGTCGTACGCGCTCAACGACTGGCAGGCCAATCACTGGCTCGACAGCCACAACAACTGGCACGAACGCTGGCGGGGCTCGATCTGCCTGGCCATCGAGGAGCCGGAGGCGTCCGTGCGCGAAATCGAGCGCTGGGCCGGGCATCCCTTCATGGCGCAGATCCTGATCAAGGCGGAACCGAAGCCGTCCTGGGGCCATCCCAAATACGACCCCATCTGGGCCGCCGCCACCAAGCACGACATCACCGTCAGCTGTCACCTGTCGCGCAGCCAGTACGACGAGCTACCGATCCCGCCGGTCGGCTTCCCCAGCTACAACCACGACTTCATGGTCACCTACTCACTGCTGGCCGCCAACCAGGTGATGAGCCTGATCTTCGACGGCGTGTTCGACCGGTTCCCGACGCTGCGGATCGTGTTCGTCGAGCACGCGTTCACCTGGATCCTGCCGCTGATGTGGCGCATGGATGCGATCTACGAGGCGCGCAAGTCGTGGGTGGACATCAAGCGCAAGCCGTCGGATTACGTCAAGGACCACATCAAGTTCACCACCCAGCCGCTGGACTACCCCGAGGACAAGACCGAGCTGACCCGCGCGCTGGAATGGATGGAGTGCGAGAAGATCCTGCTCTTCTCCTCGGACTACCCACACTGGACGTTCGACGATCCGCGCTGGCTGGTCAAGCACCTGCCCAAGCACGCGCGGGACGCCGTGATGTACAAGAACGGCATTGCGACCTACCACCTTCCCGAGACGGTTCCCGTCCTCGAGGGCCAGGTCCGGGTGCTCTGAGTTGACGGAAGAGACGAAGCGGCCCGAGCCTCGCCTCGCCCAGGGCCGCGAACATGTAGTGGCGACGGTCGACGAAATCCCGCCGGGCACACACAAATTGGTGCCGATCGGACGCCACGGCGTCGGCGTCTACAACGTCAACGGCAGCTTCTATGCCATCGCGAACTATTGCCCGCACCAGGGCGGTCCGCTCTGCTCGGGCCGCGCGCGCGGGCGCACGATCGTCGATGAGACCGCCCCGGGCGACTCGGTCATGGTGCGCGATCGGGAGTACATCTATTGCCCTTGGCACCAGTGGGGTTTCGAACTGGCGACCGGGACCACCGCGGTCAAGCCCGAATGGAGTATCCGTACCTATCCGGTGCGCGTCGTCGGCAACGACGTTTTGGTGCAGGCCTAAACAACAGGAGAATCGGGTGCCTTCAATCGAGATCAACGGGGGAAACGTCGTCTACGAAATCCTCGGTGACTCCGGCGATCTCATCGCCCTGACGCCGGGCGGCCGGTTCAGCAAGGAGATCGAGGGCCTGCGCCCGCTCGCCGACGCGCTGGCCGCCGGCGGCTATCGCGTGTTGCTGTGGGACCGGCCCAACTGCGGCGCCTCCGACGTTCAGTTTTACGGCCAGAGCGAATCGCACATGCGCGCCGAGACGCTGCACAAGCTGGTGACCGGGCTGGGCTTCGAGCGCTGCATCCTCGCCGGCGGGTCCGGCGGCGCAAGGGATTCCATGCTGACCACGATGCTCTACCCCGAAATGGTGACCAAACTCGTGGTGTGGAACATCGTCGGCGGCATCTACGGCACCTTCGTGCTGGGCTCCTTCTACATCATCCCCAGCATCCTCGCGGTGCGCGGCACCGGGATGGACGGCGTGGTGAAGGTGGCCGAGTGGCGGGACCGCATCGAGGAGAACCCGAACAACAAGCAGCGGTTCCTCGACTTCGACTCTGGCGAGTTCCTCAAGGTGATGCTGCGCTGGCTGAACGCGTTCGTGTCCAAGCCGGGACAGACGATCCCGGGCGTCGAGGACGAGATGTTCGATCGGATCAAGGTGCCCACGTTGATCATTCGCGGCGGCGAGAACGACATGGATCACCCCAAGCGGACGTCGCTCGAGGTCAGTTGCCTGATCAAGGGGTCGAAGCTCATCGACCCGCCCTGGCCCGAGGACGCGTGGGAGCGCGCCGCCGAAGACCGCGCCGCGGGCCGGGTGCAGCACTTCAACATGTTCGACACCTGGGTGCAGGCCGCGCCCGCCATCCTCGAGTTCCTGGGGGCGTGATGGTCCTACCTGATCCGAATGTGGACCTCGCAGTTGAGCGAGGCCTCCAGCGCCGTGTGGACCCGGCTCTCCGGGATCCGTTCGAGGTCTTCCTCCCGCAGCGTCACGTAGACGATGTCGAAGCCGTCGCCGCCGGGCACCCGCTCGATGTCACCGGTCAGCCCGAAGCCGGCCAGCACGCCCTGGGCGTCGTCGTCGGTTCCCCGGCTGATGAAGGTGACCACCCCCGGGACCGGGTCGCCGCCGAACACTTTGGCGCACAAGTTCATTGCGGCGCCCTTGGCGGTGTCGCCGTCCTGGGCCGCGACAAGCAATTCGACCTCACGGCGGCCCGTGGGCATGGCCGCGAGGTCGTTCGCCACCAGGCCGGCGCCCACCCGCCCCGCGAGTTCGAGGAGCGCCGCCATGCCGTCTCGTAGCTGCGCGGGCGTGAGAACGCTTTGCGGGTCGACGTTGACGCGCACCACCGCAGTTCGCATGTGCCCAAGCCTAACCACGACGATGGCGGTCGAGCCGTGAGCACCGCGCAATCCACAACGATCACCACCGCCACCGCCCCGGGTTGTGAACCCCGGCTGCTCTTCGAACGGGCCGGCCGGGCCCGCGAGGACCTCGCGGCCTACCGGCGGCCCGGCGGGTACCGCCCGCTCGCCGACGCCGACGCGCTGCTGGGCGAGGTGGAAGCCGGCGGGCTGGTCGGCCGCGGGGGAGCGGCCTTCCCGCTGGCGGTCAAGCTGCGGGCGGTGCGCGACAACGGACGCGGCGCGGGGGGCGCCGTGGTCGTCGCGAATGGCGAAGAGGGCGAACCGGCTTCGATCAAAGACCGCTGGCTGCTGCGTAACCGGCCGCACCTGATCCTGGACGGACTCCGGTTGGCCGCGGCGATGGTCGGCGCCGATCGCGCCCACGTCTACGTGTCCGACCCGGAGTCGGCGCACAGCGTCGAGACCGCGCTCGGGGAGCTCGAGCCCGGGATCCTCGGCCGTGTCACGGTCGCGATGTCGGCCGTGCAGCCCGGATACGTGGCCGGCGAGGAAACGGCCGCCGTCCGCGCGATCAACGGCGGCCCGGCCAAGCCGACCGACAAGCCGCCCCGCCCGTTCGAGGAGGGCGTCGACGAACTGCCGACCCTGGTCAGCAATGTCGAGACGCTGGCCAACCTGCCCTTCCTGCAGTTCCGTGGGTCGGCGGCATTCCGCGCGCAGGGCACGTCGCTGTCTCCGGGCACCTTCCTGGCCACCATCACCGGTGCCGGCCGGCCGCCCGTTCTCTACGAGCTTCCGCACGGCATGCTGTTCACCGAACTCCTTGCCCTGCATGGTGTTTCGCCGGAGTCGGTGCGCGGGGCGCTGCTTGGCGGCTACTTCGCCGGCCTGCTGGACCGCACCGTGCTCGAGGCGACGCTGGACCATGAGACGATGCGGCGGCTCGGCGCCGGTTTGGGTTGCGGCGCGATCTCGGTGATCACCGACGACTGCCCCGTCGCGGTCGCCGCGTCGGTGCTGGCCTACTTCGACCGCGAGAACGCCGGGCAATGCGGGTCCTGCTTCAACGGGACGGCCGCGATGGCCGCCGCCGCCTGCGCGCTGCGCGACGGCGCCGCGACGACGGAAGACGTGGAGCGGTTGCGGCGCTGGTCGGTTCTGCTGCGCGGACGCGGCGCGTGCGCGACGTTGGACGCGGCCACCAACGTGGCGGCCAGCCTGCTCGGCCGGTTTCCGGGCGAAGTCACCGCGCACCTCGGCGGTACGTGCCCGGACTGCGCCCGCGGCGCATTCCGCGCCGACCGGCCCTACGAGGCGGAAGTGCTGGGGCTCGCGTGAAGATCCGGTTGGACCGCACGGTATGCGACGGCTTCGGCATCTGCGCGAAGTACGCGCCGGGATACTTCTCGCTGGACGACTGGGGTTACGCGTCCCTCATCGGCGATGGCACCGTGGCGGAGGGGGACCGCGACGCGGTCATGCGCGCGCTGATGGACTGCCCGGTGCACGCCATCGCCGAGCTCGGCGAGCGCACCTCCCCCTCCGCGCACCCGCCGCTCACCGACGCGGACGACCCGGCCGAGCGCCTCAAAACCGAAGAGAACGAGGCGGAGTGGGGATTCACGCGTTGAGTCCGCCGCGCTGATCACAACGCCGGACACAGCGACGACAGGAACTCCTGGGTACGGCGTCGCGACGCGGCGCGTTCGGTTGCGTCCCTACCCACGGGGACGATTCGCGCCGCGAGGTCCGTGACGCCCGCGTCGCGGTAGCGGAGCAGCCGGGCGAGGACGGCCGATTCGTCACCGGCCGCCATCGTGTCGCCGACGTCGGCTGAGTCACCGTGCTCGAGCAGTCGCACATAGTTCGGCGAGAAATCCGCGTGCCCGAGCACCTCACTGGCGTAGGCGCGGGCGGCTTCCGTCTCGTCGCTCGCGCACAGCGCCACCGGAACGCCGGCGACGATCCGCGGTGCGGGGTGACCGGCCCGGCCGGCCGCCGCGGTGATGCGCGGCACGACGTGGTCGCCGATCGCCCGCTCGTCGGCCATCCACAAGATCGTGCCGCCGGCCCGCTCACCGGCGAGGCGCAGCATCGCCGGACCGAGCGCGGCCAACAGGACCGGAACCCGGTACCTGTCGGTGACATCCACCGGGGCGTGCACGCGGTAGGTGCCGTTGACGACATCGACGGTCCCCGGACCCGCGAAGGACGCGTCGAGCACGTCGAGATAGTCGCGCATCAGGCCCGCCGGGCGATCGTAGGGCAACCCGAGTTGGCCGTCGATGATCCAGTGGTGCGAGGGCCCGACGCCGAGTGTGAACCGCCCGCCGCACGCGACCTGGGTGGTCAACGCCTGTTGCGCCATGATCATCGGATGGCGGGTTTGAATCGGGACGACCGCCGTGCCGGCCTCGATGCGATGGGTGGCCTGCCCGATCAGCGATACGACGGTCAACGCGTCGAGGTAGCCGGGCACCTGCGGCATCCAAAAGGTCTCGAAACCAGCACTTTCGGCCGCGGTGGCGTCGGCGATCACCCCGGCCAGCCGGTCGGCCCGCGGACGCTCCTTGTCGGACCCGGCCATTATGCCGACGCGCATGCGACCCCGCGGCTAGGGGACATACCGATCCCATTCGTACGGAACCACGGCGAAAAACGGTGCGGCAAAAAGAGGTTCGATGCCCGCCCGCTCCCAGCGCGCCGACAGCGCCGGGCGCAGCCGTTCGGCGGCGTCGACCGGGTCGTCGTCGAGGAAGCAATACGTGATCGACTGGCCCGCCGGGGCGCTCGCCAGGCTCGCGTCGGCCTGACGCGAAACGGCGGACCAGACGCCGGCCACGCCGGCGACGTCCGCCAGCGGGTCGGTCGCCGCCGATCCCCGCTCGACCAACAGGAAGGCGCCGCGCACGGGAAGCCAGGGCAGGACGTCCGATCCCACCCTGACCCGGGGCGCGGCCGCCTTGGTCTGCACCTCGTAGACGCCGCGCTCCACCGGTGGCAGCAGCGGGACTTTGCGGCCGGCCCCGCCGAGCGCCGTGGACAGGTCGTTGAAACCGCGCAGGCCCGCCCGATCGGTGAAGAAGTACGTCATGACGTGGTCGACACGGTCCAACGGCCCGCCGCCGACCGCCCGGGCGGAGCGGCAGGCCGGTGTCGACACCAACCGCAACGAGGCCCGCACCGCGGCCAACCGGTGTTGTTCCGGCCGATGGTCGAGGGTGTGCCAGCGCAGGTACTCGGCGTCCAGCCCGTCGGGATGGCGGGTCGCCATCGACACGAACAGCGTGGTGATCTCGCCCCGGCCGGCGGCGAGGACCTCGGCCACCTGGTCCGACGGCGTTCCGGGAAGCTGCACGGGGAGCCTCCTCATCTCGCCGAATCGCGTTCGGACAGCGCAATTTCGGGGTGCCGGGCCGCGATCATGCGCCGAAATCCCTCGCGCCAGGGCACTTTCGTGCGTCCCAGCACCTCGTGCATGCGGGTGACATCCGGCCATAGCGGGGTGTGTGCGTCGGGCGCGTACTCGAAGATCGGGTCCACTCCGATCAACCGGCCCATGAAGCCGCAGTAATCCTCGGCGCTGACCGTTTCGCTACCGGCCCAGTTGACCACGACCGGCGGCACCGAGGCGACCTCCATCGCGCGGATGCCGAGTCGGACGTAGTCGTCTTCGTAGATCGGGTTGTAGTTGTTCGGCGTGTCGGGATGCAGCCGGATTGGCTTGCCCGCCAGCATCGCCTCGAGCCGGTCGGCGGGGGCGCCGCCCTCGGGTCCATAGGTCGAGCAGATCCGGATGATGGTCAGCGGGATCCGATGATGCCGGGCGACCCAGGTGCACGCCTGCTCCGCCGCGACCTTGGCGAAGCTGTAGTTCGCGCGCAGCGGTACCCCCGGCGGATCGGCCTCGGTCAACGGCCGCCGCCCTTGGTATGCGTAGATCGAGCCGGTTGAACAGAAGACGAAACCCTTGGCGGCGCGGCAGTGGTGGAGCAGGTCGCCGGACCTTTGCGCGTTCGTTTCGACGCAGCGGGTCCAGTCGTCCGCGCCGGGGTCCACCGCCGCGTGGAAGACATAGCCGAAATCGCCCGGGAGGCCGAAAAAGTCCCCCGCACCGATGTCCAGGGCCACCGGTTTGATGCCGGCGTCGACGAGCCGTTGCCGGTCCGCGGGGTCTCTGAGGCGCGCGGCGCCCCATACTTCGTTCGTCGCCGCCAGCGCCCGTGCGAGGGGAAACGCGATCTTGCCCGTCGCGCCGGTGATCAGGATCTTTTCCGCGTCGAGCAACCAGGCCTCCGAATGTGAAGTACTTGATATCCCGCACGAGAGCATAGCGCCAGGGCGGACGGCGACCCCACGGCAGGCGCCGGCGCCGCGTTGCGCCACCACGGACGTTCTTCGCCCTGGTCAGGGCGGTAGTGACGGAATAAGCTGTACGGGCCGAGGTCAGGATGGCCCAATGGGAGGCCCACCATGGAGTGGTTTGTTCGTCGTCTGGCCGCCGTCGTCGCGGTCGCCTTCGCGGCGACGGCCGTCGCGGTGATCGCGACGCCGGGAATCGGCTCGGCGCAGTGCGAGTCCAACATGGCGTTCAATCCGGCGACGCGCGAGTGCAAACCGCCGCCGCCACCACCGCCCTGGTACACACCCCCGCCGCCGTACGCGCCGTCCTTCGCCGGGCAGGACGTGCCGCCTCCCCCGCCGCAGCCGGGGTGGACATCGGCCCCTCCGATGTGGAGCGTCCGCTTCCACCAGTGGGGTGTTTATGTGGGCGGCGCCTGGGTGCCGCTTTGACCAATACCGTCTCGATCGCGCCTGCCTGCGAGTGATAACGTAATTCTCCGATTCGTATAACGGGCCTACCAAGCCACACCGGGCCCGTTCGGCTCGCGGAGGTGACGTGTCAGCAGCACCGGGACGACCGCTGCCCCTGATCACGCAGGACAACGAATTCTTCTGGACCTCGGGCGCCGACGGCACGCTGCGGCTGCAGGAATGTAAGAACTGCGACGCGTTGATCCACCCCCCGGCGCCGGTGTGCCGGTACTGCCGATCGCGCGATATGGGTGTGCGGGCGGTCTCCGGCAAGGCGACGCTGGCCGGCTTCACCGTGAATCACCGGTTCAGCCTGCCGGGCATGCCGGCGCCCTACGTGATCGCCCAGGTCGCCATCGCCGAGGACCCGCGCGTTCGGCTGACCACCAACATCGTGGAGGCCGATCCCGATCGCCTCGAACTCGGCCAACAGGTGGAGGTCGTCTTCGAGCAGGCCGAAGACGTCTGGCTGCCGCTGTTTCGGCCGACCGCGGACACCGAGCGGGCAGCCCTGCCGGACGACGAGATCGCGCCGGAGCGCTTCGGCGATTACGTCCGGCCGATGCTGACCACCGACAAGTTCGAGGACAAGGTCGCGCTGAGCGGCATCGGGATGTCGCCCATCGGTCGCCGGTTGATGCAACCGCCGCTCGCGCTGACCGTGCAGGCGTGTGAGGCGGCGGTCGCCGATGCCGGCCTGACGTTCGCCGACATCGACGGCTTGTCGACCTATCCCGGCGCGATAAATGTCGGCGGCTTCGGAGAGGGCGGCGTCACCGCTCTCGAGGCGGCACTCGGCATCCGGCCGACATGGCACAACGGCGCCATGGAAACGTTCGGTCCGGGCGGATCGCTGATCGCCGCCATGCAGGCGGTCGCCTGCGGCCTCGCCCGCCACGTGCTTTGCTTCCGCACGCTGTGGGAGGCCACCAACGGCGAACTGATGAAGCAGGGCAAGATCATCCCGTCGATGGGCCGGATGTCCGGCTGGCAGATGCCATTTGGCGCAACATCCGCGGCACACACCTTGGCGATGAACGCGCAGCGGCACTTTCACCGATACGGCACCACGAAGGAGACGCTGGGCTGGATCGCGTTGAACCAGCGGGCCAACGCGGAGCTCAATCCGACCGCCGTCTACCGGTCGCCGATGACGATGGACGACTACCTGAACGCGCGGCCCATCACCACGCCCTTCGGTCTCTACGACTGCGACGTGCCGTGCGACGGCGCCATCGCGGTGATCGTCTCGGCCGTCGACGCCGCGCGTGACCTCGCCAAACCGCCCGTGCTGGTGGAGGCGGTGGGCACGCAGATCATCGAGCGAATCGATTGGGACCAAAGCACTTTGACCCATGAGCCGCAGGTACTGGGCCAGGCCGCACACGTGTGGACCCGCACCTCGCTGCGGCCGGCCGACGTCGATATCGCCGAGCTCTACGACGGCTTCACCATGAACTGCCTGTCCTGGATCGAGGCGCTGGGATTCTGCGGAATCGGGGAGGCCAAAGACTTCCTCGACGGCGGCAAGAACATCGCCCGCGACGGCCAGCTGCCGCTCAACACGCACGGCGGCCAGCTTTCGCACGGGCGCACCCACGGCATGGGCCTCGTCCACGAGGCCGTCACCCAGCTCCGCGGGGAGGCCGGTGACCGCCAGGTCGCCGACGCCCGGGTCGGCGTGGTCAGCAGCGGCGGCCTCACGCCCAGCGGTGTGCTGCTGCTGCGGACGGACACATGAGCCAAGCCGCGCCCCGGCCCCGGCTGGTGATCGTCGACGGCGTGCCGATCTCGGCACTGGTCGCCGAGGCCCCCGACCCCAAGGCCGTGATCGTCGCCGTTCACGGCGGAGGCACCACCGCAATCTATTTCGATTGCCCCGGCCACCCGTCGCTGTCCCTGCTGCGGACCGGCGCGGCGGCCGGATTCACCGTGGTGGCGCTCGACCGCCCCGGCTACGGCAGCTCCGCGCCCTACCCGGAGGCGATGGCCCGGCCCGAGCAGCGGGTCGACCTCGCCTACGGGGCGGTGGATCGCATCCTCGGGGACCGACCGCGCGGCGCGGGACTGTTCCTGATGGGCCATTCCGGCGGGTGCGAGCTCGTGCTGCGGATGGGCGCCGACCAGCGTGGAGCCGACCTGCTGGGCATCGAACTGGCCGGCACCGGCCGGCACTATCACGCTGCGGCCCGGGAGATCCTGAAGACGGCGACGCGCGAACGCCGGCCTGCCGGCCTGCGTGAGCTGCTCTGGCATCCGGAACGTCTGTATCCGCCCGAGGTGCTCACCGGCGCCACCGTCTCGCCGACCGCACCGTCCTACGAGGACCAAATGGTGTCCAACTGGGCCCGCCAGGACTTTCCAGCGCTCGCCCCCGCCGTGCGCGTCCCGGTGCAATTCAGCATTGCCGAGCACGAAAAGGTTTGGCAGAACGACGGTTCCGCGATGGAGGAGATCGAAAAGCTGTTCTCCGGTTCGCCGTCGTTCACCGTGCACCGCCAGCCCGACGCGGGACACAACATGAGCCTCGGTCACACCGCGGCCGCCTACCACGCGAGGGTATTCGCGTTCGCCGACGACTGCCTGGCCGCCCGCGCGAAACCCGTCGACACCGAGGGCGACCTGGAGGCGGGATGAGGGTCGGATTCATCGGTCTGGGCAGCCAGGGCGGCCCCATGGCCCGCCGGATCGTCGACGGCGGCTACCAGACGACGCTGTGGGCGCGCAGACCCGCGACCCTCGAGCCGTTCGCCGGCACCGCGGCGGCGATCGCCGAGTCCCCGGCCGCGCTCGCCGCCGCCAGTGACCTGGTCTGCCTGTGCGTCGTGGGCGACGCCGACGTCGACCAGATCGCCGGCGGGCTGTTGGCGGCGATGAAGCCGGGCGGAGTGATCGCGGTGCACAGCACCGTGCACCCCAACACCTGCCGGGAACTCGCGAAGAAGGCCGCCGCCAAGGGTATTTCGGTCGTCGACGCGCCGGTGAGCGGCGGTGGACCGGCGGCCTCCGAGGGGCGCCTGCTGGTGATGGTCGGCGGCGACGCCGACGTCGTCGAGCGTTGCCGCCCCGTCTTCGCCACCTATGCCGACCCGGTCGTGCACCTCGGTGAGCTGGGATCCGGTCAAACCACCAAGCTGCTCAACAACCTGCTCTTCACCGCCCACCTGGGGACCGCGGCCTCCGCGCTGTCGCTTGCCGGCGCGCTCGGCATCGACCTCGACCGTCTCAACGAAGTCGTCTCGCGCAGCAGCGGGAACAGTTTCGCACTCAACGCCCTTGGCGGCATCGGCGGATTGGACCGGCTCGCCGGCGTGGCCGGATCGCTGCTGCAAAAGGACGTCCGCCTGCTGGTCGACCTGGCCGACCGGGCCGGGGTCGGCGGTGGCGCCGTGCTGGAAGCGGCCGACGCCGCGCTGACCTTGATGGGTCACCCACGGTGAGATGTCGGCGTTTCGGTCTTTCCGGTTCGTCACGAAAGTATTACCGTTACCGTTACAGTCAACGACTCGGCTGTAACGGTTTCAGCCCGCCCTCGCCGCTGAGGAGGATTCAGTGACAAAACCGAAGGTCGTCTTCGATCCGTATTCCGAGGACTACTTCAACAATCCGTTCGACATCTACCGGCGGATGCGCGAGGAATCGCCGCTGTATTACGACGAGAAGGAAGACTTCTACGCGCTGACCCGCCACGAAGACGTCGCGGCCGCGTTCAAGGATTTCGAGACGTATTCCTCGGCGCGCGGTTGCGACCTGGCGATGGTGCGCCGCGGGGTGTCGCCCGAGCAGAAGTCCATCATCTTCATGGACCCGCCGGAGCACCGCCACATGCGCAGCCTGCTCAACAAGGCGTTCACCCCGCGCGCGATCCAATCGCAGCGCGAGACCATCGTCGAGGTGATCGACAAATACCTCGGTGCCGCCGACCCCGAAAACTTCGACGTGGTCCAGGACTTCTCCGGGCCGTTCCCGGTGGAAGTCATCACCCGGATGGCCGGGGTGCCCGAGGAATACCGCCAGCAGGTGCGCCACTGGATCGACACCAGCCTGTCCCACGAGCCGGGTCAGATCGAGATCAGCGAAGCCGGCATGCAGGCCAACATCGACACCGCGATGTACTACTTCGGCCTCGTCCAGGAGCGGCGCGTGGAACCGCAGGACGATATGATCAGCCGGTTGATCGCGGCCGAGATCCCCGGCGAAGACGGCCAGCTGCGCAAGCTCGACGACATCGAGATCTGTGGTTTCGCAACGCTTTTGGGTGGCGCTGGCGCCGAGACGGTCACGAAGCTGATGGGCAACGCGGCGGTGATCTTCGCCCGCCACCCCGACCAGTGGCAGAGGCTGCAGGACGACCGCGACAAGATCCCCGGGGCGGTGGAAGAGCTGCTGCGCTACGAGGGGCCGGTGCAGTACAACGTCCGCTACACCCTGAAGGAGGCACACGTCAGCGGCGGGGTGATTCCCCCCGGCAAACCGGTGTTTCTGTGCGGGGCCGCGGCGAACCGCGATCCGGAGGCCTTCACCGACGCCGACACCTTCGACATCGAGCGCGACCAGACCGAGGCGCAGCACCTCGGGCTCGGGTACGGAATTCACAGCTGCCTGGGCGCCGCGCTGGCCCGCCTGGAAAGCCGGATCGCGCTGGAGCGGCTCCTCGACTTCATGCCCCGCTACGAGGTGGACTGGGACGGGTGCAGTCGGGTGAACATGCAAAACGTCGCGGGCTGGAAGAACGTGCCCGTCAAGGTGCTTCGGTAGGGGTCGCCGTGACCAAGAAAATCGAAGTCGACTGGGGCCTGTGCGAGAGCAACGGCGTCTGCATGGGCATCAACCCGGAGATCTTCCTCCTGGGCGACGACGACATGTTGACGGTGCTCCAAGAAGAGGTCACCCCGGAGAACGAGCACGACGTGCGCGAGGCCGTACGTCAGTGCCCCCGGCAGGCCATCTCGATCGTGGGCGAGTAACGATCAGAATCCCGCGAGAATGACGGCGTTGCAGTCGGCCGCCGCCTGGCGGAGTTTCGCCGCCTTCTGATACCCCTCGGACTCGTACCACGCCCGGGCCGCGTCCACCGATTCGAATTCCAGCACGACGGTCTGGTCGCCGTGCCAGCTGCCCTCGATCACCTTGGGAGCGGTGTCCACCGCGAGAATGGTTGCGCCGGCCATCGCCGAACCGGCGGCCCGCGCATAGGCTTTCATGCCCTCCGGGTCCTTGATGGCCTCGGTGAGGATGACGTACCCTTTCGCCACTGAATCTCCTTAACTGGATCAGATTTTGCTGATGGCCTGCTCGGGACAGCACTCGATGGCCTCCCGGGTGGCGGCCTCGAATTCCGTTGGCACGTCGGAGGTTATCGCCTCCGCATAACCGTCGTCGGTGAGGCTGAACACCTCCGGGCACAAGGTGGTGCAGACACCGTGGCCGCGGCAGCGCTGGTCGTCGACTGTCACCTTCATGCCGGCGTGAACTCCAGGTGCAGCTCCGTCAGGCCGCGCAGGATGTAGGTCGGAACGTACTGGTAGCGGCGGTCGTTCGCCGGGCCGTGCGCGCGCTCGTCGATCCTGATGTCGGACGTCCGGTCGAGCAGGCGTTCGATCGCCACCCGCGTTTCGGCGCGCGCCAGCGGCGCGCCCGGGCAGCTGTGGATGCCGCGCCCGAACGAGATGTGCTGGCGGGCGTTCTTGCGGGCGGGGTCGAAGGTGGTGGGGTCCTCGAACCGGCGGGGGTCGCGGTTCGCGGCGGCCTGCACGACCATCACAGTGGTGCCAGCGGGCAGGTCCACCCCACCGACGTTGGCGGGCACCCGATTCAGCCGGAAGTCACCCTTCACCGGGCTCTCGTGGCGCAACGACTCCTCGATGAAGTTGGGAATCAGGCTGCGGTCCTTGCGCAGCTGCGCCTGGATGTCGGGCCGCTCCCCGAGCGTCTGCAGGGCCGCGCCCAGCAGCCGCACCGTCGTCTCCTGGCCCGCCGAGAAGACGTTGCTGGCGACGCGGGCCACGTCCTCGACGTCGGGAATCGAGCCGTCCGGATAGGTGGCGGTGGCCAGGCCGGTGAGCACGTCGTCGCGCGGCCCACGGCGGCGGTCGGAGACGTAGTCGGAGAACAGACCGTAGAGGAACTCCAGCGGGCTGTGCGCCAGCGAGCCCTTGGTGCCGCCGACGCCGCCACCCGAGTGGTCGCGGATGCCCTCGACGAACTTGTCGCGATCTTCCTCCGGTACGCCGAGCAGGTCGGCGATCACCAGCAGGGTGAACGGGCCGGCGAAGCCCTTGATGAACTCGCCGCGGCCGGGCGCGAGGAAGGTGTCGAGCGCCTGGTCGGCGAGCGACCACATCGCGTCCTCGTTCTCCTTGAGGCGCTTGGGGGTGATGAGCCGCATCAGCAGCGAGCGGTGGTTGGTGTGGGTCGGCGGGTCGAGCGTGGGCAGCTGGTCGCTGAACGGCAATTCGTCGCGGTGCTTCTCGATCAAGTCGGTGACGTCGTCACCTTCCAGCGGCACCGGAAAGCCGGGGAACGGACCGGTCACCGAGACGCACGAGGACCACGTCTCGGCGTCGTTGAGCACCGCGCAGGCCTCGTCCCAGCCGGTGATCATCGTGACGCCGTGATGGCCCTCGCGCGTGACGGGGCACTGCCGGCGCAGCGCCTCGTAGTAGGGATACGGGTCTTCGATCAGCTCGCTGCCGCGGAAGAAGTCCAACTCGGAGAATTCGCTCGCCATCTCCTGCTCCTTGAATCTCGGCTAGCGAGAACGCGCCTCTCGCAGATGAGTATTACATTTCCATACGGCAAGGTGGTCGTCAACGAGGGGCGGCGTCCTCGAAGACGCCGATCCGCGGCCTCAGCCGGCGGGAATCAGGTCGGCGGCGACCGACGGCCATGCCAGCAGCCCGCTACGGAAGGTCTCGACGTGACCGATCGCGCCGTGCGGGAGGGCGGCGGCCGCCAGGGCGTGGGCTTTGAACGTGTGGGCGGCCATGCTCAGCCGGTGCTGCACCACGCCGACGCTGTCGTGCAGCTCGGCGGGCCAGTTCTCCCCCCACAGCGTCACCTCGGTGACGCCGTGGTCGAGGGCCCGCAGCACTCCTCGCCGCACCCGGGCGTCGCACCCGAACAGGTCCGCCGCGGCGGCGAGGGCCTGGGGCCGGGGGCGCGATTGCACCGACGCCAGGGCGTCTTCGAGGTCGACCACGCGGGCGCCGAGGATCTGCAGCGGCCGATCGTCGGGATGGTCGGCCAGGTCCATCAGGAGCACGGTGACGTCCCACCCCGCCATCGCCCGGTCGAAGAGCCAACCGCCGGCGAACCGCACCACGTCGTGGACGGTGGCGGCGACCACGTCGAGCCGGTATCTCATGTCCTCCCGCGCCCCTTCTACGGGGCGAAGTCCCGCGCCAGTGCTTCGGCGTACTGCTTGAACGCCTCGGTTAGCGGTATCGATGGATCGAGCAACCATGTGGTTTCCATTCCGTGGACGAAGGCGAGAATTTCCACTGCCTTGACGGCGGGGTCGATGTCCGAGCGGTACCGGCCATCCGCCTGACCGCGGCGGATGAGGTCGGCGACGATGTCGGTGGCGGCGCGGTGCCGCGCCAGCATCCGGTCGTGCAGCGGGGCGTCGGGAAGGATGTTTTCGACGAGCAACACCGTGAACGTGCCGACGAGTTCGGGCGCCCGGCTGAACCGGTCGGCGACCTGAGCGATCTGGTCGAACAGATCGCCCGTCCGGTCGGCGTGGAGGTCGTCGTCGAGGTCGCGGGCGTCGAGGACCGCGTGCAGCAGCTGTTCTTTCGACTCGAAATGATGCAGCAGCCCCGCGGGGGTGACCCCGGCCTCGCCGGCGATCTGGGCGAGGGTGGTGCTGCGCCAGCCGTTGCGCGTGAGCAGCCGTTGCGCGACGTCGAGGATCCGCTGCTTGCGGTCCTCGCCTTTGGCGAGCAGCGTGTCGTATCGCCGTGCGTCGGGCACCGGACTCCTTCGGCCGATTAGCGGGCTGAACCAACCTAGTGAACACACAGTAGGTTAGTTTCCGCCGCTGTGACAAGGGTCACGCGGGGTGTGGCTTTTCGGCTTGCGGGGTGGGCGCGCCTCAGCGCACGAGCTCGACCAGGGTGGCGTTGGCGGTGCCGCCGCCCTCGCACATGGTCTGCAGCCCGTAGCGAATCCCGTTGTCACGCATGTGGTTCGCCATCCGTGTCATCAACACCGCGCCGGACGCGCCCAGCGGGTGCCCCAGCGCGATCGCGCCGCCGAGCGGGTTGACCCGCCCCGGGTCCGCCCCGGTCTCGGCGATCCACGCCAGCGGCACCGGCGCGAAGGCCTCGTTCACTTCGAACGCGCCCACCTCGGCCAGTGCCACGCCGGCCTTCTTCAACACCTTCTCCGTGGCGGGGATCGGCCCGGTGAGCATCAGCACCGGATCCGCCCCGGTCACCGCGCCCGCCAGGTAGCGCACCAGCGGGGTCAGCCCCAACTCGACCGCCATTTCGGCCGTCGTCACCAGCAGCGCGGCCGCGCCGTCGGAGATCTGCGAGGAGTTGCCCGCGTGGATCACCCCGTCATCGGTGAAGGCCGGCTTGAGTCCGCTCAGCTTCTCGACCGTGGTCCCCCGCCGGATGCCCTCGTCGACGGCGACGACGGTGCCGTCGTCGGTGAAGACCGGCACGATCTGGCCGGCGAACGCGCCGCCATCCTGCGCCGCGGCGGCCCGTGCGTGGGACTGGGCGGAGTACTCGTCGAGCCGGGTCCGCGAGAATCCCCATTTCTTGGCGATCATCTCCGCCGACAGCCCCTGGTTGAACGAGAAGTCGTCATACCGGGCCAGGACCTTCGGTCCGTACGGCATGCCGGTCGCCCGCGCCGAACCGAGCGGAACGCGGCTCATCACCTCGACGCCGCCGGCGACGACGACGTCCTGCTGGCCGGACATCACCGCCTGCACCGCGAAGTCGAGCGCCTGCTGGCTCGAACCGCACGCGCGGTTGACGGTGGTCCCCGGGATCGTCTCCGGCCAGCCGGCGGCCAGCACCGCGTAGCGGCCGATGTTGCTGGACTGGTCACCGACCTGGGACACGCAGCCCCAGATCACGTCGTCGACGATCTCCGGGCCCACTCCGGCGCGCTGCAACAGTTCGTTGAGGACGACGGCGGACAGGTCGGCCGCGTGCATCCCGGACAGGCCGCCGTTGCGCTTGCCCACGGCGGTGCGCACGGCTTCGACGATGACTGTTTCCCGCATATCCCTACTCCGCTTCCCTGGATTTCGACAACGCCCACCGGCCAGTAAACGACGGCTCCCGCCGCTCCGCGAAGGCGGCATACGCGGCGGCCGCGTCGGCCGTCGCGAAATTGCCCACCTGGGCACGGGCCTCGTTGGCCAGCGCCTCGCGCATGGTGCTGTCGGCGCCCTCGTTCAGCAGGGCCTTGGTGTGGGCGAGGGCGACGGGCGGACCGGCCGCCAGCCGGCCGGCGAGCTCGTCGACGAAGGCGTCGATCTCCGCACCCGGCACCACCCACGTCACCAGGTCGAGGGCGTACGCCTCTCCGGCATCGATCGTCTCGGCCAGCAGCGCCAGCCGCTTGGCCTGTTGCAGACCGACGAGTTTGGGCAGCAACCACGATCCGCCGAGATCGATCGACAGGCCGCGCTTGGAGAAGATCTGGCAGAACGTGGCTTCCGGTGTGGCGACCACCAAGTCGCAGCCGAGCGCGAGGTTCCAGCCCGCCCCCACGGCCACCCCGGTGACCTTGGCGACGGTCGGTATCGCGAGCTCGTGCAGGGCCAGCGCCACGTCGGTCAGCCGCTGCAGCTTGTGGTTCGGGTGGATGTCTTCCGGGATCGAGATGTCGGCCCCGGAACAGAAGCTGCCGCCGGCGCCGGTGAGCACGAGGGCGCGCACGCCGCGGTCGCGACCGGTGGCGTGCAGGGCATCGCGCAGCGCGATCCACAATTCGGGGTTGATCGCATTCTTGCGGCGCGGACGGTTGAGGGTCAGCGTGCGCACTCCGTCGCGGTCGTGCGACAGCAGCACGGGACCGTCGGTCGCGGTCAATAGCTCCTCGGCAATTTCAGCACGTTGGATCCCAGGAAGTTCAGGATCATCTCCTGGCTGACCGGCGCGATTTTCATCAGCCGGGCCTCGCGGAAGTAGCGGGTGATGTGGTACTCCTCCGCGTAACCCATGCCGCCGTGGGTCTGCAACGCCCGGTCCGCGGCGGCGAAGCCCGCGTCGGCGCACAGGTATTTCGCGGTATTCGCCTCGCGCCCACAGGGTTTGCCGTTGTCGTATAGCCAGGTGGCCTTGCGCAACATCAGCTCGGCGGCGTCGAGGCGTGCCAGCGAGTCGGCGAGCGGGAACTGCAGGCCCTGGTTCATACCGATGGGCCGGCCGAAGACCTCACGCTCGTTGCCGTATTTGACCGCCTTGTCCAGCGCCACCCGGCCGATGCCGAGCGCCTCGGCGGCGATCAGCATCCGCTCCGGGTTGAGGCCGTCGAGGATGTACTGAAAGCCCTTGCCTTCCTCGCCGATTCGGTCCTCGACCGGGACCTCGAGATTGTCGATGAACAACTCGTTGGAGCTGACGGCGTTGCGTCCCATCTTGCGGATGGGGCGGACGTCGACGCGGCTGCGGTCGAGATCGGTGATGAACAGCGTCATCCCGTCGGTCTTCTTGGTGACTTCGTCATAGCTTTGGGTGCGGGTGAGCAGCAGGATCTTGTCGGACTCCATGGCTTTGGAGATCCACACCTTGCGCCCGTTGACGATGTAGCGGTCACCGTCGCGTTTGGCGAAGGTGGTGATCCGCGAGGTGTCCAGCCCGGCACCGGGTTCGGTCACGCCGAAGCAGACATGCACCTCGCCGGTCGCGACCTTGGGCAGCGTGCGCGCCTTGAGGTCGTCCGACCCGTGGACGACCACGGGTTGCATGCCGAAGATCGACAGGTGAATCGAGCTGGCGGCGTTCATGGCGCCGCCGGATTTCGCGACCTCCTCGAGCAGGATGGTGGCTTCGGTGATGCCCAGGCCGTGACCGCCGTACTCGGTGGGGATCGTCATGCCCAGCCACCCGCCCCGGGCTATGGCGTCGTAGAACTCGGTGGGAAATTCGTGCGCCTGGTCCTTTTCCATCCAGTATTGGTCGTCGAATTTCCCCGCCAACTCGGCGACCGACCTGCGGATCAATTCCTGGTCGTCCGTCAGCTCGAAGTTCATGCCCTCGCCGGGCATCGGCGCCTCCTTATTCAGCGCGAGCAGACGCAAACTCGCGCAGCGTCGGCCCGAATTACGCGAGTTTGCGTCTGCTCGCGGGACTGGGGACCCTTAGTCCTTGTTGCCGGACAGGGCCTTCGCGTTTGCCGCGAATTCCGCGAAGGACGAGCCGCCCCGGCTGTCCTTGTCGTGGCCCTTCGCCTTGATGGACACGTCGTGCCCCTCGGCGGCCTTGCGCAGCGCGCCGACCGTCGCCTGCTCGCGCGAAATATGGGTGAACGGGTCGAACGAGTACCAGCGCATGGCGTTCTCGTGCGTCATCTTGTTGATCTCATCGTCGGGAACGTTGTTCAGCGACAACACATCCCACAGCTCTTCCGGCGCCCCCGGCCACATCGAGTCGCTGTGCGGGTAGTCAGCCTCCCAGCAGATGTTGTCGATGCCGATCATGTTCCGCAGCGCCACTCCGACCTTGTCGCTGATGAAGCAGGTCAGGAAGTGGTCGCGGAACACCTCGCTGGGCAGCTTGCCGTTGAAGTTCTGGTGCGTCCAGGCCGAGTGCATCTCGTAGGTCCGGTCGGCGCGCTCCAGGAAGTAGGGAATCCAGCCGGTTCCGCCCTCGGACAGGGCGATCTTGAGGTCCGGATACTCCTTGATCGGCCGCGACCACAACAGGTCCGCGGCGGCCTGCACGATGTTCATCGGCTGCAGCGTGATCATCACGTCCATCGGCGCGTCCGGCGCGGTGATGGCCAACCGGCCCGAGGAACCGATGTGCACGTTCATCACGGTGTCGGTGTCCACCAACGCCTCCCACAGCGGGTTCCAGTACGCGTCGTGGAAGCTGGGATAGCCCATCGCCGCGGGGTTTTCGGTGAAGGTCAGCGCGTGCACGCCCTTCTTCGACACTCGGCGCACCTCGGCGGCGCACGCCTCGGCGTCCCAGATCACCGGGATCGCCATCGGGATGAACCGCGCGGGGTAGGCGCCGCACCACTCGTCGATGTGCCAGTCGTTGTAGGCCTGCACCAGGGCGATCGAGAAGTCGTTGTCGTCGGTGGCGAACAGCCGCCCGGCGAAGCCCGGGAAGGACGGGAAGCAGATCGAGGCCAGGATGCCGCCGGCGTTCATGTCCTTGACGCGCTCGTCGACGTTGTAGCAACCCGGCCGGATCTCGTCGAGCCCCGTCGGCTCGATGCCGTACTCCTCCTTCGGCCGGCCGGCGACCGCGTTGAGCGCGACGTTGGGGATGACCGTGTCTCGGAACTTCCACATGTCCGAACCGTCGGCGTTGTGCACCAGCCGCGGCGCGTCGTCCTGGTACTTCTTCGGCAAGTGGTTCTTGAACATATCCGGCGGCTCGACGGTGTGGTCGTCGACGCTGATCAGGATCATGTCTTCTTTGTTCATGGCCGTTGCCCTTCCATCGGGTCCGTCTATTCGATTCCGCTCCCACGCAGCCTCGGCGAATCGCTGTCCCGTGCCAAGATCACTAAAATGAAAACTATCTTCTCGCCATGCGAGAATCAACATCCAGCGGAGGCGGCGACCGGCCTTGATCGCCTGACCGGGGACGGAACGAACCGATTGGTTGGCTACCCCGGAGCGCTGATCCGTCCGGGTAGCCGACGTCGTTGCGGACGGGCCGGGCGCGGCCGTCGACGTCTTCGCTGCAAGGCGGCCGTTTCGGTGGTCGGGTGCGCGCGCGGCGCCCCGACCGTGCGCGCCACCGCCCGCCGGCATTGACCGGCCGGGCGATTCGTGCAACTCTATTGGTTAGAAATGAGAATACGATTCTCCGTGGCCGAGAGGTAGCCGGGAGGATGGCGAGAGGAGAGCACGGATGCGGTTGCCGCCGCTGCCGGCCGACCAGTGGGACGAAGCGACCCACAAGGCGCTCTCGGCAATGCGTGACCCGGCCGCCAACAACGCGCTCAGCACCCTGGCCCACCACCCGGCGCTGGCCAAGGCATTTCTGCGGTTCAACGTTCACCTCTTGACCTCGTCCACCCTGCCGGCGCGCGTCCGCGAACTGGCCATCCTGCGGGTGGCGCATCGTCGAGAATGCGCCTACGAGTGGTTTCACCACGTCAGCATGGCCAAGGCCGAGGGAATCACGGAAGACCAGATCGCCGCCGTACGTGGTGATGCCCGCGAGGACGCCGGCCACGTCGACGAGTTCGATCGCGCAGTGATCACCGCCGTCGACGAACTCGACGACAAATCGCGACTGTCCGACGAGACCTGGGCCGCACTCGGCGGGCGCCTCGATGACCGACAGCGGATGGATTTCGTCTTCACGGTCGGCTGCTACGCCACTCTGGCCATGGCCTTCAACACTTTTGGCGTACAGCCCGAGAACGCCGATCGCAACCACTAAGAGAGGTAGAAAGGTGCCCCACTTCCCCAAGCCGGCTGCAGGCAGCTGGACACAGAACTACCCCGAACTCGGCACGGCGCCTGTCGACTACACCGACTCGATCGACCCGGCGTTCTTCGAGGCCGAGCGCGAAGCGATCTTCCGGAAGACCTGGCTCAACGTCGGCCGGGTCGAGCGACTGCCCCGCGCCGGCAGCTACTTCACCAGGGAACTGCCGTCGGCCGGCAAGGGCACGTCGGTGATCATCGTCAAGACTAAGGACGGCTCGGTCAAGGCGTTTCACAACGTCTGCCGCCACCGCGGAAACAAGTTGGTGTGGAACGACTTTCCCAACGAGGAGACCTCCGGCACCTGCCGCCAGTTCACCTGCAAGTACCACGCCTGGCGCTACAGCCTCGACGGTGACCTCACCTTCGTCCAACAGGAAGAGGAGTTCTTCGACCTCGACAAGGACAACTTCGGCCTGGCGCCGGTCCGATGCGAGGTGTGGGAAGGCTTCATCTTCATCAACTTCGACCACAATGCGGCGCCGCTGACCGACTACCTCGGGCCGCTGGCCAAGAGCATCGAGGGCTACCCCTTCGGGGAGATGACGGAGACCTACTCTTACCGCGCCGAGGTCGGCAGCAACTGGAAGCTGTTCATCGACGCGTTCGTCGAGTTCTACCACGCGCCGATCCTGCACCAGGGGCAGTACACCAAGGAGGAAGCCGCCAAGATCCAGAAGTTCGGTTATGAGGCGCTGCACTACGAGTTGGCCGGCCCGCACAGCCTGCAGTCGACCTGGGGTGGTCAGGCGCCGCCGCCGGACATGTCCATGGTCAAGCCGATGGACCAGGTGTTGCGCAGCGGTTTGTTCGGTCCCTGGGACAAGCCGGAGGTCATCGAGAAGCTGGAGCTGCCACCGGGTGTCAACGTGAAGCGGGTGCCGCAGTGGGGCATCGACTCGTGGCTCTTCTACCCGAACTTCATGCTGCTGATCTGGGAGCCGGGCTGGTTCCTGACCTACCACTACTGGCCCACGGCGGTGGACAAGCACGTCTTCGAGTGCACGCTGTATTTCGTCCCGCCGCGCAATGCGCGGGAGCGCCTGGCCCAGGAGCTGGCCGCCGTGACATTCAAGGAGTACGCGCTGCAGGATGCCAACACGCTGGAAGCGACCCAGACCATGATCGGCACGCGGGCCGTCAAGGAGTTCCTGCTGTGCGACCAGGAAGTCTTGATCCGCCATCTGCACAAGACGACCGGCGACTTTGTAGCTAATTGGGCGAAGGAGTACCAGGGCAATGGCAAAATTACCGTCTGAATTCGCGGACCTGGAGCCCTATTTGGATTGGAACCTGGCGACCGAGCCCGAGCGCTACGCCAAGCGGCTGTCCTCGACGATGGCCGAGATGCAGGCCTTCTACGACGTGGCCTTTCCCCGCCTCAACGACGTGATCGCCTACTGTGACAAATACCCACTCGACGATCTTCCCGATGACGCAAGGGCTCTCATGCACATCATGCAGTCACTGGTCATGGTGTCGTTCCCGATCGAGGCGTGGAAGCAGCCGCGGGTGCCGGACAGCGGCGCCGCCTGGGTCGAGTGCATCCGGGAGCCGGTGATCTGACCGGTGTTCACGCTCAAGGCCGCCGGGCTGCTCGACATCGACGCCGGCGAGATCGTGTCTCCCGGTGTCGTGCAGGTCGAGGGCGACCGGATCACGGGTGTGGGAGGTGAGCCCGCCGGTGACGTGATCGACCTCGGCGACCACATCCTGCTGCCGGGCCTGATGGACATGGAGGTCAACCTGTTGATGGGTGGCCGTGGCGAAAAGCCCGGGCTGTCCCAGGTTCAAGACGATCCGCCGACGCGGGTGCTGCGCGCGGTCGGCAACTCTCGGCGCACGCTGCGTGCCGGGTTCACGACCGTGCGCAACCTCGGCCTGTTCGTCAAGACCGGCGGGTACCTGTTGGACGTCGCGCTGGGCAAGGCGATTGACGCCGGCTGGATCGACGGACCCCACGTGGTGCCCGCCGGGCACGCGATCACGCCGACGGGGGGCCACCTGGACCCGACGATGTTCGCGGCGTTCGCGCCCCATGCGCTGGAGCTCACCGTCGAGGAGGGCATCGCCAACGGCATCGACGAGATCCGCAAAGCGGTGCGCTACCAGATCAAACACGGCGCCGAGCTGATCAAGGTCTGCTGCTCGGGCGGGGTGATGTCACTGACCGGTCCGCCTGGCGCGCAACACTATTCGGACGAGGAGTTGCGCGCGATCGTGGACGAGGCGCACCGCCGTGGGCTGCGCGTCGCCGCGCACACGCACGGCGCCGACGCGGTCATGCACGCCGTCGACGCCGGTATCGACTGCATCGAGCACGGCTTCTTGATCGACGACGAAGCCATCGCGTCCATGGTCGAGCACGGCACCTTCCTGGTGAGCACCCGGCGCCTGGCCGACGGCGATGCGATGGACGTCTCCCACGCCCCGCCCGAGCTGCAGGCCAAGGCCGCCGAGATGTTCCCCAAGGCGCGGACCTCCATACTGGCCGCTTACGAAGCCGGGGTGAAGATCGCGGTCGGCACCGACGCACCCGCGATCCCGCACGGACGCAACGCCGACGAGCTGGTCACCCTGGTCAACTGGGGGCTGCCGCCGCTGGCGGTGCTGCGGGCGGCGACGGTGACCGCGGCCGAGCTGATCAACTCGACCGACCGCGGCCGGCTCGCGCCGGGCCAGCGCGCCGACATCATCGCGGTCTCCGGAAACCCGTTGGAAGACATCACCGTTACCCAGAACGTGCGCTTTGTCATGAAAGGCGGCAAGGTCTATGTCAATAAGTCAGCCAACCCGAACTGACGACCTGGTCGAGATCCAGCAGCTGCTGGCCCGCTACGCGGTCACCATCACCCAGGAAGACATCGACGGCCTCATCGGGGTGTTCACACCGGACGGCACCTACAGCGCCTTCGGCTCCACCTACACCTTGGACCGGTTCCCCGAGCTGGTGGCGGCGGCCCCGAAGGGCTTGTTCCTCACCGGGACCGCCTTGATCGACGACCTCGACGAAAATTCCGCGAGCGGCACGCAGCCGCTGTGCTTCATCGACCATGCGACCCACGACATGCGGATCGGCTACTACCGCGACACCTACGCCCGCACTTCCGACGGGTGGCGGCTGAAAACCCGTGCCATGACGTTCATCCGCCGCAGCGGCGTGCACGACTCCGGGCGCCCGCACGCCGTCGGCCGCCCCACGCCGTGAATGTCGAGGAGTTCCGGGCGGGTTTACGCTCGTGGCTCGACGACAATGACCTGACCCCCGGGCCCGATCACTCGCTGCAGGCCCACATGCGGCAGTTCGCCCGGGTCAGCCGCGCCCTCTACGACGCCGACTGGATGCGCTACGGCTGGCCCACCGAGGTCGGCGGGTTGGGCGGTCCCGCCGTGTTGCGCGCGATCGTCGGCGAGGAGGTCGTCGGTCGCCGTCTCGCCGAACCCGGCCCGTATTCGATGCTCGAGGTGCTCGCGCCCACCATGATCGATTACGCCCCACCGGGGCTCGCCGCCGAAATGGTGCCGCGGCTGCTGCGCGGCGAAGAGCAATGGTGCCAGGGCTTTTCCGAGCCGGGGTCCGGCAGCGACCTGGCCTCGCTGACCACCCGCGCGACGCGGCAAGGCGACGACTGGATCGTCAACGGGCAGAAGGTGTGGACCAGCTTCGCGCAGTTCTCGACGCGCTGCGTGCTGCTCACCCGCACCGCGCCCGGCCACGACGGGATCACCGCCTTCTTCGTCGACCTCGACACTCCCGGTATCACCATCCGGCCGCTGCGGACCATGCACGGGGTCGACGAATTCTGCGAGGTCTATTACGACGACGTGGTGATCCCGGGGAGCCGGATGCTCGGCAAGCCGGGAGACGGCTGGCGACTCGCGATGGACCTGCTGCCCTACGAGCGGTCCACCTGCTTCTGGCAGCGCATCGCTTACCTGTACTCCCGCTTCGACGACCTCATCGCGCAGGCCTCCGATGCCGGCGAACCGGACGAATCCGCTCTTGGCGCAGCCTATCTGGCGCTGCACACGCTGCGTTGCCGATCCCGCGACACCCAGCACCGGCTGCGCGACGGCGCCCGGCTGGGGCCGGACACCTCCATTGACAAGGTGCTGCTCGCCGGCGCCGAGCAACGGCTCTACGACACCGTCCGCGACCTGCTGCCCGGAACGATCGAGCTCGACGGCACCCCCTGGCGCGCGGAATACCTGTATTCGCGCGCGGCGACCATCTACGGCGGTACCGCCGAGATCCAGCGCAACATCATCGCTCGGCGGCTGCTCGACCTAGGGAAGGAGTGAACCGTGGACGACAGCACGGATCCCGAGTCGCTGCGCCTGCTGGAGGGTTCGCTGCGGACGACGATGGCGGCCGCGTCGGGCGCCAAGCTCGACGCGGCGCTGACCGAGCTGGGCTGGCACGACATGCTCGACGAGATGCCCGGGGTCGCCGCGCCTCTGGTCTTCCGGCTGCTCGGCGAGACCGGTGCCCACGCACCGGTGCTCAACGACGTGCTGGCGCGTGCGGCCGGTGCGCCGCCCGGCGGGGCCATGCCGCTCCCGTTCGCCGGCGGCTCCTGGGTGATCTGGGAGCGCGGCGAGGGCGCCGACGCGGCGATCGACGAGTCGCTACCGATCCGCCTTGTGCCGCAGGGCAATCCGCTGCCGGGGCCCGCGCTGGCGGCCGGGCGGCGGGCACTGGGCTGGTGGTTGGTCGGCGCCGGCCGGGCCATGCTCTGGCTGGCGCGCCGGCACGCCCTCGACCGCGTTCAATTCGGGCGGCACATCAGCTCGTTCCAGGCGATCCGGCACCGGCTGGCCGAGACACTGGTCGCGATCGAGGGTGCCGAGGCGACGCTGCACACCGCCGAGCAGGTCGACGCTCACGACGGGCTGGCCTCGCTGCTGGCGAAAGCCGCCGCCGGCCAGGCCGCGCTGACCGCCGCCCGGCACTGCCAGCAGGTGCTCGGAGGCTTCGGCTTCACCGCCGAGCACCCGCTGCACCACCATGTCAAACGGTCGCTGATCCTGGACGGGCTGCTCGGCAGCGCCCGCGAGTTGACCCGCGAAGCCGGAAAGGCTCTCGTGGACAAGCGGTCTGCGCCTCGCCTGGCGCAGTTGTAGTCGGGCGCGCCCCGGAATTCTTGTCGCGGAGGAGACCGACGATCCTGCGCGTAGACTTCGGCTGGCCGACAAGAGGATGGAACTGATGAGCCAACCGGAGCAACCCCGAAACGAGATGGGGGTCGCTTCGCTGCTCGTGGGGCTGATCGCGCTCGTCACGTGCTCGCTGCTGGTCGGGGTGCCCTTCGGGATCGCGGCGGTGATCACGGGCGACATCGCGCGCAGGCGGGTGCAGCGAGGCGAAGCGGACAACCCGCGAATGGCGTTGGCCGGCATGCTGTTAGGCGCCGTGTCGATCGCGGCCGGGCTCGTCGCGATCGGTTACTACGCCCGGTTGGATGCCCGCTAGTTGCGCGGCAGTCCGAGCACCCGTTCGGCGACGATGTTCCGCTGGATTTCCGAGGTGCCGCCGGCAATCGTCGCGGCGAAGCTGCGCGCGTATCGGTCGAACCAGCTGCGGTAGTGGCTGTCGAGGTTCAGCGGGGCGAACGGGGCGGTCACCGCCCGGTACACGAGCCCGTCCGCGCGCGCGGCGTCCAGCGCGTCCTCCGAGGCCCGCTGCAGGGCCTCGGAACCGAGCAGCTTGAGCACCGACTGGGCGGGCACGTCCTCTTCGCCGCGGGCGGCCCGCGACAACGCCGCGGATCCCAGGAGCCGCAGCGCGTAGGCGTCCATCACCAGGGACGCGTAGCGATCCCGCTGCAGCGGGCCTGCCGGGCGGAAATCGATGCTCAGTTCGTGCAATAGGTCGACGTAGCCCATCCAGAGCATGACGCGTTCGTGCCCCAGGGAACCGGTGGCCACCCGCCAACCCTCGTTGAGCTGACCCACCAGGTTTTCCGCCGGCACGCGCACGTCGGTGAAGAACACCTCGTTGAAGTCGACTTCGTCGCCGTCGCACATCGACGCGAACGGGCGGCGCACCACGCCGGGCGCATCGGTCGGGATCAGCAGCACGCTGATCCCCTTGTGCTTCGGTGCCTTTGGGTCGGTGCGCACGAAGGTCAGCAGCACGTCGGCATCGTGGGCGCCCGACGTCCACACCTTCTGCCCGTTGACGACGAAGTGGTCACCGTCGAGCACCGCCCGAGTTTTGAGCGACGCGAGGTCGGAGCCCGCGCCGGGTTCGCTCATTCCCAGCGAGGCGGTCAGCTCCGCTCGCAGGATCGGCACCGCCCAGCGTTGCTTTTGTTCGGGCGTACCGAAGCTCAGCAATGACGCCGCAATGATGCCCACCCCTTGCGGATTGAAGCTTTGATAGATGCGCCGCCGCCCCAGTTCCTCCAAGTAGACGTATTGCTGCAACAGCGTGGCGTTGCGTCCGCCGAACTCGGGCGGATTGCCGGGGAGCAACCACCCGCTGTCGAACAGCAGCCGTTGCCAGCGGCGGGCCCATTCCGGCACGTGCGAGCTGGAGCGGGGCCGTTCGGACGCCTCGGCCTCGGAGGGCAGATGCGCCTGAAGGAAGGCGACGAATTCGGAGCGGAACGCCTCCACGTCGGCGTCGAAGGTGAGCTGCACGCGACTCCCCGAAACGGTCGTGAGCGCTGTCCGGCATCGGTAGATCATCGTTTCCGCCGACGGCGCGGTCCGCTCTTATGATTACGCTTCCATACACACGTCTAAGAGAATAGTATTCTCGTGACGAGAAAGTTACAATCTCCGACACATGATCCGTGAGGGGGTCGAGCGCACCGATGTCACGGCGTTCTCCGGTAGAGTCCAATCATGTTCTCCCCTCGCGGCAATCTGCTGAGCCGGCCGTGACCAGCCCCAGCGAAGAGCCCGCCTGGAAGCAACGCGCCGTCGAGAGGTCCATCAAGACGGCGAAACTGCGCGCCGCGCAACGCGTTCAGCGCTTCCTCGACGCGGCGCAGGCGATCATCATCGAGAAGGGCTCCACGGACTTTACCGTCCAGGAGGTCGTCGACCGGTCCCGCCAGTCGCTGCGCAGCTTCTACCTGCAGTTCGACGGCAAACACGAGCTGTTGCTGGCGCTGTTCGAGGACGCCCTGAGCCGGTCCGCCGACCAGATCCGCGCCGCGACGGAAAGCCAAGCGGACCCGCTGGAACGGCTGAAGGTCGCCGTCCAACTCCTCTACGAGGCCTCGCGTCCGGACCCGACCGCCAAGCGCCCGCTGTTCACCGACTTCGCGCCGCGGTTGCTGGTGACACACCCTGCCGAGGTCAAGGTGGCA
This sequence comes from Mycobacterium scrofulaceum, assembly GCF_002086735.1. Taxonomy (GTDB): domain Bacteria; phylum Actinomycetota; class Actinomycetes; order Mycobacteriales; family Mycobacteriaceae; genus Mycobacterium; species Mycobacterium scrofulaceum. Next base: position 71,571 of record NZ_MVIJ01000004.1, on the reverse strand, counting down.
CACGCGCCTCTACTCGCTTTGCTGACCGAACTGATGGAAGCGGCCAGCGATGCCGGCAAGTTGCGCGCGGGCGTCAACCCGAAGCGGATGGCCGCGATGACCATGCAGACGGTCATGTTCATCGCGCAATCCAGTGGCGGCTCCGACGACGCGACCGTGCACCCGATCACCAGCGAAGAGGTGTGGGACTTCTGCTCCCGCGGATTCGTCGGTTAGACCACAATCCCGGTACCGCCACCCCGTGCTCGATCCGATCGACTACCGCACGTCATTTGCTGCCGAGAATGACATTCTCTAATATCTAGAACCGCAAATAGCCAAAACGGATTCGTCGTTGACACCCGCGACGGGGTGGTGACAGAGTGCAAAGGCGGCGAGAATCGCGATCCTCGGGAACGCGGTTACGGCTGTTCCGCGCTGAGGCGTGCGATCAATAGTCAGGAGTTGAGGTAGCCATGACCGGACGTGTTGAGGGCAAGGTCGCTTTCGTCACCGGAGCGGCGCGCGGTCAGGGCCGCAGCCACGCTGTCCGGTTGGCGCAAGAGGGTGCCGACATCATCGCCGTCGACATCTGCCGGCCCATCCGCGAGGGCGTCACCGACACCGCCATCCCGGCATCCACACCCGAGGACCTGGCGGAGACGGCCGACCTGGTCAAGGGATACGACCGCAGGATCGTCACCGCCGAAGTCGATGTGCGCGACTACGAGGCGCTGAAAGCCGCGGTGGACAGTGGCGTCGAGCAACTCGGCCGGCTCGACATCATCGTGGCCAACGCCGGTATCGGCAACGGCGGTGACACGCTCGACAAGACCAGCGAAGAAGACTGGACGGAGATGATCGACATCAACCTGGCCGGCGTATGGAAGACCGTGAAAGCCGGTGTGCCACATCTCCTGTCGGGCGGCCGGGGCGGGTCGATCATTCTGACCAGTTCGGTCGGCGGGCTCAAGGCCTACCCGCACACCGGCCACTACGTCGCCGCCAAGCACGGGGTCGTCGGGCTGATGCGCGCCTTCGGAGTCGAGTTGGGGCAGCACATGATTCGGGTCAACTCGGTGCACCCGACGCACGTCAAGACGCCGATGCTGCACAACGAGGGCACCTTCAAGATGTTCCGCCCCGACCTGGAGAACCCGGGTCCCGACGACATGGCGCCGATCTGCCAGCTGTTCCACACCCTGCCCATCCCGTGGGTCGAACCCATCGACATCAGCAATGCGGTGCTGTTCTTCGCCTCGGACGAGTCTCGCTACATCACCGGGGTGACCCTGCCCATCGATGCGGGTAGCTGTTTGAAATAGAGTTCCGTCCCATGGACGGATTCGAAGGTCGCGGAACGGTCGTCACCGGCGGTGCGAGTGGTATCGGTTTGGCCACGGCCACCGAATTCGCCCGGCGGGGGGCCCGCGTGGTGTTGTCCGACGTCGATCAGCCCGGCCTGGAACAGGCGGTAAATCACCTGCGCGCCCAGGGATTCGACGCGCACGGCGTGATATGCGACGTCCGGCATCTCCACGAAATGGTTCACCTCGCGAAGGAATCCTTCCGGCTGCTCGGCCGCGTCGACGTGGTCTTCAGCAATGCCGGCATCGTGGTCGCGGGCCCGATCGCGCAGATGACCCACGACGACTGGCGCTGGGTCATCGATATCGACCTGTGGGGCAACATCCACGCCGTCGAGGCGTTCCTGCCGAGGCTGCTCGAGCAGGGCACGGGCGGACACCTCGCCTTCACCGCCTCCTTCGCCGGCCTGGTTCCCAACGCCGGCCTCGGGGCGTACGGCGTCGCGAAATACGGTGTGGTGGGCCTGGCGGAAACCCTTGCCCGCGAGCTCAAGGACCACGGTATCGGGGTGTCCGTGCTGTGCCCGATGGTCGTTGAGACCAAGCTGGTCTCCAACTCGGAACGGATCCGCGGTGCGGACTACGGGCTGACGTCTTCGCCGAAGGCGGCGGACGGGACGCTACCGACTCAGGACGAGGGCGTCGGCGTAGAAGATGTCGCCCGGTTGACGGCGGAGGCGATCCTGGCCAATCGCCTGTACGTGCTGCCGCACGAAGCGTCCCGCGCCTCGATCCACCGCAGGTTCGAGCGCATCGACCGCACCTTCGAGGCCCAGGCCGCCGAGGGGTGGACCCACTAGCCGGACGGGCCGAGCCGGTAGGCGCCCGTTTTCGGGTCGTGATACCAACCGCTCGCCGCATGGGTGCCGCCGTCGACGTGCAGGGTCTGTCCGGTCAGGTAGGCCGACATGCCCGACGCCAGAAACACCGCCACGCTGGCGATCTCGTCGACCTTCCCGGGACGTCCCAGCGGTACGACGTGGCCGATGCCGGCCAGTGCCGCCTCGCCGCCGAGCCGCGCCAGCCCTTCGGTGAGCGTGATGTCGGGTGCGATCGCGTTCACGCGAATGCCGTGGGGTGCCAGCTCTAGCGCCGCGGTTTGGGTGTAGTTGACGACGCCGGCCTTGGCCGCGGCGTACGCCGCATATCCCGGTGCGGCGCGCACGCCCTCGATCGATGTCACCGAGATGATGCTGCCGCCGATTCCCGCCGACACCAGCTGCCTCGCGATGCGCTGAGTGCACAGCAGCACGTGGCGCAGGTTGGCCCGGTAGAGCGCATCCCAACCGTTCTCACTCGTCTCCAGCAGCGGCGACGAGAACACCCCTCCGGCGTTGTTCACCAGGATCGTCGGCGTGCCGAGTTCGGTGGTCGTGCGCTGCAGCGCATCGTCGACCTGTCCGCTGTCCCGTACATCCGCCGTGATACCCAGGGCCCCAATGGACTCCGCCGCATCAGCACAGCTTTGCGCGTCACGCTCCCAGATCGCGACCGACGCACCGAAGGCGGCGAGCCCGGCCGCGACGCCGCGACCGATGCCCCCTCCCCCGCCGGTGACCACGGCGACGCGGCCGGTGAGCATGATGTCCGAGGGAGCGATCGCCATCGTCTCGTCACATCGCCGGTGCGCGGCCGATGACGCCGTCGGCCTCCAGGGCCGCGATCTCCGAGTCGCCCAACCCCAGCTCGCTCAGCAGTTCACGGTTGTGCTGCCCCAGCAGCGGCGCGTGCTGGGTGTGGAACTTGGACGGTCCGGCGGACAGCCTCATCGGCACGGTGCTGAGCCTAGCCGGGCCGGCCACCGGGTGATCGACTTCTTCGAAGAAGCCGCGAAACGCCAGCTGGCCCAACTCGGTCTGCCGGTGCGGTTGCATCACCTTGGCCACCGGAACGCCCGCCGCCCAGAGACGCGCGACGATCTCGTCGCGGCCGCGCCGCCCGCACCACGCGGCCAACCGCTCGTCGATAGCGTCCGCGCGTTCTCTGCGGGCCGCTGCGCTGGCCAGGCCGGGATCCGTTGCCCACGAGGGCGACCCGATCGCCTCGGTCAAGGCTTTCCACTGTTCGTCGGTGCTCACGGCGATCGCTACCCAGCTGTCGGGCAGGCCGAACTCGTTGATGTCGGCGCTGCGGTAGAGGTTCTGCGGCGCCGCGGTGGGCCCTCGGTTACCCGCGCGGTCCAGCAGCGCCCCGTAGGCGGAGTATTCGATGACCTGCTCGGCGGCGACGCTGAGCGCGGCGTCGACCATCGCCGCTTCGACGAACACGCCCTGGCCGGTGTTGCGCCGGTGCTCCAGCGCGAGCAGCAGCGCGTTCACCGCGTGCATGCCCGCATTGGGGTCTCCGATCGAGTAGGGGTCGTAGGGCGCGCGGTCGGCGTACCCGGTCAGCCACGTCAGCCCCGCGGCGGCCTCGATGACGTAGGCGAATGCCGGGTTGTCGCGCCATGGTCCGTCCAGGCCGAAGCCCGGCATCCGCACCATCACGATGTCGGCCCTGATGGCTTGCAGCGCGGGGAAATCCAGACCCATCTGGTCGAGCACCCGCGGCGTGAAGTTTTCTACCACCACGTCGCAGGTCGCGATGAGCCGGCGCAGGAGCTCCCGGCCGCGGGGACTTTGCAGGTCCAGCGTGAGGCCCTTCTTGTTGGTGTTCAGCGCCGCGAAGATCGGCGACTTCTCCCACCACTGGCTCTCGCCGACGGGCACACCGGCGATCAGCCGGGTCCCGTCCGGCCGGCGGGTGGACTCCACGTGGATGACCTCGGCGCCCAGCATCGCCAGGAAGTGCGTGCAGCAGGGGCCGGCCCAGAACGTCGTCATGTCGAGCACCCGGATCCCGCTCAGCGGCAACCGGTTCGCGGATCCGGTGGGCCGGGGCCGGGGCCGGGGCCGGGGCGCCAGGGCGGCGGTCCGGTACTGCGCCGTGTGCTCGCCGAGCCGCGGCGCCCGTTGCGGCGGGCGCAGCCGCGCGGGTGTCATCCGGTAGGGATGGCTCGGCTGCTGGAACTCCCCGCCCGGCGCGTCGACGAACGAGCCACGTTCGCGGAAGTGGTCGAGCGAGGCGATGTTGGCCCCGTTGGCGACCGGGGCGTTGGGGATCCGGAAAGCGGTTGCCAGTTCGCGGATCTCGTCGACCGTGTTGCTTCCGAACCACTCGTAGATCTCGTCGGCGTGGAGGGTGGCCCGTTCGGTGATGGTCAGCGAAGAGTCCTCGTCGATCCATTCGGGGTGGCCGACCATCGCGCACAGGTCGAACCACTGCTGCGCGGTGCCGCAGCCGACGTCCACCAGCCCGTCCCTGGCCCGGGCGACACCCGGGACCGTGACGCGCCGCGCGTCCCGCCATGGCCGCCCGAGCATCTCGAAGTAGGTGACCGGATAGTACGTCAGGCACAGGATTTGCGTCTCCAGCATCGACAGGTCCAGGAGTTCGCCCGGGCCGCTTCGGCCGTATCGTGATGCGAGCATGGCCGCGCTCGCATATACCCCGGCCAGGTACTCGCCGACCTGCCCGCCCACGAACACCGGTGCGCGGTCCGGCTCGCCACGCCCGAGGCCGACGATGCCGCCCGACCACGCCTGCAGCGTGAATTCGGTCGCCGCCCGGTCCCGCCAGGGCCCCCGCAGCCCGAAGGGTGTGATCGACATGACCGTCAGGTGCGGATGGCGTCGGCGCATCTCTGCGGGCGCAAAATCCTTGTGGTCGGCCAGTTTTGAGCCGCTGGACCACACCACCGCGTCGGCGGACCCCAGCAACCTGTCGACCAGCTCGGCGTCGCCGTCGACGCCGGGATCCGCGACGACGCTGCGCTTGGACCCAGCCAGGAACCTGAACAGCGCACCGTCTGCGCCGCGCGGTATGACGGTGTCCGAGGCGGACCAGGAGCGCAGTGGATCACCTTCGGGTGGCTCGACCTTGACGACGCCCGCTCCGCCGTCGGCCAGCAACTTGGTGCAGTATGCGCCCGCTATCCCGGTGGACAGATCGACGACGGTGTAGCCGGTCAGTGGCGGCTCGGGGGCGTTTTCCGCCACTACTGCTTCCGCTTTCGGGCGGGCTCTTTCTTGGCGCCCTTGCCCTTACGGCCCTTCTTGCTCAGGCGCCACTCCGGGGGGAAGTTGTCGTCGTTGTCTTTGACCGCCCCGCCCAGTCCGCGATCGAGGGCGTCTCGGAGCAGGAAGTCGTCGCCGTCGGGCCGGACGGCGCCGCCCATCGATTCGAAGATCCCGCTCAACATGCTGCCCAGGTACTCGCCCTGGAACTGCTTCATGATCTCGAAGAAGACCTTCTGCATGAACACCGTGTCCGTCGGACGGTTGCGCGCGCAGGCCAGCGCGTACCGCTCCACCTCCGCTTCGAGCTCGTCCCTGGGCACCACGCTGTTGAGGAAGTTGCAGTCGTACATCTCCGCCGCCGTGAAAGCCCTTCCGGTGAAGACCATTTCCTGGAACTTGCGGATGCCTATCGTCTGCGCCCACCACCACATCCGCGGCCCCCACCCGTAATAGCGGAACGAGGGATGCCCGAACAGCGCGTCGTCGCTGGAGATCACCAGGTCCGCGTCGGCGGCCTGGTAGAAGTGCCAGCCGTAGCAGTAGCCCTTGGCCTCGAGGATGCTGATCTTCTTGAAGTCCTGCAGGCCGCGAATCCCCGAGTTGGGGTTGGCGTACCACTGGCCGAGGGTGGCGCCGTGCCGAAACGAACCCTCGGGGGGAAAGCTGACCTCGTCGTCGTCGATCCGATACTCGGCGAGCCGGTCCTTCTGGTCCGCCGAGTTCTGCGCCGCCATCTCCTCGACGAGATCCGCGCCCGAGCCCAGGTCCTCGCCCGCCCCGCGGACCACCAGTACCTTGACCTCGTCGTCGATCGAGGCGCGGTGCAAGAGGTCGGCGTAGCGCAGGCGGGCGGCGATCGTGGGCGCGTTGAGTTGTCCCGGCCGGTCGAAGGTGATGGTGGCGATGCGCGTCTCGGCGTCCCTGCGGTACCTGATGATCTCGTCGGCCGACGGGTCGGGCCTGGCGGGCATGGCTATTCGCGCCACGACGGGCTGGTGGTCAGCACCTCCGGGCCCTCGACGGTGAGCAGCACCGCTTCCCGTCCGAAGACCGCCCCGACTCCCCGCTCCCAGACGTAGCCGGTCACGGCCAGCACCATGCCCGGCTCCAACCGCTCCTCGGCCGCCGTGGCGGGCAGGTGGCTCGAGATCACCGGCGGGTCAAAGCCCATACCCAGCCCGCGGGCCACCGGCATCGGCGGTGCCGCCTCCCCCACGGCTTGGTAGGCGTCCAACAACCCGAGCGCGGATGCCCCGGGCCAACATGCGGATAAGAGCCTGTCCCACAGGTTTTCCCAGCGCCGGTACAGGGCGGCCGCGCCCCGGGCCGCACCCACCGGCCAGGTGCGGCCGACCTCACCGATGTAGCCCCCGGCCAGCACACCGGCCGAGAACGCCACCAGGTCACCGTCTTGGACGCGGCCTTGGACACGATCACGGCCGTTGGGCCGCCGCCACGGGTGGTCGGGCGACGTCACCCACGCGACGTCCTGATTCGACGGGGTGCTCACGCCGCCGGCCGCGACGGCCTCCAGCAGGGCGCCGGCGAGCGCCTGTTCGCTCGCCCCGGGCCGCAGCCCGGACACGGCGGCGGCCAAACCGGTTTCGGCCACCGAGATCGCTTCCCGCAGCGAAGCCACTTCTTCGGCCGTCTTGACGCGCCGCGCCGCGCGCATCGCCAGTTCGCCGTCCACGAGTTCCGCGTTCGGGAACGCCGTCAGCAGCAGTTGCGCGAAAACCGGTGAAACCGCGTCGGTTCCGACCCGCCGGGCGGTGGCGGCGCCGTCGATGCGCTGCAGCGCGGCCATGGTGTTCATCGGGTTCCACGAGATGCCGTACAGGTTGTCGTGCGGGATGTCGTCGGGAACGCCCTCGTCCCAGGTGCTGAGCAGGTGTATCGCCCCGGTCGCGCGCACCAGCACGCACGTCGGGCCGAACGGCCGGGTGCCGGCGACCCACAGCTGCGGCGCGCCACTGACATAGCGGACGTTGGCTTGGCGACCGAGGACCAACACGTCGAGGTCGTGCACCGCCATCTGTTCCAGGGCACGCCGGCGGCGGCCCGAACGCAGCGCGCGGTCGTCGGGGCAGACGTCAACTGACATGGGCGCCGTAGGGGTCATAGGGGTAATCGGTCAACCGAATCCAGCCCTCCTCGGTGATCACCAGGACCTCTTCGCTGCGGTAACCGCCGGTGCCGTCCTCCCACACCACCGGCTCCAAGACCAGCACCATGCCGGCCTGCAGGACGTACTTCTCGTCGAAGTCCTGACCGAGATCCGTTCCGATCATGGGCATCTCGGCCGCATTCACACCGATGCCGTGGCCCAGGTAGAAGTGCGGGAGCCACGGCTTGCTGCCGCCGTTGGCGGCGACGGCCGCCCGGCCGAGGTCCGCCGCCGTGGCCCCGGCCCTGGCGACGCCCAGGACGGCGGACATGATCTCGAACCATCTGTCGAACTGCGCCTGCTGGCGCGGCGAGGGATCCCGGCCCACGATCCAGGTGCGCCCGAAGTCCGAGCAATACCCGTGGAAGGTGATGCTGACGTCGGTCCACAGCACGTCGCCCTCGGCCAGCTCGCGCTCGGTGCTCAACAGCGGCAACGCCAGGTCGCCGTGCGTGGTCCACACGCCCTCGGCCTTGCTGGGCGGCATCACCTGCCAGATCGGTTCGAGCATGCTGGCCGTGGCGCCCAACTCGAAGGCCCGCCGCAAAAAGCTTGCGGACAGGTCGATTTGACGGATCCCCGGCGACAATCGCTTGTGCACCTCGACCATCGCCTCGTCGGTGATCCGGATGGCGGTACGCACGCAGGACAGCTCATCCGCCGTCTTCACCGCCTTGGCCGCGCCGACGATGGCCGCGGCGTCGACCGGGGGGCCGCCCGGGAACAACGACTTACCGGCGCGCGACATCGCACCGGTGCACTCGTCGACCGCGACCACCGCTCCGCGCGGGATCAACCCGGCCAACACGCGGGCGAAATCGTCGACGCCCTCGTCGAATTCGAGATACACCGGCCCGTGCACATGATCGGCTGGCAGATCCGACTCCTGGACGGCGCCCTCACGGAACGGCAGGAACAGATGCGGCCAGTCGTCCCCCGCGAGCACCACGGCGACTGGCCGCTCCACATAGGACAACCCCGCATCGCCCAGCGGCCAACTGGTGCCGGTGGCATAGACCACCGCGCTGTTGCCCAGCAGAACCAGTGCGTCGACGCCGCGGTCGGCCATCGCCGAGCGCAGTCGCTTCCCGGTCTCCCGGCGCATCCTACCCAGGTCGGGCGTTTCGGGGATCACCAGCGTGCCCGCACCCGTGCCGGCGTGCGCGAACGTCGTCATCGGGCCACCACTACAGGCCCAGGAACTTGGTGACGTTGCCGCTCACGATCTTCGCGGCGTCGGCCGGCCCGACGGCCTCGACGACGGCCGCCAAGGACTTCTCCGAGTAGCCGTAGGTGCTTTCGTTGTGCGGGTAGTCGCTGGACCACATGACCTTGTCCACACCGATCTTGTCGATCAGCTGCAGACCGAGCGGGTCCACCATGAACGACGCGCTCATATGGTTGTCCCAGTAGTAGCGCACGTCGTGCTGCAGCGGGCGGTTGAACATGTGCTGATAGGAGGCCACCAGGTGTTCGGCATCCTGCAGCGCCCACGGAACCCAGGCGATGCCACCCTCGAACCAACCGATCCGCAGCCCCGGGTGCTCGTCGAGGATGCCGCCAAAGATGTACTTGGCGAACGTCTCCCGGAAGCCGTCGATGTTGATCATCATCCCGACGACGACGCTGTTGAACTCGGTCGGGCTCTTCGGTGGCGTCTCCCCGATGTGGTGGGTGACGGGCAGGCCGGCGGCCTCGATCTCGTCCCACACCGGCCTCATGGACGTGCTGGAGTAGTCGATCGGGTTGCCGTCGTCGCCCTTGCCGGGATTCAGCGGCATCAGGAAGGTCTTGAGCCCCAAAGACTTCAGTTCTTCCAGAGTCGTGCGGGTACCGCGCGGGTCCCACCAGTTGATCAGCCCGGCGCCGTAGAAGTGCCCGTCCGAGCGTTCCTGCAGTTCGGCGATGTACTCGTTGTAGATGCGAAACGCCAGCTCGCGCAGGCTCTTGTCCGGGTAGTGGAACAGCGCGAGGATGGCGTTGGGGAAGGCCAGCTCCTTGTCGACGCCGTCGTCGTGCAATTCCTGGATGCGGGCCTCGATGTTGGTGCTCGCCGCGCCCGGCAGGTCGTCGTATTGCATCAGCACCGCGCTGAAGTCGCCGGGCAGGAACGACTGCCCCTTGCGACCCACCTGATAGGCGCCGTCCTCGTACCAGATCCGCGGCGCCTTGTCCTTGAGGTCCTCCGGAAAGCGTTGGTAGAAGATGTCGTCCGCCAGGGAAATGTGGTTGTCCGCCGAGAAGACCACTGTTCCCGCCGGCAGGCCGACATCCGCGCCCGCGGCGTGACCGCGCCGATCCTTCGGGGCGCCGAAGCCTTCCGGCGGATAGAGCGAAACGGTGCTTGTCTGAGTCGTCATCGTTGACCCTCCATTCGGATCGGCATTGTGAGACTAATGACCCGGGGGCTACCAGGTCACCGGAAGTTCGTAGACGCCGTACGCGAGCCGATCGTCCTTGAACGGCACGTCCTCGACCGGGATGGCCAATTCCAGCGTGGGAACACGGCGGAACAGGGTCCGGTAGACGATCTGCAACTCCGCGCGGGCGAGCTGCTGGCCGACGCACTGGTGCCGCCCGTAACCGAATGCGACGTTGCGGTCCGCCCCCGAGCGATGCAGGTAAAGCCGGTCGGGTTCGGGGAAGGCGTGCGGATCCCAATTGGCCGGCGCCAGGTCGATGATGATGCCTTCGCCGGCGCGGATCGTCTCCCCGGCGAGGTGGATGTCATCGAGCGCGACGCGGCGCTGCCCGTTCTGAATGATGCTGAGGTAGCGCAACAATTCCTCGACCGCGCTGGCGATTACCTTCGGATCCTCGGCGTCGCGGATGACGGCCAGCTGATCCCGGTTCACCAGAAGGGCGAGCACCCCGAGCCCGATCATGTTCGAGGTGGTCTCGTGCCCGGCGATCAGGAGTCCGGTGCCCAGCTGTGCGGCCTCTTTCACGCTGAGCTCGCCGGCCTTGACCCGTTCGGCCAGATCGGATACCGCGTCCTCCGCCGGGTCCTCGATCTTCGCCTCGACCAACTGGGCCAGATACTTGTGCAGGCTCATCGCGCCCTTGACGGTGTCATCACCCGTCGCGTACCGCGCCAGCCCGACGTTCGCGTGGTGCTGGAACATGTCGGCGTCTTCGTACGGCACGCCGAGCAGCTGGCTGATCACCAGCGAGGGGACCGGTAAAGCCAACGCGGTCACCACGTCGGCAGGCTTCGGCCGGGCCAGCATCGCGTCGATGTGGTCGTCGGTGATCTGCTGAATGGTCGGCCGCAGACCCTCGACGCGCTTGAAGGTGAAGGGCTTCGACAACATGCGCCGAAATCGGGTGTGCTCTTCCCCGTCGGCGGTGAACACCGACCGCGGACGCTTGTGCACCGTTGACAACATGCCCGCGTTCCAGTGTGGGAAGCCGGGCAGCCGGTCGTCGACGCTGACCCGCGAATCCGAAAAGAGTTCCCGCACTTCTTCGTAGCCGGTGACGAGCCACGGTGTGCTGCCGTCCCAGATCCGGACCCGGGACAGCGGCCGCGCTTCGGCCAGCGCCATGACCCCCGGCGGCGGGGCGAAAGGGCAGCCCGCCCGCCTCGGCATCGGATAGTCCGGTATCTCGGCGGCCGCCCCGGCCGCGGCAGCGTTCGTCAGCGTCTCTGACATCTCATTCCTCGATCCGGATGGCCAGTGCGGGGCATGCCGCGGCCGCGCGCCGCGCGCCCTCGGCCTGTTCCGGCGCCGGGTTCGGGTTGAGCAGGACGACGACGCCGTCGTCGTCCCGCTGGTCGAACACCTCGGGCGCGTTCGGTACACAATTCCCCGACGAAGCGCAAAGGTCTTGGTCGACAGTGACTTTCATCCGCGAATCTTTCATTCGTACAGCGTCACGGGCGCCAGCCACAGGCCCACGATCGCGTCGATCAGGCCCGATGCGGCCGCCCGCCAGGAACGCTGGGGCTGCGCGGCACCCGCGGCGAGCGCACGTTCACGATCGGCGCAGGTGTGCATCAGAAGGTTGCGGGCCATGATGTTTCGCTCGAAGTGCACTTCGGCCGGCAGGTCCGGCAAACACCGGTTGATGCCATCGACAACCTGGACCAGCGACGGCGAGCTGAGTGCGCCTTTGACGATGATGTTGTAGTACGCGGGATCGGTCATCGCCTGCGCCGCGAAACGCGCGTACCAGGTGGGATTGCCCAGTTCCTCGAGGTGGTCGGTGAGCGGCCGCACCAGACAGGCGACCCAATCCCTCATCTCGATGGATCCACCCGATTCGAGCAGCTCGGCCACCATCTGCTCGCGCAACTGCTCGACCGGCCCGCGGTGCTTGTATTCGATCGCGCGCACCAGGTCGGCCTTCGTCCCGAAGTGGTAGCCCACCGCGGCATTGTTGCCCTGGCCGGCGGCCTCGCTCACCTGCCGGTTGGACACCGCGAACATGCCGTGCTCGGCGTACAACCGCTCGGCCGCAACCAGGATCGCCTCCTGGGTCGAGCTGGCCCGCTCGGTGCGGACGGTCCGGCCGATGGTGGTCACCCGGTTAGTCAACCGCGATCCCGTGATTAAGTCAAGCGATTGATTTAAAAGCCGGGCCCCTCGAAACACATCGGTGCCACAAAGCCCGCAACGGGTGACAAAGGTCCCTCGCCCCGGTCGGTCCCGCTGGGTCACGATGGCTTCTTGCGCGGCGGCGACGTGCCGGTGTCGGGACGGTGAACCATTGCGGGGGTATTCATGTTGTCAGCCAGCCGGGTGTCCGCGATCGAGGAATCCGCGTGGTTCCAGTCGAAGTGGGCACCATACCTGCTGACCGACGGCGACTGGCGGATCCGCGCGGTGAACTCCGCCTGTGAACGCGTGTCGGGGCATCCGCGGGACGACCTGCTGGGCCACCAGCTGTTCGACGTCTTCCCGGACAACCCGTCCGACCCGGACGCGGACGGCGTGGCCAACGTCTCGGCGTCACTCGAGCTGGTGTTTCGCCGTGGGGTCCGGCACTGGATGGGGGTCCAGCGCTACGACCTTCCCGACCGGCAGCATCCGGGCGAGTTCGTCTACCGGGTATGGACACCGATGAACTCCCCGATCAAGGACGGCAAGAAGACCGTCGCAGTGCTGCAGCACGCCCAGGACGTCACCCGTGTCGTGCCGCCTACGCCGGAGGAACGGGCGTATCCCAAACTCTTCGAGTTGAGGAGGGCGGCCGACGCGCTCGGGCGTCAGTTCCCCGATCTCTCGCCCGAGGCGGTGCTCGGCGTGCTGGCGCATTCGCACAGCGTGATCACGGAAAGCGCTGGCAACGAAGATCTTTCGCGCGCCGCGGCGCTGGCCAAGCTGCGGCTGGAAACGCACGCCGGACACCCCGCGCACGGGGACTGACACCGGCCTCAATCCCCCTTGCGCGACTCGTTGCGGGGACGAGTCACCTTGCCGGCGGACGTCCCCCCGTCGACCGGCAACACCGCCCCGGTGACATAGCGGGACCGATCGGTGGCGAAGTACAGCGCCGCCTCGGCGACGTCTTCGGGCGTCCCCTCGCGCTTCAGTGGCCGGTCGTCACGCATCCCCTGGCGAATCCGCGCTTCGAACCGCGCCAGCTCATCGGGGTCCACGTCGACCGCCGACGACGCGAGGATCGGGGTGGGGATGCTGCCCGGTGCGATCGCGTTGACCCGAACCTCGTGACGCGCCAGTTCGATCGCGGCGGACTTGGTGAACTGGATGACGGCGGCTTTCGATGCCCGGTAGACCATCACCCCGCCGCCCGCCTGGATCCCTCCGATCGACGTCAGGTTGATGATCGATCCACCGCCGGCTTCGGCCATGTGGCGGGCCGCATCTCGGGTGCCGGCCATCACCCCGAGGACGTTGACCCCCATCACCCGGTGGAAATCGGCCAGGTCGTCGTCCAGCAATCGGCGCAGGGGGCTCGAGATCCCGGCGTTGTTGACCATGACGTGCAGGCCGCCGAACATCTCGACGGTGGCGGCGACCAGCGCCCCGACCTGTTCGGGATCCGAGACGTCGGTCCGCCGGAACGCGGCGGCGGTGCCCAACGCGCGCGCGAGCTGCTCTCCCCTGTCCGCCTCGACGTCGGCGATGACGACGCGCGATCCCTCGGCCACGAACCGTTCCACGATTCCGCGCCCGATGCCGGACGCACCGCCGGTGACGACGGCGACCTTGCCGTCCAATTCGTTGACCACCCGACGAGTTAATCGGCGCCGGGCGCGTTAAGTCAAGCAATTGATTTAAGGCGCTGCCCGGATACCCACGATCGCAGCGTCCGCCCCGTCGATACTTTGGGGGTTCCGGCCGGCCCCCGCACGCACCATGCTGAAGACGTCTCGTCGGGAACTTGGAAAGAGGTAATCATGAAGGTTCTGGTGGTCGGTGGCAGCGGACTGATCGGCAGGCAGGTCGTCGCCCAGCTGACACAGCTCGGACATGAGGCCGTCTCGGCCTCGCCGAGTTCGGGGGTCAACACCGTTACCGGCGAAGGAGTCGCCGAGGCCGTCGCCGGGGTCGACACGGTCGTCGACGTCTCCAACTCGCCGTCCTGGGCCGACGACGACGTGCTGAACTTCTTCACCACCTCTACCCGCAACCTCCTCGACGCGGAGCGGGCGGCCGACGTGCGACACCACGTCGCACTCTCGATCGTGGGAGCCGACCGGACGGCCGAAAGCGGCTACATGCGCGCCAAAATCGCCCAGGAAAAGGAGATCGTGGAATCGGGCGCCCCGTATTCGATTGTGCGGGCGACACAGTTCTTCGAATTCGTTGACGGCATTGCCGATTCGATGGCCGACGGTGACACGGTGCGTGCGCCGCACGGGGCGTTCCAGCCGATTGCCGCCGCCGATGTCGCCACCGCCGTGACCCGCGCGGCGGCCGCCGACCCGGTCAACGGGGTGGTCAACATCGCCGGCCCGGAAAGGCAAGGCATGGACGACTTCATCCGGACCCGCTTCGCCGCGACCGGCGACGGCCGCCGGGTGGTCACCGACGATGACGCCCGCTACTACGGCGCGATCCTCGACGACCGCAGCATCGTTCCCGTCGACGGGGAAGACGTCGTCGTCTACCCCACCACCTTCGGCGAGTGGATGGCCCGCCAGGGGGCGTAGCGACGCCGGGTGCGCGCCGAGATCGCCGTAAGGGCCGTGGTTGGCGTCACCGGCGCGACCCGGGCGGCAATCTCGACATCAGCCGCGTGAATAGTTGCGCTGAGCCCCGCGGCCGAGCACGGTATAAGACGCCGGAGATCGACGACGACGAGGAGCGGTGATGGCTGTGCCTCCCACGAGCGGAATCACCGTCCCGGGTGCGCAGTTGACCAGGCGCGGATTCCTGGCTGCCGGCGTCGCCGGCGGATTCGCGCTGGCGGCGTGCAGCCAGGACAAGGCCGCGCCGTCCGGCAGTGCCCAGATGGCCGCCGCCATCGCCGCGGCCGAGGCCGCCCGGCCGCACAGTGGCCGCACCGTCACCGCCAGCCTGACGGCCCAGCAGGTCCAGGTCGACCTGGGCGGACCGGTCGTCCGGACGCTGGCCTACGGCAACACCATTCCGGGCTCGCCGATCCGCGCGCGCATCGGTGACGAACTCGTGGTGACGGTGGCCAACCGGCTCGACCATCCGACGTCGGTGCACTGGCACGGCATCGCGCTGCGCAACGACATGGATGGCGCCCCTCCCGCCACCCCGGACATCCCCGCCGGCCAGGACTTCACCTATCGCTTCTCCGTACCGAACTCGGGCACCTACTGGGCCCATCCGCACACCGGCCTGGACGCCGACACGGGCCTGTACCTGCCGGTGATCGTCGACGACCCCACCGAGGGCAATTACGACGCCGAATGGGTTGTGGTTCTCGATGATTGGACCGACGGCATCGGGAAATCCCCGCAGCAGCTCTTTCGGGAACTGTCCAGCCCGAACAAGCCCGCCCCGCCAAGCGAGCCGGTGAGTACGACGACGACGCCCACTGCGTCGACGACCACGACGACCACGACGACCGGTGAGACCTCGACGACAACGTCGAGCACTGAGACCTCGGCAACGTCGACCAGCCCGACCAGCTCCGGTAGTCCGACGGCCGCCGCGACGGGCGGACCCGCAGGCAGAAGCGACCTGCTCGGCGGGGACGCCGGGGAGATCGCATACCCGTACTATTTGATCAACGGCCGAATCCCCGCCGCCCCCATGACCTTCAGCGCGAAGCCGGGCCAGCGCATCCGGATCCGCTTCATCAACAGCGGCTCGGACACCACGTTTCGCGTCGCGCTGGCCGGGCATTCGATGACCGTCACCCACACCGACGGCTACCCCGTGGTGCCGACCCAGGTCGACGCCCTGCTGGTCGGCATGGCCGAGCGCTACGACGTCATCGTGACCGCCGCGGACGGCGTCTTCCCACTGGTCGCGCTCGCGGAGGGCAAGAACGCACTGGCGCGCGCCGTGCTGTCGACCGGAGCCGGCAGCGCACCCGACCCGGGTTTTCAGCCGGCCGAGCTCAACCGGCGGGTGGGCACGGTGGAAATGTTCACGGCGACAACGCCGGTCAACCTGGGCCGGCCGCAGCCCGGCCTGAACCTCCCGGTCGTGCTGGGTGGCAACATGGTCCGGTACGACTGGACGATCAACGGAAAGCCCTACAGAGACACGCAACCGTTGCACGTCCGGCAGGGCGAGCGGCCCACCCTCACGTTCGACAACCCCACGATGATGTATCACCCGATTCATTTGCACGGTCACACCTTCCAGCTGATCAAGGCCGACGGCAGTCCCGGTGCGCGCAAAGACACCCTCATGGTGCTGCCCGGGCAGAAACTGCTCGCCGTGCTGGTGGCCGACAACCCGGGTGTGTGGATGTTGCACTGCCACAACACGTATCACCAAGAGGCTGGCATGCAAACCCGGCTGGATTACGTGTTCTAGGGGCCCGCGGCGAAGAAGTCGAGCAGCAGCTCGTTCACCGTCGCCGACTGCTCGATCTGGGGGCAGTGGCCCGCCTCGCCGACCACGACCGAGCGGGCACCGTCGATCTCCTTGGCGATCTGTGCGGCCCAGCCGGCCGGAAGGAGCTTGTCCTCTGCCCCTTCGACGACGAGCACCGGCACGGTGATGCGCTCGTACGGCCGAGCGCTCGACGGTGTGCCGGACGGCGTCGTGCCCGGGCGACGAAAGCGGGCCGCGGCGACAGCCTCCCACGCTCCGGGCGCCGTGCTCGACTCGTAGCGGCGCCGCACGTAGTCGTCGTCGGCGGGGTAGGCAGGGTCGTGAAACAGGGCCTCGACGATGCGCCGCATCCCGGGCAGCGTTGCGTCGTATTGCTGTAGGGCTTCGAAGTGCCGGTTCTGTTGGATTTCCCCGCCCCCGCAGATGATCGCCAGGCTGCGGGCGGGCAGCAGCGGTGTGTCGGAGGTGGCGTCGACGAGCAGGTTGATCGCCCCCATCGAGTTGCCCACGAAGTGCGCCGAGTCGACGCCGAGCTGCTGACAGAATCGCGCCACATGCCGGATCCGCATCCCGCGCCCGTCGACGAAATCGATGACCTTCGCCGACTGCCCGAAACCGAGCTGGTCGGGCGCCAGCACCCGGTAGCGAGCGGCGAGCGCGGCGATGTTGCGTTCCCAGCCGAGTTCGGCGCCGGCGCCGAACTCGCCGCCGTGCAGCAGCACCACCGGATCGCCTTCACCGGCGTCCAGGTAGCCGGTGACCAGGCCATCGACCAGCATGGTCCTGTGGTGGAAGTCCATCACTTGATCGCGATCGGGTTGACCGGAGAGCCAACTGCCCCAATGAATCTCAGGGGCGGTGCAATGAGTTGGAACTCGTAGACGCCGTCGGCGGCGCAATCGTCTGCGAGCGCGGTCAGGTCCCAGTACTCGCCGAGCATGAGCCCCATGTCGCGCAGGCACAGCAGATGCAAGGGTAGAAATGCGCCCTCGACATCGGATACCAGGTCCTCGACCTGGAGGTTGTCCGAGGCGACCGCCGCGACCTCGTGGTCGTGCAGCCACGAGGCGCAGCGCCAGTGCAGGCCGGAGAATGGCTCCGTCCTGTTGCCGGTCTGCAAGAACCTGGTCCACCAACCGGTCCGGATCAGAACGATGTCGCCGCTCTCGATCGTCACGCCCTGCGCACGAACGACGTCATCGAGTTCTGCGGGGGTGATCGGATTGCCTTGTTCGAGGAAGACTTCCGCGTTGCGGTGGCGGACGAGGTCCAGCAGCACGCCACGCGAGGTGATGCCCTTGACGTCGACCTTGTCAATGCTGCAGCGGTAGGCCCCCATACTCGTCACGGAGTCCGAGGAGAAGCCGTTGTAGAGCTTGCCTTCGTAGTAGACGTGTGAGAACGCATCCCACTGGGTGGCCGCCTGCAGCGGCATGATGATCATGTCTTCGTTGAACCGAAACAGATTGTCGACGAAGTAGTTACCCAACTGCTGCGCCGTCGCGTTTTGCGTCCACCCGGGACCATATTGGGGAAGCGAGCTCGCATCCCCACCGTCCACGGTCATAAGGAGCATGGGGTTGTGCCGAAAGCCGAAGGCGCCCTGCGGTCCCGACGAGCCGAAGTCGACCCCGAGCGGAAACACCTTGCCATGCCGGACGAGACTCGCGGCCCGGGCGATCTTTTCCTCGCGGATAAAATTCAGTGTGCCGAGCTCGTCGTCGTCTCCCCACCGCCCCCAGTTGGAGACGTCGCGCGCGACCCGGCGAAAATCAGTCAAGCCGGCCACGGGGCTCCTTCCTCGAGTTCACGAGCGATCGCGGCTCCCACATTTCCGCCGTCGACCCAGATGACCTGTGCCGTCATGTAGCTCGCCGCAGCACTATTCAAGAAGAGCAACACCGCGGCTTGCTCGGCGGGATCGGAAACGCGCCCCAAGGGCTTGGGTATGTCGTCGAGATAGCCCTGTCCGTAGGCGGTCCGCAGCTGGTCGAGGATCGGGGTTTCGGTGACCCCGGGACCGGTGCAGTTGATGCGGATCCCCCGCCCGCCGAGTGCGGCGGCGTTCCGCATGGTGTAGAGGATGATTGCTTCCTTGGACAACCGGTATCCGCCGCCGGTCAGCGCGCCGGGATGGGCGTGGCACCAGTCGATGCCGTCTTCCATCGAAGCGGTGTTCAGCAGCGGCGCCACCGAACGGAGATGTTCCCGGTATGCCGCGGCCGCGAGCGAGGACACGCTCACGATCGACGAACCAGCCGGCATCTGGGGAATCAGCGCCTCGGTGATATGCCGCAGCCCAAGGAAGTTGATCGTGACGACGAGTGCGGGATTCTCGATTCCCGACGAGACGCCCGCGACGTTGAACAGCGCGTCGACCGGCCCTTCGATGGACGCGACCGCGGCGTCGATGGACGGCTGATCGGCCAGGTCGACGCCGCGGAAGTCGCTGATCTCGAACCCCGGCCGTCGCTTGTCCAGTCCGATCACTTCGGCGCCCAACTCGGTGAGTTGCCGGACCACCTGTTCCCCGATGCCCGACGCGCACCCCGTCACCACCGCGCGCCGGCCGTCGTAGCGCCACAACTCGTCGACTCGTCCCAAGACTCAACCGGCTTTCGGTGTCACTTGCCCTGCTGTTCCCTCAACCGCTGAGCCGCCTGGACACGGCCCTCGTTGATCTCGGCCATGGCTTCGGGGATCTCGCTGGCGGTGAACTTACCGCCCCGGCCGGTGGGCAGGCCGCCGAACGAGTATTCCTCGTCGAACTTCGGCGCGGTGGATTGCGGCCGCCGCGCCTCCACCTTCTCGATCACCGGTTCGAGCCGCTTCGCCTTTTCGGCGACCGCTTTGGCGTCCCGCTCGATGAATTCGGGCAGCACGTGGGAGCCCATCAGCTCGATCGATTCCATGGTGCCCTCGTGGCTGCGCGGGTTGAGCAACAGGATGATCTCGTCGACACCGCTTTCCTCGTAGCCGCGCAGGAATTCCCGCACGGTGGCGGGCGATCCGATCGCGCCCCGGCCGGGGCCGTACGCCAGCGTCGGATCCTTGCCGACCTCTTCGAGATACCGCTGCCACACCCCGGTCCGCCCGGGGGTGTGCACCCCGGTCATGTAGTAATGCATGATTCCGAACGAGAAGAATCCGCCGCCCTGACCCAGCCGTTGCAGGGCCTGCTCGTCGGTCTTGGCGACCATCATGGACAGGTCACCGCCGATGGCCAGGATGTTCGGGTTGATTCGCGGTGTGACGGGGACGCCGTTCTCCTCGAATTCCTTGTAGTAGCCGTTGACCCGCTCGGTCAGCGGCCCGGGTCCGGTGTAGGCGAAACTCAGTGCGCCGATCGCCTTTTGGGCGGCCATCTGAACGCTCGCGGGACGGGTACAGGCGACCCAGACCGGCGGATGCGGCCTCTGCAGCGGCTTGGGCACGACGTTGCGCGCCGGCATCTGGACGTGCTCTCCTTCGAAGCCGGAGAACGGCTCCTCGATCATGCAGCGGATCGAGACCTCGAGTGCCTCCTCCCATTGGGCCCGCTTGTCGGCGGGATCGATGTTGAATCCACCGAGTTCACCGACGGAGGACGATTCGCCGGTGCCGAACTCGACGCGGCCGTTGGACAGCAGGTCGAGGGTGGCGATGCGTTCGGCGACCCGGGCGGGGTGATTGACCACGGGCGGCAGGTGCATGATGCCGAAGCCCAGCCGGATGTCCTTGGTCCGCTGGCTGGCGGCGGCCAGGAAGATTTCCGGTGCCGTCGAGTGGCAGTATTCCTCGAGGAAGTGGTGCTCGGTCAGCCAGACGGTGGAGAACCCCGCCTTGTCCGCGGCCTCGACCTCGTCGAGGCAGTCCTGCATCATCACGTGCTCGTCGTCGGGCGCCCAGGGTCGCGGCAGGGCGAATTCGTAGAACAGCGAGATCTTCATTGCTACCTCCTATGAGAATTAAGGGTTCGGTTGGGCGCATGCGCGGCAATGTGATTCGCCGCGACGAAGCCGAAGGTCATCGCGGGGCCGATCGTCGCGCCCGCGCCCGCGTAGCTGCGCCCCATCACCGGCGCGGAGGTGTTACCCACCGCGTACAGGCCCGGCACCACGGTGTCGTCGGCCCTCAACACCCGCGCGTATTCGTCGGTGCGCAGGCCGCCGGACGTGCCGAGGTCGCCGAGGACGATGCGAAAGGCGTAGTACGGCGGATCGCCCAGCGGATAGAGGTTCGGATTCGGCAGAGTGGGATCGCCGTAGTAGTTGTCGTAGACGCTGTCGCCGCGGTTGAAGTCGTCGTCGTGACCGGCGCGGGCCAGTTCGTTGAAGCGGCGGGCGGTTTCAACCAGGTTCTCCGCCGGCACCCCGATCCGGCTGGCCATTTCCTCCCACGTCATCGCCGCCTTGACGACACCGGACTCGAGCCATGCCGCGGGGACCTTACGACCGGTGGGCACCGGCGCGCCCGGGATCTTGGGTATGGGCAGGTGGCCGCCGACGACGTAACGGGTCCACGACCTGTGGTCGGTGAGCAGCCAGCAGGGAATGTGGGTCACCCCGGATTTCTGTCCCTCGATCATGGCGTGGCCGAAGTCCATGTAGGGCGCCGCCTCGTTGATGAAGCGCTTGCCGTCCCCGTTGACGATGAACTGCGCCGGCATCATGCGCTCGTTGAGCATGAATTGCATCCGGCCGTCGGGCCACTGGATGGCCGGAAACCACCACGCCTCGTCGAGCAACTCGGTTGCGGCACCGAGTTTTTGGGCCGCGCGGATGCCGTCGCCCATGGCGGCGGGGTTGCCGAAGCTCCAGTCCTGGTCCACCTCGGGTAACAATTCCTTGCGCCAGGCCAGGTCGTGGTCGAAGCCGCCGGAGGCCAGGACGACCCCGAGGCGCGCACCGATGCGCTGCGTCGTGCCGTCCCGTTCCACCGACACGCCGGTGACCGATCCTTCGGCGTCGGTCAACAGTCCGGTCATCGGCGAGTCCAGCCACAGCGGAACGCCGCATTCGGTCATGGCCAGCCTGAGGCGGGCCGCCAGTGACTGCCCGATCGCGGCCATCCGCTCGCCGAACAGCCGTGCCCGCACCATCCGCGCGATCAGCTTGAGCAACACGCCCTTGCCGGCCCAGGATTGCCGGATTCGGTAGAAGGCCCGAAGCTCCCTGGGCCCCAGCCAGATTCCCCTGGGAGCCAACGCCAGCGGCTGCAGCAGCCCGTGCTCGTCGGGCCCCAGCTCGCGCAGGTCGATGGGCGGCACGTTGATCGTGCTGCCCAATCCGGACCCACCGGGAAGTTCCGGGTAATAGTCGGCGTAGCCCGGCTTCCAGACGAACTCACACCATCCGGAGAGCCGTTCGAGGAACTCGAGCATTTTCGGGGCGGACTCGACGTATTGGCGGATGCGCGCCTCGCTGACCAGTCCGTCGGTGATCTGGCGCAGGTATTCGACGACGCGTTCGGGCGACGGGGCGTAGCCCTCCCTGCGCTGCGCGGGCGCCCCGGGCACCCAGATGCCGCCGCCGGACAGTGCGGTCGAGCCACCGAAGAACGAGGACTTCTCCACGACCAGCGCGTCCAGCCCGGCGGCGCGGGCGGTCAGGGCGGCCGTCATGCCGCCGCCGCCCGACCCGACGACCAGTACGTCGACGGTGTGGTCGAAGCCGTCCGGCGCGGCCGTCACGTGAGCACGGCCGTTCTGATGGCGAAGCCGGCGATGAGTTCCGCGGCCGGTCGGTAGTAGCGCCCGACGGTTGCGTAGGGGCCTGCGCTGGCCAGCGCCGCGAACGCGGCGACCCACGTTCTGATTTCCTGGGCGGAGCTTCCGCCCTCGTGGGCCACGAACGAGTTGGACCACTGGTCGAGTTCGGCCAGCCGCCCGCCGTCGATGATTTCGAGGAACCGCCGGTCCCACACCGGGTTCAGCGGTTGCAGCCCGCTGTCACCGGCTGCGAAGCTCTTGGCCGCGTCGATGACGGCGGCCTGCCGGGCTTGGCGCTGCTCGGGCGTCATCGGCCGGCCGTGCACGATGCGCTCCAGCACCGGCGGCGGCGCGGTCGTCGGCGTGGGTACCGGCGGGCTGTGCGAAAGCCCACCGGATCCCAGCACGAGGACCCGCTTGTCCAGGGTGGCCAGGTAGCCGCCGACGGCGGTGCCGAGCGCCCGGCAGCGATCTAATGGCCCCAGCGGCAAACCGATCGCGTTGATGAAGACGGGGATCACCGGCCGGGCGGTCGCCTTGCCGAACAATTTCTCCAGCGGCTGGACGGTGCCGTGATCGACGTCCATGCAGGCCGAAACCGCCACGTCGACGCCCGCGTCGAGCACCGCTTGCGCGCACTCGGTGGCAAGCCGTTCCGGAACGTCGAGCGGACCGGCATGGGTGCCGTAATCCCCGACGCCGCTGGCGCGCGTGCCGATGCAGAAGGGCGGCATCGTCTTGTAGAAGAACCCGTTGTAGTGGTCCGGGGCGAAGACGACGACGAGTTCGGGGTCGTAGTCGGCGACGAAGTGTCGCGCGTCGGCGATCGCGCCTTCGACCTCGTCAAGCAGGCCCCGCGACGGCCCCGGAAGATTCAGGAGCGGGCTGTGCGACATACAGCACAGAGCCAGTGCCACTTTGCGGATCACCCCCTCTCGGCGTCAGCGTCAGCGCGTCGAGGAGCGCGGCGCTCAGCTCGGGGGCGCGCTGGGCGATGCAGGCGCCGGCGATGCACCGGTCGGGACGCAGGAACAACACCGATTCTTGGTGGGTGTCGAACCAGGCCTTGACGGCGCCGGACCGATCACCCACGACCGCGACGTCGGGATCGTCGTGACCGGTCCAATGCAGTTGAGTGGCGGGCCGCAGCGCAAAGAACCGCGCGCCCAGCGCCTTCCAGTTGGCGAAGGCCATGTCACCGAGGATCTTGCGCGGGTTGTTGTTCCAGCACAGCACGGCGAACCAGTCACCGAGCACGTCGTCCAACAGCACATCGTGGCGCTCGCGGGTGTCGACCCGGGGCTGGATGAACAGCGTCCCCACCGGCGAACCGTCCCGGCCGGGTTCACCATGTACCACGGCCCCCTGTTCGTAGCGCGGCATCGGCTTGAACCGCATCTCGAGGACATACCGCTTGAGCGACGGCACAATTGACGCCGACCGCACGAGCAGATCGCGCGCGCCGGCCACCCGGCGGTTGGTCGGCGAGATCACCCGGCCCACCATGGTGGACAGGTCGATCATCGCCCGCGCGTGCTTGCGGCGCTCCATGTCGTAGGTGTCCAGCAACCTGTCGTCGGCGCGCCCGCTCACGACGGCGGCGAGCTTCCAACCCAGATTGGCGGCGTCCCGGATTCCGCTGTTGTAGCCCTGGCCCTGCCAGACGGGCATGAGGTGCGCGGCGTCGCCGGCCAGCAGCAGCCGACCCTTGCGGAACGCGCCGGCGATCCGCGAGTGATGGGTGTAGAGGCGCCGCCGGATCACGTCGACGCGGTCCGGGTGCGGCACCATCCGGGCGAGCATCCGTGTCAGGAACGCGGGATCCTCCGCCTGTTCGTCGGTCTCGTCGGCGTGGATCATGAACTCGAAGCGCCGGATCCCGTGTGCGATCGAGATCGAGGCGTACGGGCGTTCGGGGTCGGCGCCGACCTCGCTGTTGGGATGGCCGAGCGGGTCGTTGGCGACGTCGACCACCAGCCAGCGGGTCGACGACGTCGTCCCGTCGAAAGACACGCCCATCATGCGGCGGGTCATGCTGCGACCGCCGTCGCAGCCGACCACGTAACGCGCGCGCACGCTTGACGTCTCGTGGTCGCGCCCGCCTCCCAGATCGACCCGCACCCCGTCGGCGTCCTCGGAACAACCCGTCATCGGGCGTCCCCACCACACCTCGACATGCTCGAATCGGTCCAGACCGGCCAGCAGCTCGGCATCCACCAGCGGTTGCACGAAGCCGTTGCGCTTCGGCCACCCGAAACGCGCGTCGGGCGGCGCCATTTCGGCGAGCACGCGCCGCTTGGCGTCGACGAACCGCAGGATCTGGTTGGGCACCGTGTGCGGCACCACCCGATCCGCGAGCCCGATCGACTGAAATGTGCGCAGCGCCTCGTCGTCGAGCCCCACGCCGCGCGGGTAGTCGATCAGCGTGTCGCGTTCGTCGACTACCACCGTGCGGATGCCCTGCAGGCCAAGGATGTTGGCCAACGTCAGACCGACGGGGCCGGCGCCGACCACGACGACGTCGGTCTCGATTCCCGCCGGCTCGCGCCCCTGCTCTACCATCACCGCCCCAGCAGGAAGTCGAGATGCAAACGATTGAAGGTCTTGGGGTCCTCGTACTGGGGCCAGTGACCGCAGCCGGGCATCACCTCGAACCGCGCGCCGGGGATCATCGACGCGATGCGGCGGCCCTCGGTCACGTCGGCGGTGGGGTCGTCACTGGTCCACAGCACCAGCGTCGGCGCGGTGATCGCACCGTAGTCGTCCGGTCCGATGATGTTGCGCGCCCGAATCTCCGGGTCCTGCAACGCCATGATGTCGCGCATGGCGTCGACGAATCCCGGCTGGCGATAGACGCGTTGGCGGCTGGCGACCAGGTCGTCGTAGCCCTTGGACTTGTCGGCCATCAACCACTTGATCCGCGCCTGCACCGTTTCCCAGGTCGGGTCCTCGGCGGCCGCCATGGACAGCGTGATGATGCGCTTCATCACCACCGGGTCGGCCTGGGAGCCGCCCGCGGTGTTGAGGACGAGCCGGTCGACCACGTCGGGATGATCGATGGCGGCGCGGGTGGCCACCCAGCCGCCCAGCGATTCGCCGCTGATGCAGGCGCGGTTCACGCCGATGGTGCGCAGGACGGCCATCAGGTGCTCGACGTAGTGGCGGACTTCCAGCGGGTGGCCCGGCTTGCCGGTGTAGCCGTGGCCCAGCATGTCGATCGACCAGGTCCAGAAATGCTCGGCGTGCGCCCCCAGGTTGCGGACGTACGCCTCGGCGTGACCACCGGAACCGTGCAGCAGCACCAGCACCGGCCTGCCCGGGTCGCCTGCCCGCAGGTAACGCGTCCGCACCCCGCCGGCGTCGAGGTAGCCCTGCTCGAACGCCACACCCTGCAGATCGCTCCAGATGCTCTCGAACTCCGCCACGATTCCTCTCCGGCCGACAGTCGGAAATCTCGTTCTCGTTTTCGACATATCCTGTGTGCTAATATCGCACACTGATGTGCGTTATATATAGAGCTTCGCTCTCCGATGTGGGTCTGTCAAGGCTGTGACGGGTTCGGGAACGGGTTCGCAGACGCTGGCCAGGGGGCTGACGGCGCTGCAAATGGTCGCCGACTCCCCCGGCGGGCTCACCGTGCAACAGCTGGCCGACCAGGTCGGGGTGCACCGCACCATCGCCTATCGACTGCTGACGACGCTGGCGGAGTTCCGGCTGGTGGCCAAGGGCGAGGACGGGCGCTACCGGCCCGCGTCCGGGCTGGCCGTGCTCGGCGCATCGTTCGACCGCAACGTCCGCCAGGTCAGCCTTCCGACGCTGCGGGCGCTGGCCGACGAGCTCGCCACCACGGTGTCGCTGCTCGTCGCCGAGGGCGACCAGCAGGTGGCCATCGCGGTGATCGTGCCGAGCCATGTGGCCTACCAGCTGTCCTTTCACGAGGGCAGTCGATACCCGCTGACCCGCGGCGCCGCCGGCATCGCCCTGCTCGCGAGCATGCCGCCGCGTCCGGGGGAACGAGACCTGGTCACCCGCGCACGGGAACGCGGCTGGGTGACCACGTACGGCGAGATCGAGCCGAACACCTACGGCCTCGCCGTCGCGGTGCACCGCCCGGCCCCATCCCCGCCGACCTGCATCAACCTCATCTCGCACCGCGAAGACGTGGTGATGCGCGGAAAAGACGCTGTCGTCAAAGCCGCGAAGCAGTTGTCCGAGCTGCTGAGCTGAAGGGATATCAATCCATGTCGTGGGACATGCAAGTCGACGTCGTCGTGCTCGGCAGTGGTGGCGCCGGGCTCACCGCCGCGCTCGCCGCGGCGGCGGCAGGGGCCTCGGTGGAGGTCTTCGAGAAGGCACCGACCGTCGGCGGGACCACCGCGGTGTCGGGCGGCGTCGTGTGGATTCCCGCCCACAACCGTTGCGCCGACGGCGAACTGACGCCCGCCGATGCGTTGCGCTACCTGCGCGCGCAGTCCCTCGGGTCGATGGACGACGAGCTGGTCGAGACCTTTGTGCACACCGGCCCGGCGATGCTGGACTTCGTCGAGACACACAGTGGTCTGCGCTTCGAGGTCGCCACGGGCTTTCCCGACTATCGCCCCGAACTGCCGGGTGGACAACCGGCCGGTGGCCGATCGCTCAGCGCGGCGCCCTTCGACCTGGCGCAGCTCGGCGAATGGGCTACCCAGATCACGTCGTTTCCTGCCGACTGGTCCAACGTCGGCTTCGACGCCGAGACCAGGGCCCGGCTGCACGCGGCGATCGACGAACGCACCGGCCGGCTGTGCGTCGCCGGCACCGCGCTGATCGCGGGGCTGCTCAAGGGGCTGCTGGATGCCGGCGTGACCCCGCACACCAACGCGCGCGCCGAACGACTCATCGGCGAGGACGGGGACATCACCGGGGTGCGGATCGGACTCGCGGACCGCACGATCCGCGTCGGCGCGCGGCGCGGTGTCGTCCTGGGCACGGGCGGTTTCGAATGGGATCCCGCTCTGACACAAGCCTTTTTGCGTGGGCCGATGCACGGCGCGGTGTCCCCGCCCAACAACACCGGGGACGGCCTGCGGATGGCGATGGCGCACGGAGCCGACCTGGCCAACATGGGCGAGGCCTGGTGGGTTCCGATCGTCCAGATCCCCGGCGACACCATCGAAGGCAGGCCGCGCAGCCGCAGCGTACGGCTGGAACGGACGCGGCCGCGGAGCATCATCGTCAACTCGGCCGGGCGCCGCTTCGTCAACGAGGCGTGCGATTACAACTCCATGGCCGGCGCATTTCACTACCTCGATCCCCGCGGCGGGTACGTCAACGACCGGGGGTGGATGGTCTTCGACTCAATTCACCTGCAGCGCTACGGATTCCTGGGCGTCGGACCCGGGCAGCCCGTTCCGGACTGGTTCTGCGAGTCGGCGGACCTCGCCGAGCTGGCGGCCAAGACCGGGATCGACGCGGACGGGTTGATCGCCACCGTCGAGGCCTGGAACCGCCACGTGGCCGCCGGCGCCGACCCCGACTTCGGGCGCGGCTCGAGCGCCTACGACGGCTACTGGGGCGACGACAGCGCGACCACACTCGCCGGCAAGACCCTCGGCCCGATCGATACCGCCCCCTACTATGCGGTGCCGGTGTCCATCGGCGCGATGGGCACCAAGGGCGGCCCGCGCACCGACCGCGACGGGCGCGTGCTGCACGTCGGCGGGGAACCCATCCCGGGCCTGTTCGCCGCCGGCAACGCGATGGGCGGTGTCACCGGACGGGCCTACGGCGGTGCGGGCGGGACGCTCGGGCCCGCAATGGTTTTCGGCTACCGCGCCGGATACGCGGCCGCCACCGGGAAATCCGTGGACCTGAAGTAGCGGGCCACCTGCTCGCCGAGCGATCAGCTGGCGGCGGCCGATTCCCCCGCGGTCAGGCACTCTTCCGCAGGCCAGCCCAGCTGTTCCCACATCGATAACTTGTTCCACTCCTTGATGAATTCGACGAGTTTCCCGTCCCGCACTGGAAGAGGGCGGCCGCCGACCAACGGGCCGTTCGGCCGGTCGGCTGAATATCCCCGTGCGGTTTCCCACGGTGTGCCCCCTCGGCCGTGTAGCGCAAGCAAACTCGATCCGCGTCGGCGAACAGTACGTCGAAGCTGACGATGTGCAGGTCGTTCACCTGCTCCATGAGCCGACCGTGGTCTTCGGCGTACGCCTCGAGCGTGTGGATGCCGGGGAACGTGGTGGGTGCGATGAAGCGGTTGTTCGGGCCGCACAGGTGCGACACGGCCTGCGCGCTGGCGCGGCCGGGGGCGTAGGAGATCTCCATGTACTCGCGGACGAGGTCGATGTTGGGTTGCATCCCATGGGCTTACCCACAAGATCGTGATCTATTTCGCGATCGGCAACTCGACGCAGATGTGCGTTCCCACCGTGCTGTCGAGGATGACGAACGTTCCCCCGGCGGCTTCCACGCGCGCCCGGTGCGACGCCAATCCGATGTGTCCCTCGCCCAGGCGGCGGGCCACCGCCTCGTCGTTGAAACCCACACCATCGTCGACCACATGCAGGACGCAGGTGTCACCGGTGATCCCGAGCATCACCGAGGCGCTGCGGGCCCGCGAATGCTGCACGACGTTGGACAACAACTCGCGCACCACACCGAACACCACCGGATCGATGTCCCCACGAGTCGGGTAGTCGATGTCGGTGGTGATCTCGATGCCCGATCGCTGGGCGGAAAATGTCGCCAACTGCTGGACCGCGGCGGCCAGGCCCACCTGCTCGAGAACGGCCGGGTGCAGCTCGAAGGTCGCCTGCCGCAACCGTTCTGATGCCGTCTGCAGACCGGCCAGCGCACGTCTTATTCGGTCGTCGTCATCGGGCAGCGCCGCGCCCAGTTCGACGAGTTCCTGGCGCACGACCAGGATGTCCTGAAGCGGTCCATCGTGGATGGATTCCGAGATCCGGCGCTGCTCCGCGTCCGACGCGGTCATCGTCTGCGCAAGCAATTCCTCGCGCAGCGCGCTCAACCCCGCGACCGACCGCACGTGTCGCTCCTCGGTACGGACAATGACGAACGCCGTGGCACATAGGAAGGTGTAGAGCCCGACGAGGAAGACGGTGTCGGACCAGTTCAACGAGTCCATCAGCAGCTGATCACGAACCACCAACAAATGATCGTGAACTCCGGCGACCGTGAAACCCACGAGCGTGAAGGCCAGC
This sequence comes from Mycobacterium scrofulaceum, assembly GCF_002086735.1. GTDB lineage: Bacteria > Actinomycetota > Actinomycetes > Mycobacteriales > Mycobacteriaceae > Mycobacterium > Mycobacterium scrofulaceum. The sequence goes on along the minus strand of NZ_MVIJ01000004.1, from coordinate 42,152 downwards.
ACTCCCGCCGCGCGGCGCGACGACACATCGAAGCCGACCAGAACCGGCAGCAGAACCATGATGAGGTACGGATAGATCCCCACGGCGGACAGCAGTTGGAAGCCCGTCAGCGCCGCGACGTCGATCATGGTGAAAGCGAACGGCTCGAGACGGCCGACCGTGGCCCATGAGCGGGGCCCGAATCGCTGGCGAAGCCGAGGAGTTGCCAGCGCCAGGGCACAGAGCGCGACGATTCCGTACCCCGCGACCAAGGCGGTTTGCTGTGCCCACTCTCGCTTCGGGGTGCCCACGACCATGGCGGCCACCATCAGGCCCACCACACCCAATCGAAGCACCGACGCGACTCGATAGGAACGCAGCTGGTGGGCTCTGCGCACTCGACCCAGTTCCGCGTCGCTAGCGACCGCCACGCGAACACAGTACTCATCCCCGGCGGTTCCGTCGGGGCAACGCCCACCGAGCCGCATCAGCGTTTCCGCAGATTGCCGCCGACGCTTTGCGGTCTAGACTCATCGCCATGGCCAGCCCAGCGACGCCGGAAAAGGTGCGGGTGGTTGTTGGCGACGATCACCCCCTGTTTCGCGAAGGCGTGGTGCGCGCCCTGTCGTCGAGCGGCTCGGTGACCGTGATCGGCGAGGCTGACGACGGCTCGGCGGCGCTGGAGTTGATCAAGGAACACCTGCCGGACGTCGCGTTGCTCGACTACCGGATGCCCGGCATGGATGGTGGGCAGGTCGCGGCGGCGGTGCGGAGCCGGGACTTGCCGACCCGGGTGCTGCTCATCTCGGCGCACGACGAGCCCGCCATCGTGTACCAGGCACTGCAGCAGGGCGCCGCCGGGTTCGTGCTGAAGGACTCGACGCGCAGCGAGATAGTCAAGGCGGTGCTGGACTGTGCGCAGGGGCGCGACGTGGTGGCACCGGCGCTCGTCGGAGGCCTCACCGCGGAGATCCGCCACCGGGCGGCACCGACCGGCCCCGTGCTCAGCGCGCGAGAACGAGAGGTACTCAACCGGATTGCGCGTGGGCAAAGCATTCCGGTGATCGCCGGCGAGCTGTATGTGGCGCCGTCGACGGTCAAGACCCACGTCCAACGCCTCTACGAGAAGCTGGGCGTCAGCGATCGCGCCGCCGCCGTCGCCGAGGCGATGCGGCAAGGTCTGCTCAGCTAGCGGCCGACCAGTGGTCCGGTTCGCTGACCGGCGCCGGTCCGCCGCAGCGCAGCAGTGCGTTGGCCACGGCCGCGGCCTCGGCCACCAGGTGGCGAGCCCGGCGTTCCACCTCGTAGAGGTGGCCGGCGCTCACACCGGCGCGGGTCAGCTCTCGCCTGGCAAAGACCAACGGGTCGGCCCCGGCGGGGTGGTTGGTGCGGTAGGTGACCGCCTCGACCATGGTGGGACCCTCGCCGACGCTCGCCCGCCGCACCGCCCGAGTAACCGAGTCATTAACTGCGCCAACGTCTTTGCCGTCGGCCAAGAGCACGGGTAATCCGTGCCGCTCACGCGGGCCGCGGCGCACACCCGAACCGTCGCGGATGTTTTCCACCAGGAATACCACCGGAAGCCGCCACGACAGCGCGATTGATGCGGCCGACTTGAACTCGGCGGAGTCCACGGCGTCGGTTCCTACCACGCACAGCGTGACCCCACCCGCACCGGCCAGTCGCTGCGCGTAGGCGTCTCCGAGCGCGAACAGGATCGACTTCCGCATCGGGTCGGACGTCGCGAAGATCTCCTTCCATTCCGTCGCGAAGGGGCTCTCCTTCGCATCGGCGACGGCGCAGCGGCTCGGCACGATCGTTTCGGCGATCGCCGGGCCCAACGGAAGGACAAGGCCGACCTGCCGTGCGTGCTCGAAATGGCGGATCGCGGTGCTCATGATGTCGCCGGGCCGAAGCGCCGCGGTAGCGCCGACGGCCACGGCCTCTTGGCCGAATGCGGCCACCATTGGCCCGTCGAGCAGGCCGTCGATGCGCGACTCTTCCAGCGCCATGTCGAGCAGACGCAGCACCCACATCCGGCGGTACAGCTCCAGCTGCTCGCCAACGTGTGCGGCCGACAGTTCGGGTGTGTGAGCCATGTGCCAGGTCTCCTAACTCGTCGCGAGATCGTGCCGTTTCAGCACGAGATCAACGTAAGGAGATTCACCCGGCCCGACCTCCGCCGATCGGTCCGCAAACGGGATGAATGGCCGTTCCCCCAATCGGGGGACAATCGCCGTCGCTAGTCCTGCTCCCCGATGGTCGGCGCGAGCAGGTGTTCGGCCGCCGAGTAGGGGTCCTGGTCGCCGTCGGCGACCGCTTCGGCGAGCCGATCGAGATCCGGGCTGCTGCGCAGCCGGGATTGCGCGAGCGAGAGGATCTGCGCTCGCGCGCGGGCCAGCCGGCGGGCACGACTGTCGGCGCGGCGATGGTCCTCGATGGCGGCCATCAGCTCGGTAACCCCTTCGCCGCGGTCGGCGACGAGGCGAAGGATCGGGGCGTCGGTTTCGGCCCGCAGGTCCCGCACGGTCTGTTCGGCGCCGTCGCGGTCGGCCTTGTTCACCGCCACGATGTCGGCCACTTCGAGCACCCCCGCCTTGGCGGCCTGAACCGCGTCGCCCGCACCCGGGTTGAGGATGACGACGGTGGGATCCGCGACCGCGGCGATTTCGATCTCGGACTGTCCCACCCCCACCGTCTCCAGCAGGACGATGCGGTAGCCGATGGCGCCGAGCAGCCGGATGGCCGCGGGGACGGCGGCGGCCAGTCCGCCCAGATGGCCGCGGGTTGCCACCGACCTGATCAGCACATCGGAGTCGTTGATATGCGCGGCCATTCGTATTCGATCGCCCAGCAGCGCACCACCGCTGAACGGTGACGACGGGTCCACCGCCAAGACCGCCACCCGGCACCCGCGCTCCCGGTAGGCGCCGACCAGGGCGGCGATCGTCGTCGACTTGCCCGCCCCCGGCGGCCCGGTGATGCCGACCACGGCCACCGGGGAGGGCTCGATGCTTGCCAGCACCTCCTCGCGGCGCTCGCCCTCGACCAGGGAGAGGAGCCGGCCCGCCGCACGCGGAGATCCGTTGCGAGCACTCGCGAGCAGGTCGGCGATCTCCATTTAGGGGGCCGGAACCTCGATCACCGTCGCGGACCCCATGCCGCCACCCGCGCACATGGCAGCGACGCCCATTCCGCCACCGCGGCGGCGCAATTCGTGGACGAGGGTCACCAGCATCCTGGCACCGGTCGCTGCGACCGGGTGCCCCAATGAGCAGCCGCTGCCGCTCACATTGACCTTGTCCGGTTCCAGGTCGAGCAGCTTGACGGTCGCCACGCACATGGCGGCGAAGGCCTCGTTGATCTCGAACAGGTCCACATCTGACAGCGAGAGCCCTGCCCGGGCAAGGGCTTTGGGGATCGCCCGCACCGGCGCCAAGCCGGTGACGGCGGGATCGACGCCGACGGAGGCCCAGGACCGCACGGTGGCCAACGCAGGCAGCCCCAGCTGGTCACTCGCGATCGTCAGCACGGCGGCACCGTCGTTGGCGCCGCAGGCGTTGCCCGCCGTGATGGAGAAGCCCTCGATCTCCGGGTGCAGCGGCTTGAGCGCGGCCAACTTCTCCATGGTGGTGTCGCGACGCGGGTGTTCGTCGACCGCGAACAACCCGTGTGGCGTCTCGATCGGGACGATCTCTTCCTTGAAGCGACCCTCGTCGATCGCGGCGATGGCGTTGCGGTGGGACCGCAGCGCCCACGCGTCCATCTCTTCGCGGCTCACACCGGCCTCGACCGCCGCGTTCCAGCCGACGGTGATCGACATGTCCATGTTCGGCGCCTCGGGACTGTCCGGGTGCGTCGGGGGGAACCAGTCGACCCATTCGCCGTCCACCTGAATCCGCGACCGGGGCGACGTGGAGGCGGAATTCACGCCCCCGGCGATGACGAGCTGGTCCATGCCGGCGCGCACGCTCGCCGCCGCGCTCTGCACCGCCGCCTGGCCGGCCGCGCAGTGGCGATTGTTGGCGAGGCCGGGCGCCTGGGTCAGGCCGGCGGTGATCGCCGCGTGGCGTGCGATGACGCCGCCGCCGTAGAGCCCCTCGCCCAGGATCACATCGTCCACCTGCGCCGGGTCCACATCCTTCACGGCTTCGGAGACGACATGGTGCGCCAGGTCGAAGGCGCTGGTGTCGCGGAGGGTGCCCTTCCGGGCGGTGCCAATCGGGGTGCGCAGGGCGGACACGATGACGGCTTCGGGCACGGGTCTTCTCCACTTCGGCGAGCGCGGCGCGGGTGCCGGAAGAGCCCCCGCAGCGATGAGAACACTATTCTCTCATTCTGAGAGTCAGCGTTGCAAGGAGCGGTGGACTCGCGAGCAGTCGCAAAATCGCATATACCGGCACCGCGGGGCGCGACTTTGCGTCTGCTCGCCAAAGCTAGGGAGGCATCGTCGGCCATGGAGGGAACGATCGCGGTCCCGGGCGGCAACGTGTGGTTCAAGCGCATCGGCGGCGGGCCGGGTCTTCCCCTGCTGGTGGTGCACGGCGGGCCCGGTCTGCCCCATAGCTATCTGCGTTCGTTGGAACGGCTGGCCGACGAGCGTGAAGTCGTCTTCTGGGATCAGCTGGGCTGCGGCGAGTCCGATCGCCCGTCGAACCGCGAACTGTGGACGATGCAGCGGTCGGTCGCCGAAATGGACGCGGTGGTACAGGGTCTCGGCCTGAATCGTTTCCACGTCTTCGGCAACTCGTGGGGCGGGATGCTGGCGCAGCAGTACGCGCTCGACGTGACGTCCGGGGCGGTCAGCCTGACCATTTCCAACAGCATCGCGTCCATTCCGCAGTTCTCGGAGATGGTGGCGCGCCTGAAAGGCGAACTCGATCCGGCGACGCAATCGGCCATCGACCGCCACGAGGCCGCCGGGACGACGCACCTGGCCGAATACCAGGACGCGATCCGGACCTGGAACGAAACCTACCTGTGCCGCGTGCACCCCTGGCCCCCAGAGCTCTTGGCGGCCTTCGCCGATATGGGAACCGAGATCTTCGAGACCATGTTCGGGCCGAGCGACTTTCACATCGTCGGGACGATCCGCGACTGGGACGTGTTCGACCGGCTACCCGAAATCGCGCTGCCCACCCTCATCCTCGCCGGCAGGTTCGACGAATGCGTGCCCGAACACATGTGGGCCATGCACCGGCGCATCGTCGGGTCGCGGTTCGAGTTCTTCGAGTCGAGCGCCCACATGCCCTTCATCGAGGAGCCGAACAAGTTCGACTCCGTGATGCGCGACTTCCTGCGCCCGCACGACTGATCCCGAACCCGGGCCGCATGGCCCGCGAGCTCAGTTCTTGCCCTCCGCCAGCTTGGTGACGATCGACCGGAAATCCTCGGTCGTGAACGACTGCTGCTCGGCCGAGAGCGCGTAGTCCAGACTGGCCAGCACCGCCCGCTCCAGATGAATGTTGAGCACCCGTTTGGTGCTTTCGACCGCCTGCTGGGGCAGCTCCAGAATCTTTTTGGCGCAGGCGATCGCGTCCGCGAGCGGGTCGTCCGCTATGTGGTTGGCCAATCCGAGCTCGACGGCGCGCTGCGCGCCGATGCGGGTGCCCGTCAACGCGAACTCCTTGGCCAGCAGCAGGCTGATGTGCAGCGGCCAGGTCAGCGGGCCGCCGTCGGCGGCAACCAAACCCACCTGTACGTGCGGATCGGCGAGGTAGGCCGCTTCGGCGATGTAGACGATGTCACTGAGCGCCACCAGGCTGCACCCCAGCCCGACGGCGGGCCCATTCACCGCGGCCACCACGGGAATTCGGCATCGCGCCATGCCGAGCACGATCTCCCGCCCGTCCCGGATGGTCTTGGCGCGCAAATCGGCGTCGGCCGACAGCTCCTTGAGGTAGGAGAAGTCCCCGCCGGCCGAAAACGCCCTGCCTGCCCCGGTGATGACGGCCGCGCGGGCCGTGGGGTCGTCGGTCAGTCGCTGCCACAGCCGCGCGAGCCCGACGTGCAGGTCGTCGTTGACCGAGTTGAGCGACTCCGGCCGGTTCAGGGTGATGATCCGCAGCGGCCCGTCGGCCTGTACGTCGATTTCGGCAGGCATGTCGTACACGTCAGACTCCTTTTATAGTCGTGACCCGCTTCACCCGGGCATCGCCCGCGTTCGCGATCACTCCACCTATAGTCGTGACCCGCTTCACCCGGGCATCGCCCGCGTTCGCGATCACTCCGACAATCCCAAGATGCGTGAAGCGATGATGTTCTTCTGTATCTGTGATGTCCCGCCCATCACGCTCTGCGCGCGGCTGTACAGGTAGGCGCTGAGCAGGTCCGGATCGCGGGTCCCGCTGACCGCCAGTGCGGCGTGCCCGACGGATTGCTCGACCCAGGTCATCAGCAGCTTGTCGAGCGACCCCTCGGGGCCGTGCGAGACGCCGTCGAGTTGTTCGGACAGCCGCCGCCGGACGTGGTGGGTCAGCATCTCGGACTGGACCGCCGCCCACGCGAGCTCCTCGGACACCGGTCCGTCGTTGCGCGCGTACAGGCTTCGCACCAGCTTGCCGTAGCGGGCCGCGTACCCGAGCGTGGACGGTTCGCGCTCGTGCCCGACGACGGTCATCGCGACCGCCCAGCCGTCGCCGGGCGCCCCGACCATCCGGTCCGCCGGTACCTTCGCATCGTCGAAGAACACCTGACCGAATTCGTTGGTCACCCCGTTGATCATCTTCAGCGGGCGCTGTTGCACGCCATGCTGTTTCATCTCCAGCACGAACGCCGACAGCCCGCGGTGGCGCTTGGCCGCGGGGTCGGTGCGCGCCAGCAACAGGCACCAGTCCGCCACATCCGAGTAGCTGGTCCAGATCTTGTGCCCGTTCACCACATAGGTGTCGCCCTCGAGGCGGGCGGTGGTGGTCAGCGAGGCGAGATCCGAGCCGGCCCCGGGCTCGCTGAAGCCCTGGCACCATCGCTCGGTGCCGTTGATGATGCCCGGGAGGAACCGTTGTCGCACTTCGTCGTTGGCATGCCGGCCGATTCCGTAGATCAGATAGCCGACGCTGGGACGCGGTGGGGCGCCGGCGCGGGCGAGCTCCTCGTCGACGATGACGTCATAGACCGGCGGCAGCTCCTGCCCGCCGTATTCGCGGGGGAACGACAGCCCGAAGAACCCCTCGCGATACAGGGCCTGGTGCCATTGGGCTTGGCGGGCCCAGTATTCGTCGCCAGATCCGGAGAATTCTCCCGCGTGCACTAAGAGCCAGGACCGGAGCCGTTCACGGAAGGCGGCTTCGTCCGGTGAGTCACGAAAGTCCAAGATCGATCTCCTTCAGCGCGACGGGCCACAGTTCGGTCGATGTCAGGGCGCGGCGCAGATAGACGTGCACCAGGCAGTCCCAGGTGTTGCCGATACCGCCGTGCACCTGAATGGCCGTCTCGCAGACGGTTCGTGCGGCGCGCGCGCAGTAGACCTTCGCGAACTGCGCGGCACGGACGGCCTCGGCGGTCGGCAGCTCGTCGACCGCCCACGCGGCATGGCGGGACACGCTGATCGAACCTTCGATCAGCGCAAGGCTTTCGGCGAGCAGGTGCGCGATGGCTTGGTAGGACCCGATCGGTTTTCCGTACTGTTCGCGGATTTTGGCGTAGTCGCAGGCGACCGCGTGCGCGCCCCGGGCGATCCCCACCAGGTCCGCCGTCGTGGTGACCAGCGCGAGCGCGCGCCACTGCCCCGCGACGTCAGGGGAGACTTCGCCCAGCGTCACCGGCGTGCCCGCAACCTTGGCATCGGCCCGGGTCAAATCCGGGCCGTCGGTCAGGTCGCGCACATCGTCGGCGAGAACCTTTCCGTCCGAAAGGCTCAGGGCCCGCCGGGCGCCCCGCGCGTCGACGGCGCGACCGTCGACCGCGATCGTCGAGTCCGCGCCGTCCGCGCCGACGTGACGAGTCAGCTCGTCGGCGAGCACCGGACCCAGAAACGGAGTGTCAACCAGTCGACGCCCGAATTCCTCGGCCACGATGGCGACTTCGACGCCCGATGCCCCGTCGGAGCGCAGCGACCGCCAGCCCGTCGCCGCGATCTGCTTGTCCAGGCGCGCAATTCGGCTCTGTTCGTCGAGGTCCTGGACCGCCGCGGGCCCAAGGTCGTCGGCCAGCTTGGCGGCGGCGTCACGCAACTGGTGTTGTTCAGCTGTCAGACGTACATCCATAGCGCTCCTTCAGCACTCGGCGCAGTACCTTGCCCGAGGGCAGGCGGGGAATGTCGGGCACGAACACGACCCGGCTCACGTGTTTGTAGGAAGCCAGCCGCCGATCGACCCGGGCGGTCAGCTCACCGGCGTCGACGGGTGCGCAGGTGGCGACCGCGGCGACGACCGCCTCCCCGTTGATGCCGTCGGGTACGCCGAACACCGCGCAGTCCTTGACGCCCGGATGGCCGTGCAGCACCCTCTCGATCTCGGCGGGCGCGACCTGAAAACCGCGCACTTTGATCATCTCTTTGAGGCGATCGGTGATCCGCAGCCAACCGTCGGCGTCGAGCCAGCCGACGTCCCCGGTGCGGTACCAGCCGTCGCGAATCACCTCGGCGGTGGCTTCGGCCGGCAGGTACCCAACCATCATTGACGAAGACCGGGCCTGGATCTCGCCGACCTCGCCCGGACCGGCCGGCTCCCCCGTCTCCAGTGAGACCACCCGCACCTGCACGCCCGGCACCGCGCGCCCGACGGCGTCCAGCCGGGCGCCCCGGATCGGATTGCAGGCGATGACAGGCAGTTCCGTGGTTCCGTAGGCGGGGACCCAGCCGACGCCGGTGCGCCGGGTGACCGTCTCCGCGACGTCGGCGCTGACCGGCGTCGCCCCCCACATGATGTAGCGCAGGGACGACAGGTCGTAGGACTCGAGCGCCGGATGCGAGGCGAGCGCGAGCGCGATGGGTGCGACCGCCATTTCGACTGTGATGCGGTCGTTTTCGATGTGTTGCAGCATCTGGTCGACGTCGAAGCGGGGATGAAGCCGCACGCTCGCCCCAGTGCGCAGCGCCGTAAGGATGTTGAGCAGGCCGAGGATGTGCGACGGCGGCGTGGCAATTTGGATCCGGTCACGCGGGGTCAGCCGCAGCGCTTCGCGCCAGTGCCGGACGGCCTCGTCCAACGCGGCGTGCGTGTGGCGGACGGCCTTCGGCAGGCCGGTGGTGCCGGAACTGAACACCAGCACCGCGTCGGACCGCGGCGAGGGCGCCGCGGTCACGGGCCGCCCCGCGCCGACGGGCTCGTCGAGGTGCAACATGGGCATCATGCGCGCCAGCACCGGATGATCTCCGACGGCGCGGGCGGGTTGGGTCAGCGCGAGCGCGTGGTCGACCTCGTCACGCTTCCATGCCGGGCTGAGCAGCACCGCCGTTGCCGCCAGCCGCCAGATGCCCAGCACGGCGGCGACGAATTCCGGCCGGTTGGACGCCATCACCGCGACGCGCTGACCTGCCGCGACACCGTTGGCGGCCAACGTCGCGGCCCAGCCGTCGGCGAGCGCGTCGAGTTCGGGCAGGCGCAATCGCCGTTCCTCGAACACGACCGCAGCCGGCTCGGTCACGTCCCGTCCTTCCCTGACAGGCCGGGCCGACCTGACATCCGCGCAAGCTTGAGAAGATCCTATCGCTCTGTGAGAATAGTATTCTCTATAGTGAAGAATGCAAGTACGGGAGGGCGGTCGAGGTGACAGTCGCCCGAAGCATCGAGGAGACCCCACGGGTGACAAATCCGTCAAACGGCTCCGGGGCGGGCACGGTGACCATTCACATGGACCGCAAGAAGGTCTCGGTGCCGATGGTCCCCGGCGAGACGTTGTTGCAGAGCGCGCGGCGGGCCGGCCTGGAACCACCCTTCAGCTGCGAGGCCGGCAACTGCGGCACCTGCATGGCCAAGCTCGAAGACGGCCATGTGACCATGCGGGTCAACGACGCGCTCGACGATGACGAGGTCGCCGAGGGCTACGTTCTGACCTGCCAGGGCGTGCCCGACACCGAATCGGTCACGGTGCGCTATGAATAGCGACCCGAAGAGAGGTGGCATCAATGGCCAAGGGAATCATGTTCGTCGAAAGCCGGCCCAGTTCGCCGGAACGCGAACAGGAATACAACACCTGGTACGACGAGGTGCACATACCCGAACTGCTGACGCTCGACGGAATCGTCGGAGCGCGCCGGCTGCGCCCGGTTGACGGGCAGGGCCCGTATGTCGCCATCTACGAACTCGAGGGCGACGACCTGCAGGCCATCTTGGACAACATGATCGCCAACGCCGGACAGCTGCACATGTCGGACGCCCTGCAGCTGGATCCCGCTCCCATCCCGCGACTGTTCGAGACGACCACCGAGCGCGTCGGCTCATGAACGTCGACGACCTGATCCTGGTGAGCATCGACGACCACGTGGTCGAGCCGCCGGACATGTTCCTGCGCCATGTCCCCGCCAGGTACAAGGACGAGGCACCGGTCGTGGTGACGGACGACAAGGGCGTCGACCAGTGGATGTACCAGGGCAGGCCACAGGGCGTCAGCGGGCTCAATGCCGTGGTGTCGTGGCCGGCCGAGGAATGGGGACGGGACCCGGCCGGTTTCGCCGAAATGCGCCCGGGCGTCTATGACGTCCACGAACGCGTTCGGGACATGAACCGCAACGGCATCCTCGCCTCGATGTGCTTTCCCACCTTCACCGGCTTCTCCGCGCGGCACCTCAACATGACGCGCGAGGACGTCACCCTGGTCATGGTGTCGGCCTACAACGACTGGCACATCGACGAGTGGGCCGGGGCCTACCCGGACCGGTTCATCCCGATCGCCATCCTGCCGACCTGGACCCCCGAGGGCATGTGCGCCGAGATCCGCCGGGTCGCGGCCAAGGGCTGCCGGGCGGTCACGATGCCGGAATTGCCTCACCTGGAAGGGCTTCCGAGCTACCACGACGACGACTACTGGGGCCCGGTCTTCCGCACGCTGTCCGAGCAGAACGTGGTGATGTGCCTGCACATCGGCACCGGATTCGGGGCGATCAGCATGGCCCCCAACGCGCCGATCGACAACCTGATCATCCTGGCCACCCAGGTCTCCGCGATGTGCGCCCAAGATCTGTTGTGGGGCCCCGCCATGCGCAACTACCCCGACCTGAGGTTCGCCTTCTCCGAAGGCGGCATCGGTTGGATCCCGTTCTACCTCGACCGCAGCGACCGCCACTACACCAACCAGAAGTGGCTGCGCCGCGACTTCGGGGACAAGCTGCCCAGCGAGGTCTTCCGCGAGCACTCGCTGGCCTGCTACGTCACCGACAAGACGTCGTTGAAGCTGCGCCACGAGATCGGCATCGACATCATCGCCTGGGAGTGCGACTACCCGCACTCGGATTGCTTCTGGCCGGACGCGCCCGAGCGGGTGCTGGCCGAGTTGGGCGCCGCCGGCGCCGACGACTCCGACATCGACAAGATCACCTGGGGCAACGCCTGCCGGTTCTTCAGTTGGGACCCTTTCGCGCGGACGGACCGCGAACGGGCAACCGTGAAAGCCCTGCGCGCCAACGCCGTCGACGTGGACGTGTCGATCCGGACGCGCGCCGAGTGGGCGCGGCTCTATCAGGAAAGGCAGCTCGCCGAGCTGCCGTAGCGTGTGGCGCGCCGAGTGTGCGGCCAGCCGCACACTCGCGCGTCGGCGGCCTTCCGAGTTCAGGGCAACGGCGCGCTGCCGGGGGGAGGCGCCAGGCCCCAGGTCCGGAAGGCCATGGCCAACATCGTGTAGGTGCCGACCACGAAGATCAACTCCATCGCCGCGTGGGTGTCGAGTGCGGCGACCAGCCGCTCCCAGGTCTCGGCCTGCGCGCGGCCGTCGGCGAGCATCTCGTCGGTTGCCTCGAGGACCAGCAGGTCGGCGCCGGAGAACCCCTCGTTGCCCTCGGCGAGCCGCGTGATGTCCTCCTGCGGCACACCGCTTTCGACGGCGACTTTGGAGTGCTCGCCCCAGAAGAAGGCCGAGCGCCGGGTCTTGGCGACACGCAGGATCGCCAATTCGCGCAGGCGCGGCGACAGTTCGCCGCGCCGCAACAGAAAGCCGTTGAAGGTCAGGAAGGCCCCGGCCATTTCGGGGTGGCGGGCAAGCAGGCCGATGATGTCGAACTTCAACGGGTCCATGGCGTGTCCCGAGCCGGCGCGAGGCACCTTTTCACCCGGAATGCCCAGCAGCACTCCGAAGGCCGCATACTCGGCATCCCCCCATTGGTCGGCGGTCAGGGGGGTCAGCCTCTGCCGCGGGGCGCTGTCGTCGTCGATCATGTTCTCCGTCCTCCGTTGACGCCGATGACTTGCCCTGTGATGTAGGACGATTCGTCCTGACATAGGAATACCGCCGCGTTGGCGATGTCCTCCGGCCGGCCGGCCCGGCGCACCGGCGTGATGCCGGCGAAGTGCTCTAGGCTGGCCGTAAACCTGCCTTCGGCGATCGCCTTCTCCAGCATCGGAGTCACCACCATGCCGGGCGGGATCGTGTTGGCGGTGATGCCTTTTGGACCCAGCTCCAGCGCCAGACTCTTGGTCAACCCGATCACTCCCGCCTTGGAACTGACGTACGCGGCCATGCGCGCCTGACCACCCTGGGCGCTGGACGACGAGATGTTGACGATACGGCCCCAACCAGCGTCGAGCATGTCCGGCAGCACCGCCTGTGTGCAGGTGAAGGGGCCCCGCAGGTTCACCGCCATGACGCGGTCCCACTGCTCGTCGGTGATCTCGGCGAACTTGCCGAACTGCTCGATGCCGGCGTTGTTCACCAAAATCAGCACCGGGCCCAGCTCGCCGCGCACCCGTGCCACCGCGGCCTCGACCTCCGCGCGGTCCGACACGTCGACGACGTAGCCGCTGACGGTGGCGCCGCTTTCGCTCAGCCGAGCCACTTGCGTCCGCACCGCTTCGGCGGCGATGTCGAACACCGCGACCTTGGTGCCGCGCGCGGCGAGCGCCTCGGTGATGGCCAGGCCCAGTCCCATCGCCCCGCCGGTCACGATGGCGGTGGTCCCCCGAAACGGCATCCGAGTTACTCGAATCGGATGTGTAGCCGGCTGAGCCCCCGCAAGATGAAGGTGGGCAGGTACCGGTAGTGGCGGTCGCCGGGAGGACCGTGCTTATCCTCGTCGACGCGAATGTCGCTGGTGCGGGCGAGCATTCGCTCCAGACTGACCCGCGCCTCGGTGCGCGCCAGCGGCGCGCCCGGGCAGGCATGCGGGCCGCGGCCGAACGCGACATGGCTGCGCGCGTTGGGGCGGTGGATGTCGAAGGTATCGGGCTCGGGAAACTTGCGAGGGTCGCGGTTGAGCGCGGCGTTGACGAGCATCACCGTGGTGCCCGCCGGAAGATCGGCCCCGCCCACAGTCACCGGGCACTTGGACAGTCGGAAGTCACCGCGCACCGGGCTCTCGTAGCGCAACGTCTCCTCGATGAAATCGGGGATGAGTTCGCGGTGGGCGCGCAGTTTGCCTTGCAATTGCGGGCTTTCGGCGAGCATCAGCACGGCGGCACTGAGCAGGCGCACCGTCGTCTCCTGCCCGGCGGCGAACAGGTTGGCCGCCACGCGCACCGCGTCGATGACTTCGGGCGTGCTGCCGTCCGGGAAGGTGGCTGACGCGACCCCGGTGAGCACGTCGCCGCGCGGATGGCGCCGCCTGTCCTCGATGTAAGCGGTGAATTTGCCATACAGGTATTCCAGCGGCGAATGACGCATGGTGTCGCCTTCGCTGCTCCCGATGGTGCCCGCCTCGTTGAGCAGCGCGGAACGAAATTCCTCGTGATCCGACTCGGGAACGCCCAACAGGTCGGCGATCACCAGCATCGCGAACGGCGACGCGAAATCTCCGATGAATTCGCACCCTTCACCGCTCAGCGCGACGTCCAGCTGCCGATCGGCGAGGCGCCACATGAACTCTTCGTTTTCCTTGAGTCGCTTGGGGGTGATCATCCGGGACAGCAAGGCCCGGTGGGCGGTGTGCACCGGTGGATCGAAGGTCGGCAACTGGTCGTTGAACGGTAGCTCCCCGCGCCGCGCCGCGATCAGCTCGGTGATGTCGTCGTCACCGTGGTGGTCCGGCGCCACCGGGAAGCCCGGGAACGGCCCGGTCACCGAGAGGCAGGAGGAGAACCTCTTGGTGTCGTTGTAGATTGCGACACCCTCGTCGTAACCGGTGACCATCACGACGTCATGGTGCGGCTCGCGCCGCACCGGGCATTCTTCCCGCATCGCGGCGAGATAGTCGTATGGATCGGCCAGCAGCTCGTTGTCGGTGAAGAAATCACTGTTGTCGATGTCGTCGGCCTTCACTGCGGCAGTTCCACTCCCTCAAAGCTTTTGAGCATTTCCGGCTGTGGCGGCGTCATCTGCAGGTAGAGGTCGATGTGGCGGATCTTGCCGTCGTGGGTGAAGTCGTATACCGACAGCGAGTTGACCACGCTGCGGAAATCGCCTACCTCGCTGCGCTCTTCCAGCTCGAGGAACACACGGCCGCCGGACTCCGTGATGTGCTTGAACGAGCACTCCCATTGCGAGGAGGTGGCCCAGTGGGTGAGGAACTCGACATAGTCCGGCCACCTCATCACCTCTTTGAAGGCACCGACCCGCTCGAACTCGCCGACGGCGACCAACTCCGCCAGCGGCGCCCAGCTGTCCACCGAGAAGCCGGGCTTCTTCGTCGCGTCGACCAGACGTTTGGTGTTGTCGCAGTACTGCAGCACTGTGCGCGTGCGGCCGGTGTGCGAGCCGATGACATCCTCGACCTTGTGCAGCAACGTCATACCGACACCCCGGCTTTCGCCAGGCAGCGTTCAAGCGCCTCGACGTACTCTCCGGTGCCGTGGAACGGACCATGCACCCCGATGGCCACGTCCAGGAAGGCGTTGTACTCGTCGTTGACGTGAGTCTCCCAGCGCGTCAATTCTCCGGCGTCGTTCGTCTCGATGAAACTGTAGGAGTAGAAGCCCATCCGGACGCCGTCCTTGGTGTGGCCTTCCCAGCGGGTCTTCATGACGACGCCGTTTTCCGCAGGCCAGTATTTGAAGTCGGCGGGCTTCCAGTCCGGGAAGGTCAGCGAGTAGGCCTTCGCCTCCATCGTCGAAGCCCGGGCCGTGTCCTCGGGGAACTCGCTGAACTTGAACACCTGGTCACCGGTGAAGTAGGGCGAGACGTAGATGCCGTCCTCGGCGAATTTCCAAGCGTCGGCGAATGCTTCGCCGTCCTGCACCCCCTGGCGCAGGTAGGCGTCGCGGTAGGCCTCGGCCATGCGGCGGTGGTGGGCGATGCGTTCGTCGATATTCATTGGACCTCTTTCCGGCTCATGCACCGTTGGCCATGTAGCGGTCCACGACCGAATGGTAGTGGCCGATGACGACTTCCTCTTTGACCAGCGACATGTGGTCGAGCCTGCTGTTACGCAGACCGAGCTGTTGTCGAGGCATCTGCTCGTAGTCCTGTTGCAGCGCCTCGAAGTATTTGTAGCTGCCCGGCTCGTCCACTTCGGTCAGCGGGACCCGGAAGGCGTCGCGGTGTTCCGGCGGCAGGTACATGTAGCTGCTTACGTGCCAGATGCAGCGGTTCGGGTCGCCGTCCGGGTGGGGCGCCGCCATGATGACGTGACATTCGCCGGCACGGATCGTCATGAAGTAGTTGGGGAACAACACCCAGCCCTGGTTGTCGCTCATCTGGTCCTCGGTGAGGCCACTGACGTCCAAACCCATGCCGGTCAGGGTGTCGCGGGTGGCCCGCTGAAGCAGCTTGCGTGCGGTCACGCCCTCGGGGAATTGGACCGCGCCGTCCGGCGACTGATACTCGGCGAGAAGCTCCTGGAAGCGCGGGATGACCGCGACGGTCGAGGGGAAGGTGTCCGGCAGGTTCAGGATGCCCTCGATCTGCTTCTCCGCACTGGCGCCTTTGACTTCGAACGGGGCCACCGCGACGCTGTGGTTTTCGAAGAACCGGTACCGGGCCGTCGTGGGGTCGATCACGAGCACGGTGAGCAGTTGCGGGTGGATGCCGTTGATGTGATAGCCCTCCTCGAAGGCGTCCATGACGACTTTCCAGTTGCAGTCCAAGGGTTCTCGGACGTTCATCACGGTGACCATGTCGTCGAGGTGGTACGGGGCGAGCAGTTCGATGACGTCGGGGCCGAGAAAGTCGCGCAGGGGCTGCGCGTTCGGGTCGGGGTTGAGGAAGAGGAATCCGGCGAAGGTGTCGACCGGCACTTCCAGGAGCGAGTTCTCGCTCTTGTCGACCGGGCCGGCGAGGTTTTCCCGCAGCATCCCGCGCAGCTTGCCGTCCAGGTCGTATGACCAGAGGTGGTACTGGCACAGGAAGCCGCGCTTGGCGTTGCCGGCGGTCGCATTGCACAGGATGTTGCCGCGATGGCGACAGGCATTGACGAATCCGCGTAGCTTCTGGTCCTTCCCGCGCACGATCACGAACGATTGATCCAGAATGCGGTACTGCTTCCAGTCGCCGACGTTCGGCAGCTCATCGACGCGGCCGGCAATCTGCCACACCCGCATCCAGATGCGCTCGCGCTCCCGCCCCGCGTATTCGCGCGAGGTGTAGCGGTCGGTCGTGATCTGCATGTTGAAGGAATCGAGGTCTTGTTGGTCGAGGCCCAGGCCGGCGTCCCGCTCCACCCACTGTCCCGGTTGTGTCACTTGGCTCATGCCGATCTCCTGATCGTGGTGATAGTCGGACGCGAGCGGACATCACAGCCGCTTCGTGTGACGGGTGTCACCATATACATCCATGTATCAGATATACAATAATGTATTAAAGTGGTTCATGTCACATTGGACGCGCATCCCGTCAGGCGACTGAGCAGCCCCCCCGAGATGCTCTGCGGCAGGCGTGGCGCGGATCAATGCGCTTGCGCGACGGGTCATTTCGATGGTTGATATGGGGACCCGGAACGGGCTGCGATGTGGGAGGATGGGCCGGTGGCGGAACGGTGGACCAGGGAGCGGCGCCTCGAGCACACGCGCGGCCTCTTGTTGGACGCCGCCGAGGAAATCTTCGCGCGCAAGGGCCTGAGCGGGGCTGCGCTCGAGGACATCGCGGACGCGGCCGGGTACACCCGCGGTGCGATCTACTCCCACTTCGGCGCCAAGGAAGAGTTGTTCCTAGCGGTGACCGACCGCCAACGACAACGGTTCCTCGACGGCTTCACCGAGATCATTCATTCGTTCCATCGGCTCGGCGACATCGACATCGACGAACTCGCCGATCGGTGGAGCCAAGCGAGCAACGACCCGAACCGAGCCGCACTCAACTATGAGCTCACGTTGTTTTTGCTCCGCAGCCCCGAGGCCCGCGACAGGCTGGCCGCGCAGCGGGTGGAGACGATTCGCTCACTGGCCGAATTCATCGCCAAAAACGTTGCGAGGCTGGGCGCGTCGCTCACCATCCCGGCCGATGAGCTGGCCCGCGTCATCCTTGCCGTCAACGACGGAGTCACGCTCGGCAGCCAACTCGACGGAGTCAATCTTTACCGCCCGTACCTGCAATTGGTGGTGTCGGCCGTCGTGCCCGCCGGCGATGCGCCGTAATCAAAGCTCGGCCAGCACCGGTCCCAGCTCTTCGAGGTGGCCGACGCCGGCGCCGAATTCACCGCCGACCGGCGGGAGCAGTGCAACGTGGTCGGCACCGGCGGCCAGGTGCGTGCGCACCTTGGCCGCCACACCCGTCGAATCACCGTAGGCCACAAGCGCATCGACCAGCCGGTCGCTCACCTCGTCGGTATCGCGGGCCGAGTAGCCCAACTCCGCAAGCCCGGACGCGTAGGCCCCAACGGCGAGCCGCGCGGACACCGCCTCCCGTGCGGCCTCGATGCCTCGCGCCAGCGATAGGCCGACGACCAGAAGTTTGTCCGGTCCGAGCGCCCGCCGGGCGCGCGCGGTGAACTCCGCAGGCATGCCGGCCGGAAACGCCCCGTCGGCATGATCACCTGCCAGCACAAGCATTCTCGGTCCGTTGGCGGCGACGATCCTGGCGTACGCCGCGTCGGGCGCCGGTGGCCAAGTCGGGCTGTCCATCCGCTCGAGGTAGTCGCGCATCGTCGCCAGCGGCCTGCCGAACGTCTGACCCACCGCGGCAGCCTGCTCGGGATAACCCACGCCGAGCCCGAGCACGAGCCTGTCCGGATACGCCTGTGCCAGTTGGGCGGCCGCGGCATGCATGGTCTGAGCCGGCCGGGCCCAGATGTTGGCGATGCAGGTGCCGAACACCATTCGCCTGCTGCCGGCCAGCAGCATGGCGAGCTGTACCAGGGCGTCTTTGCCGATGACCTCGTTGGTCCACGCGGTCCGGTACCCGGCCCGTTCCATGCGGTCGACCGCCTCGCGTTGCAGGTGGATGGACGGTGCACCCGTGAAGGACACCGGCAGGCAGGCCCCCACCGGCCCCAGCGCCTTCCGGGCGGCGTCCACCACGGCGTCGGCCACGACGTCGCTCACCGGCCGAAGTAATGGCCGGCGTCGAGATCCTCGAGCAGCCCGGCGCGTTCGGGTTTCCAGTCGAGCATCTTCTGGGTCAGCGCACTCGACGTCGGGTTGTCCAAGGCGGCGAAGAGCGCGAGAAAGCCGAAATGGCCCCCCTCTTCGGGTGGAATGCTCTTCGCCGGCACGCCCAGGTGGCGCCCGATCATGGCGGCGATGTCGCGGAACGGCACCCCCTCGTCGGCCACGCCGTGCAAACGCGTTCCCGCGGGCGCCTTTTCGAGAGCGAGGCGATACAGGTGGGCGGCGTCGAGCGTGTGGACCGCGGGCCAACGGTTGGCACCGTCGCCGATGTAGGCGGACACGCCCGTCTCGCGGGCGGTGTCGATCAGGTGGTGGGCGAAGCCATGGTGGTCCAAGTCGCTGTGCACCAAGGGGGACAGCCGGATCACCGAAGATCGCACCCCGCGTTCGGCCAGCGCGATCACCGCGTTCTCCGAGTCGACGCGCGGCCCACCTGCGAGCGTGTCCTGTTCGGTGGCAAAGCCATCCCGCCCCATGAGGGATAGCAGCAGGGTCCCCGACGTGCTGACGAAGGGCCGGTCGGACCCGACCAGCCCCTCCCCGATGGCCTGAACGGCGCGCAGGTCCGTCTCGGCGGCGCCCACGAAGTCGTCGAAGTCGTGTTTGAAGGCGAGGTGGATGACTCCGTCGGACGCGGCGGCGGCGGACCGCAGGCCGTCGAGGTCGTCGAGGTCGCCGCGGTGCACCCGAACACCCTTCGCCGCCAGCGCGGCGGCCGATTCGTCGGAGCGGGCCAGTCCGGTGACCTGATGCCCCGCGCGCACGAGTTCGTCGACCACGGCCGAACCGATGTGTCCGCTCGCGCCCGTCACAAAGACATCCATGACATCCCCTTTCGTCGTTTGCCTCTTCGCGACTTCCAGTCAACGGACCGGGCGGGCGGACTGTCCAAGACCCGTTTCACATGTCGCGATACCGAACCGACATGACCGCACGTCGCGCAACACTTCGGGGCCGGAAAGTACCGCGCGAGCCGTTACACTTTCCGCATGACCGAATCGGTATCGCCCGTTATCGACCTCGATCTGCGGCTGGTCGGATACTTCGTCGTGGTTGCGGAACACCGGCACTTCGGTCGCGCCGCGAGCGCGCTGCGGATCGCGCAGCCGTCGCTGAGCCGCCAGATCCGCCGCCTCGAACAGCAGCTGAGCGTCCGGTTGCTGGACCGCACGCCCCAGGGCACTCGGCTCACCGAGGCGGGGGAGGTGTTCCTGCCGCGGGCCAGGGCGCTGCTGCGCTCGGCCGCGCAGGCCACCGCCCAGGCCCGCGCCGCGGCCCAACCGAGCCGCATCACGATCGGGTACACGACGGGCATGATCGTCACCCCCGCGGTGCGCGAGATGCGCCGTGAGCACCCCGACGCCGAAGTGCAAGTCACGCACCTGGATTGGGATCGGGCCCTCGATGCGTTGCTCGGCCATCAGGTGGACGCGGTGGTGACCCGGCTGCCGTTCCCCACCGACGGGCTGCACGTGACGATCCTCTACGACGAGCCCCGGGTGCTGGCCATGTCAATCGACCACCGGCTCGCGGGCCGGGAATTCGTCACGCTCGACGACATCGCCGACGAACCGATGCCCCGGGTCCGCGACTCCGACACGGCGTGGAGCGCCTTCTGGCGCATCGATCCCCGGCCTGACGGACGCCGCGCACCCGATGGCCCGCTCATCAACGCGCTCGAGGACAAATTCGAGTTGATCGCCTCCGGGCAGGCGGTCGCCGTTGTGCCCGATTTGCGCGTCAACACCCTGCGCCCCGACATCACCACCGTCCCGTTGCGGGGCGTCGAGCCCTGCCACGTGGTGCTCGCCGCGCGCGCCGGTGACCGGAGCCGGTTGGTGGCGGCGTTCCGCAAGCTCGCCGAGGCGCACCTCACGGGCTCGCCGTTCTGAAGCCGTGCGGGCGCACCGAGGGGGCCGCTTCAGCCTTCGGTTAGCTCCGGCGGCGGGCGGTACTCCGGCTGATAGCCCGCAACGTGGATGGGGCTGCCGACGAGCCGGAAGTCCCCCGCGGTGACGACGGCTTGCGGGGTCGCCTCGAGCGCCTCGGGCAGCGTCCGGACCGCCGCGGCCGGCACCCCCAGCGGACGCAATCGCCGTTCCCATCCGGCGGCGGTGTCGGTCGCCAGCATGGCCGTGACTACCGCGAGCACCTCGTCGCGGCGGCTGACCCGCTCGGCCATCGTCTCGAAGCCGCCGACACCCGCCTCGGCCGCGAAGGATTTCCAGAACCCGTCATGGGTGATGAACAACGCCAGATACCCGTCGGCGGTCGGGAAGAGCTGCGCCGGAACATAATACGAATGGGCGCCATGCGGGCGGCGCTGCGGCTCGACCCCGTCGTTGAGGTAGGCGGAGGCGTGATAATTCAGCTGCGACAGCATGGCGTCGCGCAGCGACACGTCCACCTGCCCGCCGGTACCGGAGATGATCTTCGCCAGCAACCCGAGCGCCGCGATCATTCCGGTGGAGTTGTCGGCCGACGAATACCCGGGCAGCGTCGGCGGACCGTCCGGATCGCCGGTCAGAGCGGCGATGCCGTACCCGGCCTGCACCACGTAGTCGAAGGCCGGGTCGTCGCCGCCGTGCAGGCCGAACCCGGTGATCGCCACGCACACGATCCGCTCGTTGTGCGCTCGCAACCGCTCATAGGTAAGGCCCAGCCGGCGGATCGCCGATGGCTTCAGGTTGACCAGCAGCGCATGGGATTCCGCGACCAGGTCGCCGAGGCGGCGCTGTCCGGCATCGGAGTTGAGGTCAAGACAGACGCTCGACTTGTTGCGGTTCAGGCTCGCGAAATAGCTGGCCCCGACGCTGCGTGAGATCTCGCCGCCGCGGGGCTCGATCTTGGTCACCTCGGCGCCCAGATCGGCCAGCAGCATGGTCGCGTACGGACCGGCCAGCATGGTGCCGACCTCGAGGATGCGGATGCCCGCGAGCGGCGCGGTAGGCGTCACCGTAATTCCGTTGCCAGCGAGGCGATCATCTCGCGTGTGCGGCGTTTGGAGGCGATCAGCTCGTCCCGGTTCTCACCGATCGGCAGCAGCCGCACGGACAGGTCCGTGACGCCCGCGTCGGCGAAGCGCCGCATCCGTGCCAGGATCTGTTCCGAGTCACCGGCCGCGCACAGATCCCCGACGTCGCGGGCATCGCCGCGTTCCAGGAGGCGTTGATAGTTCGGCGACACCTCGGCCTCGCCCAGGATGCGGTTGGCGCGCTCCTTGGCCTCGTCGATTTGTGCGGGCGCACAAAGGCATACCGGGATGCCCGCGACGATTCGCGGTGCGGGCCGTCCGGCGTCGGCGGCGGCCTTGGTGATCTTGGGCGCGATGTGGTCGCCGATCGCGCGCTCGTCGGCCATCCACAACACGGTGCCGTCGGCGAGTTCGCCGGCGATCTGCAGCATCACCGGCCCCAGTGCGGCGACCAAAACCGGCATCGGGGTGTCGGCCCCGATCGCCAGCGGATTGTGCACCGTGAACGAATCGTTCTCGACGTCGACCGGTCCCGGACCGGAGATGGCGGCACCCAGCACCTGCAGGTAGTCGCGGGTGTAGGCGGCCGGCTTCTCGTACGGCAGGCCGAGCATGTCCCGGATGATCCAGTGGTGCGACGGCCCGACGCCCAGCGCCAACCGCCCACCGGCAACCGCGTGCGTCGAGAGTGCCTGGCGGGCAAGGGCGATCGGGTGCTGGGCCTGCAGCGGCACCACCGCGGTGCCCAACTCGATGCGCGAGCTGTGCGCGGCCATCAGCGACACCATCGTGAGGCAGTCGAAATCGTCGGGCACTTGCGGCATCCACGCCGTGTCCAGGCCCGCGGATTCGGCCCACTCGATATCCGAGGCCAGCCTGTCCACCTTGCGCGCCATGTCGCCGCGCTCGGCGCCGATCATCACTCCGACGCGCATTGGTCCTCCATGGGTTCGGGGGTGCCGGTCAGCGCGCGGATTTCGCGCACGAGCACGTCCAGCGATGTCCCGGTGGGAAACACCGCGGCGGCGCCCGCGGACAACAGCTTGGGGACGTCGGCGTGCGGGATCGTTCCCCCGACCACCACGGCGATGTCCGCGGCGTCGGCGGCCCGCAGTGCCTCGATGGTGCGCGCGGTCAGCGCCAGGTGAGCACCGGACAGGATGCTCAGGCCCACGACCGCGACGTCTTCCTGCACGGCAATCGAGGCGATGTCCTCGATGCGCTGCCGGATGCCGGTGTAGATCACCTCGAAACCCGCGTCGCGCAGCGTGCGGGCGACGATTTTGGCGCCGCGGTCGTGTCCGTCCAGGCCGGGTTTGGCTACCAGAATCCGGGCGGCCACTAGAACACCACCGGCTGCCGGAACTCGCCCCACACCGCCTTGAGCGCGGAGACCATTTCGCCGACCGTGCAGTACGCGTTGGCGCAGTCGATCAGCTTGTGCATCAAATTCTCGTCCCCCTCGGCGGCGCGGGATAGTGATGCGAGACTGAATTTCACGGCTTCCGAATCCCTTTCGGCCTTGACCTTGGAGAGGCGTTTGAGCTGGAGATCGCGCCCCTCGGCGTCGAGTTCGTAGGTGACGACATCGTGTTCCGGCTCCTCGGTCACGAACCGGTTGACCCCGACGACGGGCCGGGCGCCGGACTCGATGTCCTGGTGGACCTTGTACGCCTCATCGGCGATCAGGCCCTGCAGGTAGCCGTCTTCGATGGCATGGACCATGCCGCCGTGCCGCTCGAGGTCGTCCATGATCTCGACGATCCGGGCCTCGGTGGCGTCGGTCAGTGCCTCCACGAAGTAGGAGCCGCCGAGCGGGTCCGCGACGCTGGCGACGCCGGTCTCGTGGGCCAGGATCTGCTGGGTGCGCAGCGCCAGTGTCGTGGTTTCCTCGGTCGGCAGGGCGAACGGCTCGTCCCAGGCCGCCGTGAACATCGACTGGACGCCGCCCAGCACCGCGGCCATCGCCTCATAGGCCACCCGGACGATGTTGTTGTGGGCTTGCGGCGCGTACAGCGACGCGCCACCACAGACGCAGCCGAAGCGGAACATCGCCGCCTTGGCCGTCACTGGCTTATCCGGGGCCCCGTAGCGCTCCCGCACGATGGTCGCCCACCGGCGCCGTCCCGCACGGTATTTGGCGATCTCCTCGAAGAAGTCACCATGGGTGTAGAAGAAGAACGAGATCTGCGGCGCGAACTGGTCGATGGTCATCCGGCCGCGTTCCACCACGGTGTCGCAGTAGGTCACCCCGTCGGCCAGGGTGAACGCCATCTCTTGCACCGCGTTGGCGCCCGCGTCGCGAAAGTGCGCGCCCGCCACCGAGATCGCGTTGAACCGCGGCACCTCGGCCGCGCAGAACTCGATGGTGTCGGCGATCAGCCGCAGCGACGGCCCGGGGGGCCAGATCCACGTGCCTCGGGAGGCGTACTCCTTGAGGATGTCGTTCTGGATGGTGCCGGTCAGCTTCGCCCGCGGTATCCCCTTCTTTTCGGCGGCGGCGACGTAGAACGCCAGCAGGATCGCCGCCGTCCCGTTGATCGTCATGCTCGTGCTGAGTTTGTCCAAGGGAATGCCGTCGAACAGGATCTCGAAATCGGCCAGTGTGTCGACCGCGACGCCGACGCGGCCCACCTCCTCGCCGAACTCCGGGTCGTCGGAGTCGTATCCGCACTGGGTCGGTAGATCCAGCGCCACCGACAGGCCGGTCCCGCCCTGGTCGAGCAGGTAGCGGTAGCGGCGGTTGGACTCCTCGGCGGTGCCGAATCCCGAGTACTGGCGAAACGTCCACAGCTTGCCCCGGTACCCCGACGCGAAGTTGCCGCGGGTGAAGGGAAACTCCCCCGGCGGCGGCGGTGTCGCCGCGACATCCCCGGGGCCGTAGGCCGGGGAGAGCGGGATGCCGGACGGTGTCTGAGCAGCGTTATCCATCGGTGAATAACGTACTTGCAAAAAAAGAGAATGCCAATACCACGCGTCTGAACTGGGGAAATAGTGCGTCGGTCCGCCGGATGGGACAACTGCCGATGCGTGGGTATGCCTCTGGGGCTCCGATCAACACCATCGACGGGATCACCATGACAATTGTCCGGCCATCGGCGGAAGATCTTGCGAACGCCGCCGAGCACTTCGGGTTCCACCTCGACGCCGACGCCCAACGGCAGTACCTGGCCGCCGTCGGCCACACACTGAAGTCCTACGACGTGGTCGACGAGCTCTACGACAAGAACGTGCGCACTGCGCCCCCGGAACGGCGATACCGGTTCCCGGAGCCGGGCACGAACCCACTCGGCGCTTGGTATCTCCATGCCGACATCTCCTCCGGCGCCGAAGGGCCGCTGTCGGGAAGAAGGGTGGTGATCAAGGACAACATCGCGGTCGCCGGGATTCCCATGATGAACGGATCCCGCTCGGTAGAAGGTTTCGTCCCCGACCGCGACGCCACCGTCGTCGAGCGCCTGATGGCGGCGGGAGCCACCATCGCGGGCAAGAGCGTCTGCGAGGATCTGTGCTGCTCGGGCTCGAGCTTCACCTCGGCGTCCGGCCCGGTGCGCAACCCATGGGACATCACCCGCGAAACAGGCGGGTCCTCCAGCGGTAGCGGCGCGCTCGTTGCCGCCGGTGAAGTCGAGCTGGCCCTGGGCGGCGACCAGGGCGGATCGATCCGGGTCCCGGCGTCGCTGTGCGGCATCGTCGGCCACAAGCCCACTCACGGCCTGGTTCCCTACACCGGCGCATTCCCGATCGACCGAACGATCGATCACCTGGGACCCATGACCCGCACCGTCGCCGACGCCGCGCTGCTGCTCACGATTCTCGCCGGATCAGACGGGCGGGATCCGCGCCAGTCCTCGGAGAGCATCGGTGGTGATTACCGCACGGCGCTGACCGCCGACGTGTCGGGCCTGCGGGTGGGCATTCTGAGCGAAGGCTTCGCCCAGCCGGGTTCGATGCCGGAAGTCGACGAGCTGGTCCGTTCCGCGGTGCACCGGTTCACCGAATTGGGTTGCGCGGTCGAAGAAATCAGTGTGCCGTGGCATCGCGACGCGTGGCACGTCTTCACCGTCATCTTCACCGACGGACCCACCCATCAGATGCTGGACGGCAACGGCTACGGCGTCGGCGTCGAGGGTTTCTACGACCCCGAACTCATGGCGCACTTCGCCAAACAGCGCGCCCGCACGGCCGACCAGCTCGCCAGCACCGTCAAGGCGATGGCGCTGTGCGGCCATTACGACCTGAAAACCCGCGGCGGAGCGTCCTACGCCAAAGCGCGAGAATTGCTGCCGGAGGTGCGAGCCGCCTACGACGCGGCCCTCGGCCGATACGACGTGCTGGCGCTGCCCACCGTGCCCCGCACGGCCGAAAAGCTGCCGGACGGCGGCCGCGACAATGTCGAGCTGATACAGCGCGCCCTCGGCACCCTGGTCAATACCGGACCATTCGACATCACGGGCCATCCCGCGATCTCGGTACCCGCGGGCGTGGTGGACGGCTTGCCGGCAGGAATCATGTTCGTGGGCAAGCGATTCGATGACGCGACGGTTCTGCGGGTCGCCCACTCCTTCGAGTCGCTCCGTGGGGGCTTCCCGGTGGCGCCTCGCGCAACGGCAGCCAGCTGAGGCTCGCTGAACCTAAGCGCGGCAGAGGATCTCGCCGTGCGGGATCGACAGCCAGCCATCCGGCGCCGCGGCCCACGCGCGCCACGCCGCGGAGATCTCCTCGAGCTGCGCGGTGCTGGCCCAACCCAGCCGCAGCAGGTCCTCGGCGATCCGCGAGCCCACGATCCGCTCGGCCCACATGCCACCCCACCATTCCCGCGTGGCGGGAGTCGCGTAGCACCACACGCTGCCCGTCGGCGTCACGTCGCTGAAACCCGCCTGCTGAGCCCAGGACAGCAGCCGTCGTCCCGCATCGGGTTCGCCGCGGTTGGCGCGGGCGGCCCGCTGGTAAAGCTCGCGCCACAGGTCCAGCGCCGGCAACTGCGGAAACCAGATGAATCCCGCGTAGTCGGCGTCCCGGGCCGCCACGACCCCGCCGGGCGCGCACACCCGTCTCATCTCGCGCAGGGCCGCCACCGGGTCGCCGACGTGTTGCAACACCTGGTGGGCGTGCACGACGTCGAATGCGCCGTCCGCGAAGTCGAGCCGGTGCACGTCGGCGGTCGCGAACGTCACGTTCGACAGGCCCCGGTGCTCGACCTCGGCACGGGCCGCGCCGAGGACGTCAGGCGACTGATCGACGCCCGTCACCGGCCCGGGAGCGACGCGCGCGGCGAGGTCGGCGGTGATCGTCCCGGGTCCGCACCCGACGTCCAGAACCGACAAACCGGGCTTCAGCCGGGGGAGCAGGTAAGCCGCGGAGTCCTCGGCGCTGCGTCGCTGGTGGCTTCGGAGCACCGACTCGTGATGCCCATGGGTGTAGGTGGCCCCGCGTTCGTCGTTCATGACAGCAGCCTACCGGCCAACTCATATATCGAAACGCCCGTCTCATTATATGGGATCAATCCAGCGGGACGTCGAGGATCGGTCGGTCCACCCCGGCGCCGGGTCCGTCGAAGTGCCACCACTCCCCCGAGTACGGCGACAGCCCGCCGTACTTCATGGCATTCCGCAGCGACGCCCGGTTCGCCTGAGCGTCCACGCTCACGCGCTGGGTGGCGAAAGCGTGTGCGCGCGGGGAGAAGTCATCGAAGTCGGTGCCCATGTCGGCCAGGCAAAGCCCGTCGGCATGCAGCCCGGACGCGCAAGGCTGCTGCATCGTCGTGAACGTCACGTCGACCGATCGCCCCGACTCGTGGCTGCGCGCATACGGGCCGGGCCGCGCGACCCAGGCCGGGTTGGGGACGAGTTCGAACATCTTGACCTGGACGTCGTGGGGCCGGTAGCAGTCCCAGAACACCAGGAGGTGACCCTGCGGCCGCAGCGCCGTCGCGGCCGCCGCCAGCCC
Organism: Mycobacterium scrofulaceum; assembly: GCF_002086735.1. Lineage (GTDB taxonomy): Bacteria > Actinomycetota > Actinomycetes > Mycobacteriales > Mycobacteriaceae > Mycobacterium > Mycobacterium scrofulaceum. Next base: position 14,687 of record NZ_MVIJ01000004.1, on the reverse strand, counting down.
CGAGGCCATCGATTGATGAACCAGGCAACGGGCGTCGGAGGGATAGAGCTGCCGGTGGGTGAAGTTATTGGTCGTCGCGTAGCGCAGGTCGATGATGGCGTCGGAGACCACACTGCGGACGTCGACGAATCCGGCCGCGCGCGCCGCGTCGCTCACGGGCGGGACGTCGGGTCCGGCCTGCGCGGTCGCGGCGCCGGCCACCGCGACGAGACCCACGGCGACCGCGGCCGCGAGGACGGGGCACAAAACACGCATCCGGCCATTGTCGCCGCTGCTCCCCCCGGCTTGCGTTAGCTCCTAGGAGATGTCGCCCTCGGCGTACCGCTGCAGGTTCGGCCCGATCGCCGATACCAGCTCGTCCTCCGGCATCGAGGCGATCGGCTCGATCTTCCAGACGTAGCGCAACAAGGCGAAGCCGATCAGCTGGGTGGCGATCAGCCCGCTGCGCCGCAGTCGCTCGCCCTCGTCTTCCCCCAAGGTGGAACCGCCGATCAGCCCGCGCTCCACGATCAGCCGCAGTTTCTCTCGGGTCTTGTCCTCGTGAGCGGCCGTCAGCACCACCGCGCGCAGGATCGGACCGACCTCCTCGTCCGTCCAGGTGTCCAGCACGGTGCGGATCAACTGCCGGCCCAGGTCGGCCGTGGGCGTCGCCCACGTCTCGGCCACCGCGTCCAGCCACTTCTGCGGCGGAGTCGTGGCGGCGTCGAGCAACCCCTCCTTGGAGCCGAAGTAGTGATAGATGAGGGCCGGGTCGACGCCCGCGGTCCGGGCGACCGCGCGAATCGCCGTGCCGGCCCAGCCATGTTCGGCGAATTGGTCGCGGGCGGCGGCCAGAATGCGCGCCGCCAGGACGCCGCGTTCGTCGCGCGGTCCGGGGGCGATCGGTCGCTTCGGCACGAGCTCACCATACCGGAAGTTTCATCTTGCGTTGAGACTAGTTTCAACATAGCGTGAAACTATGACGACGCTCAACGGCCCACAGACCACCGGCCGGCCATACCGGAACCTCAGTGAGCCGCAGTATGCCTCGCGCACCGACATCAACACCACGGTCACGATGCGCGACGGCACAACGCTTTTGGCCGATGTTCACCGGCCGGACGCCGACGGGCGCTTCCCGGCGCTGCTGGCCGCCTCGCCCTACCCGCGGCAGATGCAAGACCTCGGCGCCCCCGCGGGATTCATCGAGGCCGGCCGCACGGACTTCTGGGTGCCGCGCGGGTACGTGCACGTCATCGCCAACCTCCGCGGCACCTGCGGCTCCGAGGGCCGCTTCAACTTCTTCAACGCGCAGGAACGCCGGGATGTGCACGACCTGGTCGAGTGGACCGCGGCGCAGCCGTGGTGCGACGGAAACGTCGGCATGATCGGCATCAGCTACTTCGCGATGACCCAGCTCGAGGCGGCCGTCGAGCGGCCGCCGCACCTCAAAGCGATCTTTCCCCTGGCCGTGACCAGCGACCTGTACGAGGGCGCCAACCACCACGGGCTGTTGAGTTCGTCTTTCATCACACCATTTCTCGCGATGATGGGCCTGACCTCCGACCGCAGCGACAAGCTATGGCGCAGCAAGCCGGTGGGGCTGGCGCGGCGCGTGCTGCACAGCCCCGGCGTGCACAAGAAATTCGAGACCATGAACGGCGAGGCGGCGGTCACCATGCTGCGCCAACTGCTCAAGCTGCCGCACAACCCCCACCCGTGGGACGAATTGTGGCAGGAGGCGGCGGTCAACCACCCGACGCGTGACGCCTGGTGGGACGAGCGAAACCTGGTGCCGCTGCTCAAGGAGATCGACATCCCGGTCTACCTCGGGTGCGACTGGCAGAACGTGCCGTTACACCTGCCGTCGACGTTCGCCACCTGGAAGGGGCTGTCCCACAACGCCTGTGTACGGATGGGGATGCTTGGCGAGTACGGGCTGACGTGGCCGTGGGAAAGCATGCACACCGAGGCGCTGGCCTGGTACGACCATTGGCTCAAGGGCCGCGACACGGGCATCACCGACGGGCCACCGATCCGCTACTTCCTGCCCGGCACCGACGAGTGGCGAACCGCCGACTCCTGGCCACCGGCGCAAGCCCGACACCGCGAGCTGGCGCTGCGCGCCGACGGTGTCTTGGACGCCGAGGAAGGGCAGCCGGGCGGGCGCGAATTCATGGTGTTGGGAGCCGGCCTGGGCCGGGTCAAGGCCAGCTCGATCGACCCGCCGTCGATGCTGGCCTGGACCAGCGCGCCGCTGAGCCAGGACGTCGATGTGGTCGGCGACATCGAGCTGCGGCTAGTTGCCTCGGCGACGGCGATCGACACCGCATGGATGGCTTCGCTGCACGACGTGGCGCCCGACGGGGAGGAGACCGCCGTGACCGCGGGCTGGTTGCGCGCCAGCTTGCGCGAGGTCGACGAAGCGGCCAGTCGGCCCGGCGCGCCGGTGCTGCCCTGCCGGACCCCGCAAGCCGTGCCGCTGGGCGAAGACGTCGAGTATCGAATCCCGTTGGTGCCCAACGCCCGCCGGTTCAAAGCCGGCCACCGCATTAGGCTGACGCTCACCAGCGACGACCAGGACGCGTCGACGCCGGCGATCATGAACTTCCGGCATGCCAGCGTCGGCACCTCGAGCCTGAACACGGTGCGCTCGTCGTCGCGGTTACTGCTTCCGGTCCTCGAATAGCTCCCGCCGCGAGCAACGCTCGTCAGTCCGCCGGGGTGAACTCGATGTGCAGCTCCGTGAGCCCGCGCAGCAGGAAGGTGGGCTCGTAGTGATACTGGCGACGGGCGGGCGCCCCGTGCTTGGCCTCGCTGATCACCAGGTCGCGTGTCCGGTCGAGGAGGCGGTTGACGGTGACCTGTCCCTCCACGCGCGCGAGGGGGGCGCCCGCGCAGGTGTGGATACCGCGTCCGAAGGCGATGTGCTCGCGCACGTTCTTGCGGTCGACCCGGAACTCGTTCGGACTATCGAACTTTCGCGGATCACGGTTGGCCGCCCCCAGGCACAGCATGATCACCGTGCCGGCCTGGATGCGCACACCGCCCAACGTGGCGGTCTTGCGCGCCAGCCGAAAGTCCACCTTGGTCGGGCTTTGCATGCGCAGCGCCTCTTCGATGAACGGGCCGATGAGATCGCGGTTGGCGCGCAGGCGCTCCTGTAGTTCGGGGTGGTCACCGAGGACCTGGACCGCCGAGCTGAGCAGCTTGGTCACGGTCTCCTGCCCGGCGGCGAACAAGAACGTCGCCGGGCGGACCACCTCCAACAGGGGCGGGGTCGAACCATCGGGGTAGGTGGCGGTGGCCAGGCCGGTGAGCACGTCCTCGCGAGGGCGCTGTCGCCGCTCGGCGATGTAGCCGCTGAAGAGGTCATCGAGGTACTGCAAGGGGTTGCTGCCCACCGGCTCGTGATCGAGCGCGCCCACCCTGGCGCCCGGCGCGTTGCCGGCCCCGAGATTGCGGCGGATCTCGGGCCGATCCTCGTCCGGAACGCCGAGCAGGTCGGCAATCGCCAGCGTCGCGAACGGCTTGCCGTAGTCGCCAAGGAACTCGCAGCGACCGTTGACGATGAACTCGTCGAACTGCCGGTCCGCCAATTGCCAGATGTAGTCCCTGTTTTCCTGCAGCCGGCGCGGCGTCAGCAGCCTGCCCAACAGGGAACGCGCCTTGTCGTGTTCGGGCGGGTCCATCACGACCATGTGCTCGAAAATCGGGAACTCGTGGCGATGCACTTCGATCTGCTCGCTGATGTCGTCGCCCTCGGGAACAAACGGTAGCGGCGGGAAAGGGCCCCCGATGGCGTTGACCGCGGAGAACGAATCGGCATCTTTGAAAGCGGCCAGGACTTCCTGATAGCCGGTGACCGCCACCACCCCATAGTGCGGCTCGCGGAATACCGGCCCCCGCTCGCGCAAGTAATCCCAATACGAATAGGGATCCTGCACGATGTCGGCATCGGTGAAGTAGTCGACGTCGGCCAGCTCCGTCATGGCTCGAATCCTCTCCCACCCGCTCGGGCGTATGCGCCCCGTTGCAAACTGATCGATCGACCAAATTGCTAGGATGCAGCAATGCCTACCACGCGCCGCGCAGACCGGTCAAGCACCCCGGGCGCGCCGAAGCCGCCGGCGAATCGGCGCAACCGGAGCAACGACGATGCCGGGGCGCGCGGCAAGCTGATCGAGGCGACCGCCCGCATCATGCGCGAGGAAGGTTATGCGGCGGCCACGTCACGGCGCGTCGCCGCCGAGGCGGGCGTCAGGCAGGCCCTGGTCTATTACTACTTCCCGACAATGGACGACCTGTTCGTGGAGGTCCTGCGCGCCGGTGCGGAGGCAGCCCTGACCCGGATGCGTGCCCTGCTGGGCGACGACGATCCCTTGGCGGCGCTCTGGCAGCTGAACAGCGATCCCGCGCTGACCGTCCTCAACGCCGAGTTCATGGCTCTGGCCAATCACCGCAAGGCAATCGGCGCCGAACTCAAGGCGTACGCCGAACGCGTCCGCGACATCGAGACGGCGGCCGTGACGATGGTGCTCCGCGCGAACGGCGTCGATCTGGAGGCGTATCCCCCGGTGGCGATCTCCATGCTCATCGCGCAGACGGCGCGCAGCCTCTGCAACGAAAGTGCCGTCGGTGTCACCCAGGGACACGAGAAATTGCGGGCGTTCGTCCAACGCCGGCTGAACCTGATGAAAGCGCCTCCGGCGACGCCGGCGCCACGCGACTAGTACGCGCGGTGCCCCCGCCGCGCTGACGCCGGCGCGGGCACCGATCCACCGGACGCGTCGGCCGGACGCGTATTGACACTCGCGCGGATCGATGCCAAGCTTCCTGATCGATCGACCAACTTGGCGGTGCAGGCGCGCCGGGCAGTGCCACTACCCGGCGCCTCGGAACAGTGAGGTGCAATCGTGGGCGGACGGGTCGAGGGCAAGGTCGCGTTCATCACCGGTGCGGCGCGCGGGCAGGGCCGCAGTCACGCCGTCCGCCTGGCGCAGGAAGGCGCGGACATCATCGCCGTCGACATCTGCCAACCGATCAGCAGCAGCAGCGAGATTCCGCCGTCGACGCCCGACGACCTCGCCGAGACCGCCGACCTGATCAAGGGCCTCGACCGCCGCGTCGTGACGGCCGAGGTCGACGTGCGCGACTACGACGCTCTCAAGGCGGCGGTGGACGGCGGCGTCGAGCAGCTGGGCCGGCTGGACATCATCTGCGCGAACGCGGGCATCGGCAACGGCGGCCAGACGCTCGACAAGACCAGCGAAGAGGATTGGCGCGACATGATCGACGTGAACCTCTCCGGCGTCTGGAAGACCGTCAAAGCCGGCGTGCCACATCTTATTTCGCAGGGCGACGGCGGGTCGGTCATCCTCACCAGCTCGGTTGGTGGGCTCAAGGCCTACCCGCACACCGGCCACTACATCGCCGCCAAGCACGGCGTCGTCGGCCTGATGCGCACGTTCGCCGTCGAGCTGGGCCAGCACTTCATCCGGGTCAACTCCGTCCACCCCACCAACGTGAACACGCCGATGTTCATGAACGAGGGAACGATGAAGCTGTTTCGCCCCGACCTGAAGAACCCCGGGCCCGAGGACCTCAAGGTCGCGGCGCAGTTCATGCACGTGCTGCCGGTCGGGTGGGTCGAACCCGTGGACATCAGCAACGCGGTGCTGTTCCTGGCGTCGGACGAATCCCGTTACATCACCGGCCTTCCCGTCACCGTCGACGCGGGGAGCATGCTCAAGTGACCGCGGAGCCGGCTTCGTCGAGGACGCGTTGCTTCTGCTCGGCGATGACCTGGTTGAGATACGAGCCTTTGGGCCACCCGTAGTACGCGGCGAAATGCAGCGCCAGCTCGTCCATTTCCTCGAACGAGACGTCACCGCTCTTCAATGCGGCATAGACGTGCGACATGATCGGATATTGGGTGTCCTGGAACCCCACGCACGCCAACGTGATCAGGCGCCGTTCCTTCATTCCCAGCCCGGGCCGCAGCCACATCTCGCCGAAGACGAAGTTGAGAATGCCCGCGCCCGAGTACGGGTTGTCCCGCGCCGGCGCGAATGGCAGGCAGTTGATCTCCCGGAACGCGGCCTCCCCCCCGCGCAGGCGTGCGTCCGGGTCGCTCGGGGTGGCCAGTGGCAGCAACGGCGCCGGCGGCGGCACGCTGTCGCCGCGTTCGCGCGCGATCCGTTCCCACTGCGCGTCGACCACCATGTTGAACTGCGAGGCTTTCGGCCATCCGGCATACACCGCGAAATGCAGTACCGCTTCCCGCATTTCGGTGATGGTCAGATCGCCGCTGTTGAGGGCGGCGTAGACGTGCTGCTCGAGCGCGGGCGTGGCATCGGCGCCGGCGACACACGCCAGCGTGACGAACCGCCGGTCGCGGCGGCTCAGGCCCGGACGGGTCCATACCTCGGCGAACACAAAATCGATGAGCCCGTCGGCGATTGCCGGGCTGCTATCCGCCGGCGCATCGACGGTCATCACCTCGGCGAACGCGCGCATCCCGCGCTCGCGCCGCTGATTCTGGCTACTCATCATCTGATGGTCACCCCCGCGTCGACGGTGAACTGCAGACCCGTCACGTGCCGGGCCTCGTCGGACACCAGGAACAGCACCGCGTTGCTCACGTCGACCGCCTCCGTCATCAGAACGGGCAGCGCGTTCATGAAGATGGGACCCAGGTCGGGTCGCTTCTCGGCGATCAGCTGGTGCATCGACGGCGGTGCCATGCCGGTGGGCACTCCCGTGGGGTGCACGGTGTTGACCCGGACATTTTGTGCGGCAAGCTCGTTGGCGAGCGCCAGACTCATTCCCACGATTCCGTGCTTGGCCGCCGTGTAGGGCGTGTGCAGCGGGGTGCCCTTGATGCCCGCCGACGAGCTGATGTTGACCAGACTGCCGCCGCCGGCGGCGAGCACGTGCGGCAGCGCCGCCGCACACGTGTTCCAGGCGCCGATCAGGTTGACGTCCACCACCAGCCGCCACTGCTCGGGCGTGGTGGTGTCCCAGGTGCCCACCGTCAACACGCCGGCGTTGGCCACCGCGGCGTCCAAACCGCCGAGTTCGGCCGCGCCCTCGTCGACCGCGGCCTTGAGCGCTTGCACATCCCGCACGTCCACGACCTTGCAGACGGCCGACCGGCCCAGCTCACCGACGAGTTGGGCCGTCTGGCGCAGATCGTCCTCGGTCGCCAGCGCATACTCCAAGCCTTCGGGGGTGTCGCAGATGTCGACCAGCAGGCAGTCCGCTCCTTCTTCGGCCAACCGCACCGCGTGGCTGCGCCCCATCCCGCGGGCCGCGCCGGTGATCAAAACCCGCTTGCCGGCCACCCGGCCCGTCGTCGAAGGGTGCGTCATGGCGGTCACAGTTTGTTGCAGAAGCCGGCGTCCACGGGGAACGTCACCCCGGTGACGTACTTGGCCTCATCCGAGACGAGGTAGGCGATCGCGGCGCTGATGTCTTCGGGCTCCAGCATCTCCACCGGCATCGGATTCTGCAGGTGCGCCCCGCCTTCCGGGAAGCTTTCCAAAAACTCCGTCATCGCCGGATTGACGGCCATCATCGTGCGCACCGCCGTCGGGTGGACGGTGTTCACTCGAATGTTGAACGGCGCCAACGAATTCGCCAGCACGCGCATCAGCCCCACCACGCCGTGTTTGGAGGCGGCATACCCCAGCCCGCCTCCCTGCAGGCCACCGAAACCACGCAGCCCGGCCGTCGAACTGGTGAACACGATCGCCCCGCCGCGCTGCCCGGCGAGCAGATGCGGGACGGCCGCCCACGCCGTGTGATAGGCGCCGTCCAGGTTGACCCCGAGCGCGGCCCGCCACTGCGCCAGCTCCTCCTCGATGCTCAGCTCACGGAAGGCCACCGGCGCGATCCCCGCGTTGGCGCACACGATGTCGAGCCGACCGAAATGCTCCACCCCGGCGTCCAGCGCCGCCTTCACCTGACCGAAGTCGCGCACGTCGGCCACCGTCCCGAGCATCTTGCCGCCCTCGGCCTCCACCAAGCCGATCGTCTCGTCAAGCTCCTCGCGAGCGGCCATCGCGTAACCGTTCGCCGGGATATCGGCACAGATATCGATGCCGATGATGACGGCGCCCTCACGGGCCAACCGGACCGCATGGCTGCGGCCCTGCCCACGCGCGACCCCGGTGATGAAAGCCACCTTGCCCTCTAGACCACCCACCAAGCCCTCGCTCGCCGCGCCCGCCGGCGCATCGCCTTGTGCCAAGTAACCGCGTTACTTAGAGACGCACAGTAACATCGTTACCGTGGTCGGTAAAGGTCAACGCGGCAACACCTCGTCGGCGGCCCGGGAAGCCGCCCCCGATCCCCTGATCGACATCGTCGTCGACCTGATCGACACGCAGGGCTACGACGCCGTGCAGCTGCGGGAGGTGGCGCGCCGGGCTCGCATGTCGCTCACCACGATCTACAAGCGCTACCCCACCCGGGACGACCTGATCGTCGCGGCCCTGCGGTGGTGGATGGACACCCACCGTTACGCCGCGGTCGCCGCGCACTCTGCCGACGACGAGTCGCTCTACGACGGGCTGATGTGGATCTTCCGGACCATCTTCCAGCCCTGGGAGAAACACCCGCGCGTGCTGCAGGCCTACGTGCGCGCGCAAGCGGGACCCGGCGGCGACGAACTCACCCAGCACGGTTTCGACGTGGTCGTGCCCGCGGCCAGATCGGTCATGCGCGAATGCGACGAACGTTTCGCCGACGACCTGGGCCGGATCCTGTCGGGCGTCGTCTACGGAGCTTTGAGCCAGTTCGCGACCGCGTCCATCGAGATCACCGACATCGTGCCGACGATCGAGCGGGCCGTGTACTGGCTGACCAAGGCGCACGAGGGCGCCTGCCGTCACCAATAGCGCGAGCGGGTATCAAACGTCATCCGTTGCATCACTTCTGGTGCGCGGCAAGCCGGGGGAAACTATGGATCGGTTGACAGTGCACGGCGGCCAGGCCGGCGGGACCCAACCGTCGACCTTCCGCATTTCAGGTGAGAGGACAACCCGTGGCGCTTACCTTGAGCCAAGCCCGCTCGGTCTACGACCGGATCGGCCGGATGCAAGATTGGCAAGGATTCTATGAGGACGCGACCACCGAACGCCTGGTGGCCGGGGCGGCACTCGCCGGGGGCCAGACAATTTTCGAGTTCGGTTGCGGCACTGGCCGGTTCGCTGCGCGCTTACTGAACTCGCTGCCTGACAGCGTCAATTACCTCGGCGTGGACATCAGCCCGGTGATGATCAACCTGGCCATCCGTCGACTCGCGGCCTGGGCTGAGCGGGCCAAGGTGGTGCTGGTCGAGGGCACATTGCCGTTGCCGGCTGATGACGGGTCCGCCGACCGGGTGATCTCCACGTTCGTATTCGACCTCCTCGACGTCGACTACGCCCGCGAAGTGCTCGATGATCTGCGACGCATCCTCGCCCCCGACGGCCGGCTGTGCCTTGCCAGCCTCGCCCACGGCGATCGGCCGCTCGAACGCGCCGTGTCACAAGTCTGGACCAGCCTCTGGCGCGTTGCACCGCAACTCGTCGGCGGGTGTCGCCCCGTCAGCCTGACCGCGCTGCTGGGCGACGACTGGCAGGTCCACCAGCACTCGCGTGTGCACCGCTTCGGCCTCGTCACCGAAGTCGTGATCGCGACGCCCAACTAGCGACACCCGTGAGCGCGTGTCACCCGCGGTGAAGGCGACTTCGTGTGACGCAGGATTGGGGCTCGGCTACCCGCTTGTTGCGGCCGAAATAGTGCCGTGCAGCTCAAGACTGGTGGCCAGGGGCGGGATCGAACCGCCGACCTTCCGCTTTTCAGGCGGAGTTCTGGCCTACACCAATGTGTTTCAGCCGGTCAGACCAGAAGCGCAACCGGCATTCGGACGTGTTGGATCAGTCGGTCTGGCTCGTTGGCCCCATGTTGGCCCCATGAGATAACCCAATCTGCGTGGCAAGCCGATCGGGTTACTTGGTCGGTAGAAGCGGACTTGGGCGAAGTCTTAGTGCGATGGTTTTCGCTTACCGAACAGAGCGCGGCGGTCCCGGCGGATCTCATAGAGACGCCAACTGAACTATCGACCGCAACTGAAAGGCTGGATGCAGTCCAATTTGCTTGCGTGTGGTCCGATGGGCACCACCGCGCGCATCCCAATCTAGAGCAGTTTCACCGGCGCTGGCTCAAGCACTAGGCCCCACGGCGTGGTGACGTTGAGGAGCGGTTCGGGCGGCGGGTCGGTGAGCGCGATGGGGTCTCCGGCCAAGCTCGCGGTGCCGCGCCCCTCGAAGAGTGCGACGCAAGCGTTGCCGTCCAGGCGGGACGGGAACCGGACGGCGCCGGCGCCTCGGTCAAAAAGGTCCGCGGCGATCGTCTGCGTGATGGCGCGGCGACTGGTGGTGATCTCGCGCAGATCGAGGTGCTGCAGGTCGTGCTCGAGCAGCAGTTCGACGTGGCGATCCTCGATCTCCTGGCGTGTGGGCACGTCGGTGAGATCGATCAAGGGGCCATCGAGCTTCAGGACTGTGGGAACGAGGGCGTGCTGTATGCGCCACTGCGCAGTGACCGGCTTCTCAGTGAAGTCTTGGGCAGCCTCAGGTCCGTAGCGCTCAACATGGCGGCGCAGCGCGCCGAGGTTCGGCCGGAAGTCGGCTAGCACCTCGCGAAGACACGTTTCCGCCAAGTCAGCACAATAGAGCGTGCGGAACCGGCGGTAGACGTCGTCGAAACGGTGACTGAACTGGTACAGCTCCAGCGGAGTGAAGCCGAGCGGGTCAGCGTAATAGCCGACCCGCCACAGGGTTCGCCCCTGCTCGGGCGCCGCGATCACGACTGGAAGCTGGCGACCTGCCGTGCAGCCCGGACAACCATCGCGAACTCCGCGGTGTCGACCGCCGCACCGAGCACCTCGATCGGCGCGCGATCGTCCAAGCGCGTGTTGGTGCCAAACAGCCACGCCCGCGCCGTCTTGTCGTCGTAAGCATCGACGAGCATCCTGACGACCTTGTAGCCCTCACGTAACCGGCGCTCGGTCGCGCCGTGAGGTTCCGGGCCGCCCTTGCGCGCGTAGCGGCCGATTTGCTTGGCGTCAGCCAAGCCCGCCATCGCCGCCGCGACGCGCTGGCCGACGGCCTCTTGCAGATACGCGGCGATCTCGCGGATCGAAAGCGTCGCTGCCTCATCATCAAGCCGCTGCGCCGCAGAGACGGTCAAGACTGGCATATCGCACCTCCACGTTGATCTACCTGAGACGCTACCACATAAACACCTGAGAACACACCCTGAAGCTACACCTGATAGCCACCAGGCCTGGCCTACGGTTCGCGGTTGGAGCCGTTGAATCAGCATGTTCGCGCAAAAATGCCGCCAACGACGCCGCTCACTGGCCACGATTCGACCTCTAAGGTATGAGCTAACCGGTCACCGTCTCCTCCAGTGCGCACGGTCTCATAGCTGCACGTCAGCGAGGTTCAGCCGTTCCCGCTGTGACGCTCCGTCCCTCTTGTTCGCATCGGTTCCACCGTGTTCTGTGGCCAAATCCGTGGCCATTCCAACAGCCATAAGTGGGCCCATGCGCAACCCGCGGCGCGAGCCGTCGCGGGTGACACGATTACAGATAAGCCGCGAACGTCACCACGAGAAGATCGGCGAGCGCGTCCGAGCCACCTAGGCGTAGAGACTCATCCACCGTGCGATGGTCGGCTCCATGCGCTCGGGCACGAGCGAATCCGCGTCCCGTTGATCCCGCCGTACGTTCCTGTCGGGGTCGCTGAGCAACCAGATGGTTCGCGCCGATGTCTCCATCGCCGAACGGCATAGTTGCATTATGGACGACGCGTAGAGGTTCCTCGTCGTCGTCCGTTGATCTACGAGCAACGCGGCCGCGTACAGGTTCTCCGTGGCGCTCATCATCGGAATCAAACACTCCTCGGTGACCGCTGTCCGTTATAACCGGATCTGGGGCATTCTCAATGAAGGCGAGGTCAACGCACTATCTGAACGATATCGTGATAGCATCGCTCTGTGGCGCAGATTCTCATCCGTCAACTTGAGGACGACACCAAGGCCAAATTGCAGCGACTAGCCCGTCAACACGGTCGCAGCACCGAGGAGGAGGTGCGCGAGATCTTACGGAACGCAGTCCGGCACGTCGATAATCCGCCTGGGCGGCTCGGGTCTCGTATCGCGTCACGCTTCAAAGGCGTGGGCCTGACCGAGGACATACCCGAACTGCGGGGACAGCCCGTCCAGCCGGCACAGTTCAACGAATCATGATCGTGCTGGACACCAATGTGCTCTCCGCGTTGATGCGGGACACACCCGATCCGGCCGTCGTGGAATGGCTCGATAATCAGCCCACCGAATCAATCTGGACGACATCGGTAACAGTATTCGAGATACGCACTGGTATTGAACTTTTGACGCCAAGCCGCCGACGCAAGCGGCTCGACGAGATCTTTTCTCAACTCCTCGACGAAGACCTTGATGGTCGTGTGCAATCCTTCGACCTGACGGCTGCGTTTGCCGCTGGGACCATCGCCGCCACCCAACAACGAGGTGGGCGTGCGGTGGAAATTCGTGATGTGCAGATCGCCGGCATCGCCGCGTCCCGGCACGCAACTGTGGCTACCCGCAATACTCGCCACTTCGACGGAACGGGCGTCGACCTGGTCAACCCCTGGGACTGACGTCGTGCCCCAGATTCATTGAGAATGCCCCAGATCCAGTGATAACGGACAACCGCCGCATCCCCCGCCGGCACTAAGGGATACGCCTCCTTAAAAGCGGCGTCGTCGCCGACAAACGGGCTCCCCGGCTCAGGATGGTGCGGGTGCAGTCCCCACTGCCGCAATTCCGCGCACGCTTGGCACGGTTGCCGATGCGGTCCAGCACGCCGTTCGTCGCCAAATTGACCAGTGCTTCTATCATCTGCTGATCCGGCTGCATAACGAGTCTCCTATTACAACACCAAACACGCCCTGGCTGCGCGGTACGTTCACAATGCACCTGTCCAACGACAAGTCCGGGGTGTTCAAGGGCGCGCCGGCCATTGAGTAACAATTGCGACGTTGCATTTCGTAAGGCGGACGCCCGCGTTGGAGTCTGGGACCTAAGGGGACAATCGGCTTCCCACGCAGCGACTTCCACGTCAGGCAGCGGATTATCGAAGGTGTCGGAAACTGAGAGATTCTGTAGCTGGCCGAATTGACGCGGTGTGTTTGTTGAAGCTTGCATATCGGGCGGCGGTGGCTCGTCCCAAGCCTTCGCCATCAACGTCGGATCGTCGAGGTCTCGGCAAGCGTCGGCTGCTCGGCGGAGCTGTTCCGCTGTCATCCGTTCTGCAGGCTTGTGCCGCGGTGCCTTATCGGACATTGGTGACCCTGAAGATCTCTGATCGTAAGCGGATGGGCGTAGGTTGAACTCTATCTTGGTGGTCAATTCGTCACGGTGCCAGTTCTCCCCAGTTGCGTCCAGCAGAGTGGTGTACGAGCCGGTGATGACCGGCGTGTCGTAGCCGGATGAATGAAGGTCATCGCGTGATTCTTCGAGGGACCGACCAAAGTCACTCGAGCAAAGGAATCAACGCGATGACCATTGCCCACGATATCGACCTGTCTGCCGTGCTGGCCGAACGACTCACCACCACGCACCCTGATGTGCTGCGCGAGTTGTTGGCCGCCTTCATTCACGCCCTGATGGGCGCCGAAGCCGACGCGGTGTGCGGTGCCGGCTACGGCCAGCGCAGCAGCGAGCGCACCAATTCCCGCAACGGGTATCGGCACCGCGAGTTTGACACCCGCGCAGGCACATTGGATCTGGCGATTCCCAAGCTAAGGCAAGGTTCGTACTTCCCGGACTGGCTGCTGGAACGGCGCAAACGCGCCGAGCGGGCCCTGACCACGGTGGTGGCTACCTGCTACCTGCTGGGCGTTTCGACGCGGCGGATGGACAAACTCGTCGAGACTCTGGGCATCACCAGCTTGTCGAAGTCCCAGGTCAGCGTGATGGCCAAAGAGCTCGACGCCGCGGTCGAGGCGTTCCGGACCCGGCCACTGGATGCAGGCCCGTACACGTTCATGGCTGCTGACGCCCTGGTGCTCAAGGTTCGCGAAGCAGGCCGGGTGGTCAACGTGCACGCGCTGATCGCCACCGGGGTCAACGCCGAGGGCTACCGCGAAATCCTGGGCATCGACGTCACCACCGCCGAGGACGGGGCCGGCTGGCTGACCTTCCTGCGGTCGCTGACCGCCCGCGGCCTATCAGGGGTCCGTCTGGTCACTTCCGACGCCCACGCCGGTCTGGTGGCCGCGATCGGCGCCACCCTGCCTGGGGCATCGTGGCAACGGTGTCGCACCCACTACGCCACCAACCTGATGGCCATCACTCCGAAATCATCGTGGCCGTGGGTACGCACACTACTGCATTCGGTCTTCGATCAACCTGACGCCGGTTCCGTTGCAGCCCAATATGACCGCATCATCGACGCACTGGCCGACAAGCTCCCCAAGGTCGCCGACCACCTCGAAGACGCCCGCGCCGACCTGCTCGCCTTCACCGCCTTCCCCAAACAAATTTGGCGGCAGATCTGGTCCAACAACCCACTATCCGTTAACCGGCTCTCCGGGGACACGGTTCGGGCTGCAGCGTGAGGTTCACGCACAAGCGCTGAGCACGGATGG